>CAVQQR010000001.1:0-62697 GCA_963715015.1 uncultured Flavobacteriaceae bacterium
CTCTAAGCATGTCGGTATCCAAACAGTTAAACTGAATGTGATAACCACCATTATCAAACAAAGTTTTTACCAGACCCAAAATTTGATCTCTACCTTTTCTTGATTTCAATTGGTCGGGTTGAACTTTCATGTTCATGTGTGTGGCCGTCCATCTTACAGGATCGCCACCCATAGCAGCCGACATCACCAACGCAGTGGGTCCGTTGACATCCGTACCTGGCATAGCTGATAAACTTCCATCTGTAAGGGCCTGTCCGGCTTTTTTACCGGTAGGCAATGCACCAGTAACTTTACCCATCAGGTTGTGAATACTCTTGGTGTATTGGTCGAGTGATGTTTTGTACAGGTCGTCCAAGCCTAGGTAATTACCTCCGCCATCTACAGTGTTGAAGGCATCTAGGATACTGTCATTCACTCTTCTCACCATCATATCCGCTTCATGGATATTATTTCCATACTTAGGCGCATCTACGTAGCACATCTTGTGGACCTTCTCATACTCACCCTCGAAGTTAGCAGCTAGTGCTTTCTTCAATTCAGCCATAGTCAATTTTTTCTTGTCAAATACAAGATCCTTCACTGCCATCAGTCCATTTGCCGCATCCACCTGTCCTACTGAGATTTGTGCGATGGTATAGTAGTTGGCCCCACCATGCCACACATCCAAACCAGATTCAAGGCAACCAATAGTCAGGCATGAACGCCAAGTAGCAGGCAGGTATTCGGCCGCCAGCATACTGGCTATCCAGGCGCCTCTTCTAAGCACTTCTTCGCAGTACAAAAGTTGTTTTTCGAAAGCAGCATAGAGTTCTTCGAAATTTTTGAAATCTTCCGGATTACCTGATTTAGGTCCTACCTGCTTTTTAGTGCGTGGATCAAATCCATCGTTCAGGGTAAGTTCGAGTATCTTACCAAGATTAGGCTGACCTTCCACGGGGTGGCCGGTCTCGTAAGGAATGTAACTTCCCACACAGGCGCCTATACAGGTACGTCTTGCTTTTTCAAGCGATAATTTACCGGCTTTTGATTCAGGCCAGTTGTATAAGGCCCGTTTCACCATGGCCTCACCGCTCACCATCTGCGGCATACCTATACCTGTACCGATTACATCCAATACTTTCTCCAGCAACTTGCCGGGAGTTTTTGGCGTATGGCACAGCGTCAATGGCGGCTGCGGCAAGTGCAGATAATTGCTGGCATCCAGAATCACAAAGTCCATTTCGGCATGGGAATGCTCACCATTTATATCATAGCCTCCCAGGGTAATACTTTGTCCAAGGTCGGCCGAATTTTGCAATGCAACCTTCTCTCCAAAGTAATAGCCGATCTCATTGAGTTTAAGAATTAGGTTCTTAAACATGAACTGGGCATCTTCATAGGTAATCAACCCGGCTTCTTTGTCGCGCTGATAGAATGGCTCCAGGTTTTGGCCCAAGTACGCTTCAGAATATCCACAACCCACCTGTTCCATTTCTGCTACAATGTGGCAGAAGAAGTGTGCCTGCATGGCTTCACGCAAATTGCGTGCAGGGTGCTCCGGCACACGCTCACAGGTTTCGGCAAGCGATATCAATTCAGCTTTACGCTGTGCATTTTTTTCGTTGGCAGCCATTTCGCGCGCTTTTGCCGCATAGCGGTTAGCATAGCGCACAATGGCCTTCATGGTCATTAATGAGGCTTCATAGAAATAAAATTTCTCCTTGTTTGGCAAACGCATTTCCAACTCATACATGCGTTCTTCCACATATTTAATCATACTGCCGAGGCCTTCATTATATACCTTGGGGTAATTGAGGTTACCGCCACCTGCCGGCCAGTCAAAGAAGCTCACTACATAGCCTGAATCATAAATCGGTTTTGGATCAATGCCATAACGTTTTTCGTAAATTTCCAGTACCCGTGGTACCTGCGAACGTTCTGTCCAGTAGTCGAGGACCCATTGGTTGGCTTCCCGTTCTTCGGGTGTTTTTGAGTTTTCGATGGTGTTCTCTTCTATCATCCAGCCTACCTGCCATTCGGGGTAGGTGTAGATGGCATTGAGTGAGCCCCCCATAGCACCAACCAACAAGTTGTCGTCAATGTAAATCTTTTTGGTTTCGAGCAATTCTGCATTAAACTTGGCCCTGCGGATAATGTTGGGGTAACCCTCAGTTTCCTGATACACCTTTTTCATGACGATCACCCGTTCGAAATCAATGGGAGGAGGTGTACTTCTCATCAATTCTTTGAGTACATCAATACGTTCATCGCTCGCATTCACTTTGGCTGTGCCTTCGTAAGGCTTGCCTTCTAATTTGCGTCCCGGTAATGTATAATAGGGGATACCTGTTTCTGTAGTTTTCATTTGAATAAATTATTTAAAATTATTAATTTAGTTTATTATGTATTTATAAATTCATTGATATTAGAGTAGGGTTTAATACCTATTGTTTGGTCTTCCATCAATTTTTTTAATTCTTTAGAAGTTCTAACTGCGTTTAACATCTATTTCAACGATGCCTTTTCTAAAACTTTGAATGGTATATTTAAAATTATCCTCATCTTATTATGATACACTTAACAATATGTTCGGTGCAATCATCACTTTCTTGTTTACACTCATGTACAGAACCATATAAAACAGTTTTACCATCAATTAAGTCTTGAGAGGTCCATTGCAATTCACCATAGCCGCCAAATTCATTGTGCCAGGTTCTACACCATCTTTTAACATCATTCTTCCAACCTGCAATACTTACCTGATTGGTATTGTCAAAAGCGCCATTACTTGGTGGCACTATAAAGCCTTCTTCAGTTCCAATGGCCGAAAATTCTCCAAAAGATTTGTTCCAATTAAATGTTATTTCACGTTGAAATTCACCATTCTTGAATATTTTGCCTTTCCAACTACCTCCAAAATAGGCACGGAATAACCCAGCTTCCAATTTTGCCATAACCACCAGTCTTAATGAAGTTTGATTTTTAAATTTTTACTCATTATAAAGTTAGTTGTAACACTGAGGAAGCACAATACCGATGGTTCGGTATTTTTTGATCGAAACAAGAAGCTTATAACTTGGATTTTGCGTTAAATGATGATTCTTTAGAATATAATTATTCTATCCATGAGTACTTCTTACCTAGATAGTAAATTGGCGTCGAGCAAGAATTCTTGTGAAGATTTATGATAAAGATGTAATACTATTCTATTCCACTTATTGAGAATGATGGATACAGAAGAAAAATACATAGGTGATCACATCATTCTTCCAAGTCCATGATCTCTCCCTTTTCGGATAAAATGATGGCAATGTAACGAGTGGCTGGATTCTGGCTGAACAAAATGACCAATACCGCTGTGATCGGTACCGCCAAGATCATCCCTACAATACCCCAAATCATCCCCCAAAAAGCCAATGCTACCAGCACCCATATGGGTCCAAGATTGGTCCCTTTACTCAACATTTTGGGTTCTACAAAATTTCCCAAGATGATCTGTATTACTTCCATAGACAAAAATACAAAGATCAATTGCATGATATCACCAGACATCAAAAATGCAAAAACGGCAGGAAACAGTGACGAAAACAGAGGTCCGATATAAGGAATAAAATTAAAGACGAACACTAAAAATGACCACAAGAAAGCGTAATCTATTCCCATGATTTTGAGGATCACAAAACTGAGTAGGGCAGTGATCAAACTGATCATTGTCTTTTGCCAAATATAGGCTCTTACGGCTCCACCTACGTTGGTCAAACTATGGTTGATCTTGTTGTACTTCCTTCCCTTATCCGGAAACAATTTTTGAATTTTATTTCTTCTGTTCTTATCTTCCATGAGAAAGAAGATCACATAAACCAGAATGATAATGAGATTAGCAAATATGGCGGAAAAAGAATTCAATATAGAACCTGCAACCGCCGTAAAGTCAATACTGTTTAACGATTTTTGCAGGTAGGCCGCATATTTTGGATCTCTCAGTAAACCGCTCGCTTCTTGCATGTACCTGTTCAAATTGGACATTGCCTCCGGCATTAAAACGGCCATTTCCTCCAAATTACTGATCAGAAGTTCAGATGCCAAATAGGAAATGATCATAATGATCATAAATGCAAGTAAACTTCGAAGCCAAGCAGGTAAGGATTTGCCTTTAATTTGAACCTTCCCCAAGGCTTCTTTTAATTGATCGATCATAAACCAAAGTAAGATAGCCACCACAAAAGGTTTGATCAGACTCTCGAAATATATCAATCCCAATATCACCAAAGCAATGGACCCAAGTGAATAAAATATCCTCTCTGAACGAGAATTTATCTTTATACTTTCATTATCCATGTTGATTGATCTTTTTTATCGAAATATTTTTTCACTTTCATAAAAAATTGACGCCTAGTTACCTTGCCTGTCGAAAGTAATCATTTTTTCGACAATTGAATCGGTCGTATACTATTTTCTCATTAAAGAAAAGGATGATTGCCATTTATTTTTTGGACTGAAACTGACCCTCAAAAATGAAAAATAAGCATGCATTGAGTTGGAAGTATACAAGCTTTTAAAATCGCATTTTTTTTGTAATTTTACGTGCTACTTGCGTTTTTATGTCCTTACGCTTGCAAGACCACCAATGATAACCGATCCATATAGTTATAGTATTTTTTTTGATTTTATCGAATCTTATTTGCCTCAAAATTTTCAAAGTATTAAGGCGGAGGATCCGATTATTTTAAAATTAGAGGCATTGATGGCGGCAAACGACCAATTCTTCCTGGTGATGGATCTCACCCAAGTGGTCATCTTATATACCAGTAAAAGAAGTTTGGAAATGGTTGGTATTGAGCCAGAAAAAAATAATCCTTACGAAATGATGGCTCGAGTTCATCCGGACGATCTAGATAGATTTGGCCTAGGAAGATCGAAGTTGATTAGCATGGATAAAAATTTGTATATCAATCAATGCGGATCAGAATTGTTATCTACCAATATAAGGATGTTAAAGACCGATCAAAGTTATTCTGATTTGTTGTTTCAGTGTTATACTTTTTTCAGCCCTATTCCACATCGAGCTGTTTTTGAAATTCAGGTTCATACAAATATTGATGAATTTTGTCTGAAAAAAGACCAGTTTCATTATTACACAGGTAATGATGTATCTAAATTCAGATTTCCCGATGAAAGGCTTTTGCTCAATTCTCATCATTTATCCTGTCGTGAATTGGAAATTGTCAGACTCATTGAAGCGGGTTTAAGCAGTAAAGAAATTGCCGAAAAATTATTTATAAGTGTCCATACGGTCAACACACATCGAGGAAATGTTTTAAAAAAGACTAATAAACCTCATATCTCTGATCTGATCTACGATTTAAAGGAAGACGGCTTACTTTAAAGGAGATATGATCAATTTCTTGTTGATCTGATTGTGTCATTCGGCATTCTATATTTGATGACGAGCGAGGAGAAGATCGTTATCAGCCCAATGGTCAGGATGGCAGGTGATATGCCGAACAGGTCGGCTATGATCCCTGAAATGATCGCTCCTACAGCATAACCCAGGTCTCGCCAGAGCCTGAAAACACCGATGCTCTCGGCTCTCTGATCCGGACTTGTCGCCCCTGCAATTGCCGTTAAAAATGTGGGATACACCAATGCTGTGCCCAAACCCAGCAAAGCGGCGATCACAACCAAGGAAAAGAATTTTGTCACATAAGGAATGGACAGAATGGCCAAACCCTGCAAGAGCATTCCCCAAAAAAGCATTTTCTTTTTAGAAAACAGGTCCGCCATTTTTCCGGTAAAGAGCTGCCCTATTCCCCATACCCCGGGATAAATGGCCGCAATTACTCCTATCTGTCCCGGATCGTAGGCCAGCGAAGCCAAAAGAATGGGCAATAGCCCCCAGATCATTCCATCATTCAAGTTATTCACCAATCCGGCCTGAGTAACAGAACTCAGTGTTTTATCTGTCAATGAGGTCTCCAAAAAAATATTGTTCAATTGAGCTGTACCACTTGTTTTTTGCTCTTTGTGCACAAATATTCTCGTATCCTTAACAAAAAATAAGGTCAGAAATAGGCCAATGACAGAAAGACCGATACCCAAATAAAAGGGATAAGGTGTAACACCGTATTTTTGAGCGATCAGCCCTGTTAAATAAGCTACGACAGCCAGCGCTAAATAGCCTGAAAACTCGTTAATACCCATGGCGAGACCTCGATCCTTCTCTCCAACCAGATCGATCTTCATCACCACTGTGCTGCTCCAGGCCAATCCCTGATTGATTCCCAAAAGTACATTGGCAAAAATCACCCAATTCCAGGATGGCGCATAAATCAGGATAAATGGGATGGGAAGCGCAAATAACCAGCCCAAAAGCAAGAGATTCTTTCTGCCGAACCTATTGGCAAGTCTGCCTGTAAAATAGTTCACCATCGCCTTCGTCAGTCCAAAAGCAATGATAAAAGACAAAATGGCTGTTTTCGAGGCAACTCCGAACTCCAGCTCGGCAAATTTTGGCAATATTGTTCGCTCCAGGCCCACCATACCCCCAACAAATGCATTGATAATAACCAAAATGGTAAATTGGCTCCAATTTTCTTTCAGTCCGAGTACTGCCTGATCTTTCAATTTATGTGACTTAACTTAGAGGTTGGAAAGCACGAAATTAAACAATTCTACTTGGCTAAAACAAAAAAAGGAACTGCTAAGCAATTCCTTTATAAACTCTTTCAAATCCCGATGAAGGTATCTGTGTTTATGAAAGCAATTCAACAAAAAGACCTTCTTCTGTTTTTTCGACCTTTGCCACTTTATGTTTTGTCAGGCTTTTAATCGCAAAATCCCATTTTTTATTGCTGAGACCCGCTTGCCCCTTTAAGGTGTTTAGCTCTATCGGTGAAGTTGTTTTCAGCAGATCAAACACTGTCTTTTCATCAGCCGTCATTTCAGGCACTTTCTTTTCCGGTTTCATTTGAGGGAAGAACAATACCTCCTGGATGGACAAATTATTGGTCATAAACATGACTAATCTGTCGATACCGATACCAATTCCGGATGTAGGAGGCATACCGTATTCGAGGGCTCGTACAAAATCCTTATCGATGAACATCGCTTCATCATCCCCTTTCTCTGACAATTTTAACTGATCCTGGAAACGCGCCAACTGATCGATCGGATCGTTCAATTCGGTATAAGCATTGGCCAATTCTTTTCCATTGACCATCAGTTCAAACCTTTCTGTGAGCGCAGGATTGTCTCTGTGTTCTTTGCACAAGGGACTCATTTCTTTTGGGTAATCAGTGATAAAAGTTGGCTGGATATAATGGTGCTCGCATTTTTCACCGAACAATTCATCGATCATTTTGCCAACACCCATGGTCTCATCGGTCTCAATTCCCACTTTTTTACAAACCTCTCTCAATTCTTCTTCGTTCATTCCTGCCACGTCAAAACCAGTGTGTATTTTGATCGCTTCTAAAATGGGAACACGAGCGTAGGGCGCTTTAAAGTTTACTGTGTTCTTACCTATTTGCACTTCTGTTCTTCCATTCGCTTCCAAAGCTACTTTTTCTAACAACTGCTCAGTCATTTCCATCATCCAATGGTAATCTTTGTAGGCCACATAGAGTTCCATGACGGTAAATTCCGGATTATGCGTTCTGTCCATTCCTTCGTTCCTGAAATCTTTGGAAAACTCATATACCCCATCAAATCCGCCTACAATTAATCTTTTTAAATACAGTTCATTGGCGATACGCAAATACAAAGGCATATCCAAAGCGTTGTGATGAGTAACAAAAGGCCTGGCCGCCGCACCTCCCGGAATGGGTTGCAGAATGGGCGTTTCTACTTCTAAATATCCTCTGTCATTAAAAAACTGACGAATCGTATTGGTGATCTTAGTCCTTTTGATAAAGGTCTCTTTGACATGGTCATTTACGATCAGATCGACATAGCGCTGTCTGTAACGCATTTCTGCATCACTAAAAGCGTCATGTGTTTTCCCTTCGGCATCCACCTTTACGATAGGCAAAGGGCGCAAAGCTTTTGATAGGAGTGTAAGTTTATTGACGCTCACACTTTTTTCTCCCACCTTGGTCTTAAAAACAGTCCCTTGAATGCCGATGATATCACCTATATCGAGTAATTTTTTGAATACTTCATTGTACATGGTCTTATCTTCCCCGGGACAAAGCTCATCTCTATTGACATAGATCTGCATTCTCCCGCTTGCATCTTTTAACTCGGCAAAAGAGGCAGACCCCATGATCCTTCTGCTCATCATTCTACCGGCCAAGATCACTTCTTTACCTTCCAATTCATCAAAATCTGTAATTACCTTTTTTACCGAAGACGAAGTTTTAAAAGCTTCTGCAGGATAAGGATTTATACCTAGGTTTCTCAGTCTTTTGAGAGATTCTCTTCGCACAATTTCTTGCTCTGATAATTGCATTTTATTTGGAATTAAAGATTTATTGATTAGGCGGCAAAGATACAATGGTTTTCAGAAACCGCAACTCGCCCGTTTAAAGATTTTTATGGCTTGTTTTTTTTTAAGACCTTTGCATTCGAATTAATAAAAAGCGATGAGTATTTGGAGAGTTTTACTGGCGATTGTACTGCCACCCTTAGCAGTGATAGATAAGGGCTGCGGTTCTGTATTGATCGTCCTAATTTTAACCTTTTTAGGTTGGGTACCGGGTGTTTTGGCAGCTTTGATCATTTTGAACAATCCGAAAAACTAATGGAAAAGATAGAACTGATAGAATTAGGTTTAAAGGAGTATCAAGAAGCCTGGGATTTTCAACAAAAACTTCACCAGGGCATTATCGATATTAAATTGGCCAACCGAAAGCGGGAGAACAAAGAAAAAAATCCAAACTATTTTATTTTTACTGAGCACCCGCACGTGTACACTTTGGGAAAAAGTGGTGATATCAGCAATTTACTGCTCAACGAAGCACAATTGAGGGAAAAAGGCATTCAGTTTGTCAAGACCAATCGCGGGGGTGATATCACCTATCACGGTCCCGGTCAAATCGTTGGTTACCCCATCATCAATTTAGAAGATTTCTCACCGGATATTCATTTATACATGCGCAATCTGGAAGAAGTCATGATCAGGACTTTGGATGAATACGGTTTAAAAGGAAGCAGAAGCGAGGGCGAAACAGGGGTTTGGTTAGATGTAGGAACACCTTTTGCCAGAAAAATTTGCGCCATGGGTGTTCGCACTTCTCGTTGGGTTACCATGCATGGTTTTGCTTTGAATGTGAATGCGAATCTCGGTTATTTTGACCACATCATCCCTTGTGGAATCAAAGGAAAGGCGGTTACTTCTCTGGAAGCTGAATTGAATCGAAAAGTTTCGATGGATGAGGTCAAATCAAAAATCCTAAATCATTTTTCAGCCATTTTCGATATTGCTTTTATTCCGGCGCATACAGCCCTAAGCGTATAGCAATTTGTTCAGCGCATTTTTCCCCATCTATAGCGGCTGAAATGATTCCACCGGCATAACCCGCACCTTCTCCGCAAGGATACAAACCTTTGATTTCTATATGCTCCAAAGTTTGCCTGTCTCTTGGAATTCTTACCGGGGAAGAAGTTCTCGACTCGGGTGCATGTACAACAGCCTCATTCGTTAAATATCCGCGCATGCTCTGGCCAAAAAGTTTAAACCCTTCCTGTAATGACCGATAAATAAATGAGGGCAATACTTCTCCCAGTTCTACGGATGTCGTTCCGGGAATATAGGAAGTTTTAGGAATGGTTTTAGATACTTTCCCCTGGGTAAAATCGATCAAACGCTGGGCAGGCACTCTTTGCGTTTCTCCCCCTAATTTCCATGCTGTTTGCTCTATCTGCTTCTGAAATTCTACCCCTGCCAGGGGTCCGAAGGACTGATAAGGTTTGAAATCATCTACACTCAATTCGACCACGATACCGGAATTGGAGGTTGGCTGATCTCTTTTTGATGGCGACCAACCGTTCGTCACTACTTCACCCGGTGCCGTGGCACAAGGGGCAATTACACCTCCAGGGCACATACAAAAGGAATAAACTCCTCTGTTTTTTACTTGTTTTACCACACTGTAAGCTGCGGCCGGCAGATAATCACCCCTGGCATCACAATGGTATTGAATTTGATCTATAAGTTGCTGGGAATGCTCTACCCGTACCCCCAAAGCAAAAGGTTTTGCTTCAATGGCGATGTTCTTATCGTACAGCAACTGAAAAATATCCCGGGCCGAATGTCCGGTAGCCAGGATGATATTTCGAGCCTCAATTTTTTGATCATTTTGAGTGAGTACTCCGCTGATTTCTCTGCCTTTCAATAAGATATCCACCACTCGGGTATTGAATAATATTTCACCTCCCCAGTCTAAAATGGTTTGTCTGATATTGGCAATGATTTTCGGGAGTTTATTGGTGCCGATATGAGGATGTGCTTCAACAGCGATATTTTCATTTGCACCATGTTCGATCAGAAGTCGCAAAATACGATTGACGTCACCCCTTTTTTTTGATCGCGTATATAATTTTCCATCGGAATAAGTCCCTGCTCCTCCTTCGCCAAAACAATAGTTAGAGTCCGGATCAACGGTATGAAACCTGGTGATCGCTGCTAGGTCTTTTCTTCTGTCTCTCACATTTTTACCTCTTTCTAAAAGGATAGGTTTCAGGCCAAGCTCAATCAGACGAAGCGCAGCGAACAAGCCGGCCGGACCAGCCCCTATGACGATCACTTCTTCCGCATTGCGCACATCTTTGAATTCAGTTCTCACTTCTACCGGAGGATTGTATTTTTCATCTACAAAAATCTCTAAAAGCAGATTGACTTTTACCTTTCTTTTCCTGGCATCAATGGATCTTTTTTTGATATGGAGATGTGCAATTCTGGTTGGAGAAATTTTTAATTCCTTTGCTGCGATTTCTATGAGTTGCTCTTCAAAATAGGCTTGTTCGGGGCTAACCTGTATTTGTAATTCTTTTTTCATCGATCAAATAAAGAAATTCCAAATAATTCCAAATCGCACCATAAAGTCGCGATAAGGCACACCGGGTGCAGAGTAGTAATTGTAACCCGTTAAATCTGAATTGATATGCTCGAACAGCAGATACATTCTCGTTCGTTGCACCTGTGCATTGATAAAGAAATCGAACATGGGAAAGCCTCCGTATTCTCCCTCGTTCTGAATGGCAAATTCTCCTAAAACAGGATTGTATCTTTGCAGATTGAACTTGCTGAAATAGTTGAAGGTAATTCCGGTTTGCAACTGGAGCGGATCACCTTTAAAGATCCAATCAGAAAAATAAAGCGAATTTCGGGTGATGAACCTGGGTATGGGAAAAATGTCCGTATTGTCAGAAGTTTCCTGATAAATAAAAGAATTGTCTAAGGCAAATTTCCCGAGTCTGAACTCTTTTCTGATATTCACCTTGAGATATTGTATAGATGCTGAAGCCTGCACCGGTTTAACCATATCTCCCGTGGCTTCAAAGTAGGTATAATTATCCAAATTAGTCACAGAGACTTCCGCATCGAGCCATTTGGCCGATCTTATTCCAACGAGAAGACCTGTTCTTTGTTCATTTTTAAAATTTGTTTGCCAATTAAACGCTTTGTAATCGCTCTGAAAGAGCAAAAAATTCAGGTTTGGCGATTTATTATGTGTATAGGCATCGCCATAGAACGAAGTGATGCTGTCTAATTTAAAAGAGGCTCCGCCTCCTAAAAAATATCCTTCAAGATTTCCTGCGATGATACTTTTGGCCTCCGCCTTTAAATTGAATTTATTTAAATCTGTTGTCCATTTGGCACCAATTGCCACTACGTTTCCATCGATGCGGTCATTAATACGCCCTTCTTCACTAATCAATATTCTATCGTAACCATAATTATAATCGTAATTTGAAATATTCACGACAAAATCGCCCAAAACATAAGGAGATCTGAACTGCATGAATAGCTCATTGTAGAGGGTAAAGTGTTCAACACCATCCTTGATATCTGAAGTGAAAGCATCTCCATAAATCTCGCTTGTACCATCCTGATTATATTGAAAATGTTTTCGCTCATAATTAAATATATGACCAATGCTCAAATGTGAGAATTTCTTTGAGGCAATGGAATCATTACCCTTCCACAGCTTATAAAAATGATCAAAATAATAGCGGTTCCCTCTCAATATGCTCTCTCCGCCGACAAAATTAGTTTCTAATCTCGCCCGGTCCTTAAAATTGGAGTCGCCGCTTTCAAAATCTTCAATGGCCTCATCGGTTAAACCTCCGTTTTCCTGATTAATGACATCCTGAGCCGCTATATGCGCCCGCAAATAGTAACGTTCATTTTTAGTGTGGTAATTTGAAGTTACTCTAAAGCTTCCCAGGTCACTTAAACTACTGACATAATGGCCCAATGAACGCGTACCTTTAAAGGCAATAGAAGAATTGATCTGTTGAGATGAATTAAATGTAAAAATACCTTCTGCCACCTGTCCTTGCTCCATTCCGGTGCGGTACAAAAGTTCAGTGGTTGGTGTAGGCACGTAATAATACACAACATCTTCCTTGTTTAAATAACGGTCCTTTTTTGTTCTTGCTCCCAAATCAGGAAATAGATCATTTTCATAAAAAGAAAAGGTGAGATCGTTATACGTTTGCCCTTGATTTGGCAGACTCATCCTTCCGAATTGATCTCTTTGCTGTTGGTTAAATTCGTAATAGGTCTGAATACTCATGGTGGTATCCACATAGACTGAATCTCTATGATAATCGATTACCTTGTAATCCTTATAGGTAGTTTTACCTGCAATTTGAACGGTAATTTCTTTTCTATTGATCAGTGTATCGGTCACACTTTCTTCAAACCGATTGCTAATTGGGTTGAATTGGCTGTCATTCCTGATTTGAGCAAATGAAATAGAAACGAAAAAAATGATAAAAAAAAGCAAAAAAGCTCTTAGCATATAGTTTAAATTGCAAAAGGCAAAGGTAGAATTTTTAAAGAAATATAAATTGATGAAATAAAATGCTTGTGTAGTATTTTATTTTTCTCACAATTTTATAAATTGCGGAGATGCTAAAAGCGCGATTTTCAGATTTTTTATTCGAGGCGGGCACTGATGAAGCCGGCAGAGGTTGCTTAGCCGGACCGGTTGTGGCAGCCGCTGTTATTCTGCCCAAAGATTTTGATCATCCCGATTTAACGGATTCCAAACAACTCAAGGAATCGCAAAGATTAGATCTGAGAGAAATCATTGAAAAGGATGCTTTGGCATGGAGCGTCGCTTTTGTTTACCAGGAGGAGATCGATAAGATCAACATTTTGAATGCGTCAATTTTAGCCATGCACAAGGCTTTGAAAGAACTCAAGATACAACCCGAATTTATTGCCGTAGACGGAAATAGATTCAAAAGGTTCGGTATAGTTCCGCATAAAACAATTGTGAAGGGCGATGGAAAATATCTCAATATCGCAGCTGCATCCATTTTGGCTAAAACGCACAGAGATTCGTACATGGCAAATATCCACCAGGATTTTCCTGGCTACAACTGGCAGAAAAACAAAGGCTACCCTACCAAAGAACATCGAATAGCTCTTGAAAGGAACGGGATTACTCTTCATCACAGAAAGAGTTTTAAATTGCTCGAACCTCAATTAAAATTTGAGTTTTAATCTATTTCATCGATCAAATATACAGCGAGAATTGCCTCTCATTTTTTTAGGATTATTGAAAGAGGTGTCATAATATTGCCACTTATTCTACAGGCCCGTTAACCATGATAAAAAGACAAAAATCTGTTATTTCTCAACTGATCTTACATAAGGTTGGGAACAAATTCAATGATACAAAAAATGCATTTTCTGAAAACACCGTAGTCTTTGATGAGGACAGTTATCAGTTGATGTTACCTTTTTTACTCAAACCATTCGCAAACCTTGCTGAAAGCTATCGATTTGACCATCATGCGGACATCAATTTAAACGAACTGTACAGTTACAGCAAACAATTGTTTACTGATAATGCCTTATTCATCGATATTTCAAAGCATATCGTCAAACATTTATACGAGCAATCGCATTCCGCAAATATTAAAACAGGTGATGTGATCGTGGTTCATTTCAATGATATTGAATTCAATGACATACTGACCGATGCCATTGGTATTTTTAAGGTAGAGAACAAATTAGATTTTTTTCAGACCTATTTACAGGATGGAAGCTATGATGTTGCCGTACAGAAGGGGATCAGCACAAAAAGAATAGACAAGGGCTGTTTGATCATCAATTATTCCGACGAGCAAGGATTTCCTGTTTTAAGTGTAGATAACAACAATTATGACGCGCAATATTGGATTAAAAACTTTCTTCATGTAAAGTATGCCAATGATAAGAATTTTCACACCATGACCTATTTAGACCTTTGTCAGGAATTTGCCGGGGATGTATTGAAGAAAGAATACGGCACAAAGGAACAAGGAAATTTTTTGGCCAAGACAGTGGATTATTTCAAAGAAAATGATACAATAAACATTCATGATTTTAAGAAAAACATTTTCGATGCTGTGGATGAACAGGAGGTGCTGTTTGATGAGTACAAAAAGACCTATGAAAACGATCGAGAAATCGTTGTTTTAAATCAATTTCACGTTTCTGAAGCCGTTTTGAAAAAGCAGAAACAGAAATTCAGAACAGAAATAAAGCTCGATACTCATATTCAGATCAAACTCGATATAGACGCACCGGATGCCGCGGAAGCCTATCTTGAAAACGGTTTTGACGAAGAAAAAAAAATGAAGTTCTACAAGGTTTATTACAACGAAGAAAGCTAAATCTTATTCTGTCAGCTTTCTGATTTTGATCTGAAATGCCGCAAAAATTAATGTCATTATCGGACTTAGATAGTTGAAAATGGCATAGACAAAATAATCCTGTACGGAAACCCCTAAAACTTTAGACTGGTATGCCCCGCAGGTATTCCATGGAACGAGTACTGAAGTCACCGTTCCCGAATCTTCTAGAGTTCGGCTGAGGTTTTCAGGAGCCAGTCCTTTTAAGGCGTAAGCCTTACTAAACATTTTTCCCGGCACAACAATCGCCAAATACTGGTCACTGGCCGTCACATTTAAAACAATACAGCTCGCGGTGGTACTAAAGAACAAGCCAAAAACTGAATTGGCCATGCTGAGCATTGCGCTACTTATTTTGGCCAAGGCCCCAATGGCATCCATTATCCCACCGAAAACCATGGCACAAATGATCAACCAAATGGTACTGAGCATTCCTGCCATACCTCCAGAGGTAAATAGATCGTTCAATTGTTCATTCGAAGTTTCTATCGATGTATCTACAGTCATCGAGTTCATTACCCCCATATAAGCCGATTTGAAATCTAATTGCTCTACGTTGGCCAATTTTGCTACCACATCAGGTTGAAAGAGCAAGGCAAATAACGCGCCTAACAAGGTCCCTATTAATAATGCGACTAAAGGTTGTGTTTTTCTAATGATCAAAAAGATGACCATGGCAGGCACCAAAAATAACCAGGGGCTAATATAAAAGGCCTCATCGATGGAAGCGAGAATGGCCGTAGTGTCTGCCTCACCTTTTACATCACCGGACAATCCCAAAATAATAAAAACAATCAGTGTAATCACAATTGAAGGCACCGTTGTATAGACCATGTATCTGATATGCGTAAAGAGATCTGTTCCTGCCATTGCCGGAGCAAGATTTGTTGTATCAGAGAGCGGTGACATTTTATCACCGAAATAAGCCCCGGACAAAACTGCTCCTGCCACCATTCCCAAAGAAATACCCATTGCTCCACCTATGCCAATTAAGGCAATACCCACGGTAGCTGAGGTTGTCCAAGAACTTCCTGTTGCAATTGAAATGATCGCACAAATTACCACCGTAGCAGGCAAAAAGAAAGTAGGATTCAACAATTTAAGACCATAGTAGATCATGGTGGGAATAACTCCACTTATGAGCCAAGTACCGGCTAAGGCACCCACAAAGAGGAGAATTAAAATTGCTCCTGTGGTTGATTTTAGATTGTTGGCGACTTCGTGAATCATTTGATCATAAGAAACTTTATTTTTAAAACCAACGATGGCAGCGATCGCACCACCCATCAACAAAATAAATTGATTTGACCCGCTCAAAGCATCATCACCAAAAACAAAAACATTATACGCCAAGAGAATCACCAGTACTATGACGGGCAGAAATGCCTCAAATATGCTCAATTCTTTATTTCTTATAATTTTTGTATCCATGTAAAACAATTAATAGCCGCTGAAATTAGTCAAAAACAAGGTCAGAAAAAAATATGAGGCCAATTTGTCTAAAAAATGTAGCAGTTAGTTCATTTTTTTGCTCATCTAATCGATCTAAGATCGATACAATAAAGGCGTTTATATATTTAGATATGGTAAATTATACACCCTTATTTTGCTAAATATCCTTTTCAAAAGGCCAATAATTCTGAAATTCAGAAAAAAATGAGATTTTTTTTCTAACCTTACGCAACCATATATTTATTTCATCATCTAATTAACAGTATAGTAAAACCCCCGTTGCTATGATTATAGAAAGAAAAATTTTAGAATTTCTTCTATCCAATGATAAAGAATCATTTATTGATGTTTCTTTATTGGATGAGGATCACAGTAAAGTCAAAGAGGCTGTTGCATATCTGAAGAGCAATCATTTGATTGTAGAAGAGGAACGCAAGCCCAGAAATTTGGAAGCTTTTGGTATATCAAATAACCGAATTCTATCCATCAATGTAAGGATCACTGACAGAGGTCGTGGTTATATGAGAAATATGATGGATCAAAGAAATTCAGAAAACAGAAGATCGGAAAGAAGGAGTTTTTGGAGATTCGCATTTTAAACTTAGAAAACAATTAAATATTACTCAAAATTAATTAATGAAAAAGGGCTGTTTTTATAACAGCTTTTTTTTGCCAAAAAAAAGAGAGCGTTGCATGGCAACGCTCTCTTTTTTGGAATGCGATTAATGATTGAATTATACGCCTCCTTTTAAATGGTCTTGCCAAATTTTTAATTCTTCCCAATTTCCTTCATCTGCTAACTTAGCTTGTGCAGACCATGTTCTTGGATTGTGCATGGTATAGGCCGGCCCTGCAGCATCTAAAATTCTCTGAAGTCTTAATGAACTTGTATCTGACAATTGTTTGAAACTCCAAATACTTTCGTTATTTAGCAAACCTTGAATTTTAGGACCTATTCCCTCTATCTTGGTCAAATCGTCCTTCACCGCATCTACGGCTACCAGCGGTGCCGTTGCAACTTTAGTGGCGCCATCGCCGCCAAATATCTGTTTCAACAACCAGCCTAGGAGCAATCCTAATAAGAATGCACCTAAAAGCCATAATAACCATGGCCAAAAAACATCTGAACCATCACATGCTGTTGTATTTATTGCTAATCTAATCATAATATTAAGTTTTAAATTTGGTTAGTTTATTTTATTTCGATTTCTACTCTTCTGTTTTTTTGTTTTCCCTCTTCGGTTGAATTATCTGCTATGGGTTCTTTTTTACCCATAGATTCAGTGGTAATTTTTTCTGCAGAAACTCCTCTATTTACCATGTAGTTTTTCACTCTTTCTGCTCTTTCCAATCCGAGGTTATAATTATACGCTTCATCTCCATCATAATCTGTGTGACCTGTAATGTGCACTGAATTACCTCCATTTTTAACCTCCTCGCACATGTCATCCAAGAATTTCACCACATTTTCCGTATCAATTTCTTTTGTTTTGTCATATTCGAAATAAATAAAGGCCTTATCGTGTTGTTCTACCACATTTTCATTTCGCACGACCCATTTAAAAATAGTTTTGTGTAGAGGGTCTGCCAATGCCTCTTCACAATTACCCAAAGGTCCGCGTGCATCTAGTTCAAATTCTTCAGGATTGAGATCATTGGCAAATAATTCAATTAGTTTCTTCGCTCTGGATAGCGCCAATTCTTTTGTTTCACCGTCAAAGAACGGGGCTACAATCAAAAGTTTTTCGCCTTCCTTTTTTGCCGATAAAATAACTTCCCTTCTAGAGGCCCAATCTGAACTGGTAATCGGTGTTTCAGAATTACAATCAAACACCAGGGGTCCTACAGCCCTTACTTCTTCCACCACTGCTTCGTCGCAACAGACCACGGTATCCTTATACCAGCTCCATGCACGCCAAACCAAAAGTAAAAACAATAGTACTGTTAAAAATGCTAATAATTTTTTCATTGATTAAGGTTTTAGGTTAGATAATTTTTAAAAATCCATGTTAAATTTAGCACTTTTTTTATTAATCCAATAAAAAAGGCTTCAATATTTGAAGCCTTGTATTGCTGAACTTTTTTAGATCAAAAAGTAAAAACCATCGAGGAGGTAATGCGATAGTTATCTTCGTCAATGACGGCAGGATCAACCCCGTCTATATTTAAAAAGCGGTAGGCATATGAACTGCTATAGCTGTCATAAGCAAAGTCTAATACTACGGATCTTCCAAATTTGATTCCCATACCCAAAGAATATCCTGAATAATCTTCATTGACAAAGCTATTTTGATAAGGACTTTGCACAAACCTATAGCCTCCTCTAAAACTCAAATTACTGACAATCCATTCTGTTCCCAATCGGAAGGAGGAAGTTCCTTTGAGGTTTTGATCAATGTACCCATTGTCTTCAATAAAATCTCCAGAAGGTTTCAAATAAGTATTTTGGTAATCCCGGTAGATATAATCAAAACTGATCAAACCAAATTTAGAAAAAATATAGGCCGCTGAACCAGTAAATTCTGAAGGAGTATTCATCCCGTAATCAAAATAATTCGGCGATCCATATTCTGTATAAACTTCTGAGGTATTACTCGGATAAATCTCCAATTCTTCTGTAAATCTTTCAGAAAGATTATACCAGGTAGGCGATTTATAGGCCACACCCAGTCTGACACTTTCAATTGGTTTAAAAATAGCCCCAAGACTAAAATTAAATCCATATCCATAAACATCCAGATACTGATCGAGATAAGCATCTAACGTATTTCCCGATCCATCATTATTAAATTCAGAGAATTCTGCTCTTTGGTAAAAATCTAATTGATGGGAATTAAAACTCATTCCCAAATATAAATTATCATTGTATTGAGAAGCGATACTAAAACTAAACCTATCGTTAGAGCCATAGGTATAATTCCTGAAATTTTGCTGGTCCACATTGACGTAATAAATATCATTAAAAGGATCATCGTCAAAATTTAAAAAAGGGTCATCCAAAAAATCCGGGACACCACTATTTCCTGTTACGAAAAAGGAATTATCGAAATCTCTAACCAAACTATAGTTAAAGCCTAAGACGATTTTTTGGAATCCGGTGGGATTGTGGGTGTAAAAAACCGTTGCTACTCCAATTTGAGAAAAATTGAAATTATCATCTTTATTACCAATTCTTTCACCGTAAAAACTTGAGGAATTCTTCATATTATTAAAGCTCAGGGTACCTGAAAAACTCGTTGTATTAAAAACCCCTAAACCGGCAGGATTGATATCAACTGCAGACATATCACCTCCCAGGGCTCCAAAGGCTCCGCTCATACCCATAAATCTTGCCGTTCCGTAATTATCTTCACCTGAAAAAAGTACTGCACCATCTGCATAGCTAATGATCTGTGCGTGAACCCAAGATACAGGCAGAAGGAACATGATAAGTAAAATTCTTTTCATACGTTATAATTTATTCTATAAAATGAGTTGGTTTATTGTTTTCTAGATCCACCTCCACTACTTCTGGCATAACTGCCACTAGAAGAAGACCTAGTACTTGAAGACATAGAGGCATTCCCAGATGATGATGAGGATCGGCTATTAGAAGCAGTCGAACTACTACCACTGCTTTTTGGACTGCTTGATTTAGCATTACTCGAACTAACTCTCCGGTTATTGTTCGAAGATTTATATGATTTTGTTGACCTTGCCGAATTTTTACCCGATAAATAATTTCTATCGCTCGTCGTGTTGGAAGCATTGCTGTAATCCCTCATCTTCTTCAAAATTTCTTGCCTCTGAGTTTGGTCTAAATTCACGCGTCGCGCTTGTCCATTCGTCCATTCATATCTCACAGGAGCTTTTTCATTATCTCGATCTAATAACAGAGCGTTCATGGCGCTTCTAAAATCGGATTGCACGGGTCTACCTGTACTTCTATAATCTTTTGAATTAGATTGAATTTGATTTACACCCTGCTCAGTGGAAACCACATTGGGTCCATTTCTTCGTCCTCCTGAAGAACTTCTCATACCTGCTGAACTGCCGCGACTGTAACCAGAGTTTCCACCCATGGATGGGCTATAGCTCGGTCTGGAATTGGCATTTCTGTTATAACTATTTGTGTTTCTATTTGAACTTTGCTGATTATATCTTTGGTAACTATTGTTCACCGCATTGCTCGCATTTCTCCTGTAATTAGTTGATCTTGATGACGAATTTTGTGCCACACTATTTTTATAGATATTGGGTCTTGTAGAACCTGCCTGACTCGTCCGTGTATATCCAGTTCTGCTTCCATTATCAGCATATCTTACCGGATAATTATTTCTTTTCCCATAAGTTCCACCTCCATAGGGAGGGTAATAAATAGGATGACCCGGATAACCCCAGCCATATCCTGGATAACCCCAGCCCCAGCCATATCCCGGATAACCCCAGCCCCAGCCATATCCCGGGTAACCCCAATACCAAGGGTTGTAATAACCATAGTAGGGAAAACCCCAATAGCCTCCGTAACCAAAGCCCATGTTAAAACTTATGGATACATTGCTGTCATTATAGCCCCATGGCGTATTGCCATAGTTATAATCTCCTTCGATCTGCACAGCACCTTCATCGGCATCAGAATAGCCTACATACCCATCGATATCTGTAAATATTTCATCCTCTTCTATATAGATATTGTTGGCTTCTGTTTCAAAATACCGTTGGTAATTTGCAGCTGGAACTTCTTCTGTTACAGCAACTACTCTAGCCGGTGAAGATTCGTAGATACCGTCATTTTCTGAATAAACCGCCTGAGTACTGGTACACGATGTGAGCAATAACCCAAGAAACATCAAAGACAGTATATAAAATGTGTTTTTATTTTTTGGAGTAAAGTTTTTCATAAAGCATTATTTTTTGGTCGATATAAGTTGCAAATTCTTTAGTTTTGCATCCTATTTCATAAAGATATACAATATCTATGCCAAAACATAAAAATTATTATGAGTAAACAATTAACTTCACGCAGTGAGGACTATTCCAAGTGGTACAATGAAATTGTGATGAAAGCCGATCTCGCTGAAAACTCAGGGGTTCGCGGTATGATGGTGATCAAACCTTATGGCTATGCCATTTGGGAAAAAATGCAAAGTGTCTTGGATAAAATGTTTAAAGAAACCGGACATGAAAACGCCTATTTCCCATTATTAATTCCAAAATCTTATTTCAGTAAAGAGGCCAGTCACGTAGACGGCTTCGCAAAAGAATGTGCGGTTGTCACGCATTATAGGTTAAAAAATGACGAAAATGGTAAGGGTATAGTTGTGGATGAAACCGCCAAACTTGAAGAAGAATTGATCATCAGACCTACCTCTGAGACCATTATTTGGGATTCGTACAGAAAATGGATACAATCCTACAGAGATTTACCTCTATTGATCAATCAATGGGCAAATGTCTTACGCTGGGAAATGCGAACCAGGCTCTTTTTGAGAACAGCAGAATTTTTATGGCAAGAGGGTCATACGGCCCATGCTACCATGGGTGAAGCAATTGAGGAGGCTGAAAAAATGCAAGGGGTCTATGCAACCTTTGCAGAAGAATTTATGGCCATGCCCGTGATTAAAGGAACAAAATCTGAAAATGAAAGATTTGCCGGAGCTCTAGAAACCTATACCATAGAAGCCTTAATGCAAGATGGAAAAGCGCTTCAAGCTGGTACATCGCATTTTTTAGGTCAAAATTTCGCAAAAGCTTTTGATGTGAAATTTACGAGTAAAGAGGGAAATTTAGATTATGTATGGGCGACTTCATGGGGCGTTTCAACTCGTTTAATGGGTGCATTGATCATGACGCACAGCGATGACCACGGATTAGTTTTACCACCTAAATTGGCACCTATTCAGGTCGTAATAGTTCCCATTTATAAATCTGAAGAAGAACTTGCCGCTGTTTCAGTCATGGCCAAGGAGATCATGACTGAATTGCGAGCAAAAGACGTTTCTGTTAAATTTGACGACAGAACTACGCAAAAACCGGGATGGAAATTTGCTGAATACGAGCTAAAAGGTGTTCCTTTGCGCATTGCCATTGGTCCGAGAGATCTTGAAAAAGGAACCGTGGAAATGGCCAGGCGAGATAATTTGACCAAATCTGTCGTTGAACAAAAATTGATCACAGAGACCATACTTAAAACTTTGGATGAAATCCAGATAAATTTATTTGAAAAGGCGAATCAATTCAGAAATGATCATATCACAGAAGTAAATAGCTTTGATGAATTTAAAACGGTTTTAGAAGAGAAAGGAGGCTTCATATCGGCTCATTGGGATGGTAGTCATGAAACCGAAGAGACCATTAAGAATTTGACTAAAGCAACCATCCGTTGTCTACCACAAAACTCAGCTGTTGAAGAGGGAATTTGTGTGTATTCCGGTAAAAAATCAGCGCGCAGGGTATTATTTGCAAAAGCTTATTAATTTTTAAAAAAAAACTTGCAGAGATAAAAAATTGTATTATTTTTGCACTCGCTTTTGAGATAAAAAGTTATCCAAGGCCCGTTCGTCTATCGGTTAGGACGCCAGGTTTTCATCCTGGTAAGAGGGGTTCGATTCCCCTACGGGCTACACATCATTTTTAAATGAATTTTAAAAACAAAAAAAATGGCAAATCACAAGTCAGCATTAAAGAGAATTAGAAGTAACGAGGCAAAGAGAGCCAGAAACAAATACCAACACAAAACTACGCGTAATGCGATCAAAAGTTTTCGTGACCTATCTGTAAAGAAAGATGCTGAGGAGCAATTATCTAAAATCACTTCGATGATAGATAAACTTGCTAAGAAGAACATTATTCATACGAATAAGGCGTCAAATTTAAAGTCTAAGTTAACTAAGCACGTAGCCAGTTTAGCTTAATTTTAAATACACTTAATTTATCGAGAAGCAACCTTTGGGTTGCTTTTTTTATTTGTGTTCAAAAGTCAGTCGCCTTACCATTCATAGATTCTATCAGCATCCAATCGGATGAGTATAAATAATAAAAGTGTAAATCCCCAAAGTGATGATCCGCCGTAACTAAAAAAAGGTAACGGTATCCCGATGGTAGGGAGCAAGCCCAGAACCATTCCTATATTAATGGTAAAATGAAAAAAGAAGATCAGCAATACGGAATAAGCATATACCTTGCTAAAGAGTGATTTTTGGCGCTCTGCAACATAGATTAAACGGAGTAAAAAAAGTACAAATACCATTACGACAAGGCCGGAACCCAAAAAGCCCCATTCCTCGCCCACTGCGCTGAATATATAATCCGTTTCCTGTTCTGGAACAAAATCGCCCTGAGTTCTATCCCCTTGCAAAAATCCTTTACCTGTAAGTCCGCCTGAAGCAATCGTAATCATTGATTGATTGGTATTATAACCAATTCCTTGATCATCTTTTTTCTTCCCTAAAACAATATCAAAGCGATCTCTATGCCTTTGTTCAAATACATTGTTATACACATAATCTACACTAAAAATGAACAAGGCCGAGAATAAATAGATAGAGACCACCACAAGCCAGTTATGTCGGAAATACACCTTGCTATAATAAAACAGCACGAGAAAAAATAAAGTAAACAGGCCAAAGGTGATCATCAATGAAACGGCATATCCGAAATAAAGCGTAACCAAGAATAAGGTAACGGCCAAGAAACCTATGATAAGATAAAAAAGTGGCAATCCAAAGACATAAAATACAAATACCAAAGCCCCATAAACCAATGCAGAACCAGGATCCGGCTGAAGGGTGATGAGCACCGCAGGAATTAAAATGATACTAAAAGATTTTAATTGGGTGGGCAATTTCTTTAAATCACGCCCTCTTTCATTGAGAAAATTGGCAAGGGCCAGACAGGTGGCCGCCTTGGCGAATTCAGAGGGCTGCAAACTAAAACTGCCCAAATCATACCAGGAAGTGGCACCATTAATATTCTTTCCAAAGATAAACAAACCTGCCAAAGAGAGCATGGATACCAAATAAAAGATACCACTGTAAGTCTCGTAGAATCTCCTGTCTATGGCTAAAATCACGAGAATGAGAACGGCACTGAGTATGATAAATACTAATTGCCTGCCGTAATTCGAATTCAAATTAAAAGCGAATTCCTGACCTTCCATATAAGTAGCCGAATAAATTGTTATCCAACCAAAAAAGACGAGTATCGCATAAAAAATGATCAGAATCCAATCAACCCCTTTAAATATATTATTTCTTCTCCGCAACGTAGTTTTCTATTTCCAATTGTTTCTGATATTCTTCTTCTAAACTGCCTTCCATGATCCGTTTTTCTATGGCAGTTCGTTTTACTTCACCAGTGAGATATTTCTCTATCATCAAGCTGGCAATTGGAGCAGCCCACCTGGCACCCCAATAACCATTTTCAACAAATACTGCAATGGCAATTTTAGGATCATCCTTTGGGGCAAAGGCAATAAAAATTGAATGATCCGTAAATTGTACTCTTTTACCTTCCACCCTGGCAAAGTTCTCCGCTGTTCCGGTTTTACCACAAATTTCAATCCCCTCAATTCTAGAAGCTCTGGCTGTACCCATTTCGAATACATTGAACATGCCCTCTATGACAGGCTCAAAATATTCAGGCTTGATGGTGGTATAATTTCTCTTAGTGAATTTATCAAACGTTTTGGCGCTATCTCCTATTTTTTTAAGCAAATGAGGAGAATAGTAGTACCCTCTATTGGCTATTGCCGCAGTCATATTGGCCAATTGAATTGGTGTAGTGAGGATCTCTCCCTGACCTATTGCATTGGAAATGGTGGTTACCGACCTCCATTGTCCGTTGGGATAATAACGATTGTAAAAAGACCCATCAGGTACTAATCCTTTTTGACCGGAGGGTAAATCATAGCCCAAATAATTTCCCAGACCAAAACTTTGAACGTGTTTAGACCATGCATCCATCCCTTCAGCGGGAGTGTCATATTTTTCAATTATTTTGCGATAGACATTTGCGAAATAGGCATTACAGGATTTAAACACACCCGTATTTAATTTGATAGGGTATCCTGCCATACCGCAATGACAACCCATGAAGCCACTGCTGCCATATCTGTAGCCATGATGACAATAAAAAGCCGTTTCTTCTGTAATGACGTTCTCTTGCAGGCCGATCAAACCATTTAAAATCTTAAACGGAGAACCAGGCGGATACTGTGCCTGTAAACTTCGGTCCAACATCGGCTTACTGACGGTATCATTAAACAACATTACCGTATTTCTCGATCGCTCCCTCCCTACCAGCATTTCCGGATTATAGGTAGGGTAAGTAGCCAAGGTGAGAATCTCTCCTGTAGCAGGCTCGATAGCAACAACTCCTCCCCTTTTATTCCTCATCAGTTGATCCACATAGGACTGAAGAGAAATGTCCAAAGATAAGGTGAGGTCTTTTCCAGGAACAGGCAGGGTGTCATATATGCCATTTTTATAGGCTCCTATTTCATTGTTGAATCTATTCTTTTGAACGTATTGCACTCCTTTTTCTCCTCTGAGTAATTCTTCATATTCCTTTTCTATTCCTTGATACCCTATCAATTCGCCTAATTGGTAGTAGGGTTTATTTTTTAAGATGGATTCATTTACTTCACTTAGATAACCAAAGACATTGGGTGCCGTCTGTATAGGATACTCTCTGATATATCTTTTTTGGATATAAAACCCCTTAAATTTGTACATTTTTTCTTGGAGGTAGGCATAATCTTCCTTTGAAACTTGAGGGACAAAAACAGAAGGAATTCTTGGGCTATAGTTTTTGGATTTTTCAAAACGCTTGATAAATTCTTCCTTATCAATCTTGATCATTTTACAAAACTCCATTGTATCTAAAGGTTTTACGTCTTTAGGAATGATCATCACATCATAAGAGGATTTATTGGCCACCAATAAGACCCCATTCCTGTCGTAAATGAATCCTCGGTTAGGATAGATATATTTTACAGTGACTGCACTGTTATTAAGGGGTGATTGTCTGTAAGAATCGTCATGAACTTGTAAAAAATACAACCGGCTCAAATAGGCGACCCCAACAAATAAAATCAATACATAAACCAATACACTTCTAGGCATTCTATTTTCCTTTAGAAAAAAATATAAAACTCAGCAACAATAGCACTAAGGTAAAAATACTTGTCAAAAATGTTTTAAAGAGAATTCCAAGCAAATTATCAAATCTGAAATATTCAAGCTGAAAAACGATAAAGTGATGGATTAAAGTAAGTATGAACAAAATTGATACCATATTTCCAAACTTCAGCTTTCTAAATGAAAATGCAGTAAAATCTAATTCGGTTTTCCCCAACACAGCTTTGACCACAGGTATTCTGATAAATGCAACAAACAAAGTTGCTGCGGCATTAACTCCGCCGGAATTGGCAAAAAAGTCTACGGACAAACCTAATAAAAAACTCAACAATAAAAAGGTGCTATCTAATTTTTTAAGCGGATAAAAAAAAATGAACAAGATATAAAGCATGGGGTTGAGATAGCCCAAAAAGTTAATATTATTAAGGACGATCACTTGCAATAAAATCAAGCCGATAAAGAGTAAGACATTATTTAATATTTCCCTATTCATTCATCGATCTTTCTTCTAGATTTAAAATTTCTTCCTTGTCAAAATTTTTGATCACCTCAACATATCCAACCGAGGTCATGTCATTGAACAATGAAATATTGACAAGCGTATAATTATTACTTTCAACTACAAAATCATGCACGACTCCCACTGGGATCCCTTTGGGGAAAATAACCGATTTACCACCTGTAACAACCGTATCACCAATCCTTATTTTTGCTTGAATCGGCAGATCCTGCAACTGAACTTTGGTATAGTCCTTTGTATTCCAACTCAAAGTACCAAAATGTTCTGTTCGACTGATCATCACATTGATCTTAGCATTTACATTCAAAACCGACATGATTGTCGCATAATTGTCGGATACACTTTTGGTAATCCCTACGATTCCCTTGTTATTGATCACACCCATATCCGGCGCAATTCCACTTTTGGCTCCGGAGCTAATGGTCAAGTAATTATTACTCCGATTGAATTCATTATTAATCACCTCGGCTGAATAATAAAAATACTTTTGATTGTTCCTCCCAATACTATCTGTTTTGAGGCTATCCACATTTTTATTCAAATCCATTTCTTTTCCAAGCAAATTCTTTAGATAGACATTTTCTTGTGCGAGGATCTCATTCTCCTCTCTCAAATGCAGAAATTCACTGAAACTATTTACCTTTTTATAGATACCGCCGGTGACGGCATTTGCAGAATTAACAAACTTACTTGAATGGAAAGAATGGCTTTGAACGGTAAAAAAAAAGGCTAACCCTTCCAAGAAAATGAAAAATAAGAAATTTTTATTTCTATAGAAGAAGGAAATTAATTGTTGCATTTGACCAAGGTCTTTTTTCTATTTCATCAATACGCTCTTGTATTTTTCGATGTCTTTGAGCGCAATTCCCGTCCCGCGCACAACAGCCCTTAAAGGGTCGTCTGCCACATAGACCGGTAAATCAGTTTTTCTGGAAAGTCTTTTATCTAATCCTCTTAGCATAGATCCTCCCCCAGCCAAATAAATACCGGTATTGTAAATATCTGAGGCCAATTCAGGCGGTGTTTGTGAAAGTGTTTCCATGACCGCATCCTCGATCCTCAAAATCGATTTTTCCAGTGCTTTGGCAATTTCTCTATAGCTCACTTTTGTCTGCTTGGGCTTGCCACTTAACAAATCACGACCCTGAATTAAGATATCCTCAGGCGGACTATCTAAATCTTCTGTAGCGGCACCAATCTCGATCTTAATCTTTTCCGCTGTACTTTCACCGATAAATAAATTGTGTTGAGTACGCAAATACATGGCTATATCATTGGTAAATACATCCCCGGCTACTTTAACAGATTTATCGCAAACAATCCCACTCAAGGCAATCACCGCTATTTCAGTTGTCCCTCCGCCTATATCGATGATCATATTACCCTTAGGCTGCATGATATCAATACCGATACCGATCGCTGCGGCCATGGGTTCATAGATCAAATAAATCTCTTTAGCATTCATTTGTTCAGCGCTGTCGCGCACCGCTCTTTTTTCAACTTCGGTAATACCAGAGGGAATACAAATCACCATTCTCAATGATGGGCGAAAAAAACGATTTTTAATGGTCGGAATCTTTCTGATGAACTCTCGAATCATTTGTTCGGAAGCCTCAAAATCTGCAATCACACCATCTTTTAAGGGTCGAATGGTCTTGATATTCTCATGTGTTTTTCCTTGCATCAAGTTGGCTTCATGCCCAATGGCAATTATTTTACCCGATATCCTATCTTTAGCCACAATAGATGGACTATCAATCACCACCTTTCCTTTGTGAATAATCAATGTATTAGCTGTACCAAGATCGATAGCAATATCCTCGGTCATGAAGTCAAAAAAACCCATAGAAGTTCGTTTGTTTAAAAATTAATTCGTTTGCAAACAAATGTAATAAAATTAGCCAATAATAAAAGAGTATAGAAGCTCAATCACCTTATTCTTTCAACAAAATATCAAATTAATGCTTAAAGTGTCTCACCCCGGTAAGTACCATGCTCACCCCATGGTCATCACAATACGCAATACTCAGTTTATCGTTGATAGAGCCACCGGGTTGAATAACCGCCGTTATACCTGCCTTATGGGCAATTTCAACACAGTCCGGAAAGGGGAAAAAAGCATCACTGGCCATGACTGCACCGCTGAGATCAAATTTAAAAGACTGCGCTTTGGCTACTGCCTGATTTAACGCATCAACTCTTGAGGTCTGACCCGTACCACTGGCCAACAATTGCTTGTTCTTTACTAAAACGATCGTGTTTGACTTTGTATGCTTGCCTATTTTTGAGGCAAAAAGAAGGTCTTCGATTTCTTCAGCAGAAGCTTCCTTTTTAGTGACTTTTACCAAATGGGAGGGATCATCCGACACACTGTCTTTTTCCTGTGACAGTAGACCGTTCAATGCTGTTCTAAATTGAATTTGAGGCAATGCTATCTCTTTTTGAATCATGATGATTCTATTTTTTTTCTTCTTCAACAATTCCAAAGCCTCCTCCTGATAAGACGGAGCAATGATCACTTCACAGAACAATTCATGGATGAGCTCTGCTGTTTTTAAATCGATCTCCGTATTGCTGATCAAAATTCCTCCAAACGCCGATACAGGATCTCCTGCTAAGGCGTCTTTATATGCCGCTTCAATAGTGGCTCTTTGCGCCAATCCACAAGCGTTATTATGTTTTAGAATAGCAAATGTAGGCGCTTCACCCTTAAACTCATTCATCAGCTGTACGGCTGCATCAACGTCTAATAAATTATTATAAGACAATTCTTTACCGTGTAATTTATCGAATAAGGCATTTAAATCTCCATAAAAATATCCTTTTTGATGAGGGTTTTCTCCGTATCTCAAAACACTTACTTCATCAAAACTTTGTCTGAAAGAAAGTTCATCTTTATTCAGGTAATGAAATATGGCTGTGTCATATGCACTCGACACTGCAAATGCCTTAGCAGAAAAACGCTTTCTGTCTTCCAATTTCAAAGCTCCTTTGTTCACGGAAATCAATCTCAAAAATTCGTCATATTGATCCATGGAGGAAACGCAAATGACATCCTTGAAATTTTTGGCTGCCGCCCTGATCAAAGAAATACCGCCAATGTCAATTTTCTCAATGATCTCTTCTTCAGAGGCACCACTGGCAACTGTTTTTTCAAAAGGATAGAGATCTACAATTACCACGTCTATTTCAGGAATTTCAAAATCCTTCATCTGTTTGATGTCTCCCGCCAGTTCTCTTCGACCTAAAATACCGCCAAATACTTTTGGGTGCAAGGTCTTAACCCTACCTCCCAAAATAGAAGGATAAGAAGTCAAATCTTCAACCGGAACCACCTCAATACCTAAATCGCGGATAAAGCTTTCTGTCCCCCCGGTGGAATATAGGGTAACTCCCAGATCATTCAATTTTTTAACAATAGGGGCTAATCCATCTTTGTGAAATACTGATATTAAGGCTGATTTTATTCTTTTAGACTCCAACATTTTTTTGGCTTTAAATAATTTTTTGCAAAAGTAGTAAAACACTTGGCTTTAACGTCAAAAACCGCCTCCTTTTTTTATCAGTTGGAGTCCATTTCTAATGCCAAAACAATCCTAATCAAAAACAGCTAGGATAAGCTAATTTGAACGAGGGCAAAAGCGATCATTTAAACGAGATGCACTAAATCGAGCTGAGCCACTTTTGAACAAACAAATTCTAAAAATCGTTCATCCTCTTCGGAAAATGGTGATGAATGGTGAGAATCTATGTCTATTTGACCTATATTCTTCCCGTTCTTAAAAATGGGAATCACTACTTCCGATTTCACATCTATACCGCAAGAAATATAGTTGTCTTGTTCAGTCACATCCTGCACGACAAAGTTTTGATTAGTAACCGCTACCTGACCACAAATTCCTTTTCCAAATGGAATTACCGTATGCTCTGTAGGCTTTCCCACAAAATTTGTCAGTTTCAATTCTTTTTTATCACCATTAACAAAATAGAAACCTACCCAATTATAATGCGGCACCTCATTTTGTAAAAGTGAACAAATGGCATCTAATTTTTGATTATCAGAAACTTTTCCCTCTATAATTTGAGAAACTTTTAATTCTAGTTGTTTTAATTGCATAGGTTTTATAATTTTGGGTTTCTAATCTTCGATCTTTGAGCAAAAATAAAACTATTATCATTTTCCTGATAAAATTTTTTGTGACTTATTTTTTGCTCACAGGAGGATATTCCATTTATTTGTCAAAAACACAAGAAACCGAAGGTGTTTTTTCATGTGCTCCCATCACTAGACAAGTGGCAGATCATGTCAAAGTTGCTGCGCAGATATTTGGATACCAGAGCAGTATTGATCAAAATCCGGATGAACTGTCTATTAAGTTTCTCTTGAACGACCAACATGTGATCAACGTCGTGGAGGGTTGTAATTCTGTGAGTATCATTATTCTCTTTTTGGCCTTTATCATCGCCTTTAAAGGTGATTTAAAAGACACATTTTTTTATGGTTTATTCGGCGCGGTCACCATTTATTTGGTCAATATTATGCGCATATTTTTAATTGCGGTTTTGTATCAAAAATTTCCTGCCTATCAAGTATTTTGGCACGATCTCATGTTTCCCGCTATGATCTATGGGTATATCTTTTTGCTTTGGATAGTTTGGGTGAAATATTTTAGTCATTATAAAGAGTTGAAAAATGGACCGAAAGACTAGCTCAATACTCATAGCACTGCTTTTTATTTTTTTAGTTGGCTTCCGGTCTATCGCCAATCGAGTGTTTTATGACCCTTTCCTCCATTATTTCGACCACGATTATTTATCTGAACCGATTCCTAACTACAACAGCTACAAGCTATTATTTCATCTATTTTTACGGTATCTGATCAATACCCTAGCTTCATTAGGTATCGTATGGATTGCCTTCAAGGATAAAAACCTCCTCCTGTTTTCTGTAAAATTTTATGCCATTGCATTCTTGTTTCTAGCCTTTGCTTATTTTACTATTCTAAACGGAGAATTAAAAGACGGTTATCTATTTGTTTTTTATGTTCGCAGATTCCTGATTCACCCCTTATTACTGATTATTTTACTCCCTGCTTTTTATTACAAACGCGGTAAATTATCCGTTTAAACGGTTCAATCAATATAATCCTACTAATTCTGTTGGATTATTTAGAAATTTAACAATTTATTAAAATTGATTCACGCCCTTTCTTACTAAATTTGTGCTATGATTCAGTTTTTAGACAAAATATTGGTCATCATTTTGGCTGTTGCTTTATTTGTGAGTACTTTTTTTTAGTGCAATTATTTCAACTAACTCCAAACTGACCTGCACCTTCATCCCCCACCGAGGGAGGATCAGCTCCGATAAAATCTATTTCGTCTTATCGACATATTTTTTTTGACTAAATTTAAGGTATCCTATACTTAAAAAAATGTCTATTCAAATTCAATTTCTGGGGGCCGCAGGCACAGTTACCGGCTCTAAATTTCTGGTATCCACGGATGATTATCGCCTATTGATTGACTGTGGATTATTTCAGGGTGAAAAACATTTAAGGGAATTGAATTGGCATCCACTCAATGTAGCCGCTAAAGAAATTGATGTTGTACTTTTGACACACGGACATTTAGATCATAGCGGATATTTACCACTTTTGGTGAAATACGGTTTCAGAGGGCAGATCCTAGCCACACATCCAACGATCGATATTGCTAAAATCATCTTAAGCGACACAGCGAAGATCAATGAGAAAGAGGCTCAGCGCGCTAATGAAGAGGGCTATTCCAAACATCATCCTGCCAAACCGCTGTACACGATTGAAGAGGTGAACCATGTATACAATTTTTTCAAAGCTATTCCTCCCTCGCGGTGGATAGACCTGAAAACAAACATCAAAGTTCGATTTTCTTATGTGGGACATATTTTGGGTGCTACTTTCATTGAATTAGATATCTTCGGAAAAAGGCTTGTTTTTTCGGGTGACATTGGAAGAACAAATGATCTTCTGCTCTATCCTCCCCTTAAGCCTAAAAAAGTGGATTTTTTATTTTTGGAAAGTACCTATGGCGGGAAACTACATCCTGAAGAAAGTGAAACTTTGCCCCTGATAGAAAAAACGATCAACGAAACTGTCAAGAGAGGTGGAAGTATTTTTATCCCTAGTTTTTCTGTTGAACGAGCACAGCTCCTCATGTTTATACTGCACCAATTAAGAGAGCAAAACAGGATCCCTAAAATACCTATGATCGTAGATAGCCCGATGGGATTGAGTGTTTTGGAACTCTTTTCCCGCACCCGCGATTGGCATCGTTTAAACGAAACGTCCTTTTTTCAGATGTGCAGTGAATTCGAAATTGTGAGCAGTTTTCAAGAAACCATGGAATACCGAGATAATCAAAAAGCTAAAATTGTCATTGCTGGAAGTGGTATGCTCACGGGAGGAAGAATTTTAAATTACCTGGAAACTCAAGCCCAAAATGAAAAGAATACATTACTTTTTGTCGGTTTTCAAGCAGAGGGGACAAGAGGACGGAAACTGTTGGAAGGAGAAAAAGAAATTAAAATCTTTGGAAAAAAAGTTCCTTTTAGGATGAGGGTAGAAGAAATTGAAGGTCTTTCTGCCCATGCCGATCAAGATGAATTGATGAACTGGCTGAATGAAATTAAGACTAAACCTGAAAAAGTATTTCTCATTCATGGTGAAAAAGAAGCTTCTGAGGCTTTAAGAGCAAGGCTCGGGAAGGATCTGAGCTGGACTGCAGAGATACCCGAACTATTTGATACAGAAGAATTGATGAGTTGAAAAAAGCGTTTTTCGACTTCAGACAAAAACGAGAATTATTAATTACTTTTGCCTATCTAAAAAAATAAATCATCTTATGAAAAAATTATCAATCTTATTTTTATTTGCCATTGCTTTGGTAAGCTTTACCTCTTGTAAAGAAGCAAGTAAAGAAGCTGCAAAAACTGAAGAAGTAAAAGAAATTGAAGTTGTGGAAGTAGAAGAAACTGAAGCTATTGATGAAACAACCACAGAAACATCTGAAGAACATGCCGCTCACGTATACCAATGTCCGATGAAATGTGAAGGGGACAAAACGTATGCCGAAGCTACTACTTGTCCGAAATGTAAAATGGACTTAAAAGAAATCGCGGCTAACTAGTTTAGTATGCCAGGTCATAAAAAGAGGTGATGTTTTTACATCACCTCTTTTTTTATTTGTTGTCTAGGCAAGCCTTAATAAATGCGACGAATAAAGGATGTGGATTCAGTACAGTACTTTTATACTCCGGGTGATATTGAACTCCCACAAACCAAGGGTGTGCAGGTATTTCCACGATTTCTACCAGTCCGGTGTCAGGGTTAACTCCCGTTGCGATGAGTCCGTTTTTTTGAAGTTCTTCAAAAAAGTCATTGTTGTACTCGTATCTATGTCTGTGTCTTTCACTAATAAAATCCTTACCATAAGCCTTGTAAACTTTGGACTTTTTATCTAATTTACAATCCCAAGCCCCCAAGCGCATGGTTCCTCCTTTTTCTGTGACCTTTTTTTGATCTTCCATCAGATTGATAACAGGATAGGGTGTTCTCGGATTCATTTCCACAGAATTAGCATTTTTCAGATCCAGTACATTTCTGGCAAATTCAATCACCGCCATTTGCATACCCAAACAAATACCCAAAAAAGGAATGTTGTTCTCTCGCACATATCTAATTGCTTCTATTTTACCTTCTGTACCTCTATCTCCGAAACCAGGTGCTACCAATACACCATTTAATCCTTTGAGCAAATCCGGCACTTCTGAGGGTACCAGGTCTTCGGAGTGAATGAATTTTATATTTACCTTAGTTTCGTTTTGAGCACCGGCATGGCCCAAGGCTTCAATAATCGATTTATAAGCATCCTGTAATTCAACATATTTTCCAACCAGGCCAATTTGTACAGATGCTTTCGGATTTTTAAATTTTCTCAAAAATTCATTCCATTGATCTAATTTGGGTGACTTTTGAGCCTTCAAACCCAATTTTTTCAAAACCACTTTATCCAGACCCTCTTCGAGCATTAAATTGGGCACATCGTAAATCGTCTCTGCGTCGATGGATTCAATAATTGCATCTTGGGTAACATTGCAAAAAAGTGCCAGCTTCTTTCTGATCCCTTCATTCAATGAATATTCAGTTCTGCAAACCAGTACGTCCGGACTAACTCCACTCTGCATTAATTCCTTCACCGAATGTTGGGTGGGTTTGGTTTTTAATTCTCCGGCTGCTCTTAAGTATGGAATCAAAGTCAGATGAATGACGATCGCATTTTCTTTTCCGAGGTCCCATTGCAACTGACGGACAGCCTCTATATAAGGTAACGACTCAATGTCTCCTACAGTTCCGCCAATTTCGGTGATCACAATATCATAATCTCCGGTTTTTCCTAAAATCTGTATCCTTCTTTTGATCTCATCTGTAATATGCGGAATGATCTGAACAGTTTTTCCCAAAAAATCGCCTTTGCGTTCTTTGTTGATGACTGTTTGATATATTCTTCCTGTGGTCACGTTATTCGCTTGGGAAGTGGCAATGTTCAAAAACCTTTCGTAATGACCAAGATCGAGATCGGTTTCTGCACCATCATCAGTTACATAACACTCACCATGTTCATATGGATTAAGTGTTCCGGGATCTATGTTGATATAGGGATCTAATTTTTGGATCGTCACTCGGAATCCACTCGATTGAAGTAATTTGGCCAATGAAGCCGCAATAATACCTTTTCCCAGAGAAGAACTCACTCCTCCCGTAACGAAAATATACTTTGTTTTAGACATGTGTGATGGTTTGTGCAAAATTACAAAGTCTGCTTACTCTCACAAGTATTTCTTTATTATTTGCAAAAAAAAAGACCGCACTCGTCTATGTGCAGCCTTTTTTACTTCGATTTAAAGTAATTTCAATTAACTTTATCTTCAGCCTGTATATACTCGTCAGTAAGTACAACCTGTTGGTTTTCGAATTTTATATTTTTGATTTGATATTCAGAGGAGACACAGCTGCTGCTGCTAGCACCGCAAGAACTAAGGCTTACCGAAGCTACAATCGCGATTACAAAATAGGTGAACTTTTTCATTATAAATCAATTTAGAATTAAACAGAATATCAAGCAATTTATTATTAAACGTTAAATATGGTTAAATATTGTGTGCTCCCCGATTTATGAAGTCAATTTTTGAATCGTGTATTCTATCAGTTTTTCTATGGTCTTTCGGGGCTGTTCTGAAAAAGTTTTGTTCGCCCTGTTTGCAATGATCGCATTTAGGCTAAGCGCCTGATGACCCATCAATTTTGAAAGACCATATATGGCTGAGGTTTCCATTTCAAGGTTGCAAATTTTGAGCCCGTGATATGAAAAACTCGCCAGTTTATCGTTCAGTAACTCGTCTTTTACAGACATCCTGAGAACCCTGCCTTGTGGTCCGTAAAAACCATTGGCCGTTGCTGTAATACCCTGAAACACCTGGTCTGAAGCCATCTTAGCTATCAGTTGATCGCTGCCAGAGGTGATGTACGGTTTTGCCTTGTTTGGATCATAGTTTGTGTGTTCCACAAAGGCATCTGCCATGTCCTTTTCAAGAATATGCTCCGAGTTATAGGCATGCAGAAGTCCGTCAAAACCTAGTCCATAGGTTCCCATCACAAAACTATCTACCGGAATTTCCTTTTGAATTGAACCCGAGGTTCCTATTCTAACTATTTGCAAGCTGGTCAGTTCTTTTTTGATTGTTCTAGACTTTAAATCAATATTGACCAATGCGTCGAGTTCATTGAGGACAATGTCTATGTTATCCGGACCAATTCCTGTTGAAATTACCGTAATTCTTTCTCGGTTAAACCAGCCGGTGCATGTTCTGAACTCGCGTTTCTGGGTTTCAAAGTCGATTTGACTGAAATGTTTACTCACGAGAGGCACTCTGTCTTGGTCTCCCACAAAAATAAGTTTGTGCGCAATCTGATGGGGCAATAAATTTAAATGATAAATACTCCCATCAGGATTAAGAATCAGTTCTGAAGGTTCAATTTTTTTTTCCATTGTTTCCTCTTTAACCTCCGACCCGTTTGACCTTGTATCCTTCTTTTTTCAAAATTTCCATGACCTTATCACGAAAATTACCCTGGATCATAATTTCTCCGTCTTTGATCGTACCTCCCACACTGCATTTTGTTTTGATCAACTTTGCCAGTTCTTTTAAATCTTCCTCTTTTCCAACAAAACCTTTTATGATCGTCACTGTTTTTCCTGCCCGATTTTTATTGGAAAAATGAGCTTCCAATAATTGCTCTGCTGCGGGAAGTGTTTCGGTTGATTCATGGTCATTTTCTCCAAAATCCGCCTCTTTATTCGTTGAAAAAACAAAACCACCCAGGTCTTCTAGACTATTTAATTTCTTTTTTCCCATGTGCTACTTATCAATCATCTTACTTCTTTAATTTTTTCCAGGCAAATAAGATCAGTGCCAACAACTCAAAAACAAAGCCTAAACCCAAAAAAATCATCGCATTACTCCATTTTAAAAAATAGCCCAATAGTCCAAGAAGAATCAAAAAGACACCATAGGATAAAAAAGAAAAGATGAGTTTTTGATCTTTCATTTTAACAATCCCAGTTCGCGTAATCGCTCATTCAAATATTCTCCTGCGGTAATGTCTTCGTAGGCCTTTGGGTTATTTTTATCGATACATTTATCTAAACAATTGAGCGACATTTCACTTTTTGGATGTGTAAAAAAAGGAATGGAATATCGAGAATTTCCCCATTCTTCTTTCGGCGGGTTCACCACACGATGAATGGTAGACCTCAGTTTATTATTGGTCAGTCGCTGCAGCATATCTCCCACATTTACGACCAACTGGTCCGGCAAAGCAGTAACAGGGATCCAATGCCCGGCTTTATTTTTAACTTCAAGCCCAGATGCCGAAGCCCCCATCAACAAGGTAATTAAATTGATATCGCCGTGTTCGGCAGCCCTTACGGCTCCTTTAGGCTCACCGATGATCGGCGGATAATGAATAGGTCTGAGTATACTATTTCCTCCAATCACGTAATGATCAAAATATTTTTCATCCAAGCCAATGTAAATGGCCAAAGCGCGCAACACATAAATGGCCGTTTTTTCGAGTTGCTGATAGGTCATTTTACCCACTTTATTGAAACCGGGCAATTCTTCTACGATCACATTTTCAGGATAGGCTTCCTGTACTTCTGCATTATATTTTGTATCCTGTCCGAAATGCCAAAACTCCTTTAAATCGGCTTTTTTAAAACCCTTGGCTGATTCCTTTCCAAAGGAGGTATAGCCTCTTTGACCGGCCAAGCCTTCGATTTCGTATTTCTTTTTTACATCCTCCGGCAAGTTGAAAAAGGCCTTTACTTCTTTGTATAAATTTTCTGTCAGTTCGTCAGATAAAAAATGGCCTTTCAAAGCAACAAACCCAATTTCTTCATAGGCTTGTCCGATGGCTTTGACAAACTTTTCTTTTCTTTTGAGATCTTCTGATGTAAAGTCGGAAAGATCAACACTAGGAATATTTTGCATCTGTATTTGGTGTTTAGAGGACTAAAGATAAAACTTATTTTCTGTAAATTGGAATGAGATAAGAAAGGGTATAGCTAAATCCAAAACCATAACCATTGGTAGAAATCCCATTGAACCCCGGAGCGAACATATTTTTAAATCCGTCTATTTCTGTAGCGGTCAGCATGGATTTACCGCTAAACATGGCACCCAGATAAACATTGTGCAAGACCTCTACTTTTAGGCCCAGGACCAACTCGAACCATTGTGCACTGAGGCCATCATAATCTATAGGCTCATCAATCGTTTCATAAGACAAATAGGGATCAGAATTGATCGTGTATTCATTGAGCGTTTGACTATAGGTACTCAAGCCATAGCGAACACCCACCACGATCATATTCTCCATACCCGGCCAGTTCTGGTAGGCATTAAAATCTGCCCCAACTTTAAAATAGCCTCCGCTTGTGTTATAATTATAAAGATCTTCTTTGACCAATTTTTCCAAATATCCCATTTCACCCGCCAACCAAAATCTTTTGGCAATGCGGTAATCTGCTACGATTTCGAATCCTTGACGATCTTCATCAAACAAGCCGTAAACCGGTGTAAACAGGTCAACACCCACCCTTAACCCGTAACGATTTTTTAGTTTAACTGAATCTACTTCTTTTTTCTGTCCAAAACCTTGAAGGATGAAAAAGAAGAGAAGCAGGCTAATGGTATATCTTAATATGATGCCTTCTTTCATCGGTAATATTTAACGAATCTGAAATTGGCGTAATTTCTTTGATCCATGTATTATTTGGTGAACTCGTATTCTTTACATTATTATAAATGATGCGAAAACCACAGGATTGTGAGACAAACTCCTCGTTTCTGCCATAAGTCAATTCGATCTCATCTTCTTCATCATTCTCTTCAACCGGGTCTTTACCAAATTTGACCAATTTAATTCTTGTCAAATCTTTTACAACTTCAAGGGGTATGGTGATAGAATCGGGTGATTGGGAAATTCCGCTATCCACATAAAATGCTTCCTGGCCATCGATCTTTACCCCTAAAAAAGGTACTGCCTTTTTATTTTGGGGATTATCTATGTCATAAAACCTAATGATCAAGCGGGGTGTATTTGGCTCAACACAGATATCATCATTTTCACAAGATAAAAGTAAAATTGCCAGGGCGATCAGAAAGATTCTTTTGACTAAAAAAGATTTCATGAAAAGGTTCATACAGCACGAAAATAATTAAAATTTAAGCAATATAAGGCGCTCATTAAACTTTCCTTTTTAGGAGTACAACATTTTCTACGTGATGTGTTTGCGGAAACATATCTACCGCTTGAGATTTTGCGATATCATATGCTCCTTTCATCATTTCAAGGTCTCTCGCCTGTGTGGCAGAATTGCAGCTCACGTATACGATTTTTTCGGGTAAAACCTCTAACAATTGGTTAACCACATTTTTATGCATACCGTCTCTCGGTGGATCTGTAATAATCAGATCCGGATGGCCATTTTGAGCAATAAATTCGGCCGTAAATATTTTCGCCATGTCACCTACATAGAATGCAGTATTCTCAATATGATTGCGCGCTGCATTTTCTTTGGCATCCGAAATCGCTTCCGGAACAGATTCCACGCCAATTACTTTTTTGGCTCTTTTGGCTACAAACTGGGCGATGGTACCTGTACCCGTATATAGATCATAAACTGTTTCATCTCCCTTCAAATCTGCAAAGTCGCGGGTAATTTTATACAGCTCATAAGCCTGTTTTGAATTGGTCTGATAAAAAGACTTGGCATTAATTTTGAATTTCAGACCTTCCATTTCTTCAAAGATATGATCTCTCCCCTTGAACAAAATTACATCCTGGTCATAAAGGGTATCGTTCCCTTTTTCATTGATCACATATTGAAGTGAAGTAATTTCCGGGAATTTCTCCGCTGCAAAATTCAACAAGGCCTCTCGTTTATCTTTGTCTTCATTAAAGAACTGCACAACCACCATGATCTCGCCAATAGAGCTAATTCTGATCATCATGGTTCTCAAAAAACCATCTTGTTTTCTCGGGTTAAAGAATGTCATTCCATTTTGGATGGCAAATCGCTTGATCTCATTCCTAATCGCATTTGAGGGATCAACTTGCAAATGACATTTTTCTATGTCCAAAATTTTATCCCACATTTTCGGAATATGAAAACCGCATGCAAATTTACTGTCGATCTCACCCCCTTCTGCGATTTCTTGCGGAGTTAGCCATCTCGCATCGGAAAAAGAAAATTCCATTTTATTTCTGTAAAAGTAGATCTGATCGCAAGCTTTGATGGGTAAAATTTCTTGGATTTCAACATGACCAATTCTTTTCAGATGATTCACAACTTCATTTTGCTTAAAATTGAGTTGTTCTTCATACTTCATATTCTGCCATTTACAACCACCACAAACACCAAAATGTTCACAGACAGGTTCGGTACGTTTTTCTGATAAAGAATGAAACTGAATGGCTTTTCCTTCGTAATAGGCCTTTCTTTTTTTAAAGACCTCTACATCAACTACATCTCCCGGAACCGCATTACTCAGAAAAATGACCCTTCCGTCAGGAGATTTGGCAATTGACTTTCCTTTGGCCGCAGCATCTGTTACCAACACATTTTCAAATATTTGCCTAGTTCTTATTTTTCTCATGCGGTAAAATTAAAGGATTTGACGGAATCATCTCGGCAAATATTGACATCCCGTTGATTTTTTTTCAAAAAGAATTCAGCATTGGATATATTGCTTCAAAAACATCCTCTTCCACCTGATAGAATGTCGTATTCTTTCCGTATTGAAAATTCTTTTTACTTCCATTGGTGATGAAAATGACACCCGTGCCCGTGTTTGTATCAAAATACATATCACTCAATAAGCCATAAGCAATGCCTGGATGTCCGGTCATTTTTAGACCCGGAAAAATGACATCAGCCTTGCTTTGATCCAAAGTGCGATGGATACCTAAACCATAGGACAAAAAGAAATTCTCCCAGGTATCTCCATTAGAACCATTGTATGTCCATTGATCGCTGAGCATTAAATCTATTGTTTCCTTCTTAAGAATTTGATTTCCGTTAACCATTCCACCATGAATGAACATTTGAATTGTTTTAATCAGGTCCCCTGTCGTGCATCGCAAACTCCCCTGGGGTCCAAAAAGCAATCCGTTGCTTCCAATTGCATAAGCTTTTGGCATGCGTTCTGAGGGTTTTTGACCGTTGTAATCATCTACTTGTGCTGTCCATTGGTTATTTTCATAACGATACAAGGCTGCCAACTGGTCAAATGAGCGCAATTCAGCAGGATTAAAATCTGCCTCCAATTCCATGGGTTTAAAAATATGCTCACGACAGTACTCATCAAAACGCTTGCCGCTGATTTTTTCAACCACCGTTGCCAAAATTCCCCAGGTACAATTGGTGTAAGAAAAATATGCGCCGGGAGCTTCAGACGAGAAGATATCATCTGTGTCATATTTTCCCATTGGCTGAAACAATTCACTTATCTGAAGATTTTCGGTAAACATCTTTTGAGAAAAATCAGAAGAGCCTTCTCCATCTCTGATACCCGATGTGTGGTTGAGTAAATGTCTGGCAGTTATGATCTTATCAGGATGCTTGGGATGTTGGAGTTTCCATCCTAAATATTCGCTAATATCCGCATCTATATCTAATTTTCTTTGTTCTAACAACTGCATAACGGCAATGGCCGTGAAGGTTTTGGAAATTGAAGCAATCCGAAAAACTGTTTTATCCGTAACAGGCAAATTTAATTCTCTATTGGCCTCACCATAGTTCCCTTCAAAAACAGGATTTCCATTTTTGATCAGGACAACAGACATACCTATTAATTCATTATTGACAAAGACCTCTTTTAACTTGGCATCCAGGTTCTCTTTTGCCGAGGTTTCACCAGCTGCTTTTTTGTGTTCAGATTTATGACAAGCCATAAGGCTCAACAAACAAAATATCAGTATTTTTCTCATCCCGTTTAACTCAATTTATTAGGTCAAAAAATGTCTAATTCAGCAACTCTCAAACAAAAAATCCCGAAAAATTACTTTCAGGATTTTTGTATCAATGCATTGGAATACTATTTCCAAACTTTTTCCAAGTCTTCTAAAGATTTACCTTTTGTCTCAGGAATGTATCTATAAGTAAACACAATGATCAGAGCGATGAATGCGATAAAAATATAGTAGGGTAAAGAACCGTTCCAAAACGAATTATTATTCATAGAACTCTCGGTTACCATCGGGAAGGATTGAGAAACGATATAATTTGCTCCCCATTGCGCTGCGACAGCAACAGACATGGCTACACTTCGAATTTTATTAGGAAACATTTCAGACAAGATTACCCAGACAACAGGGCCCATAGACATCGCAAATGAACCTATGAAAATGAGGACGCCAACCAAGGACCAAACACCTATGGTCTGGCTCTGAAGGGTGATGGCCAAAATCAAGAATCCGATAATCATACCCACCGAACCTATGTAAATGAGGGGTTTTCTTCCAAATTTATCGATCGTCGCCATGGCCACGAAGGTAAAAACGAAATTGACAAAAGCCAATAAAACCTGCTGTTTAAGCACATCTTCCTGACCAAAACCAAGTGCTTTTTCAAAAATATCAGCTCCGTAATACAGCACAGCATTGATTCCCGTAAATTGTTGTAAAATTGAAAGAACAGATCCAATAACGATAATACCTAAGACAGTACCTCCCCAATAATTAATTTTTGCACCACCTTTCTCTAATTCTTGGGTGATAGAGACTTTAATTTCTTCGGCTTCTTTGATCGCATTTTCAGGTCCGTGTAATTTATTAAGTACCTCAAGCGCTTCGTCATATCGTCCCTTAAGAGAGAGCCATCTCGGACTTTTAGGCACGAGCAGTAGCAAAAATAAAAAGGACATACTCGGAATCAATTCGGTCCAAAACATATGTCTCCAGCCAAATTCTATATTTTGTGCTTCTGTGTTCGAATTTCCTATAAAATAAGTTGCTAAGAACACGGTAAAAAATCCGATGACCACAGCCAACTGGTAGTAACTCACTAAATTTCCTCGTCTTTCCGCAGGAGCAATTTCTGCGATATACATCGGCGCATTCATGGAGGCAATTCCAATCCCCAGTCCGCCGATAATCCTGAACAATACCAAGAGTGAGACGGATTCAGGAAAAAATGAGGGTAAACCGGAACCCCATGCCGAGATAGTGAACAAAATTGCCGATAGGATCAAGGAATTCTTTCTACCCATTTTTATACTGATAGGTCCGGCCAGGATCGCTCCGACTAAACAGCCCAACAAGGCACTGCCTACTACCCAACCTTTCATGGCCGCATCTAATTCAAAATATTTACTCAGATAAAACTGAGCTCCGTTGATTACGCCAGTATCATATCCAAATAAAAAGCCTCCAAGGGCCGATACAGAGGTAATCACTAGCAAAAAAGTTTTTCTATTCATTAATTTGTTCTTTTGAGTTATGCTCCCAAATGTATTACTTTTTCGAAATTCATAATAATAAAAAGAAAATTATATCAATTATTGTTGTTTTAGTACCAATCATTGAGCATTTAAAAATGATTTAATGACACCATTCCCTTTTTCCAAATTAAAGGTGGTTCGTCCTTATTTTTTAAAAAAAAAGATGTCGATTGATCCTTTTGTTTAAAATCCTATTACATTTCTAGGATAATATTGTTGGTTGCATTCATTTTTTATTATATTTAATCTGCTCTTATTAAAAGTCATTCTTGCTGTATGTCCTCAAAAGAAATAGAAATCATATTAAGTAGACAATTATCCGATTGCCTGTCTGTGCCTATTTTCATTGTAGATACCATGGGTAATCTAGATTTTTACAATGAACCTGCAGAGGAGCTGCTCGGGTTGAAATTTAACGAAACCGGAAGCATGCCCGTAGCTGTATGGTCGACAATATTTAAACCGCAAGATGACCACGGAAATTTTTTACCCCCAGAAAATCTTCCTTTGGTAGAAACACTTGCACGGCAAATGCCTGCTCATGGACAATTTTGGATACAAAAGATAGATGGCCCCTTATATAAAATTTCTGTCACCTCTTTTCCTATTATTGGAAGACCAAATCGCTTTTTAGGAGCAATGGCTATTTTTTGGAAAACATTAGAAAAATGAAAATAACGATATGGGGCTGTCGAGGATCCCTTCCCTCTCCCGGATTAGAAAAAAATAAATACGGGGGAAATACTTCTTGTGTCCATGTTCAAGACGGAGACGTTGGTTTTATTTTGGACGGTGGCTCCGGAATTTCGCGTCTGGGCGTTCATTTTGACGAAAATATCAAAGAAATTAATATTTTACTGACTCACCTTCATTTAGATCACATTATGGGGCTTGGTTATTTTAAACCCTTGTACGATCCTAATGTAACCGTGAATATTTGGGGACCTTCCAGTTCATCGGATAGTTTGTCAAAAAGGCTGCGACAATATTTTTCTCCTCCACTTTTCCCGGTTCGATTAAATGAATTGCAGGCCGAAATTGTATTCAAAGAAATTGGAAATGACACTTTTTCAATTGGTGATTTTGTGATTCAGTCAGAATATGTCTGCCATCCGGGACCCACAGTAGGTTATCGCATTCGTTTGGAAAATAAAGTATTTACGTTTTTACCAGACCATGAACCAGCTTTAGGATCGAGTGAATTTCCTCATTTAAAGGATTGGACCAGTGGTTATAATCTGGCACATCATGCCGATTTATTATTCCACGACGGTCAATACACAAGTGATGAATACAAAGACCGGATAGGTTGGGGACATTCATCCATGGAAGACGCCATCAAATTTAGTGAAATGACTAAAGTCAAAAGGCTGGTTTTCTTTCATTACGATCCTATTCGATCAGATTTCGAATTAGAGCAAATGCTTATGAAATCTACCAAAGACAAAAAATTTGATTTTGATCTGAACCTGGGTAGAGAAAATGAAGTTTTCTATATAGAATAAATGGCCAAAGACAGGTCTGATCATTTGCGATAAATTAATTCGAAATATGCTTATAAATCCCTTAATGATCATCCCGATTTACCGTTAAAAAAATGCCCACCGCAGAATATCGAATTTATGTCATTGAACTTTCCAAGCGTGTTTTTACAGAAAATGCCAAATTCAGAGCGGCCAATCCTCAATTTAATGGCGTGCTGGAATGTTTATACGTAGGCATGACCAGTAAAACTCCAAAAGAGAGGTTTGAACAACATAAAACCGGATATATCAGTAAAAAAGGCTACAAAATATCTTCAACTATTGTTCAAAAATACGGGATGTACCTAAGGCCAAGCCTTTATAACCACATTGACCCGCTGAGCAGCAGAGAAGAAGCTTTGAAAGCTGAGGAAAGACTCGCCTTGGAACTGAGAAGAAAAAGGTATGCGGTTTGGTTCAATTAAAAAACATATCCTTCGAGAACACTAAACCATCGCGTTCAAATGGTCATCCATTTTTTTTCCATTGAGAAAAGATTGACCTTATGAAATTTCCTATTGTCCGGGAGAAGTGGTTTTTTTTTAAATATATTCTGCTTAACCCTTACCACACGATACATTAGCTACGCTGAATCTTCGATTTCGTGCGGTAGCGATGCGATGTTTGCTCCCGTGAATTAGAACCAACAAAAAAAATTAGGCTGCGATTTGATTTGAAGTTTTCGTAAATTTATATTCCGAGCCCCAGGATTTCTCAAAATAATGGGGCATTCGGATATCAACGAATCAATACCGCATATCATGAAAAGAAAGAAGATCCTTCAATGGGTTCTTGTCTCAGTAGCCGTAGTCCTGTTGCTGGGGTGGTTCCTCGTACCCTTGCTGGTTAAAAATTACGCCATAAACAACAGTAAAGAGCTCCTTGGGAGACAGATCGATATTGAGAGGCTTCGGTTCAACTACTTCACCGGCAATATGCATATGACTGGGTTCAAAATGTTCGAACCCGATGAGCAAACGGTATTTGTCTCTTTTGACACGCTCAATTTGAACATCGAGCCCTATCAGTTTATTTTCAACAAAAAGGTGGTGGAGCAATTGTATCTGCAAGGACTTTTCGTCAACATCGTTCAACAGGATTCGACCTTTAATTTTGATGATCTCGTTGCATTTCACAAGGCTGAGGATGAATCCGAAGCGAAAGATCCCGAAGAAGAGGAGGCCTTCAAATACATCCTGTCCAATCTTGAATTGAAGGATGCTCTGTTTGTCTATGAAGACAGAAATCTGCCTGATACGACCCGAATTGAAAATTTTTCTTTTTTCATCCCGCAGATCAGCTGGGACCAGGAGGAAAAGAGCAATGCTGACATCCGGTTCAACTTCAAAGAAGAAGGCTACCTTGAATCGAGCCTGAACATCAATCCCGTTGACGGGGAGTACGATGCGCAAATAAACATATACCGTCTCGATTTGAGTCCCTTTATTAAAAGGATACAGGAGTATGCAGAGGTGTCCTCTGTCGAGGGCTATTTGGATACCGGGCTCGTGATATCAGGAAACGTGAACGAGGCGGAAAAGTCAGTCGTGACCGGGTCAGTTAAAGTGTACGAATTATCCATGACAGATTCCAATTCGAAGGAATTTCTGTCTTCCGAGACAGTGACTTGCACTTTAAAGGAGATCGACTACCACAACAGCTCCTACCACATAGATTCCCTTTCGATTCTATCGCCTTATCTTTTCTTTGAGCTCGATTCGATCAGCAACAACCTTTTCCGGATTTTCAAGGTGGAGGAAGAGGATTCAACTGAAACGAGCCCAAGTGCGTCGGAGGACAATCTCTTCTACGCCATCAATCATCTCAGCCTGCAGAAAGGTGTCGTAGACTATACGGACAACCTGACGGGCCAGCCCTTCAACTACCATTTGAGCGAAATTCAAATCGAAACCGACAGCATTTTCAGCGATGCCGAATGGGTGGAGATCAATTCACAGATGCTCTTGAATGACAGGGGAACCCTCGTGGCTCGTGTAGGCTATGACCCTGTGGACTATCTCGATGGTGTGCTGGATATATCCGTGGAAAAATTCCTGCTACCTGATTTGAACATTTACACAAACCACTATACGGGTCATGCGCTTCTCGAGGGAGACATGTACTACTACTCCAACTCAAAGCTGACAAACGGCAACATCGAAAGTGAAAATCAACTGATTCTAAAACAGCCCACGCTGCGAGATGGTGAAGGCGGGCTTTACAGACTTCCCCTGAAGCTCGCTTTGTGGCTGCTCTCAGATTCCAATGGAGATGTCACTCTGAATGTACCGGTCAGAGGTGATCTGAATGATCCGGAGATCGACGTCTGGCAGTTGATCTGGGGCACTTTGAAGAAAAAGATAACCGATACGGCCGACAACCCCGTCCAATCACTTGCTCCCCTTGTGGATGCAGACCCGAAGGACCTTCGAGCTATTGAGTTCGAATACACAGATTCAATTCCGTCAGAACACAACAGGCAACAAATGGACTGGCTCCTTAAACTTGAAAAGAAGAAGGAAGGCTTGTCAATTGACCTGGACTATTTTGTGGACGACGAGCTACAGAGGCAAGCTCTCGCTGAAATAAGTGAAAAAAAATCGGATACGACTGGAACAACTGAATCCTCTGAGAAATCGACAATAGAGGAATTGTCCCGACAATATTCGGAGGCGCGGTTCAGAAACATCCGAAATTATCTGGATTCCCTTTCAACCGATACCCAGATCCATTTGAAAGACAGGGATTCTATTGCGCCGCAAAACACGGGAGCTCTACCCAACTTCAAGATCAAGTTTGCGTTGAGTGAGACAGACAGTCTTTCGAATTAGACTTGCAACTTTCGACAAAGCGGGCGATACTTGACTTGAAATTTGTTTCAATGAACAAATCTAAAGGCTGCCTCGCGATGCAATCGCGCAGCATTGGAGGTTCATTTTCCACACGATACAATCGTGCGGTAGTGGGGGCAATAAAAAAACCACAACATCATTGCTATGGATTCTCTAAAATATATGCTTTTTAACCATTACCACACGATGCAATCGTGCGGCAGCCGGGGGTAGACTAAAAACCACGCGATGCAATCGCGCGGTAGCAGGAGATAACTACTGCTTTACAAGAGGATAACCCAAAAATCCCTTATGTACCATGGCTATTTTGACCGCTTGGTCCAAATTTCGTATAAAGGTTCTCCTTTACTGCTCAATCCTGAATGATGCCAGTCGTCTCCTTTCAGTTCATAATCAAATTCCAATTTGGCCCCCACGCGGGAATCATCTCGGGAAAAGAAGGCTATCTGTTCTGTATATTTTCCATCAAGCGTGGTATAGGTACCTCCGCCTGTTCCATTGAACTCTTTTGTTTCCGTATTATATGCGATCCATTGAAAACGGGTTCCCGAGAGTATTTTCATGGTCTTTCTCGGGCCGCTTGTATCACGGGTTTGTATTTCTCCATCGCGTTTCCTTCCTGACATCAGCCAAGCCCCTTGGAGTGCGCCAGGCTTACCATCATCTATTCTCGTCCAGACTATATCCTTGCCATCTATTTTTAGTGTTGATTCCGAAACTTCAATCGGAAACGAAATTGATTTCCCCACACGCTCCGAATTGGCTGAATTAAATTCTACCGTTTCAGTCATGGTATTCCCGTCGAGTTGATAGGTACCTCCATTGGTCTCCAGAAATTTCCCGTCTTTTAAGTCATACCAGGTAGATACCTGGTGAAACTCTGAGAAGATGACTACATTTTTTACCTGTTGTCCGTCTTTGGTTGTGACTGATTCCCATGCGCCAAGCACAGATTGAGCCATTAGATGTGCCGAACAGGTAAGAAAAAGGGCTGTAATTATTAGTTTTTTCATTTTTTTATGAATTAGTGATGTGTTTCATATTTATTCGTGAATTTTGATCCACTCGACAGTTTCTTCATCTTCGAACTTAATGACCATAAATTTGGTGTTCAGGGTCCATAAACCCAAATTTTTCTGGTCAATTAAATAATAAAGATGGTTTTCAGCGATTCTATCCGGCTCCCCAAAAAGAGAAAGGATTTGATCTTTATTCAGGCTTCTGACGGTATCATTATACACCACATCCAAAAGCATCTTATTGCGGTATGGATACTTCTTCCCTACTTTGACATTCCATTTTTCCTTATTAAAAATTGTATCTGTTTTGATTTCTGATCGATCTTTATGGCCACTTGTTTCTTCGTGCTTTTTACAAGAGAAACATACGATTAAAAGAAATAGCAAGAGCAATTTTAATCTCATTGAGCTTTATCTATTACAGATTCATTCCACTTTCCAAAATTGGATGGTTGAAAATAACATAATTTTAATTTTTATCCAATCATACTTCCAAAAGTCATCCCAAAGAAAATTGGATAACACTATTTATTTCAATTCTTTTTTGCCTCTATTCCATAAAGTAAAGCAATTTCTCAGCTTCTACCCAATATTCAAAGGTTTTATACTAAAGGCTTGTCCTCACCCGCAATGCATCCTGAACGATTGAAATTTCGAATGGAGGATGACCAATTGCCTCTCCATCGAGATGGGCAACAACCTCATCAGAAGAGCTGATGACTATTTTTTTTACCAAAAAGAACTCTGCCTGTTTTAATTTAGCATGTGTCCCGAATTTTAATTTGGGTAAATGCCAGAACCTCATCAAAGGTTTTATTTCATTCAGCATACACACATTCAAAAAACCATCGTTTGCCTTAGCGAATGGATTGATGACAAAACCACCGCCAAAAGTAGTCCCGTTGGAGATTGTCATGAGCAATATTTTTCGTTCAAAAGCTTTGCCATCCATTGAGAATGAAATCTTTTTCTCTTTATAGCCCGCCACAATGCGGAGAACAGTATACAAGTAATCCAGACGACCGCCCCTTTTACTTTTCTTTTCCTCCATCACCCTGACGACCTCTCCATCGAAGCCTATTCCTACTCCATTTACAAAAGCTCTGCCATTGCACATGCCCAGATCAAATTTCCCAATTTTCCCATGGATGGCGATGTCGACCTGCTTTTCAAAATTCGACTCGCCGTGCAATGATTTCACTGAATCATTACCAGTTCCGAGACTCAAAATACTGATGACAATTGATTTAGTTCCTATTTCGTTGACTACATAGTTTAGCGTTCCGTCACCACCCAGCACAATGATCTCAGTTATATGTGGATTTAACTCGAGAAATTCAGCCAATTTCTTTTCTCCGTGGTATTCAGTATAGAAACATTGAAAATTGAGCTGAGATACTTGTAATTTGGCTTGTAGGTAATTAAGTTGCCTCTGGTAAGAAGATTTACCAGCTTTGGGATTGATAACGACCAGAATGTTTCTCTTTTCTGTCAAAAAATGCTATGTTGGTTATTTCAAAAGTAGTTATTTCTTCAATCCGATCTCAGCTGAGCTTTTGGTTTTGTGAGACGGGGTCATAAAATGTACACTGCAGAACAAAGGGTATTTCGTTGATCAAATAGATCCAAAAAGACATAAATCGAGCAAATACATTAATCAATTACCTGTTTTTTATACAATTAAACAGATTTATTAGACATAAAACAAAGGAGATGGCATAAATTGGACTTAACTTTGCTGAATAATTTAAATGGCTTCATTTTTTGGATCTCCATTTTTTCAACCATATATATGTCATTTCATTCTTTAGGGTTATCTGCCCCTTTATTAAAAGCAATCGATAAGCAAGGTTATACATCGCCAACGGCCATCCAACAAAAAGCAATTCCCTTCATTTTAGAAGGAAAAGATATTTTGGCCTCTGCCCAGACAGGCACTGGTAAAACAGCAGGATTTACATTGCCGATGCTTCAAATTTTATCACAGGGTAAACAGTTGAATCAACGACCTATTAGAGCCTTGGTATTAACTCCCACTCGAGAATTAGCGGCTCAGGTCTACCAAAGTGTGACATTATACGGTGAATTTTTAGACATTCGGTCGACCGTTATTTTTGGTGGTGTAAACCAAACACCCCAGGAGAGGGTGATTAGAAAGGGTGTGGATGTGCTGATTGCGACACCCGGCAGACTGCTCGATCTGGAAAACCAAGGATTATTATCGTTAGCCAAAATTGAGATCCTGGTTTTAGATGAAGCCGACAGAATGCTGGATATGGGTTTTCTTCGGGATATCAAAAAGATCCTTGCTTTAATTCCTGCGAAAAGACAAAATCTTTTGTTCTCAGCCACTTTTTCAAAAGAAATAAAAAATCTGGCGAATGATTTTTTAGATCATCCTGTTACCATAGAAGCTACTCCTGAAAATACAACGGTAGAAGCTATAGAACAAAAAGTCTACAGAGTGGCTAAAACGAAAAAATCAGGACTTATTGTCAAACTGATTGCCGAGGGTGACTGGAAGCAGGTATTGGTGTTTACAAGAACCAAACACGGGGCCAACAGACTTTGTAAACAGATGATCAAAGCAGGTATCACTGCCGCGGCTATACACGGGAATAAAGCTCAGGGTGCCAGGACAAAAGCACTGGCCGGTCTGAAAAACAATTCGATCAGGGTTCTGGTAGCCACAGATATTGCCGCTCGAGGTTTAGACATACCCTTACTTCCTCATGTGGTGAACTATGAATTACCGAATGTAGCTGAAGACTATGTGCACCGAATTGGAAGAACCGGGAGAGCCGGTGCAAGTGGCGAAGCTCTGTCTTTGGTAAGTACAGACGAAACAGGGTATTTAAAAGATATCGAAAAATTAATCGGAATAAATATTCCCGTTGAAATTGTAGAGGGTTTTGAGCCCGACCCGAATGAATCCACCCAACCCGAAAAACAGGGACAAGGCAGGCCCGGCAGAAAGAGCAAGCCTAAGAGACCGGTTGTGTCAAAAGGTGAATCAATGAAAGCAGGGCTGATCAAAAGGAACAGTCGAAACAGAAACAAGGGAAATAACAGGGGTAAGTCGCAGTAGTTTGTTTTAAGGCAAAAAATTTTTATCGTAATGAATGCCAAATCGGGAGACTTTGCGCACTAGGCCCACAACAATTTTGGGATAAACTCATTGTGTAAATGATTCAAACTAAAAAAGAGCTTCACTTTCGTGAAACTCTTTATACGTTGCTCCTCCTCTTGGGCTTCCCGCAACAAGTGCGGGATAAACTTCTTCGCCCAAACTAGAGGCATATAAAAAAAAGAGCTTCACTTTCGTGAAACTCTTTATACGTTGCTCCTCCTCTTGGGCTTCCCGCAACAAGTGCGGGATAAACTTCTCGCCCAAACAAATCCAAACAAAAAGGAGTTACATTTCTGTAACTCCTTTGTTTATGTTGCTCCTCCTCTTGGGCTCGAACCAAGGACCCTCTGATTAACAGTCAGATGCTCTAACCAACTGAGCTAAGGAGGAATTCAATCTGTGGGCAATGAGGGGTTCGAACCCCCGACCCCCTCGGTGTAAACGAGGTGCTCTGAACCAGCTGAGCTAATTGCCCTGAGCGGGTGCAAATATAAATGAGTTTTTTGATTTGACAAATGATTTTCTTAAAAAAAACAGTCAATCCAATAATTAAATCTCACCCTCTTTGCTAAATAATTTATTTCGAATTAATTAGGGATAATATTTATCGAGAATACTTTGACTGTGACGGTATATTTTGGAATACCTTACCCTCTTCCTGAAGGACACCTGCATTGTATACTTCAATAAAATTTTCTCTTTCCTGTTCATCGGGAAACATCTGAAGTAACAAAGCTTTGTCTAAGTCAAAAGAATTTAACAAATCATCATATGAATCAGCCACATAAACTTCAAGAAAATCTCGGCTATCCGGTCCAATAAAGTGTCTGTAAGCTTGATAGGATCTAATATTTGTGTTCTTATAAGTTACGAATTGCAAATAATCTTCATAGGCATTGATGATATCGTCATCCGGATTATCAACTAATTTATTAAAGACCAAATAAAAAGTTAAAGGCTTTGAACGATCATCTTTGGTATGATCTCTCATCTTTACATTTTTAGTCGTTGTCATGATCTCATTGGAATAATACAAGGAAAAATTCTTGTTCTGCTTTTCAAAATATTCCGCTCTTTTTTTCTCATCCGGCCAGGCTTCCTCAATTAATTCGTCAGTTCTTTTTCTAGCCAATTCGATATCTGACCAATCCTTATACATATTGATAATCAAAACCTCTGACAACCTATTATCGATCGTTTCTATCAACATTTCATGGCCTTTGATGTAGTCATTTTTATTGATTACTTTATCGAAAAATTCCTGTTCAATTGACTGCCATTCTTCCCTGTATGCATCTACCTCTCCATGCAATCTTAAAATTGAAACATAATACGAATCTTTTGAAAAATCTTGTCCAAATCCAACAAAGAACAGGAGTAAAAAGAAGGAAGTAAGTATTGTTTTGAAAATATTTATTCTTTGCATAAAATTATAGTTTAGTTGATGATTGTAAAAATAATAAAAATGAATTAAAGCCTAATCAATTTGGGTTAAATATCCATTTCAGCAACAACGAAAGTGCTTCCACCCACATAAATTACATCATTTTTCGAAGCAACTTTTAATGCGGCCCGGTAGGCAGTTTTTACTGAAGGATAAATTTGCCCATTTATACCGCGCTCCAAAGCCTTTTTTTGTAATTCATGTTCATCCATTCCTCTCGGGATATCAGGTTTACAAAAAAAATACCGGGCCTTTTTCGGGAAAAGAGCCAAAACCTCATCCAGATTCTTTTCTTTCACGAAGCCGAGCACAAAAAAATAGTTTTCCGCTTTTTCCCTTTTGAGTTGGGTAAGCACAATTTCCAAACCTTCTTTGTTATGAGCCGTATCACAAATCACTTTTGGATCTTCCCTCACAATTTGCCATCTACCTTTTAATCCTGTGTTTTTCACTACATTCTCAAGGCCTTTTCGAATGGCCGTTTCCGATATTTTCAGATCGAGCTTTCTGAGAATTTCAATGGATTTTAATACGCCTGCCTTATTCTTTTTTTGGTAATCTCCTTGTAAATCACAAGGATAATCTGGAAATTTTTCATCGGAGGCAAAGTATATGGGCGCATTTTCCGATGTTGATTTGTTTAAAAAAACAGGCTTCGTCTCTTGTTGGGTTTCACTAATCACCACCGGGGTATTGTTCTTAATAATTCCGGCCTTTTCAAATGCTATTTCAGGCAAAGTATTTCCGAGAAACTGCATGTGGTCAAATCCTATATTGGTGATCACAGAAAGGATTGGATGAATGATATTCGTCGAATCTAGACGTCCTCCTAAACCAACCTCAATAACGGCGATATCGACCTTTTCATCGGCAAAATAATCAAAGGCCATCCCAACGGTCATTTCAAAAAAGGACAATTGCTGGTTTTCCAAAAAAGCTTTGTTTGAATCAATAAATTCAATCACGCTTTGCTCTCCTATCGGAATTCCGTTTACCCTGATTCGTTCTCTAAAATCTTTTAAATGAGGGGAGGTATATAAACCAACCTTTAAACCGGATTCCTGTAAAATGGAGGCCAGCATATGGCTGGTTGAACCTTTCCCATTGGTCCCTGCAACGTGAATAGATTTAAATCTGTTTTGTGGATTGCCCAGATGATCACAAAACAATTGGATATTGGTGAGGTCTTTTTTAAAGGCTGAGTCGCCCTGCCTTTGATACATGGGCAAACGCGAAAACATCCAGTCCAAAGTGGCGCGATAATTCATTTCCTATTCAGATAGAGAAAAATTGTAGATGATCACACCTATCTGCCTTGCAGGTGCAGAAGCATCCGGGCTAAATTTTGTTTTTAGCGCAGCTTCCTTTGCACTTTCCAATAAACAAGTTGCAGAGTTTGTCGTGCCTTTTACACCCGCTTGAGCGGCGATTACATTCCCATTTTGATCAACCGTAATGCTCACATAGACATTTCCCTCCTCATTGCAATTATACGCAGGTTTTGGTTTATTCAAAGCCTGGCGATTACCCAATCTGTAGTTGCCACCGCCACCGCCACCGCCGGATCCGTAATATCCTTTGGCATTTGGATCTCCGGTCACTTTACCCTTATCACCGGGCTGATTGTCATTTCCTTCTCCTCCTTTGGCTTTACCATCGCTATTTAATCCGCCCATGAGCGCATCTAACTCCTTGCGCTTTGCTTCTTGTTCTCTTTTCACTCTTTCAGCCTCTTCTCGTTTCTCCTTTTCAATTTTTTCTTTGGCCAGGCGTTCCTTTTCTAACTTATTTCTTCGGTCTGCCTCTAATTTCTTTTTCGCTTCTTCCTCTTTTTTAATAGCGATCGCCTCTTCATTTTCCTGTGTCATTACCTGCTCTGCTTTTACGGCTTCACTCGAGGTTTCTTCAACAACCTCCTCCACTTCCTCCTGTTGTTCCTCTATCGGTTGAGTAGGTTGTGTCATGGGCTGCAATTCTTCTTGTGGTTGTTGATCGCCACTTCCAAAATCCGTTGTGCCAAAATTTACTGCGATACCGTATTCAATAGGCGGATCCATATACTTTAATCCGAAGAAAAAAATGACCAACAACAACAAGGCAGTAATAAGCCCTGTAATGAAGGCTGATTTTCTTTTATGTGTTGTATCTAAAAAGGCCATGATCTATTTTGGTCTTACAGCTAAAACTACTTTTATTTTATTCCGATTGGCAATGTCTAATACCTGAACAGCTTTTTCGATAGGCACGCCTTCCTCTGCCCTTAACACAATGGTCGGATTTTCCTGGTTATTGAGTTGGGCCAATAAATAACTTTCCAACTCTTTTTCACTCACTTTATTTTTATCGACATAAAAGTCGAGGCCTTTGGTTATACTTACTGCGGTCGATTTTTTGTTCTCCGTTTTCCCCTGGGCTTTGGGCAGCATAATATCCAATGCATTTACAGTTACCAAGGTTGATGTGAGCATGAAAAAGATCAACAACAGAAAAACAATGTCCGTCATACTGGACATGTTAAAATTTGGGTCGACTTTATTTCGGCTTTTTAGATTCACTTTTAAAATTTAAACAGGTTCATTTAACAGATCTAAAAATTCAACCGATTTAGCTTCCATTTCGTAAACAATTTTATTTGTTCTCACGACCAAATGGTTATAAGCAACATAGGCTATGATCCCCACGATAAGTCCCGCAACGGTTGTTGTCATGGCTGTATATAAACCATCGCTCAACATTTTTATGTCGATCTGACCCCCCGAATTGGCAATTTCGTGAATAGCAATAATCATTCCTATTACCGTTCCTAAAAATCCGATCATAGGTGCGGCGCCGGCTATGGTTGCCAATACCGGAACATTCCTTTCCAGTTTATAAATTTCTAATTTTCCTGCGTTTTCTATGGCCGTATTGATGTCCTCCAATGGTTTTCCAATTCTGGAAATTCCTTTTTCTATGAGTCTGGCCGCGGGTTTTGGATTACTGGCACACAACACTTTTGCCGCATCAATATTCCCATTCATGATATTGTCTTTGATCTGATTCATAAAGTTCTTATCCATTTTTGACGCAGCTTTAATGGCAAAATAGCGTTCAAAATAAATATACAAACCAATAATCAGTAAGACAAAGAGCAGTGCTATAATAATTTGTCCGCCAAGACCACCATCCATTATTAACTGATAAATAGACAGTGTTCTTTCTTCAGAAACTGCTTCTTCCAATATATCCTGAGCCTCCTGGACTCCTTCTTGTATTATTAACATATTTTCTTTGAAATAAAATTTGTTCTGATTAATGCTCAGCAAAAATTACCCGTTAATTTGAGTTAATCAACGAGCTTTATGTTAAACTTTTGCCAATCTATACTATTGTTCTGAGCACCATGAATGAGGCAGCTCCAACGAGATAACCAACAAGCGCAAGCCATGCAATATTTTTAAGGTACCAGAAAAAATTGATTTTTTCCATTCCCATAGCAACAACACCGGCAGCCGATCCTATGATCAACATGCTACCACCCGTCCCTGCAGCATAAGCGATAAAATGCCATAACTCATGGTCCATTGGTTCTGAAAACATTCCAATACTGGCCGCAACTAAAGGCACGTTGTCAATCACGGCAGAAGCAAAACCTAAAATGATCACCACGAGATCAGATATCGAATCTCCTTCGGTGATCGTCATTTCCGTTCCCAACATGGGAATAGTTTCTGTTAAAGTTTCGGCAAAATGAAACAATACTCCTATTGATTCCAAGGCAGCAACAGCCATTAAAATTCCAAGGAAAAAGAGAATACTGGGCAGCTCAATTTTCCCCAAAGAAGCATGAACGGGATTATGACCTGTATTTGAATGAGCCGCATCCTCATTTACCTTGGTCAATTCGATCTGCATATTAGAATACATTTCAGCAAAAACGGCTACCACAGAAAGAGATAACATCATCCCTACATAAGGTGGTAAGTGAGTAATTGTTTTAAAAATTGGAACAAAAATAATGGCTGTTAAACCTAAGTATAGCATTTTGCTGCCATTTGGATTTATATCTTCTTCTTCCATTTCTGTTTCCAAATGCCCTTTAAAGGGTTTTAATCTCGATGCCAAAAGCACAGGGACTACAATAGCCAATACCGCAGGAATAAATAATCTCAATATCAATTCTCCGGTACTTACTTTCTTCGCAATCCACAACATGGTCGTTGTTACGTCTCCAATAGGTGACCAGGCACCACCTGCATTTGCGGCAATGACAATTAATGAAGCATACCAAATTCGGTCTTCATTAGACGTCATGATCTTCCTTAAAATGGTTATTAATACAATGGTTGCAGTAAGGTTATCGATGATCGCAGAAAGGATAAAAGCCAAAAGCGCAAATATCCATAAAAGTTTTTTTCTGCTTTTTGTTTTGACAAATTGCTTGATGGTACTAAAACCGTCAAAATAATCGATAATTTCAACGATGGTCATCGCACCAATCAGAAAAACAAGAATTTCCGCTGTTTTCCCGAGGTGGTGAAGCAAAATTTCTTCCAGGTGTGTAGGTACCAATTTATGCAATTCTGCATCTACGTTGAATACGTTTAAGTGACCTAAGGAAATAATGGCCCAACATACCGCCATCATGCCAAGTGCAGGAATTAATTTGTCTATTCTCAATGTGTGTTCGAGCGTAATTGCAAGGTATCCCAGAACGAAGATACTGATGATAAGTGTTTCCATTTAATTGATTTTCGGGTTAAATATAGCAATTATATTAATTCACTTAAGGCAATTTGAAAGCCAGTTCTTGAAATATTCTTTTTTGTCGCATTGACCTTATGGATTCTTTTGATGGCCCTTTTTATGGTTCGAGACGTATCTTTAAAGATCAATTCATCTTTCATCGGTAGGGCAATCTTCTTTTCCATAAGATAGGCAAACACCCTTGCAATACCGCAATTCGAAACGAAATCCGGGATCAAACTCACCTGTTGATCTGTATATTCCATGATCGGTCCGAAAAAGATCTCCTTATCGGCAAATGGCACATTGGCTCCTGGAGAAATCACTTCTAGCCCTGTTTCGATCATTTTAGATATTTGCTCTTTGGTCACCAAACGAGAGGCAGCTGCCGGTACAAAAATTTCAGCAGGAACCGACCAAATTCTTCGATTCATCTCTTCAAAGGGGATCAAGGCATCCGCCTGTAAGGTATTCCCTTTTTTATTTAAAAAGAGCTCTTTCATCTCTGCCAGGGTAAATCCTTCGTTATTGATCAATCCACCAGCCCTGTCTATGATACCTACAACTTTTGCTCCCAGGTATGTCAAGTAATACGCCGCAGCAGAACCCACATTTCCAAAACCTTGTACAATCACTCTTTTATTTTTTACTTCTCCACCGTAAATTTTGTAATAATGCTTTACTGCTTCAGCAACACCAAATCCGGTGAGCATATCCGCAACGGTGTATTTTCTATCGATAGCAGGTGTGTACTTGGGATCTTCTATCACTTTGATCACCCCATGTCTTAACTGGCCAATTCTATTAATTTTCTCTGCTTCAGAAGGCTTAAAATGTCCGTTAAAAACTCCCTCTTGCGGATGCCAAACTCCGGCATTTTCCGTTAGCGGAATGACATCGTGAATTTCATCTACGTTTAAATCTCCACCCGTGCCGTAATAATATTTCAACAGTGGCGTAACCGCTTTATACCATCTTTCAAGAGTCGCCTCTGTTTTCTAGGATCATTTGGATCGAAATTTATCCCTGATTTGGCTCCTCCGATGGGAGGACCAGAAACGGTAAATTTTACTTCCATTGTTTTTGCCAATGACAGCACTTCATTCATATCGAGTCCCGAGCGCATCTGCTGCTTCCCGCCCCCTGCTGCTCCGCCTCTCAGAGAATTGATGACTGTCCAGCCCTCGGCCTCTGTCTCCGGATCTCTCCAGTGGAAGACAATTTCAGGAGGTTTATTTTCGTATTTGCTTAAAAGTTCTTTCATGTTTGTTTATATTTTGAAATAAATACCACTGCTATGATTCTTTTTGCGCCCCGGTCACACTTTTCAAACAATTGACTTCTTCCTGGCTTTAAACTCCTGAAAAATCCAAAAATGATCGCTTCTTTAAAATCGATGATTTTTTTTTGAGGGAATGACTAATTCAGTTCCCGTAAAAAACTGCATTCTTTTTATCAAAAACTGATTAAAGGCTCCACCCCCGGTAACCAAAACTTTTCCTCCGGAATTTGTACTGTTCTTATCTATCACTTTCCCAATTTGGATGGCAATATGCTCGACATAGGTTCTCAATACATCTTTTATTGACAGGTTGAATTCATCAACCAAAGGAAAAATCGTTTCAACAACAAATTCATAACCCAAAGATTTAGGTTTTTCTGTCTATAAAAATCGAGTGCATTCAGTCGATCTAAAAGAGTTGTATTCAATTTACCGGATGCTGCTATTTCCCCGCCTTTGTCATAGGAGAAACCCAGTTTCTCGGCGTAATGATTCATGACAATGTTCACAGGGCAAATATCAAAAGCCAACCTCTCGTGATGCTTATCAAAAGAGATATTGGAAAATCCCCCTAAGTTCAAGCACATTGCATATTCAGAGAACAAAGTACTTGTCTCCTACAGGCACCAATGGAGCTCCCTGGCCACCCAAGGCAACGTCCTGCTTTCTAAAATCGCAGTATACGGGCAGTTTGGTTTCTGCGGAAATTACTGCCCCATTCCCAATTTGTGTAGTGTAATGTAAATGCGGTTGATGAAAAATAGTTTGACCGTGAGAAGCGATAAAGTCGATATTTTGCAGGGTGTTTTTAACTATAAAATTATGGATGACCTCAGCCAAAAAAAAACCATAGTCGGAATCCAATTTCGCGATTTTTTCGCCTGAAAATCGAAAAAGCGTTTTTTAGTTTATTTTTCCATAATTCGGAATATTCAACTGATTCTGACGCTAATATCTCAAACGAGTAACTATTTTCCTTGCTGAATTTAACAAATACTAAATCTATTCCGTCTAGGGAGGTGCCGCTCATGAGGCCAATAACCTTCCATTCTTTCTTCTTCATGGTGGAGTAAAATTACAAATAGATTTTCTAAAAGCCTTATCTTTGAGAAAATAAAAACACAATCAAATTTAGCCCTATGGATTTTAATTTAACAGAAGAACAGATCATGATAAGGGATGCAGCCCGAGATTTTGCCAAGTCGGAGTTATTGCCCGGAGTCATTGAAAGAGATGAACACAAACTTTTCCTGCAGAGGCAGTAAAAAAGATGGGAGAACTGGGGTTTTTAGGCATGATGGTAGACCCTAAATATGGCGGTGGCGGAATGGATACCGTTTCATATGTGCTCGCCATGGAAGAAATTTCAAAAATTGACGCTTGGCCTCTGTGATCATGTCGGTAAACAATTCACTTGTTTGTTGGGGTCTGGAAAATTTTGGTACTGAAGCTCAAAGCAGAAATACCTCGTTCCTTTGGCTACAGGAGAGATCATTGGCGCCTTTTGTTTAAGTGAGCCCGAAGCGGGTTCTATGCCACTTCTCAAAAAACAACGGCAATTGATATGGGAGATCATTATCTGCTGAACGGAACTAAAAATTGGATTACAAACGGAAGCAGTGCTTCGGTTTATTTGGTCATAGCGCAAACATATCCGGAAAAGGGTCATCACGGCATCTAATGCTTCTATTGTTGAAAAGGGAATGGAAGGCTTTGAAGTGGGACGAAGGAAAATAAATTAGGTATCAGAGGATCAGATACGCATTCCTTGATGTTTAACAATGTAAAGGTGCCCAAGAAAACCGTATTGGGGAAGATGGTTTTGGATTTAAATTCGCTATGAAAACCCTGGCCGGAGGAAGAATCGGCATTGCTTCTCAGGCGCTGGGCATTGTTTTGGGTAGCTACGAATTAGCTTTAGCCTATTCGAAACAAAGAAAGGCCTTTGGCAAAGAAATCAGCCAGCATCAAGCCATTGCCTTTAAATTGGCTGATATGGCAACAGATATAGAGTTGGGCAGATTATTGTGCATGAAAGCTGCCTGGCAAAAAGATCAGCATTTGAATTACGACAAATCAGGAGCCATGGCCAAATTATTCTGTGCCGATATGGCTATGAAAACAACGGTTGAAGCCGTGCAAATCCATGGCGGATATGGTTATGTAAAAGAATATCATGTAGAAAGACTGATGAGAGATGCCAAGATCACACAGATCTACGAGGGCACCTCTGAAATTCAAAAAATTGTCATTTCCAGGTCTGTTTTAAATTCATAACAGCAAAGCCTCTAAGAAAGAGGCTTTTTTATTGACTTCTGCAGAATTGATCCATAATCATTTTTATTTGGCTTTTTTGTTCGTTATCTTTGTGTAGCTATCAAATCAAACCATGGAATTTATTGATTACTACAAAGTATTAGGTCTTGCCAAAAATGCCGATGAAAAGGAGATCAAAAAGGCTTATCGCAAACTGGCCAGGAAATATCATCCTGATGTCAATCCAAATAACCAGGACGCCAAACAAAAATTCCAACAGGTAAATGAAGCCAATGAAGTATTGAGCGACCCCGAAAAGCGAAAAAAATACGATCAATACGGTAAAGACTGGCAACACGCAGAACAATTTGAGCAAGCCAAAAAACAGCGACAATCAAGTGGTGGCCAACCACACCGAGACTTTGGCGGACAGGCCTATT
>CAVQQR010000002.1:0-171749 GCA_963715015.1 uncultured Flavobacteriaceae bacterium
TATTTTCTCCTTTTTTTAATTCGCCATAAAAATTGACCATCAATTCTTCCGTTTCTCTGTCAGGAACTTTCCAAAGGCTCATCACAATGGATGGTACACCGGAAAGATGAAAAGCCCTGGCCAAACTCATTACGCCTTCCCCTTTTTCAATAATCCCAAAACCCGTAAAACAAGCGCTTAGCACCGCCAAATTTGCCTTAATCCCTGTCACTGAAATTTCTGAAGAAGTCAATTTAGCATCGATGAAGTTCAATTTATTCATGGTATAATCTAAAGAATCCAGTTCTCCATGGGTTGCTAAATGCTGTATGGAGTACTCATTGCTGTTTTTCAAAAAATTCTCTTTGGAACAATCTTTTCCTTTAAAAATATCTCCACTCATCAGACTTCCAATTCTTTCTACTTCTGTCGTACTTGATGAAATTGACCTATCATCCTGAAAATCCGGTGTATAGCCTATCCAATAATTCGACAGATCATAGGTAAACTCGGGCCTGTTTACTTCCAAAAATAGTCTCACTGAACTTGCATAGCTCATATTGAAATGTTGCACCAAATAATCATTACCCTCGTCTACCAAAGCCTCAAAGGGAATATAATTTAATTCCCTATCCGGAATGATGACCAAATAATCTACCTTTTCATCAATTTTTCCCTGTAAAAGGGACTGATAAAGGCTTTTACCCACTTCATTTAAATTTTCTTTTTCTAATAGGCTCAATTGAAAATGCTGTACCATTTTACTGATCTTTTCAGCATCCGCATTTTTAACAAAATCTTTTTTGTTTTTGCTTACCAGAAAGGTAAAAACATCTTCTTCCCCAAAAAAGTAGCTGACCATTTGTGTGTTTTCAGGCAGATTGTCTGCTGCGAAATCAAGGGTCAACTCCTGATTGGGCAGTTTTGCCTTTTTTAAGTAATCCTCTTGTATCTTCTTTTGTAAACTGTCTAAACGTCGATTCACCTTTAACCTGTCCGACAGAAGATTACCTAAATCTTCTCTTTCTGCCTCTTTCGTTCTCAAATCGTAAATAGCCATATTCATTTCACTTAAATCTCTTTTGAGAACTTGCTCCAGTTCTAAAAGTTCATCTGGCACCCCATACGATCTCCACAGTTTTTCTTGGGTAAAACCTTGCAGCAAAAGATGATTTCTGTTTCTGTCAGATAAAGAAAAAGCTTTGTCAGCATACTGCATATCTCCTGTATTTTCATAGAGTAACCAGCAAGTTTTAATTCCTCCTTCAAAAACCTTATGGTAGTCATTCGCCACCAAGATCTTTGCATGCTCCGAGGAATAGTTGTTCTTAGCAAAATCGATTAACCTGATCTGCTCTTCCAACAACTCCATTTTCTGATGTAAAAGCTCAATTTTCCCATTTTCTTCAAATCGATCCAATAACCATTCTCCCTCTAAATTTAAGGCTTCTAAAATCTCAAAAGGAGTATATAAATAATTGAGGTTCTTCTTCTCGTAATTCACATTTTTATACACCTCTTCTAAAGAGCTGCGGAACAACTTTTCATTTTTATTGTTTTTAGCGAAGGAGGCCAGGTAAATATAATTCTCTGCTATTTGCAAATAGGTGTCTCCGTATATTTCCCGGTTAATTTTTGTAGAATTCTCTAACAATGGAATCACTCTTTCCGGTTTTATTTCTTCTTTGACATACAACTTTGCCAGGGTGTTCTCCGCCATGGCCAAATTGGGAAGGTTATTTGTATTTTTTGCGATTTCGATAGCTTCTACTAAGTGAGTTTCAGCCTTTTCCGTTTGTTGGTCTTTCATCAATACCCGCGCGAGATCGTAGTGCGCTTCACTCGTCCACTTGTGGTTTATTCCATAAGTGTTTTTCCTTATTTCCAAGGCTCGTTCAAGCATTTCGATCGCCTTTTTATATTTCCCCTTTACGGATAAAATATTGGCGTAATTCGTATAAACAAAGGTCATATTCGGATTAAACTCTCCGTATGATTTTATCCCCACATCCATCGCTTTTTCCGCATAGAACTCCGCTTTCGTAATTTCCTGATTATAGTTATACAAATGGGCCAAACCGATATAAACATCTGATAAAAAAGAAAGCTTGTCAGGATTTTTAAGCAGATACTTTTCTGCTTCCAAATAAAGAGAAAGTGCCTCATCAACTTTGCTCAAGTCTTCGTAGGCAATGGCTAAATTATAGGCAGAAACTGCCATTTCATTCGAATCTGCACCCAATTTTTTCTTTAATTCATAAGATCTCTCGTAATAATATTGGGTGCTGTCGTAATCGTACAAAAAATAATAGCCAACCCCTAACCTATTAAGAGCCGAAGCAATTTTAAGGCTGTCATTTATTTTTTTAAAAAGGGCCAGGGATTTATGAGAGGTCGCTATGGCATTTTCATATTCGCCCAGACTTATTTCTACATTGCTCAAAGTATAGTAGCTTTTTGCCAACAGATCATCAGAAGAATTGGTCTGTTTCAATTTTTGAAGAAGGTCGGTTGACATTTGATAAGCCTTTTCAAAATGACCTTCTCGATTGAGAGAATCTATTTTTTTGTTGGTCTGATCAACAATATCAGCATCCGTTCTTTGTGCCTGGACTGTTAAAAATAAAAGGAAATAAAGAAATGTACTGGCGTAAATATTTTTCAATAGATTCGTTTATTTATTTAATTTTTCTCAGTCAAATAAACAAATCTTTTTCGAATTTTAAAAGTTAGCTCAGGATTTATCGAGATAATATTGCTTAGCCACCAAATCCAGTTCTTCATACCAAGTTTCACCAAACTTTCTGATCAAAGCTTCTTTTAAGAATTTATACACGGGTAACTCAAGACTTTTACCCAGGGCACAGGCGTCATTACATATATCCCAATGACTGTAATTTACAGCCATAAACTCCGAAAACTCCTGAATTCTAACAGGGTATAAATGACAAGAAATGGGTTTTTTAAAATCGATCAATCCCATATTATAGGCCTTTTCGATGCCGCATAAAGCTGTATTCTTATCGTCAAAAATCACATAGGCGCATTCACCCCCTTCAATAAGAGGGGTTTCAAATTCACCTTCACCGTTCTTTGTATAGGTTCCCAGTTGCTCAATCGTTTCCTGTCCTTGTATCCTCAGCAGCGGCTTGACAAGCGGATAGATCCTTTCTAGGATTTCCCTTTCCTTATCTTCCACGGGCGCTCCCGCCTCACCCTGTACGCAACAAGCTCCTTTACAAGCACTTAAGTTACACAGAAATTGCTTTTCAATCAAATCCTCGGAAACTAAAGTTTTATCTATTTGAAACATGTCCTCTATGATTAGTTTGCAAATTTACCCTAATTTTATCATAAAAATAATTGATTTAGAAGTAGAATTATTGACTATCTTTGCACCCCCTAAAAAAATAAACATTTTATTATGTTACTAGATTTCAAGGAAATACTTACTGCATCAATGGTTTTATTTGCCGTGATTGATATTATTGGAAGCATTCCAGTAATTCTCAGTTTGCGCCAAAAAGTAGGTCATATTCAATCTGAAAAAGCCTCAATTGTCGCGGTTATCATTATGATCACGTTTTTGTTTGTCGGTGAAGAAATTTTAAAATTGATCGGTATCGATGTGAATTCCTTTGCTGTTGCGGGGTCTTTGGTGATTTTGTTTCTCGCTCTGGAAATGATTTTGGGAATTCAATTATACAAAGAAGAAAATCCGGAAACAGCAAGTATAGTACCTATTGCTTTTCCGCTAATCGCAGGAGCCGGGACTATGACTACGCTGCTTTCGATCAAAGCCGAATTTGAAACCATCAATATCATCATCGCAATTATCATCAACATGATCTTTGTTTATATGGTCTTAAAATCTTCAAAAAAAATAGAACATATCCTAGGAAAGGGGGGGATTAGTGTGCTCAGAAAAATTTTTGGCGTAATTTTATTGGCCATTGCCGTGAAGTTGTTCGCTTCAAATGCCATGGGATTATTCAATAGTTTACCTTAATTTATACACTGTGACAACAATTTATGATGTTTTAATTTTAGGTGGAGGAGCGGCCGGGATGTCTTGTGCTCTGGTTTTAGGATCAGCTCAAAATAAACCTTTTGGTAAAGACAGGAAAGTTGGGATTGTTTTACATCAACGCGCTTCAGCGTTAGACAGGGCTGTTTTTTACAATGCCCTGGGTGTAGAACCAGGTTTAAAAGGAATCGACATTTTACAAAAAGGAGCGGAGCAAATAGCTAAGTATTATCCAAAAGTTGAGCTAATCACCAAAGAAAAAGTACTCGATATTCAGGAAAATAACAGCCTTTTTACGGTAAGAACGAATAAAAATAGTTATCAGGCCAAAAAGGTTGTCATCGCCATCGGACCCTCTAATTTAAACCAGTTCGAAGGCATGAAAAGCTATATCATTCCACATAAAAAAATTGAAGCGGTAAAAGAGCGGATTCAATTAAAAAATACCGACCATTTGGTAAAAAAAGATCTGTATGTGGCAGGTGTATTAGCCGGACATAGAAGTCAGTTTGCCATAGCCTGTGGAAGTGGTGCAGCGGTAGCAACAGATATCTTAACGGAATGGAACGATGGTAAACACACCATGATTCATGATGCTATTGATTGATAGGTAACCCATTTTTTTCTAGATCCATTACTTTTTTCAGCATTTCATCCTCTCGGTTCATCAATTTATAAAAAGCATTAGAATCAAATAGTTGTTGGGCGAAAAGTGATTTGAGGTAAAGTCGAACCATATCTTCATCGGCCTTTAAATCTTTGTAGTGAAAGCTGTCCTTCAGTCCTTCCGCATATTCAGTATAAATCTTTTGATCAAGATCAAAATTCTTGTCAAATTCGTCAAAAGTAATCCCTTCAAATTGTTCTCTGTTGTTATCTAAATAATCAAAAACAAAAGTGTTCAAACGTGAATAGTGGATTCGATCAATGTATTGCGTCGTGTCTAATGGCACAAAAACATCCGGAATAATTCCTCCGCCGCCATAGACTATTTTACCTTTTGGCGTCACATATTTTAAAGTATCATTAACCTTGATGCTGTCTCTGTTTAGCAATTCTCCTTCTTCATAACGATTTTCATATTCCACATAATAATCTTCCACATCGTCACTATACGGTTTTTGAATAGATCGTCCTGTTGGCGTGTAATACCTCGACACTGTTAATCTAACCGCAGAACCGTCACCCAATTCCATTTCCTGCTGAACCAAGCCTTTCCCAAAAGATCTTCTTCCTACAATGGTTCCTTTGTCATTGTCTTGTAAAGCTCCGGCAACAATTTCGCTTGCCGATGCTGATGCCCCGTCAATAAGTACATATACCTGACCATCTTCAAAATCTCCCTTCGCAGTTGCAAAGGTCTTATCCACCTTCTCACGTTTATTCTTAGTAAATACAATTAATTTTCCATCCTCTAAAAATTCGTCAATGATTTTGGTGGCTACTTGTAAAAATCCGCCGGGGTTCTGTCTTAAATCTAAGACCAATTCTTTCATTCCCTGGTCCAGTAAATTATCCAAAGCATCTTTAAACTCATCATAAGTAGAAGCGGCAAATTTGTTTATTTTGATGTAACCCAGCTCATCGTTTAGCATATAGGCCGCGTCAACACTTTCAATAGGAACATCGCCGCGAATAATGGTAAATGGCAATTCTTGATTTTCCATTTTTCTGTAGACCGTGATATCCACCTTAGAGTCTGGTTCACCTTTCAGCGTTTTGATAATGTAGCTATTGTTTAGCTTCTTACCATACAAGGTGTCATTATTTGCGGTTAATATTCTGTCACCTGCTTTTAAACCAGCCCTTTCACTTGGCCCGTTCTTGAGCACTTTTATAACCGTTAAAGAGTCATTTAACATATTAAACTGGACACCAATTCCCACAAATTTTCCCTCCATGGTTTCCGTTATCGACTGTAAATCCTGAGGAGGAATATAGGTGCTATGCGGATCAAGTTTCCCGAGCATATCCATGATCGTATGGTCCAAAAGACTATCTGTATCTACATCATCGACATAGTCGTACTGAATAAAGTCGATTAATCTTTTGATTTTCTTTTCCTGAGAATTTCCCCCAAATAAAAGAACTGTTTCCTTTTTATAATCTAAGGTTGTTCCAATAAAAATGCCAAGCACAACGGCTATGGCAATATAAATGGGTAATAATATTTTCGTTTTGTTATTCATCTTCCAAATGTACCAATTCTACATGGGCTCTGTCTAAAAATTCAAGTCCTGACGTATCTTTATAAGCTGTTTTGTAGACTACTCTCGTAATTCCCGATTGATGAATGAGCTTGCTGCATTCTTTGCAGGGAGACATCGTAATATACAAAGTGGCCTCTTTACATGACTGGGTAGATCTGGCTACTTTTAATATTGCATTGGCTTCTGCGTGCAGCACATGCCATTTTGTATAGCCTTCTTCATCCTCACAGTTATTTTCAAAACCACTTGGTGTGCCATTGTATCCATCAGAAATAATCATTTTATCTTTAACAATAATCGCACCAACCTGACGGCGCTTACAATAAGATAATTTAGCCCATTCGCTGGCCATTCTCATGTAGGCCATATCATATTTTTTTTGCTTTATCTTATTCATTTACTATATTCTCTTCCACAATTTGGACAAATTTCGCTAAATCTCTATCCATTTTTTGTTAAACTTTTACCAAAAAACCCTTTCTATTAGCATAGGGACAGTCATTCCTGCTACAATAGATGAAATGACTAAAATCCAGTCTCTTTTTGAGACTTTAAATATATTTTGAATAATCAAGCCAAACAAGAGTACAACCAAAACAATTATTATTTGCGCCAACTCTATTCCCATAGCAAATTCCAACAAGGGCAAAACTTTATTCTTCGTTTTTCCAATGATGATCTCAAAATATCCTGAAAAGCCCATCCCGTGGATCAAACCGAAGAAAAAAGCAAAAAACACATTGATGGAGAGTCCTTTAGCTTTTAAATTTCTCTTGATAAATAATACGTTGACTATGGCCGTTAAAAAAATAGTTAGTGGAATCAAAAACTCTATCCATTCGGTTTTAAGTCTGAAAACTTGGTAAACAGCCAAAGTCAGGGTGAAGGTGTGTCCGATGGTAAAAGCGGTAACCATGGCCAATATCTTTTTCCAATCTTTAAATTGATATATAACCACAAGTGCTATTAAAAACAATATATGGTCATAGGCGTTTTTATCCAGTACATGAAAGAGCCCCCTCTGCACAAAAAAGTTAAAATCATTCATTTTTGACTATTTAATTTTTGGTAAAGATCCCATAAAACTACTCCACAACTCACAGAAATATTGAGCGAGTGTTTCGTTCCAAACTGAGGAATTTCAAGACATAAATCACTGGAGGAGACTGCTTCCTGTTGCACTCCTTTTACCTCATTTCCAAAAATGACAGCTAATTTATTTACCCCCTCTGCACTGAAATCATTTAAATAAATGCTGTTTTCTGCCTGTTCAATGGCTGCAACAGTGATTCCCTCTTTTTGTAGGTCACGGATGAGGTCCATCACATTTTCTCTATATGCCCAGGACACCGATTCCGTTGCCCCCAAAGCCGTTTTATGTATTTCTTTGTGAGGAGGTTGGGCGGTAATGCCGCATAAGTAAACCTTTTCTATCAAAAAAGCATCAGCAGTTCTAAAAACTGAGCCAATATTGTTCAGGCTTCTAATATTATCTAAAATAATAATGAGTGGTATTTTCTTTGCATCTTTAAATTGCTCCACATCCAAGCGCCCCAGCTCACTGTTTCGTAATTTCCTCATTTTATCAAACTGATTTTCGTGGGCGAAAATAATCATTTCCTTGTACAAAAAGTAAAAAAGGAAGGAATCGCAGGTATCTTTTTTCTTTGGTAAAGCCCATATCGCAGCAATAATTTTATATTTGCAGGTACGGCAATATTTTCATCGAAAAAGCATCACCTTTTGGCAAAAAAAGTAACTCCTTTAATGCAACAATACAACAAGATCAAGAGGAAATATCCTGATGCGATGTTGCTATTCAGAGTGGGCGATTTTTATGAAACTTTTGGCGAGGATGCCGTACAAGCTTCAAAAATTTTGGGAATCGTACTGACAAAAAGAGGTGCCGGAAGTGAGTCTGAAACGCATTTGGCAGGCTTTCCACATCATTCTTTAAATTCGTATTTGCCAAAATTGGTCAAAGCCGGTTTGCGCGTGGCTATTTGCGATCAGCTGGAAGATCCAAAAATGACGAAGACGATTGTAAAAAGAGGTGTGACCGAACTTGTAACTCCAGGAGTGGCTCTGAATGACGAGGTGCTTCAATCTAAAAGTAATAACTTTCTGGCCGCTGTTCATTTTGGAAAAAAACACATCGGCGTATCTTTTTTAGATATTTCCACAGGTGAGTTTTTAACGGCGCAGGGCAATGAAGAGTACATTGATAAACTTTTGCAAAATTTTAAGCCCAGTGAGGTTTTAGTGCAAAAACAGTTCAAGCAAAAGTTTTCTCAGTTCAAAGCAAATTTTTATACTTTTTACTTAGATGACTGGGTTTTTCAATACGAATTTGCGCACGAAAGTCTTTGCAAACATTTTAGCGTGAAATCGCTTAAAGGGTTTGGTGTGGAAGGACTTGAAGAAGGAATTACCGCATCCGGAGCTATTTTATTTTATCTCTCAGAAACACAGCACAATAATGTCTCTCATATTTCTCAGATCAAACAAATTCATCAGGATAAATATGTTTGGATGGATAGATTTACCCTTCGTAATTTAGAATTACACGTCTCGAATGCTGCGGATGGTATTTCACTTCTGGACATCATTGACCAAACCGTTTCTCCGATGGGAGGAAGACTTTTAAGACGTTGGCTTTCACTTCCTCTAAAAGATTTAAACGAGATCAGAGAAAGGCAAAATATCGTTAAATATTTGATTGAACACGAAGTAGATTTTGAGCAGATTTTAGCCCATATCAAATCGATGAGCGATCTGGAGCGCTTAATTTCGAAAGTTGCTGCCGGCAAAATAAGTCCGAGAGAAGTGGTGGTGCTGAAAAACTCGCTTTTGGCCATCTCGCCCATCAAGGAGATCACTGCAAATAGCGGAACAGAAGCGTTGGTATATCTCGCCGACAAGTTAGATCCATGTTTGGAATTATGTCAGAAAATTTCTCAAACATTAAATGAAAATGCGCCGGTAAATATCAATAAAGGAAATAGTATTGCTAAAGGTGTTTCTGAGGAATTAGATGAGTTACGTGAGCTTTCATCCTCCGGGAAGTCCTATTTGGAGCAAATGGTAGAAAGAGAAATTGAAAGAACCGGAATTTCTTCTTTAAAAATTGCCTTTAACAATGTTTTCGGTTATTATATTGAAGTGCGCAATACTCACAAAGACAAGGTGCCGGAAGAGTGGATCAGAAAACAGACCTTGGTTTCTGCTGAGCGCTATATCACGGAAGAACTCAAACATTACGAATCGAAAATTTTAGGCGCACAAGAAAAAATCGCAGTGCTTGAACAACAAATTTTTGAGCAATTGATTGACTATCTGTTGCAGTTTATCCAACCCATTCAAAAAAATGCTTCCCAAATTGCGAGCTTAGATTGCCTTTGCGCCTTTGCTCAAAATGCGATCAATTATAATTTCGTCAAACCCGTTTTAGATGAAAGTACCGATCTCGATATCAAAAACGGACGTCATCCTGTGATCGAAAAACAATTGCCTCCTGGTGAGGCTTATATTGCCAATGACGTGGTTTTAAATCGAAACCAACAACAGATCATTATGATTACCGGTCCGAACATGAGTGGTAAATCAGCGATTTTAAGACAGACGGCACTTATTGTCATTCTGGCTCAAATGGGAAGTTATATCCCTGCTCAAAATGCAAAAATTGGACTTGTAGATAAAATTTTTACCCGTGTAGGTGCCAGTGATAATATTTCGATGGGTGAATCTACTTTTATGGTAGAAATGAACGAAACGGCCAGTATTTTGAATAATCTTTCGGAGCGGAGTTTAGTCTTATTAGACGAAATTGGTCGCGGCACAAGCACTTATGACGGAATTTCGATTGCTTGGGCAATTGCCGAGTACCTGCACAATCATCCCACAAAACCTAAGACATTATTTGCTACTCATTACCATGAGTTAAATGATATGTCTGAATCCTTTGACCGAATTAAAAACTTCAACGTTTCTGTAAAGGAACTTAAGGACAATGTCATTTTTCTTCGAAAGTTAGTGCCCGGAGGATCTAAACACAGTTTCGGAATTCACGTGGCGAAGCTGGCCGGTATGCCAAATGAAGTTGTTTTTAAAGCCAATAAGATTTTGGCAAGATTAGAAAAGAGTCATGCCTCAGAGGATGTTCAAGAAAAGCTGAAACAACACAAAAAAGATGATTTGCAATTGAGTATCTTTCAGCTGGATGATCCCTTATTGGAAGAAATCAAAGATGAAATCATGCGCACCAATATCGACACCCTAACCCCCATTGAAGCTTTGATGAAGCTCAATGAAATTAAAAGAATGCTCATCAAAAAATAATCAATCGCGCAGCACGTAGCTCAAATATTATATCTTTGTACTAAAATTTAATTGTATGTATCTATTTATCAGTGGTGCCGAAATTTTTGTGATTTTGATCATTGTTGTCATGTTATTTGGTTCTGAGAAAATCCCGGAAATTGCAAGGGGTCTGGGTAAAGGAATGCAACAATTAAAAAATGCCACCAACGAGGTAAAAAAGGAAATCGTAGAAAGTGGTATTGAAAAGAAAATTGATACTCAATTTACCCGTGATATCACTAAAGAAGTAAGCAAAATCAAAGATAAAGTTCAAGATAATATAGACGACATTACCGGTCCGATCAAACGAAATTTGTAAATGAATTTCTTAGAAAAATTAATAAATGCCGATAAAAATCTGTTTATTTATTTGAATGGTTTAGGAAACGAAAACTGGGACGGTTTTTGGATGTTTGTAACAAATAGGTTGAGTTGGACTCCGCTATTTATCATTTTTCTTTATCTCATTTATAAGTTTTTCGGATTAAAAAAAACCATCGCCCTTGTTATTTTGGTGGCTTTAATGATCACCTTCTCTGATCAATTTGCCAATTTGATCAAATATTCAGTGGGAAGATTAAGGCCAAACCGAGATCCGGAATTAAATACATTCATCAGAATTCTCAAGAACAACAAAAGCTTTAGTTTTTTTTCAGCGCATGCCGGAACATCAACAGCAGTAACCACCTTTATTTACTTAACGCTGCATCAAAAGTTTCGTTACGCCTGGCTGTTTTTTATTTGGCCCCTTTTGTTCGCTTACAGCAGAATCTATATAGGTGTTCATTTCCCCCTGGATATTTTGGCCGGGGCCGTCTTCGGCTTATTGACCGGTTGGCTTTTTTATAAGGTGAGTTTAAAAATATTAGACAAACCATTTCTAAATGATCAAGCTTAACTGTATCTGTAACATGATAAATGTTAGTATTTTTTGCATTTTAACCTTTAATTTTACAACATTAAATATTCAGTAATGAAAAGATTATATTTCCTATCCTTAGTCGCAAGCCTGTTTTTTATCTCAAATACTTATGCTCAAGAATTATCTCCATATGTTGAAGTGGGTGATTATGCCGAGCATATTTCTCAAGCCACTAAAAAAGTGAGTGAAAACCTAAAGGCGAAAGGTTTTGAGGTGATTGGCGTTTATAATCCGGGGGGCAAACCGAATTTAAAAGTTGTGGTTTTTACCAGGGAAGATCTTCAACAAGTAACTTTAAAAGTATCTGATCGCGGAGCACTCGCTTCTGCATTGAAAGTTGGATTAAAATCTAATGCCAGCGGAACCACCATCAGTTATTTAAATCCTGACTATCTCTTTAATGCCTATTTGAGATCTGATTATCCAACATACGAAGCGCAACTCAAAAAAATTTCTCAAGATGTTTCCTCTGCTTTAAGTAGTTTAGGTAGCCTGAATAAACCATTTGGAGGTTCTGTGTCTGTAAAAGAGCTCAGAAAATATCAATACAAAATCATGATGCCCTATTTCACAGATCCTGTAAAACTAAAAACATTTAATTCTTTTGAAGAAGGCGTAGAAAAAATAAGCAGTAATCTGGAAAAAGAAAAAGGCAATACAAAAATGGTTTATAAAATGATCTTTTCAGGTGAAAAGGTGGCGGTTTTTGGCGTTGGTCTGCACGATAAAAATAAAGGTGAGGCACATTTTTTACCCATTATTGGCGAAGAACATTTAGCGGCTATGCCTTACGAAATCATCCTTCAGGGTAATCAGGCGACCATGCTTCACGGCCGGTATAGAATTGCCTTGCACTGGCCGGATCTGACCATGGGTACATTTATGAAAATCATGAGTACGCCCGGTGATATTGAGGATATGCTGGAAGATTTGTGCGAATAATTAAAAGGATAACCGTGAAATTCTAGCCTTCTTTTAGGCCTTCGCTAACAATTAGCTTTGCTGTTTTTTTACTTGCCCCATGACCTCCTAAAACTTTTTCAAGTTCATAGTAATCTTCAAAAATTTTAGTCCGTTGATCGCAGTTTAAAATATTTTCTAAAGCTAATTTTAGTTTCTTTTTGTTAAAATCATTTTGAATTAGTTCGGTGATACTTTCTTTGTCCAAAATTAAGTTGACCAATGAAATATATTTGATGTTTTTAACCAAACGCTTCCCAATTTCATAAGACAATTGGTTTCCTTTATAACAAACGACTTCTGGTATTTTAAACAATGCTGTCTCTAAAGTTGCTGTTCCTGAAGTGACCAAAGCAGCATAGGATAACGAAAGCAAATCGTAAGTTCTGTTTCGAATAATTTTCACTCTGTCATCTGCGATGATCGATTGATAAAATGACAAATCCTGGCTTGGTGCACCTGCAACAACAAACTGATAATCGGGAAATTCATCGATCATCTCTAGCATTACATTCAGAATTTTTTTGATCTCTTGTTTGCGGCTACCGGGCAAAAGTGCAATGATCGGTTTTTCATTTAAATTGTGCTCAGCTCGAAATTTTTCAGGATGTACCAGGGGTCTATTGGCAATGGCGTCCAACAAAGGATGACCTACATAGTGCACCGGATATTGATGTTTCGTTTCATAAAAATCCTTTTCGAAAGGGAGTATGACATACATTTGATCCACATCTCGTTTAATCTGATGAATCCTATTCTCTTTCCAAGCCCAAATTTGAGGAGAAATATAGTAATGAGTGGGTATTTTCTCCTTTTTTGCAAATTCAGCAATTCTCAAATTAAATCCCGGGTAATCAATAAAAATGATCAAATCAGGTTTAAAGGAAAGAATATCTTTTTTACAAAATTTAATGTTGCTCAAAATTGTGCCGAGGTTCATTATAACCTCCACAAAACCCATAAATGCCAGATCGTGGTAATCTTTAACTTTGGTCCCTCCAACAGCTTCCATCAGGCTTCCTCCCCAAAAACGAAATTCTGCATTTGGATCTTCCTTTAACAATGCCTTCATCAAGTTTGCGCCATGTAAATCTCCTGAAGCTTCACCAGCGATGATGTAATATTTCATTGATGTTAAAAATTTTTTAGCATTAAATAAATTGGGCGATCAAAACCAGAAAAGCAATCAAAAAGCAGGCCAATAATACCCCTCTGGCCCTGTAATCTTGTTTCTTTTTGATGAAAATAAAAAATACGAACAAATTAGGTATAGCCGCTAAACCCAATACTTTACCGTACAAATCACCCTCTCTAATCATCTCAAGGGTAGTGGTAAAACTGTATTCCGAAACGAATTCGATATACAAGTAAAGGCTAAAGATTACGGCCAAAATTCCGATCATAAAGCCGATAAAAACTTCTTTTTTTATGTAAGATCCCATTGATTTAATTCTGCTATTGTGTGATGTGCGGTGAGGTCGAAATGGACCGGAACAACAGATACATATCCGTTTTGCAAGGCCCAGACATCAGTGTCTTCACCCTGATCCAAATTGACAAATTTTCCCGTTAACCAATAATATTCCTTTCCTTGTGGATTCACTCTTTTATCAAATTCCTCTACCCAATTAGCCCTTGCCTGTCTGCATATTCTTACCCCCACAAACTCTTTGACCTTTGGAAAATTAACATTCAGCACTACTCCGTCCGGTAAGCCGTTTTTGAGCACCTCCTGGGCAATTTTTTTGACAACAGGTTTTAGGGGTTCAAAGTCTGCATTCCAGGAAAAATCGAGCAAAGAAAAGCCTATGGCCGGTATCCCTTCAATTCCCGCTTCAATAGCTGCGCTCATTGTTCCGGAATAGATAACGTTAATTGAGGAATTATTTCCATGATTAATGCCCGATACACATAGATCCGGTTTTCTTTCCATAATTTCGCTTACCGCCATCTTTACACAATCGGCAGGCGTACCAGAACAGCGAAATTCGTTTTGAGGAACCTGATCGGTCGAAATATTTTCACAATAAATTGTCGAATCGAGAGTTATAGCATGACCCATTCCACTTTGTGGACTATCGGGAGCTAAGACGACAACGTCTCCAATTTCATTCATTACCTCAATTAAGGTTCGAATACCCGGAGCGGTAATACCATCGTCATTAGTGACTAATATAAGTGGTTTTTTTTGCATGAATCTTATCCTTGACACAAAAGTACATTATTTTAAAAAATGCTTGATCAAAATAGCTTTAACATTTCATTGTGAAGGGTTGGGCACGATTTTGGCTAATATTGTCTGTGTGATGCGATTATATCTTTTGAAAATCCCATCTTTATTTTTATTAACTTGCCAAAGTTATGAGTAATTATGTCGGACAAGAAATTTAACAAACCTTGTTTATGTTGAGCAAATTAAAATATATATTCCTCTTAGTTATTTTAGGAGGCTTAATGCTTGGTTTCCAAGTTAAGAATGATGAAGATCCGGAAAAGGAAAAAATACTGCTTTCCTTAATTAGGTATGCCCTTACCAAAGGGCATTATGAACCCATTCAGATAAACGACGAGTTCTCTGAAAAGGTTTTCGATGAGTTTCTCAACAATTTAGATCCTTCAAAACGTCTGTTTTTGCAATCTGATATTGATGAATTTGCTCAATTTAAATACCTTATTGATGATCAAATAAAAAATGAAGATCTCACATTTTTCAATTTAGTGTACGAGAGGTATAATTTGAGATTAGATGAATCAAAAAAATATTACAAAGAAATTTTGGCTCAACCTTTTGATTTCAACAAAAATAAAGGTGAGACTTTTTCTACGGATTATGAAACTAAACCTCATCCGTCCAACGAAGCAGAACTCATTCAAACCTGGCGTGATCAATTAAAAATCACAACACTTACCAGACTTTACGACAAAATTGAATTGGATGAGAGCCGATTTAAAAAAGATAGTACTTACAAAAAGAATTCCATAGCCAGTCTAGAAATTGAAGCCAGAGAGGGCACTTTAAAAAGTATGGACGATTTTTTCGATTTCATGGGAGATCTCGAAAGAACAGATTGGTTCTCTATTTATATCAACAGCATCACTTTAGGATTTGATCCCCATACCAGTTATTTTGCTCCAAAAGACAAAAAACGATTTGACATCAGTATGGCAGGTAAATTGGAAGGTATTGGTGCGAGATTGAGAAAAAAAGATGATTACACAACCGTTGATGAATTAATTTCAGGCGGACCTGCATGGAGAGGTGGCGAATTGGAAGTTGGTGATGCAATTTTGAAAGTAGCGGAAGGAGATGGTGAACCGATCGATATCATTGGTATGCGCTTAGACGATGCCATCGAATTCATTAAAGGGAAAAAAGGAACAGAAGTTAGGCTCACCGTACTGAAAATTGATGGCTCTTTAAAAGTGGTATCAATTGTGAGAGATATTGTTGAGATAGACGAAACTTTTGCCAAATCAACCATCATCAAAAAAGGTGATAAAAAATACGGTTTAATCGAATTGCCCAAATTCTATATCGATTTTAATGAAAAGGATTATCGCAATTCCACGACTGATATGGAACTCGAAATTGAGCGTTTGAAAAAAGAAAACGTAGATGGAATTTTATTGGATCTGCGAAATAACGGTGGAGGTTCTTTAAAAACGGCGATAGAAATTGCCGGTCTATTCATCAAAGAAGGCCCAGTAGTTCAGGTGAAATACAGAGATGAAAAACCCGTGGTAAAATCTGATACTGATAAAAAAGTTCAATACGACGGCCCTTTGGTGGTTTTAGTGAATGAACTATCCGCTTCAGCGTCTGAAATTTTTGCCGCAGCGATGCAAGATTACAACAGAGCCGTTATACTCGGAAGTACACAGACCTTTGGTAAAGGTACGGTACAAAATCTTTTGCCTTTGAACAACTATTACAAATACGATGATGACTTAGGTGCATTAAAAATGACCATTCAAAAATTCTACAGAATTAATGGTGGTTCTACACAGATCAAAGGAGTCACTTCTGACATAGCCATGCCGGATCGTTATTCATATATGGAAATTGGGGAAAGAGATGAAAAAAATCCTTTAGAATGGGATAAAGTAGCTCCAGCTGAATACGTACCTTTAAATTACTACGAAAATTTTGGTACAGTTATCAATGAGAGCAAGCAAAGAATTCTCGAAAACGATAATTTTAAATTGATAGATGAAAATGCAAAATGGTTGAAGGCTGGAAGAGATGACAATTCTGTTCACCTCAATTTTGATGATTACAAAAAAGAAATTACCACCCGTGAGAATGAGGCCAAATTATTTGAAAAACTCAATGATTACGAAAATGAACTTGAGTTTTATTCTCCCGAATACGAAATTGCAGCTATAGAAAACGACTCAATTTTAGGAAAGAAAAGGGAGATCTGGCATAAAAATCTCAACAAAGATATTTATGTAGACGAAGCGATTAACGTCTTATCTTCACTTAAAATTAGAAAAGAAAATTTATTGGTAAAGAATTAATTTAAACCAACCACTTTAAAAAAAAAGGCGATCATCAGATCGCCTTTTTTTATCAGGGTACCATAAAAATGGCATTGGCAAAAAGAAGTTTGCCGTTTTCCCAAAAGCCTCTGAATAACGGGTTATCTACCAGGTAGACAACAGAGCCTCTTTTGTAATCCTCTACCCCAAACACCAAGGTGTTTTCCAGGTCATTTTGTATTTTACTGCCCGCAAAGCCAGATAAAGGCTTTGTCTCTTTCTGTATATAACCCACGTTACCGCTCTTTAAAAACTCATAAGTATCCTCGTTGTTCTTTAGGCTATAAAAGTTTGAATCGTATCCGTATGCCAACGGATGTGTGGGATCTACATCAATTTTAAAAATCGCACCGGTTATCGCCTTTTTCATTCCTTCACGTTGCTTTGCCGCATAAGGAAGTAGCACAGAAGTACTGTCTTTCTTGCTTTTTTTAGATTTAATTCCAAATCCTTTTTCCCCTTCCAGTCCTTTTACAGCTCCACCCACTGCAATCAGTCTTCCACCATTACCAACCCAATCTTTAAGGGAGCCGAGCACTTTTTCATCCATAAAACTGCTGTATCTGCCATCAGGAAGCACAAGTACATCATATGTAGACAGGTCTACACGACTCATATAATCAGCATCCAAAACACCTACAGGATAGCCCAATTGTTGTTCAAAATAATGCCAAATTTCTCCAAAACTGAGCGTACTCGTAGGTCCGCCTCTTAACATAGCGACTTTCGTCGGCTTGATCATTTTTACAGCATCCGAACCAAAATCTTTTCCCTTATCAACAAAACCTGTTTGTACTGATTTTAAAGGAACTTTGTGTTTGTTCGATATTTCCTCCAATTTAGCCATGAAATCCTTCGCCGCATTGTCGAGCTTTGTTACGATCAAGCTTCCTCTGTGGTAACTGTCTCCTTCAATGGTAAAAGGCTCATTGGAATAACGAACTTTAATTTTTTCTTTTAACAATTCACTTAAAAAACGAGCATCTTTCATGCTGTTCCAATCGGCGATATAAGCATAAGCTCCGGCTGTCAAAACATTATTTTTGAAAGTTGAATCCGAAGTCTCTTTTACTGCAATTGGTTTTTCAGAAGCAAAGGCATTTAAACCATAAGCATAAGGCAATGACCAGGCGGTAATGTCGTACGTCACTGAATCTGTTAATTTCGCATTGGGTTCGAATAAAACTTTTACCAGCTTTTGTTTAGTTTGATCTGAAGGAATTACGATCTGATCACCTTTTTGTTTAAAACTTACCGTTTTACCTGTTTCAAAGTTCAATCCCTTTCCGTTTATCTCCTCCTTGGTTTTTATGTATTTAATCTCGTGTTTATCTAACAAATCTGCCAATAAATCAATTTTATCGCCCTCTCCTGACAGGATATAGTTTTTGAACTTTGTGTCTTTATCGGTATAAAACTTCCCGAATTCCAGATTTAGTCTTTCTGCATTTTTCGAGGCCATTTCTACGGTAGATAAGCCCGTTGTGGTATGATGTGCAATTCTATCCTTTAAGGTTAAGGTGTCCTTGTTAGAGGTAATGACTCCTAAACCGGCACGTCCGCTACCTCCTTGTTCGTAGGTCATCCCGACACTTCCATTATAGGTAGGATAAGTATCCCCATAACTGGGATACAACAGGTCAAACTCTTCTTTGGTAAAATACAGCCATCCTTTTTCGTCAAAGTAACGGGCGTGATTTTTACCTATTTCCTTTTGGAAGTTTCTTTGAAAGTCTGAAATTACTTCGTTATAAGGTTCTGCTGCAGGAGCAAAATAATAAGGCTCATCCACTCCCTGCTCGTGAAAATCAACATGAATATGAGGTAACCATTGGTTGTATTGCTTAATTCTTTGCTGACTTTCAACCTGGGTAAGCCACGCCCAATCCCGGTTCAAATCAAACATGTAATGGTTTGGTCTGCCTGTAAGCCATCCCTCATGATGCTCTACACTATTGGGATCTACATTAAACGGTTGGTTTTTGTTCTGGTTATACCAAGTCACATAGCGGTCTCTTCCATCCGGATTGATACAAGGATCCATGATCACAACAACATTGTTGAGGTACTCTGATTTATCTGTGAGTAACTTGTAAATTGTTAACATAGAAGCCTCGGTGCTCACGCTCTCATTTCCATGCACATTGTAACTCAGCCAAGTTATGGCTTTATCGGCTTTTGAATTGCCGGTTAAATTCTTCAAATGCTCTGTTCTGATACTTTCCAGGTTAGAAAGGTTCGAAGCTGAAGAAACATAAACCAGTAAGAGAGGCCTTTTTTCGTAGGTTGTTCCGTACTGAGTGACCTTTACCCTATCCGGGGCAACTTCTGCCAAATAGTGATAATAATCGATTACCTGGTGATGTAAGTGAAATTCCTCTCCAAGCGCTACCCCAAAAAATTCTGAAGGAGACTTTATATTCTGGCCTGAAAGCAAAGTGCTGCATCCAATGAGAATAGCAAAAAATATTTTGTTCATAATTTAGATTTAAAAGTTACAAATCTATCAAAAAAAAGTCCGCATAATAGCAGAAATTAATTTTAAAATTCAATCCACTTTTTATGAAAATATCAAAAATAGCCACTAAATTTACGGTCGTTTAATAAAAACCTTTCTTCAAAAAAAGAAAGAAAAAAAACCCGTATTATGAAAAAAAATCTCGCATTGATCACTTTATGTTTTAGTTTATTTTTTATTCAAGAACACCAAGCACAAAGTATTTTTGACAAATGGCCCGAATTGGATACCTTCCATAAAGTGATGCAGGAGACTTACCATCCGAGCGAAGAGGGAAATTTAGACCCTATCAAAGAACGAATTGATGAAATGGTAGAAAAAGCACATTCCCTTAAAAATAAACCGGCTCCTACAGAGTTCAATACGCCTGAAATTATGGCTGCAGAAGAAAACTTGTACAAAGGTAGTCTCGAACTTCAAAAACTAATTGAAAAAGAGAGTGACGATGAAGTGGTTACAGCCTCTTTAGAGAGCTTACACGATGTGTTTCATACCATTGTCGGCCTTTGTAAACACACAGAATAAGCCAAAAATTCCTTCATAAAAAATAAAAGTACAGTATGATCATCATACTGTACTTTTGCTTTTAGAGTTAAAGCCAATCAGCACCTTGCCTCTATGAATAAAATTATTCGTGCAACCATTGACCATTGTGATCAATTACCCGAGATTGCCAAAATATCTTTTTTAGATGCACATGGAACCAGTGCTCCTAAAGGAGATATTGATGCTTATATCGCAAAATATTTTGATAGAAACGCTTTTTTAAAGGAATTAAAAAATCCCGAAAATCAATATTATCTTATTTATCATGAAAACAGTTTAGCAGGTTATTCAAAAACTATTTTTAGTGTGCCCAATGAAAATATAAGTGAGCAACATGTGGCTAAATTAGAACGATTTTATTTGCTAAAAGAATTCTACGGATCAGGGTTGGCTGGAGAATTACTCAATTTTAATCGAAAAATTGCTCAGGAGAATAACCAAAAAGGAATTTGGCTCGCAGTCTGGGTAGAGAACCACAGGGCCATCCAGTTTTATACAAAAAACAATTTTAGGAAAGTTGGCAGCTACGATTATCAGATTTCAGCAACGCATGCCAATCCAAATCATATCATGTTTTTGCCATTTTAGCAATGACATAAGACCTTGTTACATCTTATAGACCCATTCCTCGGGATTTTCTCGCTTGACCTCTTTGAAAAGTACAAAAGCTAAAATAGTTTGTCCGGATGTAGCGTCTGTATGAATGGTTCCAATTTGCTGTTTGGTCCTCACTTGATCCCCTTTGTTCACCAGCACATTGTCCAAATTTTTATATACAGAAATATAATTTCCGTGTTGTACCAAAACTGCCTTTAAATTTCCGGGTAATACCTGAATAGCCAGCACTTTTCCGTCAAAAATAACCCTGGCATTGGCTCCTCTTTCAGTGGCAAAGAATACGCCATTGCTCTCAATGGTAATTCCTTTAATTGTTGGGTGAGGTTGTTTGCCAAAATGTCTAACTACTACCCCTCTTTCTACAGGGGCCGGTAATTTGCCCTTATTAGCTACAAAGCTGGTTTCAAGCTTTTGTGCTTCGGGAGTTAATGTAAAACCCGAACTTTTAACATCCGCATTTGATTTTTTATTAGAGCTGGCAATCGCCTCGCGAATTACCTTTTCAATTTCTCTTTCAATTCTGGCCTCTTCCTTTTGCTTCTTTTTAATTTCGGTGATATATTTTTTCTCTTTCTTTTTAATGGAGTTTACCAAACCTTCCTGCTCGCTCTTTTCTTTCCGGATGCTGTCACTTTCTTTTTTATTGACCAGGACAAGTAATTCCTTTTCTCGTTTTGTGTCTTTTAATAAATCTGTGAGGTTGTTTAATTTAACTGTTTCAGCCATAATCTCTTCCCCCTGCTGTTTTTGGTAATTGGCAAATTGGTTCATGTATTCAAACCTCTTAAAAGCTTGCATAAAGCTTTCAGATGAAAACAAAAACATCAACCTGCTTTGCTTGGTTCTGCTCTTATAAGACTGAACCACCATATCCGCGTATTCATCTTTTAGCAAATTCAAGTGCTTTTCAAGTTGGGCAATCTGTTTTTCGTTAGAAGAAATTTCGCCATTCAACTCATTAATTTCTTTATCGATGGTTCTAATGAGTTGGTCTCGAACACTTATTCTTTTATTCAGATCGTTCAATTCTACTAATAAGCTTTTTTCTTCAGCTTTCGATTTGAACAGTAGCTCATTGATCTCTTTAATCTCTTTTTGAAGTTTTTTCCTTTGTTTTTCGAGCTCAGATTTGCTCTGTGCAAAGGAACTTGTAGAGGACAAAACCAGGAACAAAAATGAAATGAACAAAAGAAAAGTTTGGGGTAAAGAATGAGTAAGGCGAGATGGAGAATCTAGACTTAGTTTTGCTGTACTCATTGCAATTTTATTAGCTTATAATTATCAGGAATTGAAATGGGAAATCTTAAATTATCGATTAATTCAACGTCTTTAAAATCCACTTCAATGATCGTCTTTTTATTTTTGCTATTTGTGTTGACCGTAAATCTTTTTGGTAAACTAAGGTTCTCTTCTTTTTCGAATCCTTCGTATTGTATTTGCAGTCCTTTTTGCTGATCCACAAAGAACTGCTCTTTGCTAATTTTAAAATTTACAGGATCCAACCAAAATAACGCCTCAAAAATAGGATTTTTCTTTTTAGGAACTAACAAATAATTATTCTCAGTTATTGACACTTCGTATTTCTCCTCCCTTAAATCGACCAAAGCAGCACCCAAGAATAAATTTTGAAACATTTGGTAATTCATTTCTATACCCAACCAGTTATTGAGCAGTTCAAAATCTCCTTCAAAAAATGATTTATTCACTTTTTCATAAAATATGACTCGGTTTTCGGTAACCATCAATTTCCCAACAGGAAATCCAAGTTTTGAGATACTGATCCAAATGGCACTGTCTTTTGCCATTCTGAGCGAACCATTCAAGGAAATTAAATCCGAACCCCGTTCGTATTTAATGAGCAGGTCAGCTTTGATGTTAAATTTTTGATCCTCGGCATAATGTTTTTTAATTACCTCCTCGGCTGGTAAATAGGCCACATTTGTACTTGCAGTTTTCGTGCTTTTACAAGATTGTAACAAAAGAATTGCCACGAAGATGGCTAAATAAAAGCCCTTGTTATTATGGATTCTGAAGCGCATGGCTATCTAACATTTTTTGATAATATTCTGCCGCTTTCTTTTTATCGCCCAATGCCTTGTGCGCCAAACTGAGTTGTTCATAAAATTTTGATTCCATTTCAGGATCATCAACGATCATATCAAACCCCAATTCCAGTGCTGTTACCGCTTCCTGATATTTTCTCAAACTATTTAAAGCCAGGCCATTCATGAGGTAAACAAAGGGCTGAGCAGGAAAAAATTCGATGGCGGTTGTACTATCTTCCAAAAGATCCAAATATTGCTTTGTTCTTAATTCGTTTTCCAAAATCGCATTCATAGCCGCATACGTCTTTTCTTCTCTGAAGGTAACCCGCAATTGTTCTAAGGTAGACAAAGGCAAGGGCTTTTCTACCCCATGCTCTAAAAAGGCCTCTGTTTTATCTTGCAGTAATGATTGTTTGATGCTCGCAAATGAATCCGGCAGTTTGTCTTCAGCATCTAATTTTATCAAAACACTTTTTGCTTCATCTATTTTTCCGGCGCGTAAAAAAATAAAAATTAACTCTGATTCCTCTTCAGGATATTGCTCCACAATCAAACTTTGCGCCATTACCGCTCCTTCAAAGTCGTTTTGTCTTAAATTAATTTCTTTTAAATGCCTGAGAACATAAATGTTCTTTGGCTCTACCTCTAAGGCCTGCGTCGCATAATACTCAGCTTCGGTATATTTGTTCAGCTCAAAATAATTTTTCGAAAACTCGAAAAAAACAGCCAGATTTTTAGCCTCTATATCCTGACATTCTTCAAGAGCATAGATGGCTTTGTCAAAATTACCAATGGTTTTTTGCTTTAATGCTTCAAAAAAGAAGGTGTCAAAACTTATTGTTCGTTGTTCTTCTTGCATTTTCAAGCGCATAGCCTCATCTTCTTGTGCTTTCACAAAAAGAACAGACAGCAAAAAAGAATAAACAACAACCTTTTTCATCAAATTAATTCAAAATGGAATAATCCCCGATGCTTACCGATGTAAAATTACCGTCAAAATGAACGTGATGTCCGATCATTGCGTGGTCCAAACTCGCATTTTTAATCACGACATTGCTTTGGATTAAAGAATTACTTATGGCAGAATCGTATACTTTTGAACCCTCTCCTAAAGACACATTTGGACCGATGACAGTATCCTTTAGAACCACATTTTTACCAATATAACAAGGTTCAACAATTTTAGAGTTTTCCAAAACTACATCCTTAGAAACCAGATTTTCGCCCTCTGTTTTGGCATATTGCAATACTCTACTGTTGGTCTCTACCGTAATTTCTTTATTTCCGCAATCCATCCATGCCGAAACCTCACCAGGGACAAATTTTAGTCCTTTTTGCTTCATGTTTTCAAGCGCATTGGTGAGCTGATATTCCCCTTTTTCTCTTATATCATTCTCTAACAAATATTGAATTTCATCCCTCAATATTTCCCCTTTTTTGAAATAATAAATTCCTATGATAGCGAGATTAGACACAAATTCTGTGGGCTTCTCAATAAAGTCTGTAATGATATTGTCCTTTAGTTTTACCACACCATAGGCGCTCGGATTTTCAACTTGCTTTACCCAAACCGAGCCATCAGCTGCGGCATCTATTTTAAAATCTGCTTTAAAAAGTGTGTCGGCGAAAGCCACAACACAGGGTCCGCTTAAAGAGTCCTTGGCACATTGAATGGCATGTGCCGTGCCCAGCGCTTCTTCCTGAATAAAAACACTTCCTTTTGCTCCCAAATTCTTGGCGATTTCCATCAATTTAGCTTCGGTATCTTTAGGGAAGGTCGGACCAATAACAAAGGCAATTTCTTCAACTGATTGTTTTACAACTTTTACGATATCCTCAACCAAGCGCTGAACAATTGGTTTTCCGGCTATTATCGTCAAGGGTTTGGGAATGGTGAGAGTGTGAGGTCTTAATCGCGAGCCTATTCCGGCCATGGGGACAATGATCTTCATTTACGCTTAATTTTTATTGTTATGAAACGAGCAAATATAAACAAAATTGTAGCAGTGCATGGATTTAGTAACCATAAACAAAGGCCCCATCCTCACCGGTATCATGAAAAACTATGCCTTTTGATTTGGCTGTGATCTGCCATTTTTCAATCAAATTCCGATAGTTTGATCCATCGACCAAAATTGTCTGAGGTTGAAAATGATCGACCAATTTTTCAAAATTGACTTGGGGAGAGTTTGTCATCAATAAAAAGTCAGGTCTCAAATCAAATTTTTCAAAATGAAAATTTTGTGTGACCACCAATAAAGAGCGGTCATCAATCTCCAAAACGCAAGGTTTTAAAATTTTATTCTCAACTTCCCTAATTTGATTGACATCTATAAAATTTTGTACCGCTGATCTGTACGCTTTATCGGAATTCAATTGGTAAATTTTAGCCCGATCTCCTTGTTGGTCAAGGATGATCGTTTCTTTGTATTGATGAAAAACTACAAATTGTTTTTTATGTACTGTTTCCCATTTTTGATGAATTAAAAGACCCTGTAAAATAATCACACTGACAAGGGTCATTATTATACTTATGGCATTTCTATGTTTTAGGCAGGCAAAAAAGGAAAACAGCAATAAATAGATAAGAAAAACTGTCGGTTTTGTCAAATAGATCGCATCGATTTCCATGGTTTTGAGAGATGAAATGAGGTGGACCGACTGATAGAAAACACTGATGGAAATACTAAATAATTTAACGAGAAATGTAGGTGCAAGATTAAAAACAGAGAGAAAAATGGTCGAAAAGCCAATACTTAAAATTACCCCAATAGACGGCAGTAATAATAATCCTGAAACTAAAAAGAGCGGTGAAGCCTGATGAAAATAATATAAACTCAGAGGTAAGACTCCAATCTGAGCGATTATGGTTACCGCCATCAATCCGACAAAATAATCAATGATTTTAAATTTAGATCTCTTTCTAAATAAAGGGTAAAAACCAACGATAAAAAAGACCGCCAAATAACTCATCTGAAAACCAACTTGCCATATGTAGTTGGGGTTTATAAGAAGTAATAAAAATATGGAGGCTATAAGGGCACTCTGTACATTTATCATTTTTTTGCTGTACAATCCGATAGAAATTGCTGTAAACATAGTTCCGGCCCTTACTGCTGAAGCAGAATATCCAACCAAAAAGACATAGGACCATAAAAAGAAAAGAACCAAGAACAATTGAAGTTTATTTCCATTCTTTATGCGGGTCAACGGTTTAAAAACCATCAATAAAAAACCGATTAGTATGCTGATATGCAATCCGGAAATGGCCAAAAGATGCACTACTCCCGCCCTTCGAAATTCATTGAAAACAACTGGGGACAGGTCTTGTTTTTGACCTAAAAACAGTGTTTGGACCAAGGGTAAAAGGGATACTTGAAAATTTCTTTGTTGTAATGAGCTCGATATTTTTTCTCTTATCGAAAAAGCCCTTCTGGCAAAAGTATGGTTTGGCAAAAGCTCAATTGAATTGTTCTTATCGATAAAAATCTGATCACTGATCTGTTCATTTTGCATATACTTCTGATAGTCAAAATCATTGGGATTTAGGGCAGGGCGAATAGGTGTCAATGCTGATCTCGTTAAAAAACGATCTCCCGGTGCTAAGGAATCGTTTTCTTTTGAGATGTACATCAAGACCTTTCCTCTCGTAGCTTGATAGTTCATCTGACGAAGAAAAGCTATGTATTTATTGTATTTCTGAGAGGGCTTTAATTCCTTTTCTAACTCTAAAAGAACAAATGGCGAATCTCCCGGCGATTTAGATTTCTTGTAATGTCTATTCTGATTTTCAACTTGGTGAATGGAATAGGAGTTCAAGCCAATCACAAAAAAAGTGGATAGAGAAAAAAGCAAAAAGAAATTGTTTCTACCCATCTTTTGGTGACTTTTAAACAGAAAAAATGCCTGACCAATCAATAAAAGAATTGAAACTGACAATAAAACAGCAGGTGAAAAGTCATATTCCTTTCCGGATAAAATTCCCAGAATTAGAAACAGGCTCAGCCAAGTTGGTATATAATCGAATTTTACCAAAACCTTTTTTGTGTTGATGCAAACACGTTAAGGTGGTAAACATTTTACCTAAAAAATTACCTGTTTAACAATAGGTGTGTATGCTATTTCACTCGGCAAAGTGAAAGTCCGTCGCGAATTGGTAATAAAATAGTTTCTACCCTTGTATCTTCTTTGACTTTTTTATTGAACAGAATAATTTGTTCTGTATCAACATCATTCTCTTCTACTTTTTCCAGCACTTTACCGCTCCAAAGTACATTGTCTGATAAAATAATTCCGCCCGGATTCATTTTATCTATGACCAAATCAAAGTAATTAGAATAATTACCCTTATCGGCATCAATAAATACCAGATCAAACTTTTCTTCAAGAGAAGGAATAATGTCTAGGGCATTACCGATATGTTTTACAATTTGATTTCTGTAGGGCGATTTATCAAAAAAAAACTGCTGAAAATCTGCTAATTCTTCGTTTTTGTCTATGGTGTGTAAAATCCCATTCTCAGCTAAACCTTCTGCCAAACAAAGTGCCGAATAACCTGTATACGTTCCTATTTCCAGTATGCTTTTGGGGTTTATCATTTTTGACAACATGGAAAGTATCCTGCCCTGATAATGACCGCTCAACATTCTCGGGGCCAATATTTTCTGCCAGGTTTCCTTATTCAAATCTCTTAACAGCTCCGGTTCATCTTCGCTGTGATGTACAACGTACTGCTCTAATTTTGCGTTTATAAATTCCATATCCTCAAATTATAAAATTGGTGCCAATAATCTGGCAGCCGCACTAATTCCCTTTTTATACCAAGGTCTGTTTTTTAATGAAGTCAAATCGATCAAATAGGCATTCTTTATATCCTTGTTAAACTGCTCAACAAGTTTTTTCGAGAGGTCGCGATTTATAAAAAATGCATTCACCTCAGAATTTAAACTAAAGCTTCTTTGGTCAAAATTTGTAGACCCAATGGTGCAAATTTTCTTATCTATGACCATCGTTTTTGCGTGCATCATTCCTTTGGTATAGGCGTAAACCTCAACTCCGCTTTCAATCATTTCTGAAATATACGAATGAGAAGCGAAAAATGCAGTTTTGATATCGGGTTTTCTCGGAAGCAATAGTTTAACCTTTATGCCACACTTAGCCTTAATTTTTAAGAGCTGCAAAATAGTTACGGGGGGGACAAAATAGGGTGTCGTAATGATAATTTCCTTTTTAGCGAGACTGATCAAACCGAGGAACGCTTCCATGATGGTCTCAAAATTAGAGCCGTACTCACTTCCTAAAACACAGGCATAGGTTTTTTCCTGAATACTTGAAAAGTCGACATCCAATACCGGGCTAACCTTTTTACCTGTAGCATAAAACCAATCATTGATAAACAAAAATTGCATTTCCGTGGTCGCTTCACCTTTGATCATGACATGGGTATCTCGCCAATAAACTTTATCGGAACCATTGTTGATATATTTGTCGGAAATATTAATCCCTCCTAAAAATCCGGTAAATCCGTCAATAAGCATCATTTTTCTGTGATTCCGATAATTTGCTTTGTGCGCGAACTGACTAAACAAGACAGGCATATAGGAGTGTATTTCAATTCCTGCAGATCGCAATTCCTCCTTTCTCTTTCTGCTAAAGGTACTTCCAACATCATCGTATAATACTTTCACAATTACTCCTTCTTTAGCTTTTTCCAGAAGTAAGTTAAAAACTTCATTGCCTATGTCATCATTGTTTATGATGTAATAATCGAGATAAATGAACCTTTTTGCCTTGGAGAGCTCTTCTAATACGACAGGAAACTTACTTTCCCCGTTAAACAAGATCTGCACTTCGTTTCTTTCAGAAAATTGAACTCGATCGATGTTGTAGAACAGATCTGACAACTTTTCCAGTGTTCCTTCAAATTCCTTTTTGGGTAAATTCCTTTTTAATTGAATGTTTTTCAGAAAATCGTTATGGTAATTTCGAAGTCGTTTGTAGAGTACTTTTTTTTGGTAATGGAAACCAAAAATAAAATATAAGACCAAACCAACAACAGGGAACAAAAGCAACAAAAAAATGTATGCAAAAGCTTTTCCAGGATTTCGATGTTCTAAAATAATGAGAATGACAAGAACACTAACTGTGAAATAATAAAAAACGATGAAAACGCTATTTAAACTCAGAAACTCATCCATAAATTTGACTCATATTCAAAAGTAGTGAAAATGTGAAACTGAGACCAGAATAGAATTATTCTCCCGGTTTTTTTGATTTTTTGAGTTCTTCTATCAGATTATGCTCTAATTCTTCTTTCTCAACAAGATCTAATTTATTTCCCTTGCATGGGCTTTCTATATAATCATTGAAAAAACGGGACATTGCAGCGTTTTGCTCTGTGTATTTTTTACAATAGCCACAAACAAAAATGTGTAAACTCAGTTTAATTTTTTCAAAAATTGTGGCTTCTCTGTATTGGTTTTTATCGCAGATAGTTGTTGCCTCGTCGCAGGAAATAATGAATTTTTTAAACATTTTTATTCCATTTATCTTTTAAACCAATTCGTTTCTATGCATTTTCTGAGCTGTACCCGCGCGCGATGAATGATCACCCAAAGGTTTGACGGACTGATGCCCAGTTCATTACATATATCTTCAGATTCGTACTGACTTTCCGTTTTCAGCAAAAAAACAATTCTGTATTTTTCGGGTAATTTATGAATGCATTCATTCAAGACATCTCGAAGTTCCCTATTTTCGATCTCCTTGTCGGCAAAATTGTCCCAAGATTTGGGCGCTTGTGCCTCGATCCAGGCACCTTGATTTTCACCCTCCTCAAAAAAACTCATGCTGATTTCACTCTTTCCCTTAGTAGAGTTTATTTTTCGGTAATAATCGATGATCTTTCGTTTCAAAATCGATACCAGCCAAGTACGTTCAGCCGCCTGACCCCGAAAACCATCTATGCCTTTGAGACCAGAGAAAAAAGTTTCTTGTACCAGATCTTTCGCCATATCGTGGTTACTCACTCTGGTAACCGCATATTGAAAGAGAAAGTCAGCATGCAATTTCACCCATTTGTCGGGGTTCAATTCATGTTTTAGTTGTTCGGTCATGAACTCATTTTAATTGGTAAATATACAAATCTAAAAATTGTCCTTACACCTTTCCCGTTGGGCATAGAAGAGAAAAAAACGCCTTATTTAAAATAAATCTAAATTACCCGGTGTTTCGTTTAAATCTTTTTAATTGTTGATAATCCATGAATCAAATTTTATATTTGTACTTTCAAAATTTATAACAAAAATGAGTGGATTTTTATCTTCATCTTTAGGCAGGAAAGTCGTGATGGCATTATCGGGCTTATTCCTGATCATTTTCTTATTGGTGCATTTAGGTGTGAACTTAACGCTGTTTGCCGGTCAAGAAACTTTTAACGCTGCATCGCATTTTATGGGGCACAATCCTTTAATTCAAGTCATGCAATATGTCTTGGCGGCCGGTTTCATTATCCATATTGTGATGGGAATAAAACTGGAATATAAGAACAAGATTTCGAGGCCCATTAAATATGTAAAGAATAATCCGGCAGCAAATGCAGGCTGGGCATCCAGAAACATGATCGTTACAGGTGTTATTATTTTGTTGTTCTTGATCTTACACATCAAAGATTTCTTTGTAGAGATCAAATTTGGTCATGTTCCGGATGATTATGAATTGGTGACTCAACTTTTTAAAAACCCCATTTACGTTGTTCTCTATGTCATTTCTTTTATCATGCTTGGGATCCACTTAAGTCATGGTTTCCAATCGTCTTTTACCAGCGTAGGTGCCAGAGCACCAAAATATTTAAAGTGTGTTAAAAATCTTGGTATTGCCTACAGCTATTTTATTGCTTTAGGTTTCTCTGTCATCGCCATCTATTTTTATTTTGCTAATTAAACAACCGTTATGAAATTAGACTCTAAAGTTCCAGAAGGTCCTATTAAAGACAAATGGACAAACTATAAAAACAAAATCGAACTCGTCAATCCCGCTAACAAAAGAAATATCGATATCATCGTTGTGGGTACTGGTTTGGCCGGAGGTTCTGCCGCTGCAACTTTGGCTGAGCTGGGATATAATGTAAAAGCCTTTGCTTACCAGGATTCTCCTAGAAGAGCACATTCTATTGCCGCACAGGGAGGAATCAATGCCTCAAAGAATTACATGGGAGATGGCGATTCTGATTATCGCTTGTTTTACGATACGGTTAAAGGAGGAGATTACAGATCCAGAGAAGCCAACGTCTACCGGTTAGCAGAAGTTTCAACCAACATTATCGATCAATGTGTGGCCCAGGGAGTGCCTTTTGCCAGAGATTACGGCGGTTTATTGGATAATCGATCTTTTGGTGGTGTATTGGTTTCAAGAACTTTTTACGCCAAAGGACAAACAGGGCAACAACTATTATTAGGGGCTTATTCGGCGATGAACCGACAGATCGCTAGAGGAAAAATTACCATGTACAACCGGCATGAAATGTTAGATGTCGTAAAAATTGATGGGAAAGCGAGAGGGATTATTGCAAGGGATTTAGTGACCGGAGAACTGGAAAGACATTCTGCACATGCCGTAGTGATTGCCACTGGCGGGTATGGCAATGTTTACTTCTTATCAACCAACGCCATGGGCTCAAACGTAACTGCCTCATGGAAAATCCATAAAAAAGGGGCCTTTTTTGCCAATCCTTGCTTTACGCAAATTCACCCGACCTGTATTCCCAGAAGTGGAGATTATCAATCAAAATTAACGCTGATGTCTGAATCTTTGCGTAACGATGGCAGAATCTGGGTACCAAAGAAATTAGAAGATGCCAAGGCCATCCGTGAAGGGAAATTAAAACCCACGCAATTATCAGAGGAAGACAGAGATTATTTCTTGGAAAGAAGGTATCCTGCTTTTGGTAACTTAGTGCCTCGTGATGTGGCTTCAAGAGCGGCAAAAGAAAGATGTGATGCCGGATTTGGTGTGAATAAACCAGGTGAAGCTGTTTATCTGGATTTTGCTTCGGCTATTGAACGTTATGGTAAAACACAAGCCAAAATTCATGGTATTGATAACGCATCAAAAGAAAAAGTGATTGAGTTAGGAGAAAAGATCATCGAAGAAAAATACGGGAATCTATTTCAGATGTATGAAAAGATCGTTGATGAAAACCCCTATAAAACACCAATGATGATCTATCCTGCTACCCATTATACGATGGGAGGTGTTTGGGTAGATTATAACTTGATGACTACCGTAGAAGGTTTGTATTGTATTGGAGAAGCGAATTTCTCTGATCACGGAGCCAACCGTTTGGGGGCTTCTGCCTTGATGCAAGGTTTAGCGGATGGTTATTTCGTATTGCCTTATACCATTGGCGATTATCTGTCTAAAGATATCCGAACCGGAGCCATCTCTACTGACGGGCCCGAGTTTGAGGAAGCAGAAAAAGAGACCAGAAAACAATTAGAGTTTTTTGTCAATAATAAAGGAACTCACTCTGTCGATTATTACCACAAAAAATTAGGTAAGGTGATGTGGGATAAAGTTGGCATGGCCAGAACTGAAAAAGGCTTAAAAGAAGCCATTAAAGAAATACAAGAGATCAGAGCTGATTTCTGGAAAAATGTTAAAGTTCCTGGAGGAATTAATGAACTCAATCCAGAACTCGAAAAAGCCGGAAGGGTGGCAGATTTCCTAGAATTAGGAGAGTTGTTTGCCAAAGATGCCTTGGAAAGAAATGAGTCTTGTGGCGGACATTTTAGAGAAGAATATCAAACTCCTGAAGGAGAAGCCCTGAGAGACGATAAAAATTTCGCTTATGTCGCCGCATGGGAATACACAGGAAAACCGAGCGAAGCCATTTTACACAAAGAAAATCTCGAATTTAAAGACATTGAATTAAAAACAAGGTCTTATAAATAAACACTTAGACTTATTGTCTGAATTTAAACTATTTGGAAAGATGAATCTTACATTAAAAATTTGGAGACAAAAAAATGCCCAAGATAAGGGCAAATTAGTCGACTATAAAATCTCCGATATAGAGGGTCATATGTCATTTTTAGAAATGATGGACATCCTCAACGAAAGTCTCGTAGCAAAGGGTGAAGACCCGGTTGCCTTTGATCATGACTGTAGAGAAGGAATTTGCGGAACCTGTTCCATGTATATCAATGGTGAAGCGCATGGCCCGGATCGCGGTGTAACCACCTGCCAATTACATATGAGAATGTTCAATGATGGTGATACTATCTATATTGAACCTTTTAGAGCAAAAGCTTTTCCGGTAATCAAAGACTTAATTGTTGATCGCTCAGCTTTTGAAAGAATTCAGCAGGCCGGAGGCTATATTTCTGTGAACACCTCAGGAAATACCCAGGATGCGAATGCCATTCTTATTCCCAAACGAGATGCTGATCTATCTATGGATGCTGCAGCTTGCATTGGTTGTGGAGCATGTGTTGCTTCATGCAAGAACTCGAGTGCCATGTTATTTGTTTCCGCTAAAGTATCTCAATTTGCTCTGCTTCCACAGGGAAAAATAGAGGCCGCTGACAGGGTTTTGAATATGGTTAGACAAATGGATGAAGAAGGTTTCGGAAATTGCACCAATACTGGAGCGTGTGAAGTGGAGTGTCCGAAGAGTATTTCTTTAGACAATATTGCCAGAATGAATAGAGAATATTTAAAAGCAAGTATTTAAATTATTTTGTATGACAAAAAAACCGTTAAGTTTCCTTAACGGTTTTTTGTTTTTAAAGACCCGTCTTTTTGCCTTATATTTATAAAAAAATAAAATATGTCAACAGATTTTTACCAATCCTTACTAGACAATAATAAAAAATGGGTTCAAGATAAATTAAACCTCGACCCGAATTTTTTTAAAAGACTGGCCGAAGGCCAAAAGCCTCCCTTATTATGGATCGGTTGTGCAGATTCGCGCGTACCTGCCAATGAAATAATAGGAGCACAAGCCGGTGAGGTTTTCGTACACCGCAACATTGCAAACATGGTGATTCATACCGATATGAATATGCTATCTGTCTTGGATTACGCCGTAAATGTTTTGGAAGTACAACACATTATTGTATGTGGTCATTATGGTTGTGGAGGTGTAAAAGCTGCAATGAGCAATCATTCATACGGCATCATTGATAACTGGATCAGGCATTTGAAAGATGTGTATCGTTTTCATCAAAAAGACCTTGACGCTATAAAAGACGAGAAGAAGAAATTCAATCGTTTTGTTGAGCTGAATGTAAAGGAACAGGTTTTTGATCTAGCCAAAACAAGTATAGTACAAAATGCCTGGCAAAAAGGTAGATTTTTGGCTATTCATGGTTGGGTTTACGACTTAAACGATGGACTAATTGAGGATCTGGGCGTTACTTTTACTGATGACGAGGAACTCTCTGAAAACTACCAACTGGACTTCTAAAATAGCAGTTAGTAATTTTTATGCGGACTAAACTTCCTGATATCCCAACCAGTATTTTTGCCAAAATGAGCAAATTGGCAGCAGAACAAAATGCCATCAATCTTTCTCAGGGTTTTCCGGACTTTCCATCTTCTCCTGAATTGATCAATTTGGTGACAAAGGCAATGAAAGAGGGATATAATCAATACGCGCCTATGCCCGGTTTGATAGAGTTGAGGGAAGCTATTTCGCAAAAAATTAAACATCTTCATCAATATCCTTACAACCCGGACACTGAGATTACTGTTACTTGTGGCGCTACGCAAGCCATTTATACCATTTTGTCCAGCTTCATTTTTCCCGGTGATGAAGTGATCATCTTTGCTCCGGCCTATGATAGTTATGCCCCGAGCATTTTAGCACAGGGTGGAATCGTAAGAGAAATTGCTTTAAGTTTACCGGATTACAGTATTCCCTGGGAAGAAGTAGAGGCAGTAAAGAATGACAAAACGAAAATGATCCTCATCAATTCACCGCATAATCCAACCGGAGCGATCCTCGGTTTAGGGGATATAAAAAAATTGGAGCAATTTGTAGAAGGAACGAATATATTGATTTTGAGTGATGAAGTTTATGAACATATCATTTTTGACGGAGAAATTCATTACAGTGTATCTCGTTTTCCTTCTTTAGTGAGCCGCGCATTTGTTGTTGGGTCGTTTGGAAAGACTTTTCACAACACAGGCTGGAAAATGGGTTATTGCGCTGCACCCGATATCCTGATGAACGAATTCAGAAAAATCCATCAGTTCGTTGTTTTCAGTGTTAACCATCCAGTTCAAAGAGCTTTAGCCGAATATTTAAAAAATCCGGTCAATTATTTGTCGGTCCCCGAGTTTTACCAGCAAAAAAGAGACTATTTTTTATCTCTCATACAAAACTCGAAGTTTACATTTACCCCTTCAAGGGGTACCTATTTTCAGTTGCTTCAATATGAAAACATAAGCGATATGAACGATGAAGCATTTGCTGAATTTTTAACGATAAAACATAAAATTGCCGCGATTCCTATTTCTGTTTTTTATAGTCCGAAAAAGGATTTGAAATTATTGCGTTTTTGTTTCGCCAAGAAAAACGATACGCTGGAAAAGGCGGCCGAAATACTCAGAAACCTCTGACCATGAAAAATGATACCCTTAAAGTAACTCTTGTACAAACCGATATCCATTGGGAAAAATTGGAAGAAAATCGAATTCATTTTAATCAAAAGATAGATTCGATAAGCGAGCAGACAGATATGATCCTTCTGCCCGAATTGTTCAGTACCGGTTTTAGCATGAATGCCAATCATCTGGCCGAAACCATGGATGGAACTACTGTACAATGGATGCTCAAAAAAGCGAATCATAAAAATGCATTGATCATAGGATCTGTTTTAATTAAAGAAAATGACAACTATTACAATAGATTAATTGTGGCTTTTCCTGATGGAAAGACCTTGTTTTACGACAAGCGCCATTTGTTTTCTTATGCAGGTGAACACCGTGTTTTTGAAAAAGGTAAAAAACGCATCACATTTGAATACAAGGGATTTAAAATTTGTCCTTTGATCTGCTATGACCTTCGCTTTCCTGTATGGGCCAGAAACGACTCAGAATACGACGTTTTGCTCTTTGTGGCTAACTGGCCCAATGCGCGCATTAGCGCCTGGGATACGCTCTTAAAAGCGCGAAGTATAGAAAATTTGTGCTATGCCATTGGCTTAAACAGGGTTGGTGTAGACGATAATGAACTAATTTACACGGGGCATTCAGCTGTTTACGATGCTTTTGGTACTCCAATCTTGTCTTTTCCAGACAATGAAGAAGGAACACAATCTGTTACTTTAGAAAAAGAACATCTCCTCACAACGAGAAAAAGATTTTCTTTTTTAGAGGACCGGGATGATTTTGAAATAAAACTCAATTAACAATTACGGCATCTTTTATAGCCTTTTCAACCTTTTGAAAAAGTTCTTCAAACGGCATACTGTCTGACTTAATAGGTTCGTGTACGTCAAAAGTCAAGTGATCGAAAACCCCGAGAGGAAAATTCCCAAATCGTACGATCCTCCATGAATTATTGATCGTAACCGGCACAACGTATGATGACGGGGCCTTTTTGATCATCATTTTTAATCCATTTTCAGAAAATCGTTTTGGAACTCCATCCCTACTTCTTGTCCCTTCAGGGAAAATAACGGCCGATCTTTTATTGTCTTCCAGGTATTTTCCAAATTTCATCAATGCTCCCAGAGATTGTTTTGCATCTTTTCTGTCGATCAAGACTGAACCCCCATGTCTCAAATTAAAAGAAATACTGGGAATACCTCTGCCTAATTCAATTTTTGAGACAAATTTCGGGTGATATTTGCGCAAAAAGAAGCCCAGAGCCGGTATATCATGCATACTCTGGTGATTAGAGGCAAAGATTAAGGGTGCGTCAAGTGGTAAATCTTGCTTATTCCTAAAAGTTACCCTTGTTCCCAATAAATATAAGGTGCCTACCAAGAAAAAACTCATGACATCGACAGCCTTTTTGTGCCCCTGATATCCTCCCAACTTGAGAGAAACCCATTGAATTGGCCAAAAAATCACTAAGATCAACCCAAAAAAGAAGTAATGTAAGATACTTAATGGAATGGAAATAAGCTTTTCTACAAATGACATCCTAAATTAACCCTTTAGAAATTAAAACCATTGATTCCAGGGTATTCTGCTCAACACAAACAAAAGTGCAATTCCGTAATACATAAATATCGTTTTGAATTTACCGTTATCGGTCGCTTGTTTTTTGTGTTTTGAAAAACCCATGGTAATGAGTACAATGGCCAATATCATCATTAATGGATGTTCGACGATGATCATCCTAATTTCAGGTTGGGCCATTGATGCTCCCATTCCATTTTGTTTAACATAGGCAAACTGAGCTGAGGCAAAATAGGCGATCAAGCCCAGTATCAATTGAATATGGTAAACAATAAGGGTAAATAAGGGTATGCGAAGGTCTTTTTCCTGAAAATTCTTTTTAGAAAAAAAACCGATTGCAGCATTGACAACAGCAACAACCAAGACGATTAAAGCGATATAGGCCCAACCAGAGTGTAACATTTTTAACATGAGTAGTAGATTTTTTGTTGGAAGCAAATTTAACAATTAATACAAATAAAAAAACCCATTCACAAGGTAAATGGGTTTTTCTATTTTTAAGTTAAGAATTTTAGAAGTTGAACCTTGCAGAAGCGTTCCATGTTCTTCCCCAACCAAAATAACCTTGGTTAGATACATTGATTCCTTTGTAGGTTTCATCACCTGCCTCAGCAAAATTAGCTGATCTCAATTCTGATATATACTCTGTATCAAAAACGTTATTTACGTTAACTCTAAAATCTAAAGATTTTTTACCTGAACTTCCTAATGGCAATCGGTAAGAAACACCAAAATCAGCCAAGTTATATGATGGCAATTCCAGATTTTTCTTTCTTGCACTCACTGTTGCATAAAGGTTATCATAATACCTCCAGTCAAAATCAACCGATAACCTTGGTATTATTTGGTAGTTCAACCCTAAACCAGCTGTAAATTGTGCAGCGTCTCCCACTTTACCGCCATCAACATCTTGTCCAGTACGATCCAAAACGTTTCGGTCTTCATCGCGAATTGTAGTAAATACTTCTCCTTTGTATTCCCAATTTCCGACTGATAAAAATCCTCTTACATTTAAATTGTCAATTGGTCTAACACCAAAATCCAATTCAATTCCAGAGTGTAATTGCTCAACACCTTCATTAGTAATGAAAATTTGTGTTCCCTCAGGAATAACAATACCACCAATTGTTTCACCATCTTGTGCAATTCTTGTGTTGGTTGTCACTCTATCTTTCCAAGAGGTTCTATATAGGTTCACATTGGCATTAAAAATTCTACTTCTAAATGAGTAACCAGCTTCAAGTCCAAATATTTTTTCATTTTCAGTTAGCGGGTTAATTTCGTTTGTGAAGTTCAAATAAATATTGTCATGGTAAGGTTGACGAGAATAATAACCTGTATTTACGTACACTTGGTTTTGACTATTAATTTTATAGCTACCTCCCGCTTTCACATTATATCCAACGTTATTTACTTTTTCTGAATTTTTATATTCTGGCAAATAATCGTATCTGTCAAATCTCTGATGGCTTTGAGTTGAAACCGCACCTTGGAAAAACGCTGAGAAAAAATCATTTGCATATTCCAACTGACCAAAAATACCTCCGTAAGAAATACGCTCACTATTGTCATAGTCAATTCTTTGATCCTCCGGCATTGTATTGAAAGTGGCAGTCCATGGATTTGCTGCGAAAGATTCAGTTACAGTATTGAAAACAGGATCTGTAACCGTTTGATGTGAATCATCTCTCAATCTTCTGCTCTCTGTCCAACTATTCAATTCTAAAAAGTTTTCAACTTGTCTGAAGTGAGTCCCGTAATAGGTTCTAAGGTCTGCTCCAACATTTAGGGTTAAATTTTCATTCAATTCCTTTTCATAATTTGTAACTAACCCATACCAGTTGTGGTTGTTCATTGAAGCTCTCACTAAATAAGTTCCGTTTCCAAACATCCCTTCACCGCCTGCGGCATTGTTATTGGCTACAATGGCATCAAAATCTACCAATCCATCTTCAGTTCTAACTCTTGAACCATAGTTTCCGGTTCCACCACCTCTACCCCAAGAGGCGTATAGTACAGTAGACAAGGTTGAAGTTTCATCAATTATCCAGTCCCAGTTCAAGTTAGCAACTGGTTTATGATAGAAATTTCTCCTTTCTGATTCATATTTTCCGTCTAAAGTACCCCAGTTGTTGTTATACTTTTTTCCGTACTCTAAATAAGATGAAATAGGTTTTGTAAAGTTTTGATCGTGCCATTGTGGTGCGCCTGTGATCAAAAAGTTAAAATTGTGGCTTTCGTTTAATTTATATCCGATAGAAAGAAAATAGTTCTGACCTTGGCCTTTGGTACCATCATTATATCCATCTCCTTGCCAATGTGTTAACATCGCAGTTACACCCCAGCCATTATCAAGAATTCCTGTGCTATAGCCCAATGTATTTTTGAAATAACTGTCGTTGGCAATACCTGTTTGAAAAAATCCTCCTTCTCTCTGCTCAGTTGCTTTGGTCACAAAGTTAACAGTACCCCCTACAGAGGAGATCGCTAATTTTGAGGAACCTAAACCTCTTTGGATCTGAATTCCATTTGCGATATCGGCCATACCAGACCAGTTAGACCAGTACATCAATCCGTCTTCCATTCCGTTAATCGGTTGTCCGTTTAATAAGAATGCCGTATTATCTTGACCGAAACCACGTACTGCTATTCTAGAATCACCGAAACCTCCCGCCTGACCGGCTACATAAACAGAGGGTGTGTTCACCATTGATGCGGTAATATCTTGTGCACCAATTTTAGTTTGAATTTCTTTAATTTTAATTGTTGACACGGCAATAGGTGTTTCTCTGCCTTCTGCCAAGTCAATAACTCCTGTACCTACCACTACTACTTCCTGTAATACGTTATCATCAGCACTTAATAAGATGGTGCCTAAATCAATTGACTGGCCAGCAGCATTGAAAGAAACTGACTTATTTGCCAATCCCACAAATGAGATTTCTAAAACTCCTTTCCCGTTATTAACCTCAAGGGAAAAGTTACCATCAAAATCTGTCGTTGTACCGTTCGACGTGCCCCTTACCACAACATTTGCTCCGGGAAGTGAACCGTTCTCGTCATTTACTTTTCCTGATATTTTTGTCTGCGCAAAAAGAACCGAACCAGTAAAAAACAAAATGAGTCCCAAAATTTTTGGAAAATTTTTCATAAAATTAGTTTTGAGTTAATATTTTACGGCGCAAAATTACAACAAAAACCCATTATTTTGTTAAAATAATGGGCAATTGTGTTAAGAAATTGTTAACATTGGTTAACTATTTATCCTTCAGGAACTTATTGGCTAATTCTTTACCCAATTCCACGCCGAATTGGTCAAAACTGAAAATATTCCAGATCACACCTTGTGCGAATGTCTTGTGCTCATACATAGCAATGAGTGCACCTAAGTTATAGGGAGTAAGTTTTTTAACTAAAATTGTATTGGAAGGCTTATTTCCTTCAAAAACTTTGAAAGGTAATAATTGCTCTACTTTATCCAATTGATTATGGAGTTTCATATCCAAATAAACTTCGTCTTTGGTCTTGCCGGCATAAAGTGCCTCTGCCTGCGCAGAGAAATTCGCCATCAGTTTTTTATGATGGTCTTTGTTTCCAAATAAAGATTCCTTGAAACCGATAAAATCAACAGGAATTATCTTTGTCCCCTGGTGCAACAATTGCATAAAAGCGTGCTGCACATTTGTCCCGGTATTTCCCCAAATAATATTTCCCGTTTGGTAAGTGACCGGATTACCTCCTCTGTCAACTGATTTACCATTGCTTTCCATCGATAATTGCTGCAGAAACGGAGCAAAATTCTCTAAGTATTGGGTATATGGAATAACCACTTCAGATTCTGAACCACAAAAATTATTGTACCAAATAGTGATTAGCGCCAATAAAACGGGCAAATTTTGGTCGAAAGAAGCTGATCTAAAATGCTCATCCATGGCAAATCCGCCTTTCAAAAAATTTTGAAATTGGTCAAACCCAATAGATAAACTTATTGAAAGCCCTACCGCACTCCATAAAGAATATCTTCCGCCTACCCAATCCCACATGGTAAAAATATTTTCTTCGGCAATCCCAAAATCTTTTACCTTTTGAAGATTAGTAGATACAGCCACAAAGTTGTGTTTGATATCACTCTTTTGTGCTTTTTTCAGGAACCATGCCTGAATTGTTTCTGCATTTGTAAGTGTTTCCTGGGTAGTGAAGGTTTTAGATACAATGACAAACAAGGTCGTTTCAGGATCAAGTTTCTTGAGTGTTTCGCACACATGATCCCCGTCAATATTGGAGACAAAATGCGTGTTCAAATGGTTCTTGTAAAACTGCAGACCTTCTACTACCATTCTGGGGCCCAAATCTGAGCCTCCAATACCTATATTGACAACATCAGTAAAATTCTTTCCTGTATAGCCTTTTAGCTCACCGCTTATTATTTTGTCGGAAAAAGATTTGATTTTTGTCAGCGTACTTTTTACTTCGGGCATCACATCTGAACCGTCTACAAAAATTTGATTGTTTTTTTGATTTCTAAGTGCAGTGTGCAGTACCGCTCTGTTTTCGGTGGTATTGATCTTATCTCCGGAAAAATATTTCTCAATGGCATCTTTTAGATCGGCCTCTTTGGCCAAATTTAAAAGTAATTCCAATGTTTTATCATCAATCCTGTTTTTAGAAAAATCAAGATCTATTTCTTCAAAGGAAGCGGAAAGTTTTTCTTTGCGTTCCTTGTCCTGTTGAAAAAGGGTTTTCATAGGCACATCTTTTACCAATTGGTAATGTGCTTCTAAAGATTTCCAAGACTTAGTATGAGTTGGGTTGATGTTTTTAAGTGCCATTTATGCAGTTTTATTCATTTATCATTGCCATTTCCTCGGCAGGTACCGGGATTTGATCCAATGCAGATTTTATAGGTTTAATATACGTAAGGTATTGGTCTTTGATACTTTCTTTAATGGGTTCGGCTGATGGCAACTTTTCGCGAAGCGGATCTACTTGTTTGCCATTTTTCCAAAAACGATAACACACATGCGGACCAGAAGTGTTGCCTGTCATTCCAATATATCCGATGACATCACCTTGCTTGACAAAATCTCCCTTTTTAACTTTTCGCTTACTCATGTGCAAATATTGAGTCGTGTAAGTGGCGTTGTGCTTGATCTTGACATAATTCCCGTTTGCCGGGTTATAGGTCGACGCGATCACCGTACCATTTGCCGTACTTAAAATAGGCGTTCCTTTTGGTGCCGCGAAATCTGTTCCCAGATGTGGTTTTAATTTATACCCATAATATTTGATTCTCCTGTTTGGGTTATACCTTGAAGAAATTCTGCTAAACTGCAACGGAGCTTTTAGAAATTGTCTTCTAAGTGTTTTTGCCTGATCATCGTAATAATCATTGGTGTTTTTGGTAGAGTCTGTGACGAAATTAAACGCGTAGATCGGTTTTTCTTTGTGTTCAAAAAAAGCAGCCTTGATAACCCCTATCCCAACAGGAATCGTGTCCTGAATATATTTTTCTTCGTAGATCAATTTAAACTTATCTCCTTTTTGCAAGTGAAAAAAATCGATCGTCCACGCATAAATGTCAGACATTTCATGAGCTAAAATGTAATTTAACCCTTGCGCTTCCATTGCTTCTGACAAAGAGGAATTGATCACACCCGAAGCTGTTTTCGTAACAACCTTTACTTCCTTTCTTCCAAACTGGGTTTGAATACTGTCTCGAAAGTCAACAATGAGATATTCTATCTTATTTGGTTCGTAAATAAAAACCTGTGCCTTTTCTGTAGAATCTTTTTTTGCTAAAATGGTATATGGTTTTCCGGCGACCAATTTTCGAATGTCAAATGTATCCCTGGCCATTTCGGCTATTTTAAAGATTTCGGGATGGTCGACGTGGTTTCTGTATAAAATTTCTCCAAAGGTCTCACCTGAACGGATCGTATCTTTGATCACTTTAAAGTCGTTGAGAATATAACCGAACTCTTCTATAATTTCAGGTTGCACTTCTTCAACAAATTCTACAATCTCTTTGGTTTCTTCCTGATCATTTTTACAGGAAAAAAGTGCCAGTAAGGCAAAACTCGTAATGATTATCTTTTTCAACTTCCCCAGGTATTTTGTGCAAAACTAATTAATTTATACACATTTAGGCTTATAATTTAGTTAAAAATAGTGCTTTGCGGATGAGCCAAACCGCTGTAATTCTCCAATTCCATATCAATACTTCCCACGAGTATGGATGCTTTCAATTTGATCGGAATTTTGTTCTCATCATCAGAAAACCATAGTGTTAAACTTTCCTTTTCTTTAAAAATCCTTCCCCTCTCCACAAGCGGAATAACTTTTAGACAGCTTATCTTGCCGAATTTTGTTTTTACCAACTCTCTTCCTAATACTTTAAGCTGAAAGGGGTAGGTAGTTTCATCATAAAACATTTTCAGGTCTATGACATCATTTTCTTTTAGTTTAGTAAAATCCATGGCCCTGAAATAATAGGCAGAAAAAAGCATGTCCAAAATATCTTTTTCTATGGGGAAGTATTCCGTTCTGTTCTTCTTATGATTGATGACTTTTGCCTCATTCTTTATAAAGTCAAAGTATATTTCCTTGTCTTTTGTATGGCCGCCTTCTTTGATTTTCCTAATAAATCGATATGGTCTAAGCGTTTCCGGGTCAAAATAGGATTCGTATCTATCCTCTACTTTAAAAAAGAAATCAGTAATTCCGGTTGTAACTCCAGTTCCAATGATATGTAGATAGTTTTTGCCATCGAGAGATTCTTTCTTCAATTCGAGATTGGCAATCCCCGCATTAACCAGTCCATAAGAAACTTGATAAGTCAATAATTCCCCCTTTTTGAAGGGAAGATTGTTTTGTGCCCCTAGTGCAAATGAATAAAACAGAAATAGGAAAACAATTCTCTTCATTATTTTATGACACCGGAAATCAATTCGATTTAAAATTACCTATTCCTTCTTTTAACCAGGCTAAATATTCTTCGATATCGGGATTATAGGCAGAGTACTCGTTTAAATTTTCTCCATTATGGTCTATTAAAACATAATAAGGCTGCGCATTAGCCGCATACTTTTTAATCTGAAACTCACTCCATTTATTTCCTATGGTCTCTATTCTTTTATTCGTAATCTCAGATTCGTATTGCTCATCCTCAGGTAATTCCCGTTTATCATCTACATAAAGAGAAATTAAAACAAGGTCATTCTTTAAAACGTCCAATACTTCAGGATCTGACCATACTTTTTCTTCCATTTTTCTACAATTTACACAGGCGTGCCCTGTAAAATCGATCATCGCAGGTTTATTTACTTTTTTAGCGTAGGCCAAGCCTTCTTCATAGTCCAAAAATGCAACGATTCCATGCGGACCCAGATGTGCGCTTTCCGGCAAATCATCCCCTAATTCAGTCGCCACTGAGCCTGCACCGAGACCATTGGGTGACTCACTGTATTGCATAGGAGGCGGAAAACCACTGATGAGTTTAAGCGGAGCGCCCCATAAGCCGGGAATCATGTAGATGGTAAAGGTTAATACGACCAATCCAACTAAAAATCTTCCCACTGAAATATGGTTTTGAACTGAATCATGAGGCAATTTTATACTTCCAAATAGATATAAAGCTAAAGAGCCGAAAATCGCGATCCAAATTGCCAGGAAGACCTCCCGCTCTAACCAATGGGCTTGTAAAACCAGATCTGCGTTCGATAAAAATTTGAAGGCCAAAGCCAGTTCTAAAAATCCTAAAACAACCTTTACCGTATTCAGCCAGCCTCCTGATTTTGGCAGAGAGTTCAGCCAGCCCGGGAAGGCGGCAAAAAGTGCAAAAGGCAATGCGATAGCCAGAGAAAAGCCGAACATACTGATCACAGGAGCAATCCCTCCCTGTGCCGCCGCAGCTACCAGGGCCGTTCCAACAATTGGCCCTGTACAAGAAAATGAGACGATCGCTAAAGCCAAGGCCATAAAAAAGATGCCTACAAAACCACCTCTATCTGCCTGAGAATCAACTTTGGTTCCCCAGGAGCTCGGTAAAGTAATTTCGAAAGCGCCCAAAAATGAAATGGCAAAAACAACGAGTAAAAGAAAGAAAATAATATTAAACCAAACATTGGTAGACAGTGCATTGAGAGAATCTGCACCAAAAATGGCCGTAATAATCGTTCCCAAACCTACATATAATACGATAATTGAGATCCCATAAATAATTGCGTTTCTGATACCTGAAGCTCTGTTTTTGCTCTGTTTGGTAAAAAAGCTCACTGTCATAGGAATCATTGGAAACACGCAAGGGGTCAATAAAGCTGCAAATCCCGCAATAAAAGATAGAAAGAATAAGCTCCACAAACTCTTATTTGACTTTTTGGGGTTGTTCGATTTTATCTGCTTTTTTACATTGCTTTTTACATCAGGTTCTGATTTTGTGACTCCACTTATGACATTACTGTTCTCACTCGTTGTAAATGTAGAAATCTGGGACTCTGTGTTTAAGTTAAAAATGATGTCTTCAGAGGTTGGTGGTAAACAATTCTTATCATTGCAGACCATAAATTCTACAGATCCATTAATTGAGGATGTTTCTTTGTTCAATAGCCTCACTTTTTGAACAAAAACAGCTTCGCCTTCAAAATATTTAATGTCCATTTCAAAGACCTCGTCAAACGCCTCGTGACCTTCTCCTTCCGTTGTTTCTCCAATTAATTCAACATCTTTTCCCACAGCCTCAAAACTAATCGTCGTAGGAATTGGTCCGTTGTCAGGAATTTTTTGAGCATACAAATGCCAATTTGATTCTATATTGGCTTTAAGAATTAGGTTAAACTCGCTATCCGTAATTTTTTCAACCGATGTTTCCCATTTAACCGGATCAAAAATTTGCGCATGAAGGGTAAAAACAGATAAAAATAATAGGAGAATAAGAAGGGGTTTTCTAACCATCGCTGATGTCAAATTTTAAACAATTTTTTGTGTTCGGGTCTATCTTAAAACGGTCATCCATTCTCAGTCCTATGACCCAAATAATTCTATTATCGGAACAAAGTAACCAAATATTTTCCTTTTCGAGGATAGAAAGTTTGAGGTCTTTAAAAAACTTACTCAACTTTTTAGAACCGTTTAAACCAATTGGATAAAAATAGTCGCCTTTTTTCCATTTTCTTACAGACAAGGGAAATTTTAATTTATCGGCATCAAGAATGATCTGATTCTTATTGAGATCCGCAACCAGATGAACCCCTTTTGTCAACTTCTCGCTTCTCAACACTTTGCTCCCAATTACATGGTAAACCGGCAGGCTATCGATCAAAATTTCGGTTTCTGCATATTCTTTATTGTTTGGATAAAGAATTAATTCTTCCCTGTTTTTCAATAAGATATAATTTTTCGAAATGATCTTTTTCCCTGTTGGAGCCGTTCTCAATTCTTCAATGCTCTTCCAATCTGTAAAACCAAAGTCCTTTAAAATTTCATATAACACAGCTTTGGAATCAGAAAAATTTGCCAGTTGCTCCAAATTGATCTTCAAAGAATTGTTTTCGTCATAATGACAAATTTGTCCTTTTGCTTTATTGATGAATTGGTCTATTAATGATCGGCTTTGCCTTAAATTACTTTGGGTTTTCGTAAATACTTTATGCAATTGAGGCTGTATTTTAAGCAACTCAGGAATAATGAGATGTCTAATTTTATTTCTTTCGTATTTTATCTCTGCATTTGAGGCATCTTCTCTCCAAATTAATTGCTTACTGATTGCATAATCTTCAATATCATTTCTGCGAAAAGGCAGCAATGGCCTTCTGATGTATTCATTTTTGGAAGGAATCCCCAAAAAACCATCCAATCCACTTCCTCTTAAAAAATGAATAAAAAAAGTTTCCAATTCGTCATCCGCATGATGTGCAGTGATTACATAATCCAATTTCTTTGTTTCTATGAGGTCTTTAAACCAATTATAACGCAAATCTCTCGCTGCCATTTGGGTAGAAAGTCGATTATCTATTGCGTATTGGTCTGTGTCAAATTTTTGAGTAAAACAGGTAAGGCTATATTTTTTGGCTAGTTCTTTTACAAAAGTTTCGTCTTTTTCAGATTCGTCGCCTCGCAACTGAAAATTACAATGGGCAAAGGAAAAATCGATCTGGTTAATTTTGAGCAAATCCGCCAAAACAACACTGTCCATCCCCCCCGAAATTGCGAGCAAATTCTTTGTTCCAAAAAGTTCTGGAAACTGTAATCGAAGGTGGTCTGTAAATTGCTCTAACAAAGTATAAGTGGATTATTGATACAAAAGTATCAATTTTAATGATCTCAATGGAATAGACCAAAGAGTATCGGTAGATGAATTAGAAACTTGCTGAAACGGTTAAAGCATAATTTCTTCCGGGCGCACTTATACCGGAAGCAAATTCTTTGTAGTGCTCGTCAAATATATTGTCAACACCTGCCTGCAGGTGAATTTGACTTGTTATCCTGTATCTCAAATAGTAATCCAAGGTCATCCATGAGGGTGTGCCATAATACATTTGTGTTTCCTCTATAAAAGGTGTTTCCTCCACATTGTCAATTCCCTCCTCTAAATTATACTCACTCAGTTTTTTTCTGCCATTAAATCTAAAATACAAACCTGAATCCCATCTGTTCTTATTATAATCCAAGCCGACGTTTCCAAAAATTGGCGGGATGGAAGACATAGGTTCGCCCGTATCCAGGGCCTCACCTTTGGTCACTGTCACTGAAGCGTTTGCAGTCAAAGTTTTGGTAAAGTTGCCCTTGAACAATAAAGTACTTCCAATAACATAGGCCTTGTCCATATTCACATTGGCAGTCATTTCCAACTCCTCCCCTTCATAGATAATGGTGCTGCTGCCATTGATTTTGTGAGGAGCGCGGTAAATATAATCGTCTAACAAGGTATAATAAGCGGTTAAACTCAAATAATAATTTCGGTTCAAGAAAAATTTGTTGAGCCCCAATTCAAAATTATAGGCATATTCCGGTCTCAGATCAGTGTTTGGAACAGACACTTTGCCTCTTTTTTCTCTCACTTTACCGATATCATCAATATTGGGAGATCTGAACCCCGAAGAAAAGACCCCGTTAATTTGCCAGTCTGTGGTTGGTTTATAAATATAGCCTGCCGTAAGTGTTACAGCCGTATTTCGGAGTTGTACTTTATCATAGGGTAAATCAAAAAAAGTAGAATCAATCCACTTTGCATTAAGGTCTGTATGTGTTAATCTCACCCCTGTGTTAAGGGTAGCTTGCGGAGATAAATCTTGTCTGAAATCTACATAAGCCGCCATACTGGTATAGTCACTTCCCCCATCAGGGTATCTGGTAGGGGTATTGTAATACCCTGATACCCCGGTAATTTTATTGCCTTCAACCTCTAAAGTTTCTCCCAGCGATGTAGAAGTAACGTCGTTGTAGGTAAGTTCTGCTCCGTAAGAAAACACCCGTTTCGATTCATTATTGAGTGGTGTACTAAAATCTGCATTAATGCTAAACACATCAATGTTATCCAGTTCGGAACTCCTGTCCAAATTTGAAAATCTCCTTTCTACATTCGATTCTTCAATATCCTGATATGCCAGGGTAATCGCCCCGGTTTTCATATAGGATCTGTTTGGATTTAGCAATAATTGGGTAGACAACAAAAATCTGTTCTGCGGGCCATAATGCCATTCTGCATACTTTAATCCGTCACCGCCATACTCATTTAATTTGTCATATCGGGGTATATCTGAAGAAGTGCTGTATTGTAGATTGAACAAAATATCCGTATTTTTTGATACGGGCAAAGTAACTTTCTGTAAAATGTCTACTTGTTCATAGCCAATATTCCTCTGTATACTGGGACTGTCATTTTCAACAGGATTTGGATTGTAAAAATGATCGGTATTATCTGAATAAAAATATTGTTTTCCCCAATCTTCAAATCCGTGTCTCCTGTTTTTACCCATCCTTAAATCGCCAAAATTGCTATAACTGATTGCGGTAAATGAGGCGAATTTTGGAAATTGAAGTTCAATGCCACCATAGGAAGTAAACTCATTATTTACTGAGCTGTATCTGGTCATAAAATCGACATTGGTTCTTTGAGTTTCGCTAATTCTCGGTTTTCTGGTGTAATAATGTACAACTCCCCCTAATGCATCAGATCCATAAATTACCGAAGATGGTCCAAAAATAACTTCAGTTCTTTCTAAGATATTCGGTGAAACTGTGATCGAGTTTTGAAGATGTCCTTTCCGGTAAATAGCGTTATTCATGCGCACTCCGTCAACTACTAACAAAACTCTATTCGATTCCATTCCTCGTAAGACGGGGCTTCCTCCTCCAAACTGAGTTCTTTGTACCCTGATACCGGGAATATCGCTAAGCATATCCGCAGAGTTTTGAGGTGAAAACCTTTGAATATCTTGAATTGAAAAAACGGCTACTTGTTCTGCAATCCTGGAACGGCTCTCAGAATTCTTGGTTACCGATAAAAAAACTTCATCTAGAGACTCTGCTTTAAACTGCATAAAAGCTTTTAGATCGGTATTGACAATATGCTTTTTTAGAATCTCTAATTCCACATAAGAAATGTGGGTAAAAAATAAAATGTCCATTTCTGAGAAAGACGATAAATCAGCTCTACCATTTTTGTCTGTAAGGACAACTTTGTCATTCATTTCGTTGGTAATTGATACGTTTTGAATGGGATAACCGGTGTCCTTATCAAAAACAAAACAATGCTGAGCAACTATCAATTGACCCACAAAAATCAGCAAAAAAGTTAGGAGATTCTTCATATCAGTGAAATAACTCTTTGAAGATTTCTAATGATTTCGGTTTCCGAAATCCAGACAGGTGGATTTGATAATATTTCATTAAAACCTCTAAAATTATTTGACGGGAACTGGCACTTAATTTTAACTCTTCCATGCTATCAAAATTTATGCCGATTAACGTTTTAAAAACATTTAAAATAGGCCCATCTATGCAAGTCTCTTGTTCATAGGTCTTTGTGAAAATTCCATCGAGTAAATTAAAAAATTGAAAGTCGCTATTTTTAGTTTCAGGATAAAATCCCAGGTACTGTGTTAATTTCAGAAGAAAAACGAGGTGAAAATTTGCCGTATTTTGGTGTTCATCTAACCATTGAAAAGCGGTGTGTAAAAAATTGAACAAATCCAGGCTATCGCTTTCTTCCCAAATAACAGAGGACAGCACCTCTGCCATAAAAATAGCCATGCTTTGCTTGTAAATATCCCCGGGAATACTGTGATACACTACATCAATATTCACTTCTTTTACTGCATTTAATTGCCCGTTCTTTTTGTCACTCCCTGAAATTTCTAATAAGTTCAGGGCTTGAAAATGCGCAATTGAAATCTGCTTGTTCTTACTCGAATAAATGCGCCTTAGCAAGTAGGATCTTAAGCCATTGGGTGTAAAGCATTTTACGATCAGATCGCTATCACCAAATTTGACTGTTGAAATTACAATGGCTTTTGTTTTAGAAGTCATATCAATTGATAATGGCAATTTTCGTCATTGACGTTTCAGATGTGTCGGGCAAGGTTAACAAAACAACATAAACTCCTGAAACGACCTGCCTTCCGGCAAGATTTTTTTTATTCCAGACTACCTTGCCTCCATTGGCCGATTGGCTCTCGATCACGTTTGTTTCAAAGACAAGACGACCCGCCACATCTAAAATTTTTACATTCGTTCCTCTGGGTAAATGTGTTCCATTTCTACCGTCTATAGTTACTGTCTCGTGTTCGCTTTTCGCGGGATTTGGATACGCATAAACCTCCGCCAAAGTTTCCCCATAAGGAGAAACGTTGTTTTTAAAAGCCACAATACCCTTATCTGTTGCAAAATATACTTTCCCTGATGAATTGTCTATCGATATTTTTAAAATTCTATTCGAAGCGAGTGGCGAATTATCTTTGTTAAAATTAAATAATGTCTCTTGTCCTGATCCATTCGTACTTAACACCCCGCCTGTATCAGTTCCGAACCATTTATTATCTGCTCCATCGATGGCGATGGTGTTGATGGGCTGATCTCCGAGCAGGCGTTTAGGAATGCCATCATCTTCAACAATAATGGGTTCTGCAGCGTAAATTTCTTCTGTAAACAAACTGGACGGATCTGAAAAAACAGCTAATCCCTTTCTAGTACCTAACCAAACGCGATTATTTCTGTCAACGGCAAGACTTATCACATTAAGATCTGGCAAAGCCCCTTTCGAACTTTCGGTGATCAGGGCTTTTTTTAAGTTGCCATTTTCCTGATAAACCAAGGCCCCATTTCTTCTGGAGCCTATCCAAATATTATTGCTTCGATCTATGACAAGTTCAGTTAGACCAAAGGCCTCATTGGTAATGACCGAGCTCAAATCAAAGGCTTTCCAATTGCCATTTGTCTCTAATTTTTTTAACCTGTTGGGAATCCAGGCATTCGCGACCCAAAAATTACCGGAATTGTCAAATGCAGTTCCGTTAATTCTAATACTCGTATTTGGACTGCCGGGTGGATAGAGATCCTCCAAACCGCTATTCGTCTCATTCCAAATGACCTCGGGCAAATCATTTTCAACAACCATTATTCCGCTATTCCAAGAACTGATATAGGCCCTTTCTTCATTATCCGGATCGAGGGTGACGTTTACTAAATCCAAGGCCGGAAATGAAGGGTCGAAATTGCGGTTGATCCAACTATTTTCAGATTCTTTAAAATGACTGAAACCGGATTGTTTATTTAGCGGGGTAAAAGCCGCATCATAGCCACCATAAACAACCCATAAATTTCCATTTTGAGCCTCAATCGAAAAAACTTGATTGGAAGAAGGGCCTTCGGGATGAATTTCCTCATAAACGCCTGAAAAAAACTTTTTTTTGAGAATGCCAAATTCCTTTGTCCCTAAATAAAATTCACCGTTTTGGGCAAAAGAAGTGTTCAAACTAAAACGATATCCATTCCCGTTCCCCGCTTTGTCCAGTATTTGAAGATCTGTGCTTAAAACAATGGCAATCCTATTAAGGGTAACACTTAAAAATTGGTCTGAGGAGTTCAGTTCGATTATATTCTCACTAAATGTTTCAATAGGAAATAAAATATTGTCCAACATTTCATAAAGCATATTTCCCTTTGCCGTAAACAACCTATTATTAAAAACGCATATCGAAGAAAAATTTCCGCGTAATTCTCCTGTTGGTTGTTTCCAATTGTTGAAGTCTATCAGGTTTGGATCCTCCACATTGGCTGAGAAGATTCCCTCTGCAGTAGCGGCAAAAATGGTCTTGTTGTAAACCGTTGTTTCATTTATAAAAACAGGTACAGAACCTGCTCCTATGTAAAATGTGTCGCCAAAACGAAGACTTTCCATATTGTATTCTACAATGCCAAAAGGAGTAGATAAATAAATCAGGTCTTCGTATTTATCGATGTGGTTGATCTGTTTTTGACCCGAAATATCCAGTCGCTCAATGTCGTTGGCTAATCGAATATTTCCGTTGCTATCTACAATTTCTATCAAACCAGTTTCATAGCCCAAAACAAAACTATCGGCTATTTCGCTGAAAATAATTGAAGTGGTTGTTTTGCCTGATAAACCAAATACTGAAGAGAATTTTTTTATCGATCCTGAATTTTCGTTATAGATAAAAGCCGCATTATCTGCCGCGGCAAAAATCCGATCTTCCTGTGCCACAAAATCCTTCACATTATTATAAGAATAATGATCTTCCCATAGATTGCTAAAATCTTGTTGGGAAAAAGCTATTGCAGAACAAAATAAAAGACTTGAATAAATAAAAACCCTCAGATGAACCAATCTTATATTTTTTTTCCAAAGATATTACATTCAATGAAAGCTGATTATAATTACAAAAAAAAACCCCGAACGAATCGTTCGGGGTCACCAAAATAAAACCAACTCTTTTTCGATAGCACAATTTTCCCATTTTTTGGGACGATTTAATAATCTTGGTTTTGCGTTAATACTTTTAAAACATTTAATCTAGGGTATTCTGGTGGTTGCCACAGAATTGTCTTTGAATCTGGCATCTCTCGCAGAAATTCCGCCATTGGCCTGCAGCATCAAATCTTTGTAACTCTTATGAAAAGTATTGATGGTTTTTTTATACGCCACGATATTATCCCAGTTCGGAGCACTATTGCTTCGCACCTCATTCCTAAACTCATCTATTTTATTTATTTCTTCTATGCAATTCTCTGCATATTCCGGTTTCATATTTTTTGCATGCACAAACTTTTTCTCAATTTCATTTAGTTTTTCAATGGTCAATTCCTTCTGCTCTTCCATAAAGACGGTTACATTACTCTTACCATCTTTTTTTGTGGGTACAGTTTCTGAAATAACGATGATATTCTCATTTTCCGTCGGAATATTTTTATTTTCCGCTCCCTGCAAACGCTGGTAGGTTTTATTGAACGAAATGATCTGGTTATTGTATTGTATGATGTTTGAATATCCAATATCATTTGCTTCGCTCACTTCATTTCTCAAAGCAGTGATCTTTTCCTTTTCATCGAAATAGGATTGCTTTTTACTTGGGTTATTAGCCAGCACTTCATCGTATTTCTGCTCGAGGACCTTTAGTTTTTCATCAATCTTTAACTTTTCGTTCTCTATATGATTCAATGCTTTGTTCTGTGATCTATTTGGTTCAGCCGTGACATTTGACACTGTTACTTTGCCATATGATTTTGGCTGTTCTTCTTCTTTTGCAATGACCCATTTTTCACTCAGAATTTCAACATTCTCGTCAAGCACGGTTTCTTCCTCTTTTGGTTCTACCGGACTTGGTTTGATATTTGGATCAATTGACGCCATTTCTGTTTTGGAATTCCCTAGATCAGCTACATCCTTTTCATTGACGATTACGGGCACTCCTTTGCTTTTGACAGCCATTTTTTGATTCTTGTTCTGATCCGCTTTTTCCGGTTCAATCAAAGTTTTTGGAACAGTAGCCTCTGCGACAACTTTTATAGGTGATTTCTTCACTTCGGTTTTGGAATTCACGACATCAGCTACAACAGGTTCATTTACAATTACTGGTGAGTCTTGACTTTTTACAGCCATTATTTGATTTCTGTTCAGACCTGCTTTTTCAGTTTCCATCAAAGTTTTTGGAACAGTAGCCTCTGCGATAACTCTTTTAGGTGATTTCTTCACTTCGGTTTTCTCTATTCCTTTGTTCACTTTTACCTTTGCCACTGATCTACCAGAAGTTTCAATCCCTTTTGCCGGTTTTATTTCAGCAACCTCTTTATTGACTTTCTTGTGAATATCAAGTCGGATACTGGTGGCCGAGCTTGTGATGATAAACTCAGTTCTTCTGTTGAGCTGATTTTCTGCTCTTGAACAGTTTCCAGGATCTTCACAGTCATTCAATAACCTCTCTTCTCCATAACCTTTTCCTTTAATTCTTGAAGGATCGATTCCCTGAGAAATAATGTAATCTATGGTAGATTGTGCTCTTCTCTCGGATAATACTTTGTTGTAGGCTGCAGGTCCCCAAGAATCTGTATGTGCATTTGCTTCAACAGTAATTTCGGGATACTCTTTCATGATCTTCACAATCTTATCCAGCTCTGAACGTGCATCTGACCTAATGGTAACTTTGTCAAAGTCGAAATAAATCGGTGCCAAGTTCAATATTTTAGATAGATCTTTGCTTTCGTCCACTTCATTTTTCATCAATTTGGTCAGGTTCAAATTAGAATGTAAAATCTTGTGGTAATTATTTTCAAGAATTTCAATTCTTTGTTTTTGCTCTTTGTAATCTGCAGAGTTTCCAACTAAATTGTACTCTTCACTACAAGGAACTTTAAATGAATAGAAACCATCATCAGTTGTTTGAATAGATTCGATCAAATTATTGTTCAAATCGAATAATTCAACATTTGCGTTTTTGAGTAGTGCTTGTGTGTTTTTATCTTTTACTAAACCTTCAACTGTAATAAAACAGTCTTCCAAAGACTTATCTTTTTCTAAATTGAAAGCGTATAGATCGTTATTTTCATTTCCTTGCAAACGATTGGAAGTAAAATAGCCGGTATTTGTTTGGTCATTAATGATATAGGCAAAATCATCATTTAAACTATTGATCGGCTCTTCCAAATGGTAAACTTCCGAAACGTGGTTATCAAAAACTTCGGCTGCAAAAATGTCTAAGCCTCCCTTAGATTCATGGCCGTCGCTTGCGAAGTACATGATATTGTTTGAATTGACAAATGGAGTTGTTTCATTGCCTGAGGTGTTGATGGTATTACCTAAATTTTGAGGAACGCCAAAATCCGTCTCGTTCTTTATGTCTACCACAAAAATATCATTTCCTCCCTGGGAAGGTAATCTATCTGAAACAAAGTATAATTTTTTCCCATCAGGACTTAGAGCCGGATATCCGGTAGAGCTTTGCTTATCATTAAAAGGTAATTTCTCAATATCTCTCCATTTTCCATTTTCATCTACCTTGGCCCGAAAAATTTCCATTCTTTGATTTTTGGATTTTCTCTGCTGCGACTTACTTCTGGCATGTTTGTTTCTGCTAAAGTATACAGTCTTCTGATCTTTGGTATACGAGACACCTGTTGTGTTATATTTATTCGAATCTTCTCTATCTATTTTCGTCACATTTAGAATTTCACCATCGAAATCCATATCTCCTATATAAAGTTTTTTTCGAGGGTTTCTATTTCCTCTTTCAGAATCTGCATTTCCTTCTGAAGTAAACACAATTTTATTTTCATCTAATAACGCCACCGCATAATCAGAATTATCTCTATTTACTTCTAAAAATTTAATTTGATAATTCCCGTTTGATTGTGCGCTGAGCGATACATATCCAAAACAAATTAGAAGTGATAGAATAAACTTTTTCATAACCAAAATCTTGTTAAACATTTCTATATTAATACTTTATATCTCTAAATAAATTCGATAAACGATCAATTAAAACTAATACGGGGGAGAAAAAAAGTAATCAACAGTATGTTAATAACGTTGATTTTAAAGAATAAGTATGTATGCCAACAATAAATTCTAAAAAACAAAAAAGCCGGGCGAATTGCCCGGCTCAAATTGCTGATTTTTTGATAACTACATGTTATACAACTGTATATCAGTGTTTTAGTTGTTGTTTACTGGTTCTTCCGCAGGTTCTTCAGTAACCTCCTCAACAACTGTTTCTGTAACCTCAGAACGCTTGTTCAAACTTTCAATCACTTCATCGGTTAAATCAAACTTCTCATCTCCAAATAGTACAGTATTGGTCATATCGGTAGTTCCTAAGACAAAGGCGTACCCATTTTTTTGCGCATATTCTTTAATATAAGCTTCAATTTCACCGTTAATTTGATCCATTTTCTCCTGGCCTTTGGCCTGTAGTTGCTGTTGCGCCATTTGCTGTTGTTGCTGCAAGCGTTGCTGTTGTTGCATTAAAACTTGTTCTTGTTCAGACCTGGCTGTAGCAGAAAGTCCTTCCATTTTTTGTTGGTAGCTCTGTACATTCGATTGAAACTCGCTAGCCATTTGATCTAATCCGGCAGATAATTGATCTGATTCAGCTTTCATTTCTTTTTCAGCTTCAATTGAGCCGTTGTATTCTTTTACAACTTTTTCAAAATCGACAAAGGCAATTTTTTGCTCATTACAAGAAGTCATGAAAACAAGTAGTATTATAACACCCAATAATTTTCTCATTATAAATAATTTTAGTTTAGGTGGCAAATGTAAAAAATTGAATTATGCAAAATACATAAAAAGCATTTTTTTCATTTTAAACCTATCAACAAGTATATAAACAATACTTATTATTAATAAATTTCAATAATATTTCTTTATAGTTTTTGAATTGTTTTAAGAAGTTTTAAGAGGCCTTTTTTTGGCAAACATAGATTTGCTTAGTTTTATCGAAAAAAGCGCTCAAAACTCCTTAAATTTAGTTTTACTCCTTTTTAAGGATGTAAATGAGAGAAGAATACTCTCCCGAAGATTTCGCTTTTCTATTCGATACTAATCCTCTGTATAAGGCCGAGAAATAGTTTGTTTTTCCTTTCGCATATTTTTCGGATAATAAACTAACATAAAAAGCGTCAAAAGGCATGGGTAAAACATTTTCCACTTTCATGTTTACTTCACGGGCAAAAAAAGAAACCGATTTTTTAGAAAAATGAAACAAGTGTCTGGGTAAATCATATGCGGCCCAAAAAATTCCGTAATGAGCAGCATCGTGACTTTTATAATTCGGTAAAGCCAAAATAATTCTTCCGTTTGGTTTGAGCAGACCTTTTAATGAATTTAGATAAACGAGCGGTTCTGGAACATGTTCTAAAACGTGCCAAAGAGTGATGACTGAAAATTTACCGTCTAATTGTTTTGAACTATTCTTTCCTAACATTTCCTCTAAAGAAGAAAAAATCGCTGAACCTCTTTCCAGACCCAACTTCTGCTCTGCTAAATTTTTGGCAGAATTATTTGGTTCTATGCCTAAAACATGCCATTTATTGGCCGCACACGCTTTTAAAAAATCTCCAGTTCCACATCCGACATCTAACAGAAATTCTCCCTTTTGAATCCAGTTTGCCACTAACTTAACTTTATTCTTAATGGCAATTCCTTTTACTATTTGATAAACCTTTTCAATTAAAGTTTGATTGCCGTCAGTATGGGAGATATATTCATCGCTTTCGTAATATTTTGGCAACTGAGAAAGAGTCGGTTTCGGATGGGTAATAAGCAGATCGGACTGTTTGTCCAGCATCAAAGTAAAGGGCTCCTTTGATACGGAATAATCTTTGCTTTCTAAATATATTTCTAATTCATCATGGCCCAAAACTGACAGCAAATCTTCTTTTTTCATACATTCGTCTATTCATGTTTCACGTGAAACATTCTCCTATTAGCGACCCATATAAACCAACAAAATAGAAATATCGCTGGGAGAAACACCTGAGATTCTAGCGGCTTGTGATATAGAAATTGGTCTGATTTTAGAAAGTTTTTCACGCGCCTCAAAAGACATTGACTTTATTCTATGGTAATCAAAGTCATCAGGAATCTTGATATTCTCCAGACGACTCAGCTTATCTGCATTATTCCTTTCCTTTTCTATATAGCCAGCGTATTTGATATGTATTTCTGCCTGTTCGAGTACTTCGTCATCAAACCCATTGTCCTCAATAAACTCCTTCACTTTGGGAAAAGACTCCACATCTTTAAATGACAACTGAGGTCTAGCAGCTATTTTGTACATTTTCATTGACTGTTGTATCGGTGCAGATTCCACTTCAGCCAACAGTGTATTTACTTCCTGCGGTTTAATGCTTGTTTGTTGCAAAAAATTAATCAGTACATCTGTGTTTTCTTGCTTCTTAAGGACCCTTTCGTACCTCTCCTTCGAAGCTAAGCCAATGGCATAGCTCATGGGCGTTAAACGAATATCCGCATTATCCTGGCGCAACAAGGTGCGGTATTCAGCTCTAGAGGTAAACATCCTGTAAGGCTCTTCCGTTCCTTTGGTTATAAGATCATCGATCAAAACACCAATATAAGCCTCGTCTCTTTGAAGGATAAAACTATCCCGTTGCTGCAATTTTAATACCGCATTGATACCTGCCAATAAGCCTTGTGCCGCAGCTTCTTCATATCCGGTAGTTCCATTTATTTGACCGGCAAAATATAAATTTTCAACAAGCTTTGTTTCCAGGGTGTGCTTCAGTTGGGTCGGTGGGAAATAATCGTATTCTATGGCATATCCAAACCTGAGTATGTTTACATTTTCAAAACCTTCAATCAACTTTAATGCTTTTGACTGAACTTCATAAGGCAAACTGGTAGAAAAGCCATTGACATACACTTCATAGGTATCCCAACCTTCTGGTTCTACGAAAATCTGATGTCTTTCCTTTGTCGCGAAACGATCTATTTTATCTTCAATTGAAGGACAATACCTCGGTCCAACACCTTGAATTCTTCCGGAAAACATAGGAGAGTCTTCAAAACCTTCTCTTAAAACTTCATGTACTGAAGTTGAAGTATAGGTCATATAACAAGACCTCTGTTTTGTCAAAGGTTTAATCGAAGGTAAATATGAAAATTTATTGGGTACATCATCACCAGGCTGTTCGATCATTCTACTGTAATCCAGTGATCGACCATCCACTCTTGGAGGGGTGCCGGTTTTCATTCTGCCAGATTCAAAACCAAATTTGACCAAATCCTCTGTTATTCCTTTCGATGAATTCTCACCTGCTCTTCCTCCTCCAAAAGTTTGATTACCTATATGAATTTGACCATTCAGAAAAGTACCCGCAGTGATGACCACCGACCGAGATCTAATTTCTAGACCTAAGGTTGTTCTAACTCCAACTATTCTATCATTTTCGATAAGTAACCCGTTTACTGATTCCTGGTACATATCTAAATTCGGTAAACTTTCCAACTGTAAACGCCACGCTTCAGCAAAACGCATGCGGTCACTTTGGGCACGCGGACTCCACATTGCAGGACCTTTAGATTTATTCAGCATTTTAAACTGAATTGCCGTCTTATCGGTGATCATCCCACTATAACCTCCCAAGGCATCAATTTCTCTTACAATTTGTCCTTTCGCAATACCACCCATGGCCGGGTTACAGCTCATTTGAGCTATGTTTTGCAAATTCATTGTGATCAGCAGAGTTCTTGCGCCCATGTTAGCGGCGGCGGCGGCAGCCTCACTTCCAGCATGACCTCCTCCTACCACAATCACATCATAAATAAAACCATTCAGCTGCATAATCTGTGTTTATGTTCCACGTGAAACAATTACCAATTAAAAATTTCGCAAAGATAGATAATAATCCTCTTTTATACGCATCTCCATTTTTTCATGCTTTGACTTGTCCTTATAGCCTACGAGATGCAAGATGCCGTGAACCATCACTCGACATAATTCATCCTTAAAATTGACATTTAATGTTAAGGCATTTTCTTTTACTCTTTCTACCGAAACAAATATTTCACCCGACAACTTATCACCTATTGAATAATCAAAGGTAATTATGTCTGTTAAAGTATTGTGTTTTAAATATTTAACATTTTTTTCCAGAAGCTCCTCGTCATTACAAAAGACAATATTTACGTCTTGGAGTATCTTTCCTTCATTCGCGACAGCCAATTGTAACCACCTCTTTATCAGTCTTTTATTTAACAATCTATATCTACCTTCTTCAAAAAATCTAATCATCTCCTCTGTTATTAAAATAATCATTTACTTTCTCCTGATAAAACGGCTGCAAAGGTAGGTTTCTTCTGATTAAAAATTCTTCACGCCTCTTGTATCGATTTTCAATTTTCAAATTTTTCGTTCTCTCTTCGTTAAATAGGGACTTATTCTCTACTGACTGACGCTTATCCTCTGAACCTTGGCTTTGTTCAGCCTTTTCAAGTTTTAAAAGTTCATATTTCAAAACTTCCATTTGCTTGATACTCTCATTGGTCAAGCCTTTATGCAGTAACAGATCTTCAAGTTTATCAAATTCTGATTTCATTCGTTTATAGTTGTTCTCGTTTAAACCATTTTCTTTTAACAACTTTTCTAATTGCTGTCTAAGTTTTACTTGTTCCCTATAAATTTCAAATTGTCTACCGCTTAGACCTTCTGACTCCATATCACCTTCACCCTGGTTTTTAGGTAAATCACCATTAATTTCATCTAAAAGTTCCTGCTGCTTTTTTATGATATCGGGTAAACTAATAGGTTCACCTTTCTTGCCCTTGCCCGACCCCTGTGATTGGCTTTGCTGTTGCAGATTATCGAGTACATCACTGAGTAAATCGGCCAGATCATTTGCCGCTGTCATGGTATATTGTTGATTAGTGACGCCCGGATTCACTTTGTTCTCTGCGAGATTTTCCAATGACTTCTCAAGGTTATAATGCGCCTCTGACAAATTTTCCTGGATTTTAGAACTGATTTGAACTACCCTTAAAGAAAGCGCATACAAGCTATCATCTATATGCTCGAAATTTTCTTTAAGCACATACTGTTTTTTAATTTTTTCAGGATAATCTGAACGAAGTGTAGCACTCGATTTAAAATCATTCATTAAATCTTCTTGATCATATGAAAATACGAGTAAGTTATTCAGTATTCTTTCTAAGTCGTCAATATTTTCTTGAATTTGTTCCATCTGCATACCTTCCATGCTCGATTTTAACTTTTCAGCTAATTCTTTCATCTTTTGTGAAGCCTTCTTTTGTTCAGGTTTGGCATCCTGCTTTTCCTTTTCTTCATTTTCCAACTTATCCAGTGCTTTTTGTAAATCATCCGAAATTGACTTCATTTCTTCACTTTCTACCGGAATGTTTCTGGGATTGGACAAGTCCTTATTTTCTTCCTTCAGCTTTTCCATCTGATCTTTGACCTCTTCAAAATCCCTATTTATCTCTTCTTGCTCATCTTTTATATTTCCATCCTCGCTATTGAATAGATCCTCCTGTTCCTTTGATAACTTTTCCAAGGATTTTTGCAGTTGATCCATTTTCCTGTCCACATAAAACTGTTTTGTCAATTCAAGTATTCTTTCAAGGGACTTTTCCTGTTGTTCATTCATCTCATTCAGTTTATCCAACTGATCTAACAAGCCTTCTTTCTGTAGTTTTTCTGCCAAAATCTTAAGGTCTTCCAGCATTCTTTTTTTCTTATCAAGGTCCCCTATTTCATCCAGTCGCTTTTTAATTTCCTCTTTCTGCTCTTCTAAAAAACCTTCATCCTCAATTTCATCGAGGTTTTGTTTTAATTTTTCCGTATTTCTATCTAGTAATTTTTGATGTTCATTCTGTTTTTCTAAATATTCTTCCAGTTCCTTTTCTTTGTTCCAATTAAACCCATCCTCAGACTGAAGTGATTTATTCAACTCTTTTAGATCCATGTTGAGCTGTTTTATCTGGGTATTATTCGACTTGAACTCATCGATATTCTCTTGCTGCTCTTTATAAATCTCCTGCAGAATTTCTTCCTCTGTTTTTTGACGATAATAAAAAACCTTTGAACGGGTTGATTTTCTTCCGTTTACGCCATCATTGTCATAAGCCACGAACAAAACCTCATAATTGGAGTCTGCTTCCAAGGCAATGCCATTGGGAAATGAATAGAAAAAATCAATTAATACATCCCTTTCGATCTCCATATTTCTTTTTGTGTAAATTGAATCTTCTACCTTTTTGTACCAAAACTGCAAGCCTGATAAACCATGATCATCAGTGAGCAATCCTAAAAAATTAGCATCTCCCCTGCTCACAGAGTCTATATCTGACCTCACCTCAATTTTCGGAAATTCATCCGGAATAACATCAATTTCAAAGTTTAATTTTTCATAGGCTTTTAGATTTTGATTAGATGAATAAACCTGATAGCTTAAATCACTTTTTATCGTTCTGTCATATTCAAAATAATCGGTTGAAATTCTTTTAAATGGTGATTCGATCTGCCAATCAGAAAATGTGATCTCTTCTGCAGAAACCGTTTGTACTTTCCATACTACTTTAGTTCCTTCCGGCAATTTTATATTGCCCGTATTACTGACAACTTCATCCTTACGCCTTAAATATTTCGGGAATTTAAGCTCCATTGAAAAATCAACAATACTGGGCGTTTCTATGGTATGAACAGAAAAATTCTGAGACCTTAGCCCATTTGCCTCTGCATAAAAGGAAAACGACTTCTCAACATTGTCAAATTTGAAAGAAAAAATATGATCTGCATTTTTCATACTGTATGATTGCCCCTCAAACTTAATCCGCACTTCATCGGGCAATAATTCTCCAACAGGCTCAATAAAAATCTCCAGGCTTTTACCTTTAATTACTTCTAAATTCGTGTCATTCAGCACGAAATAAAATGGCGCCGGAGGTTGGTAAGCCTTGTTGTAGTGAACCACACGGTTAAAACTATTTGAAAAAAGCTCTTTTCTTCCTATAAAATAGGCCACGGCAAACACTAAAATGGGTACTACTAAAAATTTGAGGTAAACGGTATTCGATTTATAATGAATGGCATTTTTAAATGAAAAAGGTTTGATCTGAGCAGCTTTTTGTTCGATACTTGCCAAAACCAGTTCTGATGGCCTTTCGTTTTGCAGTTGAACTATGTTCAGTAACTTATCGTCTATTTCATGAAAATATTTCCCAATTATATCAGATGCTTCTTCTCTGGAAATACCGTTTCTTAAGCCAAATAATTTAAAAAGCGGAAAAATCACAAAATGGGTAAGTAAGGATAATTCTACGGCCACAAAACTCCAAAACAAAATAGACCTAAATGGCGGTTGTAGCCATAGAAAATGCTCCAAGAGTAAGGTCAATAAAAAATATAACAAGCCGAAAGCCGCAAATAAAATAATTCCTTTGATTATTTCATTTACGTGAAATTTTCTAATAAACTGTGTTAACTTTTTTTCTATTTCAATAATATGACTCATCAACAAATACCTATTTCCACTTGGATAAAAATACGACTAATTTCTCTTTTCTCTTTTAAGCGATTATCTTTGCACAAAATTTGAACCAAATGAATCATCCTGTTAGAGTGCGATTTGCACCAAGTCCTACCGGACCCCTGCATATCGGAGGAGTAAGAACAGCCCTTTTTAACTATTTATTTGCCAAAAAACACAATGGAACATTTGTGTTAAGAATAGAAGATACAGATCAAAACAGGTATGTTGAAAATGCGGAAAAATACATTATCGATTCCTTAAACTGGGCGGGAATTCCATTTGACGAAGGACCTGGTAAAGAAGGAAAATTTGGCCCTTACAGACAATCTGAAAGAAAAGAAATTTACAAAAAATACGCCGAAAAGCTCATTGAAAACGGAAATGCCTATTACGCTTTTGATACCGCCGAAGAACTTGAAGTACTTAGGGCGTCCTGTGAACAGAAGGGGGAAACATTTATCTATAATTTTAACAATAGAAAAGCATTAAATAATTCGTTGACCTTATCTCCTGAAGAGGTAAAAAGCAAATTGGAAAACGGAGATAAATACGTCATCAGATTTAAAACTCCGGAGAATAAAACCATTTCTCTTCACGATTTGATTCGAGGACAAATAAATATAGATACCAACACATTGGATGATAAGGTTTTATACAAATCTGATGGTATGCCCACTTACCATTTAGCCAATATTGTGGATGATCATTTGATGGAAATAACCCATGTGATCAGAGGAGAAGAATGGTTGCCAAGTTTAGCATTACACGAATTGTTGTACAGTGCTTTTGGCTGGGAGGCTCCTAAATTTGCGCATTTACCCCTGATCTTAAAACCTACCGGTAAGGGAAAACTAAGTAAAAGAGATGGAGATAAGGCAGGTTTTCCTGTTTTTCCATTGGCCTATACGAATGAAGAAACCGGCGAAGTTTCCAGAGGTTACAAAGAAGATGGTTATTTTAAAGATGCTTTCGTCAATATGTTGGCTCTTCTAGGCTGGAATCCGGGTACTGAAAAAGAGTTATTCAACTTAACAGAGCTTATAAATACCTTTGATCTGTCGAGAGTTAATAAATCAGGTGCAAAGTTCGATCCTGAAAAAACAAAATGGTTCCAACAACAGTATCTTAAAAATGCCCCAAATGAGCAAATTATTGCTGAATTTAAAGAACTATTAGCAAATAAAAATTTAAGCATTTCTGATGATAAATTATCTAAAATTGTAAGTTCTCTTAAAGAAAGGGCAATTTTTGTCAAAGATCTCGTAGATCTGAGTGAATACTTTTTTACTGCCCCCTCTACTTACGATGAAAAAGCAGCGAATAAAAATTGGAAAGAAGACACAGCGGACTTGATGAATGAATTGATTGTTCTGCTTCAAAATTGTCAGAATTTTGATTCTGGTACACTCGAGAATGAAGTTAAAACCTGGATTGAAAATAAAGAAATTGGTTTCGGTAAAATAATGCAACCTTTACGACTTTCGCTGGTTGGTGAGTTAAAAGGAGCCCATCTTTTCGATATTATGGAAGTTATTGGCAAAGAAGAATCGATTGAAAGAATTAAAAATGCCATTCAAAAATTAAGTTAGGAATTATTCCTTTTTCTTAAACTGAACATTGTAGCCTTTTAAAACTTTTTCAAAATCATGGTTTTCCGGAATAAAACTGTCTTCGCTAAACTCAATTTTTCTTTCATTTCTCATTTTGATGTGTTTGATCGATCTTAAAAACCTCCTCACATCGTCTTTTGTAGATAAGGTTAAACCGGGAACTTTCGTTTTTTTACCATTTTCATCCATCGCTACCATTGAAAAATAGGACGAGTTACAATGTTTTTTGACGCCTGTTCTTATGTTTTGTGAAACAACCTTTATACCAACCACCATTGATGAGCTTCCTACGTAATTCACTCTGGCTTTAAGGGTTACAAGTTCCCCTACTTCGATCGAATTTAAGAAATCGACTCTGTTCACAGAGGCCGTAACACAATATTCTTCGGAAAATTTTGAGGCACAGGCAAATGCTGCTTTATCCATTAGTGACAAAATAAAACCTCCGTGAATTTTTCCGCTGAAATTAGCGTAGGAAGGGAGCATTAATTCGGTCAAAATGATATCAGATTCTACGGTCGTTTTGAATCTTTCGCTCATTCCTTCGCTGTTTTTTCAACTGAAGTAATGTAATATTTAGTGTCTCCCATCCAGGGAAAAGTGCCAAATCTCTCGATATAGGTCAGTCTTACATGTTGGCCCTGTAAAGCTTTCAATTGCTCCAAAACAACTTTTTCTTTTTCTTCCACAGAAAAATCAAAGTGTTGCGATTCGGAAACACCTTGACTCAATCTACCTTCCCATGTTTTAAAAACAACTCCTCGGCTAGAAATTTTTACCAACTCGCCCGATCTATATCCTTCGCTGTAATGCACATAATAAATGAATAAAAAATATCCAAATAAGGTCAAAATTCCAACGATAAGACTGATGGTCAAAAATTTCTTCATGATTATTTTTTTTTAAAGATATAACAAAATATAAAAATAGGTAAACGTCTTTTAAATTTGTAAATTTATACTTTAAACCTGTGAATTATGTTTTCAGTTCTTCCTTTTTCTATTGTCATCATTATTCTTTTAATCTTTTTAGCTGCTTTTATAGTTAAACAGCAAACTGCCGTTATTATAGAGCGTTTTGGAAAATTTCAAAGCGTCAGAACAGCCGGATTACAGTTCAAGATACCTTTGATCGACAGGATTGCTGCGAAAGTTAGTTTAAAGATTCAACAGCTCGATGTGATTATTGAAACCAAAACAAAAGATGATGTTTTTGTTCATTTAAAAATATCTGTGCAATACCAGATATTAAAAAATAAAGTCTATGAGGCATTTTACGAATTGCAAAATCCAAAAGAACAAATTACGGCCTATGTTTTTGATCTTGTTCGTGCCGAGGTTCCCAAAATGATTTTGGATGATGTTTTTGAAAAAAAAGACGATATAGCACTTGCCATTAGAAGAGAATTAAATGATGCCATGCTGGCTTATGGTTATGATATCATAAAAGCGCTGGTTACAGATATTGATCCGGATGGCTCTGTAAAAGAAGCAATGAACAGAATTAATGCTGCCGAAAGAGAAAAAATTGCTGCTCAACATGAAGGAGATGCACAAAGAATATTAATCGTTGAAAGGGCTAAGGCAGAAGCAGAAAGTAAAAGACTGCAGGGAAAAGGTATTGCCGATCAAAGAAGAGAAATCGCACGTGGTTTAGAAGAGAGTGTAGATACCTTGAATAAGGCCGGAATAAACCCTCAGGAAGCCTCTGCACTGATCGTAATTACCCAACATTACGATACCTTACAGGCCATTGGAACAGAAAATAACAGTAATTTAATCTTATTGCCTAATAATCCGAATGTAGCAAGTACAATGCTCAATGATATGACGGCATCACTTTTAGCTGCCAATAAGATAGCGGAAATCGAAAAAAATAGTACAAACAAAAAAACCTAAAATAGTTTATTTTAGGTTTTTATCTTGTTAATCAATCTGCTTTTTTACTCTTTTCTTTTTCGTCATCGGCATTTGTGGCATCTTTAAATTCCTTGATACCAGTTCCGAGACCCTTCATTAACTCCGGTAATTTTTTACCTCCAAAAAGCAACAGAATGGCTAGACCAATGATTATCCATTGCCAAGGACCAACAAATCCTAAAAAAATTAACTGTAACATGTTTGTAACATTTTGAAGCAAAGTTAGTAATTAATTGCAAATAAAAACTTAAAATCGGACGTATCCGCCAAGTGATTCTGCTTTCTTGATCTCTTTTGGATCACCTTTAACCGTAATTGTTGCCCCGATCTTTGCATTGGCATCAATCATTTTTGTAGCATTTACAACACAATTTGAACCTGTAGAAGCAGATACATTGGTATATTCTGACACCAAATGATCCCCGTAATAATTTCCGCCTGAATTGACAATTACATTTTGATTGGTAGAAGTGCCTTTCAGTTTTACAATACCCCCTGTAATTGCCTTTACATCGAGAAATTCTGTTTTAATTTCCACTTCAATAATCCCTCCTTCTTGTGATTTTGCAGTTAGTTTATTCTGCTCAAAAACTTTATCCGAAGTAATTTTAGAACCTTCATTAGCATCTAAAATATCTATATTTTTATAATAAATAGTCACATTTGCTTGCTCTGCAGAAAAAGTCTCAATGATTGACATGGTAATTTTTAAAACCCCATTAATATTTTTTACAATAACATCACTGGCCTTTTCTCCTTTAATCACAATTTTTTGTTCATCACTTTTAACGAGTTTTACCGTTAATCCTCGGTAGGATTTTATCTCATTAAAATCACCTAAATTACTTGTGATTTCATTCTGAGCCATCAAAGTTTGACAAAACAAAACAAAAACTATTATACGTTTAAACATCATTTTTTAATTACTCAATTAAATAAAAATCCAACTGTTTTTTCTCGAGGTCTGCATTTTTGACCCTAACCTGAACGAGATCTCCCAACTGGTACATCTTTTTTGTGCTTTGGCCAACCAAAGCGTATTGTTTCTCATCAAATATATAAAAATCACTTTGTATATCCTTAATTCTAACCAAACCTTCACACTTGTTCTCAATAATTTCAATATACAATCCCCATTCTGTTACACCTGAAATAACACCTTCAAATTCCTGATTATTGTGGTCTAACATATATTTTACCTGCATATATTTGATAGAATCTCTTTCAGCTCTTGTAGCCATGAGTTCTCTATCGGAGGAATGCTGGCAATGCACTTCATACATTTCCTGATCAGGCGACTTTCCACCATCTAAATAATGTTGCAGCAATCTGTGTACCATAACATCGGGATATCGTCTAATAGGCGATGTAAAATGGGTATAATAATCAAAAGCCAATCCGTAATGTCCAATATTTTCAGTTGTATATTCTGCTTTACTCATGGATCTGATGGTTAAAGTTTCGATCATATTCGATTCACTTTTACCATGAACATCTGAAAGTAATTTATTCAAAGACTGGGTAATTCCCTTTTTGTTACGCATATCAATACTATAACCAAATTTGTGAATGATTCCATTTAAAGCAAACAGCTTATCTATATTTGGCTCATCATGAACCCTGTAAACAAAGGTTTTTTTTGTGGGAGAACCACCTTTTTGACCAATAAACTCGGCTACTTTTTTATTGGCTAACAGCATAAATTCTTCTATTAATTTGTTGGCGTCTTTTGATTCTTTTATATAGACACCAACAGGCTCAAAATTTTCATCTAAATCAAATTTAACTTCTGTTTTATCAAAAGAAATGGCTCCGTGCTTCATTCTTTGAGCACGTAAAATTTTAGCCAGCTTGTCTAATTCTAAAACGGCGTTGATCAGATTTTCTTTATTAAGTTGACTTGAATCTTCAATTATTTCTTGAGCTTCCTCATAGGTAAATCTGTGATCAGATAAAATCACCGTTCTGCCAAACCACTGATTGATTATATGTGCTTTAGCATCCATTTCAAATACGGCAGAAAAGGTTAACTTTTCTTCATTTGGTCTAAGTGAACAAACATTATTCGATAAAATTTCAGGAAGCATAGGAACAACCCTGTCGACCAAATAAACAGAGGTTCCCCTTTGATAAGCCTCTTCATCTAAAAGTGTTTTTTCTTTGACATAATGCGAAACATCGGCAATATGAATACCTATTCTAAAATTTCCATTTTTTAATACTTCAAATGATAAAGCATCATCAAAATCTTTGGCATCTTTTGGATCGATTGTAAAAGTGAGAATCTCTCTAAAATCCTGTCTTTTCTTTATTTCATCTTCTGTTATTTCTATGGGTATTTTAGCCGCAAATTTTTCTACTTCATCCGGAAATTTATAGGGTAATCCGTATTCCAATAAAATAGAATGCATTTCTGTATCATGGTCGCCAGGTTTCCCTAATACCTGGACTATCTTACCAAAAGGATTTTTAGATTTTTCCGGCCAATCGATAATACTGGCTAAAACTTTATCCCCATCCTCTACTTCTACTACGTTCTCTTTCGCAATAAAAATATCACAATACATTTTTGCATCATCCGGCACGACAAAAGCAAAATTTTCGTGTATTTCTATCACCCCTACAAATTCAGTTTTAGCTCTTTTAATGATCTCAATAACGTCACCTTCCTGCTTTCTATTCTTCTTTCGACTGTATACGTAAACCTTTACCAGATCATTATTCAGCGCCTTGTTAATATTTCTGGAAGGAATATAAATATCGTGCTCTAATTCTTCGCATATGACATAACCATTTCCATTGGCCGTAATTTCAATTCGTCCGGTGAAATAATCACTCTCCGGAACAACCCTAAATTTACCTCTTTCTACTTCTTCAATCTTGCTCATTGCTTTTAGTTCTGCAATGGCCTGTATCACCTCATTCCTGCTCTTGCTATCATTAAGGTTGAGCTTAGAAGCTATTTGCTTGTAATTTAAAGATTTAGAAGGATTATTAACAAAGACCTGTAGAACTGTTTTCGATATATTCTTATTTCCTTTTGGGCCTATTTTCCTTTTTTTACTCATTAAAAAATGTAATTATTCAGTAAATGTACAACAAAATGCATTGTTAAATTTTAACGGCAGGTAAACAATTTGACGAAAAGAAATGAGAAAATTTAACTTTTTTGTAACATTTTAAGGTTTCTTTCGTCTTTGTACATATAGCTAATTTGACCCCCATGAAGCTTTTTCTTAAAATAACACTCATTGGCCTAATCCTTTTTTCAATTGGGATTGTTGCCACTAAAATCAGTATAGATCATTCTTTCAGAAAAATAGAGTGTAAATCTGCCTCAACGGATTCGGTTTCTACGATCATTCTTCAGCAAACTAAACAAGTTTGAACTTCTATCTTATCAACAATCTATATTATTATCATTTTTTTATAAAATTTAATTTAAAAACAAATTGTACTTATGATAGCTTGTTGATTTGTATATTAAGTTTATCACTTTTTATTAGGAAAGTTGATTTATCAAAACTAATTAACATGTTTTAAAAACCTAAGAGTTTGATTTATTGTAAGATTAAATAAGTTATTGACATGTTGTTTATAACCAAAAACCATTATTTTACTCATAAAAAACCATGACAAAATATTTGATAAACCCTTCTAAATTTGTTAATAACTGCGCTATAAATTGAGAGAAGTTTTTATTGCTTGATCCAAATTAAAACTGGCTTAGAAATTTTTATGAGAAAAAAAAATAATGTTTTAATATAAAACTTAAATTATATTAACAATTTAGTAACATACTAACTACTTGATTCCTAATCAATTTTAAATAGCTATCAACATCTCAATATTTTTGTGTTTATAATACCTAAAAATGTAATTTTGTAAAAATTTAAGTCATGAAGATAGCTATTGGTAACGACCATGCCGGAACAAAATATAAATTTAAAATTATCAAGGAATTAGATAAAAAAGGAATCGAGGTTATCAATTTTGGCACTGATACAGAAGATAGTATGGATTATGCAGATACTATTCATCCAGTTGCTGAAGCTGTAGAATCGGGAAAAGCTGATTTTGGAATTATCATATGCGGAAGTGGTAATGGAGCTGCTATCACCGCAAATCATCATGCTAAAATAAGGGCAGCATTGGTTTGGAATGAAGAAATAACAGCACTCGCCAGACAACATAACGATGCTAATATATTGAGTATACCAGCTAGGTTTGTAACGGAAGAACAAGCTTTAAAATTTGTAGATATTTTTTTAAATACTGATTTTGAGGGGGGCAGACATCTTAAAAGAATTCAAAAAATACCTCTGTCGAAATAGTTTTGAGGTATGGGACATTCGCATCATCATTCACATGAACTTTCAGGAAAGAAGCTTTTTATTTCCATAGTTCTGAATGTAACGATTACTCTCGCTCAATTTATTGGCGGAATTATCTCAGGAAGTTTAGCCTTGATTTCTGATGCTGTTCATAATTTTTCTGATGTTATATCATTAATTATCAGCTATGTAGCCAACGTATTAACCAATAAAAAGACACAAACCACACATCAAACTTTTGGCTACAAAAGGGCTGAAATTATCGCGGCATTTATCAATTCATCTTCTCTTATTATTATTGCGGTTTTTTTAGGTATTGAAGCGGTAAAAAGGTTGCAAGACCCTCCGGAATTAGAAAGTGATCTAGTGATCTGGTTGGCTTTTTTAGCCATAATTGCAAACGGTATCAGCGTTCTGTTACTCAAAAATGATGCTCACCACAATTTAAATATGAAGGCCGCTTATCTTCATTTATTGAGCGATATGCTTACGTCAGTTGTTGTTTTAATAGGCGGAATTTTAATGAAATATTACCAAATTTATTGGTTAGATGGAATTCTGACCATTGTTATTTCGGTGTATTTATTATTTATGAGCTGGCATATTTTTAAAGATTCACTTCAAATTCTCATGCTATTTGCTCCTAAAAACATAAGAATTGAGGATATTCAGGAAGAATTAACTAAAATTGATCATATAAAGAATATCCATCATGTGCATATTTGGCAATTGAACGACAGTAATCTGCACTTTGAAGCACATATAGAATTTAAAGATGATATTTTACTTTCTGAATTTGATTTGATCTGTAAGGAAGTAGAACAAATTTTGGCAGATAAGTTTCATATTCATCATACTTTTTTACAACCTGAATATGATAGGGAAGATCAAAAGGATTTTATTATTCAAGATTAATTATGGAGTGGATTTTAAAAAAATTTGATGAATTGACTGTGCATGAATTTCACGAAATTCTAAAATTGCGTATCAATATTTTTGTGGTAGAACAAAATTGTCCTTATCCTGAATTGGATGATAAAGATAAACAGGCCTTGCATTTCTTCGCTGTTGCCCAAGAGAATCCCTTAAAAATAGTTGCTTATACCCGTTTATTTGCACCTGGTGATTATTACAGTAATGCGGCGATCGGCAGGGTAGTGGTAGATAAAAATTTTCGCGGAAAAAATCTAGGTAACGAATTAATAGATAGATCTATCAAAAATATTGAAACTGAGTTTGCAACGAAAAAAATTAAAATTGGCGCTCAGACATATCTCAAGAAATTTTATGAATTCCATGGTTTTCAACAAGTAGGAGAGGGGTACATAGAAGACGGAATTCCGCATATTTACATGATCAAAGAAAATTAGGGAATATATACTTGATAAATGTCATTTGATTTATTTAACTCATATTCAAATGGTTGTATGGTAATTTCATTATATTTTGTAAAAGAACAACAGTTTTCATTTGTTCTTTTAGCCTCTACATAAAGCGTAAAAAGTAATTCTTTTGACAGCTCAAGGGTCAGTTCTACTTTTTCAGTTTCCCAGCCAATTGAATGGATAGAGATAATATTGAACCCATTTTCTTCTATAAAACTAAACTCTCTTGGGACACCGGAATTAGATTCATAAACTTTTAAATCATTTGGAGATAATTCACCCAACACATATAAATTCTCAGCAGAGTTCTTATCGAGAATTTCGAATTGAAACGGATTTGGAGGTGTAAAACAGAGCAGATCTTCACAATCATTCGGATCGCATTTGAGGGAGAAGATGGAAATAAAAAGTAAAATCACATATTTTATCATGAACTTAAGATTAGATTGCTCAAAAATAATTATTCAGAGGTAATTAAAAACTGATCTACATCGTAAGTTGTGGTTTTAGAAGGATCTGATCCTAGATATTTAAACCCGATGACAAAAGGTTTTTTTGCGCACATCAAAGAAACTGCACCTGATGAAATAAAATTAATATTATTTCCTCCTCTTGGGCCTTCTGATAATTTTACATCTAATTGTTCCCAGGTGGCGGATTTAATCGTTCCTTCAAAATCAGTTGATATCCAAACAGTCAACAATTTTCCATTGTCAAAATTTGCACGCGTTTGGAATGATAATTGGCTGTTTACTTTATCCGTTGCATCTATTTTCGGACTGACCAACCAGGCTTCAAGAGAGTTTTCTCCCGAATCATAGGCTGAAATGCGCATGAATGCATTTCCTTCACTCACTTTTCGTTCGAACTTTTCGTTTCCTAAATAGATATTTTCATTCAACCAACCTTTTTCTGTCAGTTCTTTGGCATTTTTGATCTCCTCAAAATTTTCAAAGAATACCACACTTTTATTATTTTCACTTGACTCCGGACAATTATAAAAATTGGGATCACACCGATTTTCACCATGCAAATTGATCTGGGATAGATTATTGACAACAAGAACATATTTTTCTCCGTAATAATCTTTTCTCAGGATTCCTGAAATATTTCCAGCTCCACTTGGAATGATATGAGTTCTAAAATTGGCATAACTACTTGTGCTGACAAAAGCAGAAAGGTCATGGTTACATTGCACAATTTCTCTTTCACCGGAATATTGATCAAAAATTTCACCGGCATAACTTTTACCCAACTCGTCACGCCTAAACTGGACATTATTTAATTGAACCAAGGTGTTTATTTTCAATTGATCAAATTCATTGATATCAATTTTGCTTGGCTGAATTGCTTCAGTTTGCAGGGAACGAATCAAATGTTTATGTATGAAACTCTCCGGAATACCTACCACCTCATTGAGGTTTAAATAGCCTAAGAAAAAGTTTCCGCTGTTTTGGCTTACTGTCAATCCTGCAAGTTTTATATAAACCTTTCTTCCAGGGTTATACAGTGTAAACAAATCGTTTTTATCCAAAAGTATTTCTATTCCACAGGTCGGATTTTCAATTTTATCCTGAATAATTAAACTTTTGTAAAAGTTGCCTGTTTCATCACTCGAAATAATGTACCCTTCAATAACAGCATTATCCTCCAAAGGAAATTGATAATATGGATCACCTGACTGTGAAAGAATAGTTTTAATCACTCCAATTTCTGTATTTGACACAATCGTTGTTTCGATGTCATCCGGAACAGGGATTGAAAATTCATCGGGTTGGCATGAATTCAACAACAAGAAAACGAAAAAATAAATGCGTTTTTTCATAAGTTTTGGTTTTAGATTTTCCAATAAACAGAGACAAAATAATTTTGACCATTTCCATACCAATATCTAGGAGAAAACAATGGTTTTTCTCTTTGTTGATCTTGTAAAAGGGTCTGATAATTGGCATTTCTGGATTGTTCAAAACCGCCGGTTTGATAGACAGAATTTGAAAGGTTGGAGGCGATTAAAAAGGTACCTATTGTGTGCTTTTCAATTCGCCAGGATTTGCCAAGGGTTACATTAATTGTATAGTATGGGTCAATTTTTTTTTGTTTTAAAAGCGATTTTGCTGTTTCTCCGTCAAAATTGTTCACTGAAAGACCGTCTATGTCGGTCAAAAAATTTGTGGTTCTCAACAAGGGTGCAATCGAAATATAATTTTCATCGAAATAATTAGCGGCGAAATTGAACCACCAGAAATTAGAACTATTATAGCTAAAACCTAATGAATAAACATGTTGTGGACCATTGGATAAACGATAGTTTTTGATATATGATTCACCAAAATCTACCGGGTCTTTGAAATCATCGGAAGCAAGAGAAATATGGGCAGGTTTAGCATAAATAGCCTTGCCAATAGCGGCAACTGCATTCAATGTTAATCCATTCCAAACAGTATAACTCACAGCCGTTTCCAAACCGAAGTTTTGAGTTGAAATGTTCGTCATAATTTCCTGAACAAAGGCATTTCTTTGATCTTCTTCAATAATGGTCAAACCGTCTGCATAGTAAAACTTGATGGAGCTTCCGTTCTCTTGACCTATAAAATAGCCGCTCATTTTTACATGGAGTTTTGGCAATCTCATAAGGTAATTCAAGTCGGCACTGTAGTAAAAAGGATTTTTAATATTTGCGATGGTTTGGTTATTTTCTCTAATATTCGTGAAAGAGTTTTGCAGCATAGGGGAATCATTCAAAAACAGGACGTTGGAAGAGAATAAATGTCTTCCGGTCAGTTTATATGTCAGACCTGTTTTCAGGCCATAGCCAAAAAAATGCAATTTCTCACTTTTCCCGAAAGACTCATCACCGGGATATCTGCCATTTTCATATAAACCGTCTCTATAAAAACTGTGTTGTTTTAGGTTCAATCCTGTATAGAATTCCAGTTTATCTTTTTTGTATTCTATTTGGCCAAAGCCTTCTGCAACTGTACTGTAAAGTTTAAAATGATATTTAAAAGAATCTCCGTTTTGTACAATTCTGTTTGGGTTTCGAAGATCATTTTGTGCTTCCTCAAGGTTGTCAGAATAGCTGTAAACATCCAGGTAACCATTACCCCCCAATAAATCAAGTATATTGGCATAGTTGTCTGACATTAAATAGTTCAATCTCAATGAGGCATTCATATACCAGTATTTCTTTGGTTGAAAGCTCAGGTTGGCGTTCAATTGAAAAAACTGATCGTCGGTTCTGTCTTCATAAAGAGCGTAAATAGATTGAGGTTGTCCAGAATTTATATTGGACTCGTACATTTCGTTCCAATTGATCTGACCATTTTTAAGGAAATTTTGTTCTGCCAGGTACGCTTTTGTATAATCCGGATTCTCCGGAAATCTCAAAAAATAACTCGGTAATTTTTGGTAATAGGTAGGTTCCGGATTGGTTCCGCCTCCGGTTAAGAATGGTTCTCCGTTTCCATCAAGTTCTATGGAATTTCCGTTATAGTCAAGTCTGCTATGTCCATTTTTACCAAACTGATAACTCAAGGAAGAATTTAATTGAGTTTTTGAATTGATCCGCCAATCGTGATTGAGCATCAAAGTTGGCTCTGCGACTGACTGCATGCGGGCATTTCTAATTTTACTATTTTGAGAGCCCCAATATGCGTTGTACCGATCATTTTTTAATTCGAATACTTCTTCTGTTACAGGAGCGACTTTTCCTCTGTTTGTATTGACCAAAAACCCCGTAAAATAAAGGCTATGATTGTCGGATAAAAGCTTTTCAACGGATAAAAAAAACGATTGTGAAGAATAAGGAGCTCCTTCTTTATAACCATTTTCACCTGTTCGAAGACCAATCGCCCCCATGACGATCCAATCATTTTTAAGCAAACCTGTGTGATAAGTGAATAAACCACGGTGGTTATAAGTTCTGTTGGCAAGGGCATAGGACGCTTTTACTCCTTCGCGATAATCTGAAGGTTTTGAACTGATAAAAATTGTTCCTCCGTTAGCAGCAAATAAATAGGGATTAGGAGAAGAGTTAGCGTAAAAAATTTGATGACGGGTCACATCATTTAGCCCTCCCCATTGATTCCAATTAGCTCTGCCGTTCCATATTTTATTCATTTCATTACCGTTAAATAACACAGTTGTTTGATCGCCATTCAGATTTCTGGGCCTGAAAAATGCTGAACTGAATTGGAAGGCTACAGTTTTGGAAAAAAGATCCTGACTACTGTTTAAGGAGCCGGCAATTTGAGAATCATTTTCATCTTCAAGGATTATTTCATCTAAATCCATCAATTCTAAAAGTTCATCTTTCTTTTTTAGAACAATTACTCCAAGGTCCAGACTATCTTGTTCGATTTCAATGAAAAACTCAATTTTTTTTCGGTTGAAACCAAATGCCTCTGCAGAAATCGAATAAAATTGACCTGATCTTAAAGGCAAGTAAAACCGACCATCTATTCCTGAAACCGTAAACGTATTTTGATTAAAATAAACTTCTACTTCGGAAAGGGTTTCATTACTATCGCTCCATAGTTGACCAAATACAACTGTATTTTGGGCGGATGCTTGGTAAGAAAACCAAATGAAAAAGAACAGGTATGATGCTTTCATTCAGACAAGAAATTGGTTAGTTGACAAATTTTAATGCAGGAAGAAGCGGATAGGTCAACATCAATTTTAATTTTTTTAAATGTTGACCTTTTCACCATTATTTCACCAAAACAGAAACCGTATAATTGTATGAGAAAAGCTCTTTTTTCATTGTTTTTAATGATGCCTTGTCTCAGTTTTTCTCAGCTGGAGCATTACAATACGTATACGATTGCCTTTTATAATGTCGAGAATCTGTATGATACGATAGACGATGTCAACACCTTCGATGAAGATTTTACTCCACAGGGAAAACAAAAATTTAACGGAAAGGATTACAAGAGAAAATTAAAAAATCTCTCTCAGGTCATTTCGGAAATTGGAAGATCAAAACCTCCAGTGATCATGGGTTTAGCCGAAATTGAGAATGCAACCGTGCTTCAAGACCTTGTCGATACCTCAAAATTAGCTCCTTTTCATTATGATTTCATTCAATTTGATTCGCCCGACCTTCGCGGAATTGACGTGGCCTTACTCTATCAGATAGAAATATTTAAACCAATTTTTCAGGAAGCCATTGAGGTTAAAATTTGGGATGAATCGGGCATGCGTATTTTTACCCGCGACATTCTTTATATTTCAGGTATTTTGGACGATGAAGAGATTCACATTTTTGTTAACCACTGGCCTTCAAGAAGGGGAGGAGAAGAAGTTAGTGAAAGCAAACGCATCAAAGCAGCTTATGTCTTAAAGGGTAAAATAGAAGAAATTCAAACAGAAAAACCTGAGGCTAAGATTGTAGTGATGGGTGATTTTAATGACAATCCAACCGATAAGGGTATCAAAGAAGTGCTCAACTCAAAAGGGACGATGGAGGAAGTTGGATTGGAAGATTTTTTCAATCCCTATGAAAAGCTGTTTAAAAAAGGGTTTAATACATTGGCGCATTGGGATCAACTGCACTTGTTCGATCAATTGTTGGTCAGTGATTCTTTTTTACCCATAAGGAAAAATGCGGATAAATTGTTTTTCCTGAAAGCAGAGATTTATAACCCGGCCTATTTGTCAAATTTGTCGGGAAAGTATAGAGGATATCCCAAAAGAAGTTTTGTAAATAACCGATTTTCAAACGGTTTTAGTGACCATTACCCGGTTTACATCAGTCTCATCAAGCAAAAGAAGCTATAAATTATTGGTGCAAATCGGGTTCTTTTTCTAAAACAACTTCTTCAGTAGAAATAACTTTGTTGTTTTCATAGGTTACTTTCGTCTTTTTACCCTCCAGGTCCCAATAATACCAGACGCCAACTTTTATACCATTATCGTAGGTAGCCACACATTTTCTGTCGCCATTTTCAAAAAAACTTTCCCAGGAAGCATGTAACTTATTATCTTTATTCAAAAATCCTTTTTGCATGATATTTCCGTTGTTATAATAAATGGTTACTTCAAAGAGATCTCCAATAGGTACGATTTTTTGATTTTTTACTTGAGAAAAAACAGTTAGAGAAATAAAACCCATCAAAACTGATAAAAACAAAGTTTTCATAATCAATATATTTGTTTGCTTAACCCAAAGTTACCTATTTATTTGAAGTGGTCATATGATATTAATCAGTCGTTTGAATAGAGGTAAAATATACTACATTTGAATTCCTCGAAAATTGAAAAAAGACAATGGTTTTAAATAAGAATTATTTGATATTTTTATTTTTTAGTCTTTCCTATATTTCCTCCTCAAGTCAACTCTTGGAAAAAGACACCCTATCGGAAACTCAGGATACACCATATATTTTAAAAATTTTTGATCGAATTAATCTTAAACTGGATCTGGATAGCGAAATAGAAAGCTTTATCATAAAAGGATCAAATAACTACAAAACAGATATCAGACCAAACGTTTCAATAAAAAGTAAAATTTCCTTTGACTACAAGTTTATTTCCTTTAGTGTTGGTTATATTCCAAAATTCTTACCAGGCAATAATGATGATGAACTGAAGGGAAAAACCAAAGGCTTTGGATTGAATTTAAATTTAATTTTTGACCATTGGCTTCAAGGATTTAAATATTCGACAGTGAAAGGGTTTTATTTAGCCAACACCAAAGAGTTAATTCCTGATTGGCAAGAGGGAGATCCATACATCTATGTTCCGGATTTGGAAGTGATTTCTTTTCAAGGATCAACAGGATATAAGTTCAACCCCAATTTTTCATTACGCGCTATTTCTGCTCAAACAGAGATACAAGCGCGTAGTACCGGGAGTTTTATTCCGGGATTATTATACAACTATTACGACATAGACAATAAAAGCAATAATGAGGAACAGACATCTAGTCAGAATTCTAAATCTTTTGAAGTTCTTTTGGATATCGCTTATTACTATACCGTTGTTCTAAAAAATCACTGGTACGCATCCATGGGTGTTTCTCCAAGTTTTGGATTGAACTATACTAATTTGCTGACAAGACTTCCAGCCGGTAATGTGCGAACGAAATATACTGATCCCATTGTGAGAATAAATGGACATTTAGGTCTAGGATACAATTCTGATCGGTTTTTTGGAGGAGGAGAAATTAAGGGCTATGAATCTTTTAGGAATGAAAATAGTACTACCATGACAGTCCAGACCAATAACCTGGCCTATCAAATATTTATTGGATATAGATTTGACCCCCCTCAATTTTTGAAGAAGACGGTAAACAAAATGGAAGGGCTAATTCCATTTTGACGAAGGCTACTGAGGGAGAATTACCTATTTATATTTTGCTCTGGTAAGTATATAAATCATAATATCGCCCCTTTTTCTCAATGAGTTCATCATGATTTCCTCTTTCAGCAATATTTCCGTTTTCAATCACCAGAATTTGATCCGCTTGCTTAATGGTGCTCAAGCGGTGAGCGATGACTAAAGTTGTTCTATTCTGCATAAGAGCCTGCAAACTTTTTTGAATAAACAGCTCACTTTCGGTATCCAAATTAGAAGTAGCTTCATCGAGAATGATGATCTTTGGATTTGCCAAAATAGCCCTCGCAATCGAAATTCTCTGTCGTTGTCCGCCTGAAAGTTTTACTCCTCTTTCACCAATGACCGTATCTAAACCTTCATCAAAGCGTTCGGTAAATTCGCTTACATAGGCCCCTTTAACGGCATTTAATAATTGTTCTTCGGTGGCGTCAGGTCTCGGAAATAAAATATTTTCCCTGATTGTTCCCTCGAATAAAAAATCATCTTGCAGAACCACCCCTAATTGACTTCTATAGCTCGATAGATCAACCTTTGTAAGGTCAATACCATCAATCGTAATAAGTCCGCTATTTGGGTTTAAATAGGTCGCCGCCAAACCGGCGATGGTCGATTTTCCGGAGCCGGATGAACCGACAAGAGCGGTTACACTTCCCGTGGGTGCATCGAAAGAGATATTGTGCAGTACTTCTTTCCCTTTTTCATAGGAGAAGCTCACATCTTTGTACGTCAGATCTCCTTTTATTTCCTTTAAAACGATATTTCGTTTTTCAGCATCTTGTTCTTCTGCCATTTCCATCAATTCCTGTGTTCGGTCTAAGCCGGCCATCGCTTCAGTGAGCTGGGAACCAATGTTACTCATTTGCACAATTGGTGCGATCATAAAACCTAAAAAGAGGGTAAACGAAACGAACTCGCCATAAGTCATCTTGTCATTCATGATAAAATAACCGCCAATTCCCATGATCCCTGCTGAAGCTAGTCCCAATAAAAATGCCGATGAACTTGTAATCAGTGCAGTTGCTGTCAAACTTTTTTTCACGTTTAAAAAGAGCTTTTCCACTCCCTCTTCAAATGTTTTACTTTCTTGATTTTCAGCATTAAACCCTTTAATGACCCGAATGCCATTTAATGTTTCCGTCAGTCTTCCGGTTACTTCTGCATTAATTTTTCCTCTTTCTCTAAAAATTGGACGAATTTTTCCAAAAGCTTTCAGTGCGATGAAGGCAAAAAGTGATACGGGAACCAACACAAAGAAGGTCATGGTTGCATTGATCTTGAGTAAAATAACCAAAGAGATAATTGCTGTAATTGACCCGCCTATGAGTTGAACCAAGCCGGTGCCTACTAAATTTCTGACTCCCTCAACATCTGTCATTACCCTCGATACCAAGGCCCCGGATTTTTGGTTATCGAAAAAACTTACCGGCAATTTGAGCAATTTTTTTTGTACTTGAGCTCTGAGCTTTGAGATGAGATGTTGAGCTTCTACACTCAGAATTTTTGTCAAGAGGAAAGAGGTTACAGCCTGAATTAAAATAGCAAAACAAACCGCAGTGAGTAAAAGCGTCAAAGCTTTCATATCTCTGTTCGGAATTACCTCATCAATCAAGTTTTTACTGGCATAGGGCAAAACCAGTCCAGACAAACTCTTAAAAATAATTAAGATCAATCCGATGGCTACAATTCTTTTTCTAGGCCAGATAAATTCCTTAAATGCCCATTTATAGGATACTTTCTTTTTACTCATAATTTGAATTTGGCGAATATCGCGCCATACTTAGATTTTTGACAAATAGACAGGTTACTAAAACAGCACTTTTACAACGTCCTCGATCTTGGAAACCCTGATCAATTCAATTTTGTGATTTTTTGACGGAATTTTATTGAATTTAGAAAGGATAATTTTTTCAAAACCCAATTTTTCAGCTTCAATGATTCTTTGTTCTACGCGGTTAACGGCTCTTACTTCTCCGGATAGGCCAACCTCTGCAGCAAAACAGTAATTCTGCGGGATAGCGATATCCTCATTAGAGGATAAGATGGCACAAACTACGGCGAGATCTATGGCAGGATCTTCTACGTTAAGTCCGCCGGCTATATTGAGGAAAACATCTTTTGCTCCTAACCTGAACCCCGCTCGTTTTTCGAGGACGGCCAGCAGCATATTCAATCTTTTCAAATTATACCCTGTTGAAGATCTTTGCGGAGTTCCATAAACAGCCGTGCTCACCAAAGCTTGCACTTCTATCATCAAAGGACGCATTCCTTCTAAGGTAGCGGCAATGGAAGTACCCGTTAAATCGGTATCTTTTTCAGAGATCAATACTTCAGAAGGGTTACTCACTTCTCTCAAACCGGTACTTTGCATTTCATAAATTCCCAATTCTGCCGTAGAGCCGAATCTGTTTTTTTGTGCGCGCAAAATTCTGTAGGTGTGATTCCTGTCTCCTTCAAATTGCAAAACCACATCTACCATGTGTTCCAGAATTTTTGGACCTGCGATGGTTCCTTCTTTGGTAATATGCCCGATAAGCACGACCGGCGTATTGGTTTCTTTGGCAAATTTGATGAGTTCTGCGGTTGTTTCTCTAATCTGAGAAATACTTCCAGGCGAGGCTTCTATAAAATCGGTGTGAAGCGTTTGAATGGAATCGATGACCAGCACATCAGGGATAATCTCTTCAATTGATTTAAAGATGTTTTGGGTCTTGGTTTCAGTTAAAATCAAACAATTAGGATTGATACCTTTTAATCGTTCTGCTCTAAGTTTTATCTGTGACTGACTTTCTTCGCCTGACACATATAAAACTTTTTGTTTCATCAATAAAGCGATCTGCAATAGCAGGGTAGATTTCCCGATTCCGGGTTCCCCTCCCAAAAGCACTACGGATCCTTGAACCAATCCACCACCTAAGACTCGGTTGAGCTCATTGTTATTTGTGTGAATTCTATCTTCCTGAAGAGTAGAAATCTCGTTTATTTGAACCGCTTTATTAACTCTTTTCGCCGTATTAGAAGATTTCCAGTTTCGTTTTTCCTCTTTTTGAATAATTTCTTCTACAATGGTATTCCATTCATTACACGAGTTGCACTTACCTGCCCATTTAGGGAATTGAGCACCACAATTTTGACAAAAGAAACTCGATTTTACTTTCGCCATTTCAGAGGTATTTTTTTAGTGACAATTTTTCTCCATCAAACTCGGCATAGGTAAAATGACTGATCCAATCTCCTGTATTGACGTAAAGACTTTTACCAATATTTATTTCCATAGGCAGGTGTCTGTGGCCAAAAATAAAGTAATCAAAATGTTTTGTTTCCAATTTTTTCTTGGCGTATTGCACCAACCATTCGTTTTCTTCTCCCAAAAACTTTACATCTTCGTCGCCTGAGATTAGTTTGTTTTGGGTAGATAAGTATTGGGCAAATTTTACCCCTAAATCCGGATGAAACCATCTAAATAACCATTTTGAAAAAGGGTTGGTAAACACTTTTTTCATCCTTTTATAGCCCTTATCACCAGGTCCCAAACCATCCCCATGACCGATCAAGAAATGTTTATCTCGAAAAGTATATTCCTGAGGTGTTCTGAAAACAGGGATATCCAGTTCGGTTTCAAAATAATCCTCCATCCAGAGGTCGTGGTTACCTACAAAAAATATAATTGGAATTCCTTTGTCCCTTAGCTCTGCGAGTTTACCCAAAACCCTAACAAATCCTTTTGGAATAACTTTTTGATATTCGAACCAAAAATCGAAAAGATCGCCTAGAAGAAAGATAACATCGGCATCTTTTTTGATCTCATCGAGCCATTGAATAAACTTCTTTTCCCTCAACTTGCTTTTTTCTGCGGATGGTACTCCGAAATGCTGATCTGAGGCGAAATAAATTTTTGTGGCGTTACTTAAATTCATCTGATTATCCAACTTGGTCTGCAGCAAACCATTCCGCATAAGAATTTGCTGTTTCAAATAGTTTTAACGAATGTAAGGAAACATTTTGAGGTAATTGTTTTTTAATCCTTTCTGCAAAATCGAAAAGCATATTTTCACTGGTAGGTTGGTACGGCACCATGACCAGTCTATGCGAATGACCTTGTAAATCTTTTGCCAGATCTGCGTGCGGAGAATTTTTATTTAAAATGGTAGCGTGATCAAAAACATCAACAATTTCATCTTTGACAATTTTTTTGAGGTCGCCAAAATCTAAAACCATACCGTTCTTTACATGGTTTAGGTCGTCAATAGGTGTGCCGATGACAGTGACGTACAAGTGATAACTGTGCCCATGAATGTTTTTACATTTTCCATCATAACCATACAAGGCATGGGCTGATTCGAAATCAAAATGTTTGGTGATCCTAACTACTTTCTTTTGCATGACCAATTTCAAATAACGTTCAAATTTTTTCCTACTTTAATAAAAGCGGCTACTGCTTTGTCGATATGTTCTTTGCTGTGGGCTGCACTCAGCTGAACGCGAATTCTCGCTTTTTCTTTAGGCACAACAGGAAAAAAGAACCCGATAACATATATCCCTTCTTTTAACAAGTCATTGGCCATGGTCTGAGCTAATTTTGCATCGTAAAGCATAACCGGAACGATTGCGGCATCAGCCCCTACCAGATCAAATCCGGCTGCTTCCATTTTACTGCGGAAATATTTGGTGTTTTCTTCCAATTTATCTCTTAAGCTGGTGTTGTTTTCGATGAGATCAAAAACTTTTATGGAGGCTCCTACAATGGCAGGCGCGAGTGAATTAGAGAACAAATAAGGACGAGAGCGTTGTCTCAAAATTTCTATGATTTCTTTTTTGCCTGTGGTATAACCTCCCATGGCACCACCCAACGCTTTTCCCAGTGTACCCGTAACAATATCAACCCGTTCCATTACATTTTTCAATTCAACGGTACCCCTACCTGTTTTTCCAATAAAACCAGCTGCATGGCATTCGTCCACCATTACAAGGGCATCATATTTCTCGGCTAAATCACAAATTTTATCCAATTGAGCGACAATTCCATCCATCGAAAAAACACCATCTGTCACAATAATTTTGAATCTGGCATTTTTTGCATTGGCATCGATCAATTGTTTTTCAAGATCTGCCATATCGTTATTTTCATAACGATACCTAGCTGCTTTACACAAGCGGACACCATCAATGATCGACGCGTGATTTAAAGAGTCGGAAATAATGGCATCTTCTGAAGATAAAAGTGGTTCAAAAACCCCTCCGTTTGCGTCAAAAGCTGCCGCATATAAAATGGTATCTTCTGTCTTGTAAAAACGCGCAATACGCTGCTCCAATTCTTTATGAATATCCTGTGTTCCACAGATAAATCTAACAGATGACATCCCAAACCCGTGGGTATCCATCGTATCTTTTGCCGCCTGAATCACTTCGGGATGATTGGAAAGACCGAGGTAATTATTCGCGCAAAAATTAATGACTTCTTCTCCTGAAGAGATTTTGATGATCGCATCTTGCGAGCTTGTAATAATTCGTTCTTTTTTATACAATCCTGCTTCTTCGATGGAGGCCAATTCTTCTGAAAGATGTGCTTTTAGCTTGCCGTACATAATGATCTTTATTTTGAGAATTACAAAAGTAAGCAATTCTTGTTGGATAGATTTTGAGAATTATAAGGATAATCGGGCTGATATACTTATTTTTGGGACATAATAATTTTGATGTGAGAGACGAAAAAATAAAACTGCAGTGGGAAGAAATTCAGGTAAGAATTTCAAAATTGTTTGGTGGAGGTGAAACGCTTGATGTGGACGCAATTATTTATTTGATCGGCGTACAAGAATTGGGGCAAGGAAACAGGAAGTTTAAAAAAGACGAAAAGCTTGATATTATGCATGTTGCGGTATGCACATTACTTGAACCATTTGGCTATTATGAATTTGACTATTTTGATGAAGAAGGCTGGCCACATTTTAAAGTCTTAGACGAATTACCTTATCTAAAGCCGGGAGAACAGTCGGTTTTAATGAAAGAAGCCATTGTGATGTATTTCGAGAAAAGGGAAGTTTTTTGATCTATTGATAGTCAGTTTGCCAATAAGTTAAAAACAGGTAAAAGAAGTTAAATACTCTTAAACTTTTTTCGGTGCCTAAAACAAATTCTTATACTTGTTCAAGTAAAACCCGAATGACACTACAAACCTCTCAATTAGTTGATTTTCACAGCCGACGGCAATTGTCTTTCAAAATCATCATTTTAATCGGATTATTCAGCTCTCCCATTTTTACAATAGCCCAAGAGAAGACAGTTACCGAAATTACAGTGGAAAATAGTCAAAATGATTAATGGCTAAGAAATCATTTTAGAAAAATTAAGGTATTTCTTATTATATATAACCACCAAAATACCTCCTCTTAACATCATCCATACCCAAAAAGCGATCCAAATTCCGTAGAGCTCCAGCCCGAAATAATCTGTAAGTAAAAGGGTAGGGGCAAACCCAAGAAATGTGGCAATGAGCAGTGTATTTCTCAGGGTAACCGCCTCTGCCATTCCTTTAAAAATGCCGTCGAAAACAAATGCTATGGCGTTGATGGGCTGCATCAATATCACTAACCAGAAAATCTGATAAAAAAGACTTAACACCTCAGGATCTTTGCTAAAGATCAGGCCAATTTTTGTGTAAAAAATAAAACACAAGGAACCAATAATGAGTGTGATAAGGATGGTATACCTGACCAAGGCTTTACTCAATTCAGTAATGGTTTCAGGCTTTGCTTGACCTAAAAATTTGCCCGACATAATATTTCCTACACTGGAATAACCATCAATAAAAAAGGCGAAGAACAACCAAATTTGAAAAGCAATAGTTTGAGCGGCAATATGTGCATTTCCATAGCCGGTTGCATAGGCATTCGCCAAATAAAGTGCAAAGTTTAAACTCAATGCGCGTATGATCAGGTTAAAACTCAAACTCAAAATTCGTTTGATCTCCGGATGAAATTTAAAATTCAGGCTTAATCTAAAAGGGGTTTTGGTCAACAACAAATAAACAGACATGATTGCCATGATCCATTGTGCAAGCAAACTCGCATAAGCGGCCCCTTCAATTCCCAGAGCGGGAATAAGATCCCGAAATCCAAAGACCAATAAAAAGTCCAGACCAACGTTAAGCAACGCACCGACAATGCTGATGACCATGGGCCAATAGGTATTTTGCAAACCTCGAAATACGCCAAAAACACTAAAAACAAAAAGCGTAAGTGGAATGCCCATTGCCCTGATTTTATAGTAAGACACCGAGAATTCATGGATAAGACCTTTTGCCTGATACAGGTGGAATATCTCAGGAGCAAAACCCACCGTGATGGCATAAATAAAAAGGCTTAATAAGATATTGATAAAGATGATTTGAGAAGGCAGAAATGCGATCGATTTGAGATCTTCCGCACCAAAATATCTCGCCACAATGGCTGAAATCGCAGAGCGGGTTTGTGCCAAAATCCAAACGATGGCCGAAATAAACGAACCGGCTATTCCCACTGCGGCCAGACCTTCCGTTGCATTGAGAGGTAAGTTACCAATAATGGCTGTATCTGTAATGGAGAGCAAAGGCTCAGCTATACCCGAAATGATTGCCGGAATAGCGAGCTTGTTAATGGATTGAAATGATAAACCTTTATTTTTTGCTTCAGACATAGTTGCAAAACAACCTCTTTTTCACCAAAGAAAAAAGATTTGGTACTATTCGGGCAGAAATTTTATGTTTCAACTAAAGTATAAATCTTTGATAGTAGAATCAGTTTTTTAATTGAAATACTTTATTCAATTTCAATTTGTTCTCCCTGTAGATTGATCTTAAATTTTTGGACATTTTTCTTTTCTTGGATCATCAATAAAACCTCTGTGGCTGCATCATCCAGGTCAGTAGCGATCAATTTTCCCTCGTATCCTGTTCGAATGGTTGGAACAGTGGTATGGGCAACCACGTGAATATCAGAATTGTATTTTTTTAACATAGCATTGAGAACATTTCCGAGCGTATCACTTAACACATATCCTCTAAACCAATAGGGGCCATTTTGATCGTAAAAAAAAGTCTGCATATCTGTCCATTTTTTCGGATCATATTTGGAACTATCAGGCGTTTCATTGAGAAGTTCCAGAAAAACGGGATCTTGCATTTGGGTATGGACATATTTGTTATAGTCTTCAATGGAAGGTGTGCCCAGATCGATGATACCGCCATGCGCAAAAATATTTTTATTGATCTTGATCACGGAAGGCTTGGATACGAGCCATCTGCCCAAGAGGGATTTTTTAGGGTGAAATAATTCATCATATTTTTTTCGATACACCGAGGCAATGATGTTTTCCTTTTTCGAGACGTAACGCAAATCACCGGTCATGCTCATAATTTCGTGATTTCCTAAAACCAAATGAACCTTTCCGCCCGCTTTTTTGGCTTGGTCTTCGAGTTCATAAATGAACCAAAGTAATTTGGTCACCTCGTCTCCACGATCAAAAAGATCGCCAAGAAAAACCAGGTGCGCTGATCCGGCGATCCAGTGATTTTTTTCATCTATGACTTTTGCTTTTTGAAGTAGATCCGTCAATAGGGTATACCTGCCATGAATATCTCCCAAAACATACACAGAGTCTATCTTTTTAAAAACAGATGGCTCCAAATCAGGATTAGGCTTAATTCTGATTTCATGGAGGCCCTCATTTTTTCCTCCAAACTTAAGTGTAAAGTCTTCTTTTTTTAAGTCGTTTATTTGCACTTTATGAATCTGATTTTCGGAAGTTTCTCCTTTAAATAAAAGGCGGCCGTTCGAATCTTTCAATTCATAAACACCAATGTCCTTATTCTTGGTAATCCAATTAATCTGAAGTCCGTTGTCGTTCTCGATAAACAAACTTTGGGTTCCGGTAAAATCATCTTCCGATTGATCGAACATTTCAGATAGAGTTAACTTATTAGATCGAAAACCTGATACCATAAACAAGATGCCGCAAAAGGCAATAAAGAATCGATATTTTATATTTTTTTGAAAAGGCATTTTTACAGCATCTATAAATTAGCGATCCAATTTAAACTGGTTGAGGTTGATATCATCCAGACCGATATTATCGAATGGATATTCTAAATCGTCTTGAATATTATACAGAGAGATAAGGATAAATTGGCTAAACAGAACGACCAAAACAGTGATCCATTTAGGAGAATCCAGACCTACTTTATAAATAATAGCCGGTACATAAATAATTGGGAAAGCATAGATAAAGTACTCACAATAAGCCTTTAAGCTAACAGGAGTTCTGTGTACGTGAATAGCGTGTACATTTTCTATAGCTTCGTGCAGGCTGTTAAGCATGCGAAAGATTTTATCTTTTAATCCTCTCGAAATTAATGTATCTTTGGAAATAGTGTAAGCTGATATTTGATTTATTTTTTCATCTACGTCTGATGTATCGTAATCGCTGTTTCCCAAATGAGAAACAACACTTTCGCTTATCAGCTTTAGTTTGGCGGCCACTTCAGTTTGTTCTGTTTCTGTAAGTTTTGGAGCACTTTGAAAGTAATAACTTATTGTTTTAAGTGCACCTCTAAATTGACTTAAATGCTCTAAGGCCTTTTCTCTTCGGCGGAACGAACCCCTAATATTAAAGACCAAAGGGAAAATAATGGCGATACTCAATAAGGTCAGATCGATGTTGTAGGAAATATTGTAAGTAAAAGAAAAGAACAGCATTAGAATAGCAAAGCTTAAAGCTATCGCAGTTCTGTAGTTAATTATCGTGAGAAATTTATTCATAAAAAATAATTAATTTACAATGATAACAAATAACATCCACAAACAGTGAATAGATCAAATACACTTATCGTCCTAATTTTTCTGGCAATCACCTTGGCTTCCTACGGGCAAGATTCGACGAGTATTGAAGCAAAGCAGGTCACAAAACTTTTTAGGAGTCAGGAAATACTTCCTCTAAAATTAAGCTATTCTCATAAGAATATCAAAGAAAAAACGAAAGACAGTACTTTCATACAAACAGAACTCTCTTATTCAGAGGAACTCGGTGTTTGGAAAACCATTCCGGTAGAGTTAAAAACCAGGGGAAATTATCGGTTAAAGAATTGTTATTTTCCTCCGGTAAAAATGAAAATGAGTAAAAATGATGCGAAAGGAACTTTATTCAAAGGAAGCAGAAGTTTAAAGTTGGTTATGCCTTGCATGTTAGAAAAAAATAAAAATGATAATATCATAAAAGAATATTTGGCCTATAAAGTTTATGAAATAGCAGGAGATTATCATTTTAAAGTCAGGCTTGTTTCCATTGATTTCGCTGAAGAGAGAGGCAACAAAACAAAAGAACACGATTTGAAAGGAATTTTAATTGAAGACCCGGATGATATGGCGGAGAGATATGAAGGACAAATATTAGACCGTAATTTTCACCCTTTGGCGATGGACGCCCTCTCTTCTGTTCAAAACTCGTTTTTCCAATATTTAGTCGGCAATACAGATTTTTCCACTGCAGTGCAACATAACGAAAAGCTGTTATTTAGCGATAAAAAAGTAATCCCGGTTCCTTATGATTTTGATATGTCAGGTTTTGTCAATACCTCCTATGCTGTTGTTTCTCAAATAGGAGATGAACAACTGGATCTTTATTCTGTCAGAGAGAGGTTATACAGGGGGTTCAAAAGGGATCCATCAATTATTGAAGGAGTTCGCCAAAATTATTTGGCGCATAAAATGGACATTATTAATGTGATCAATTCCATGGAAAACCAATTTGAGGATAAAAAAAGTTATGATGATACCATAAGATATGTCAATGATTTTTTTGAAGTTTTATCAGACGACAATAAATTTAAACATGAAATTATTGACCACTTGAGAACTAAATAGAATAAATAGGGCTTTATATTTCTAGGTCAAACTTTAATACTAAAAAACAAAATTATGAAAGCTAAAATTAGTTTGGTAATAACAGGGCTTTTTTACCTAATTTTCACTGCTACTTTATCCGCTCAAACCGGAATTGAAGAAAAACAAGTTTTTTTTGATAAAGGAAAAACTTCAGCAACTATCTCAGAAAAAATATCTGGAGATCAAACAATCGATTATGTGCTTGGCGCTAAGAAAGGGCAAACCATGACCGTAAATTTAAAAACAGATAACACAGCAAACTATTTTAATGTTCTTCCTCCTGGTTCTGAAGAAGCAATATTCATCGGTTCTACTTTAGGGAATTATTGGACTGGTGTTCTACCCGAAGATGGTAATTACAAAATACGGGTATATTTAATGAGAAATGCGGCAAGAAGAAATGAAAAAGCCAATTACACTTTGAAAGTAGCGATTACGGGACATTCTTCAGCGAGTCATGACGCAAAAGTGCCTGGTACGGATTACCATGCTACCGGAATTATTGATTGTTCATCCGGAACTGAGGCAAAGTATTCTTCGCAATGTAATTTTGGTGTTATCAGGAAGGGTATGGCCAAAGCTGAGGTGCACGTTACCACAACTGAAGGAGAGAAAAGAATAATCGAATTCAATGGTGAAGCAGTTAGTTCTCCTGATCCAAAGGTAAAAGTAAAAGCTTCGAGAGAAGGATATGACTGGAATGTCTCGGTCAATGATCTCGAATATTATTTTATCCCAGATGGAGTTATCAATGGCGGATAGCCATTTGCCCAAAACCCATCTAGATCGCTTCAAACATCTTTCCTGGAAGAGGCCTTACTGCTCCTTTAAGTTCTAGATCAAGTAATACTGGGGCTGTTTTAAAAATGGGTATTTGGCAATGAAGTGAAATAAGATCTAAGGTTTGCTTGCCATTTTGTTGTAAAAACTGATATATGATTTGTTCCGTTTCGGACAGTTCTATAAAAAGTTTTTTTTGAATCGTTTTTGGCGACACATGTTGCATATCCCAGTTTAAAAAATATTCCAAATCTTTGACCGAAGTCAAAAGCGCGGCTTTGTTGTGTTTGATAAGGTCATTACAACCTTGACTAAAAATATCTTTCGATCTGCCCGGAACCGCAAACACATCGCGATTATAGGAATTTGCGATATCAGCTGTAATGAGAGATCCTCCTTTTTTAGCGGATTCTATCACAACTGTGGCTTCTGAAATTCCTGCAACGATGCGATTTCTCTTGATAAAATTTTCTCGATCGGGATTTGTTTTCGACCAAAATTCAGAAATAACCCCGCCGTTTTCCTGTAATTGTAAAGCGTATTTTTGGTGGACCTTGGGATAAATAGTATCTAAACCATGGGCTAAAACGGCCACTGTTTGTAAATTGTGTTTCATGGCCAATTGGTGTGCATAAATGTCTACACCATAGGCAAGTCCGCTTATGATTAAAGGATCGTAATGTTTGATGTCGGCCATAAATTCTTGCAAAAAAGATTTTCCGTAATTCGTCATCATTCGCGTACCGATGATGCTGATGATCTTTTTTTCTTTGAATTTAATATTCCCTTTTGAAAATATGAGGATTGGACCATCCGGACAATGTCTTAACTTTTCCGGATAATTTTCATCCAAAAAGCCGAAAATATCAATCTGGTTTTTAGTACAAAAATTGAATTCTTTTTCTGAATCCCTAAGCAAAGATTGGTCTTTTAATCCCGCAAGAGTTGCTTTTCCAATTCCATAAATTTTTTCTAGTCGTGAAGATTTTTCTTTAAAAATTGCTTCTGCACTTCCACAGGTTTGCAGCAGTTTTTTTGCCGTTATATCGCCAATTCCATTTGCTTTTTGCAAGGCGAGCAGGTACATTTTCTCTAAACTATTCATATAAATCGCTAGGGTTCAGTTAACAATATATTGTTAATAAAAAAGAAGGGTAAAAGGTTAACAAAAAATCTTTTTTTTTAGCTTTGTTCTCATAGAATTCCTAGAGCCCTTGAAACTTGCAAACTACATTTCCGAACTATTATACAGATATGACTGTGTAATTATTCCAACTTTCGGAGGGTTTGTAACGAATCAAAAATCGGCAAGAATAGATGCTTTTTCCAATACATTTTATCCGCCTTACAAGCAAATAAGTTTTAATTCACAGTTGACAGACAATGATGGTTTGTTGGCAAACCATATTGCTTCTGCAGACAACATGAAGTACGAATGTGCGCTGAATTACATCAAATTTGAAATTGAAGAGTGGAAAAAAAAGTTAAAAACACAAGATATTGAGATTGATGCAATCGGAACCATATCTGAAGTCAACGATAAGCTTATTTTTGAACCCAGTGACAAAGTAAATTTCTTAACATCCTCTTTTGGCCTGTCGGAATTTACTTGTCAGGAAGTAAAAAGAGAAGAATTTAAGAAACAAGTAGTCGAGCTCGAACAAAAGGCGCCGATTACTTTTACTCCGGAAAGTAAAAAAGCACCGAATTATTTAAAATATGCTGCTGCATTTATCATCGGAATTTCTGCGATTGGTTTTGGAGGTAAGATATACCGAGATTATCAAGAAAATCAAATGGCTACTTTTATTGAAGCAGAACAAGATGCTTTGGAGCAAAAAATTGAAAAGGCAACATTTGAAATTTCAAAACCACTTCCGGCTATAAAAGTAGAAATTACTGCTCAAAAGAAGAATTACCACGTTATTGCAGGCGCGTTCAGGTTTCCTGAAAATGCGAATGTCAGGGTTGAGCAGTTAAAGGCAGAAGGCTTCAATGCCAGAATACTGGGGGTAAATAAATGGGGACTAACCATTGTCTCTTTTGACAGTTTTAAAACTCGTGAAGAATCTGAAATTCAATTGGAACAAATTCAAAAAAACGAGGAAAAGGACGCCTGGATTTTGTACCAGGAGCTATAAAGCTTTTCTACTTCACATTTGCTATTTTTGTCGCACACAAAATAAACACTATGTCTGTTCAACCAAAAACTCCAAAAGAGTCATTAACTATTTTAACTGATCTTGTATTACCAGGTGAAACAAATCCCTTAGACAATTTATTTGGAGGTGAATTATTGGCGAGAATGGACAGGGCCTCCAGTATTGCCGCAAGAAGACATTGCAAAAGAATTGTAGTAACGGCATCGGTTAATCATGTGGCTTTTACAAAAGCGGTTCCGGTAGGAAGCGTGTTAACAATTGAAGCAAAGGTCTCTAGAGCGTTTAATAGTTCTATGGAGATTTTTGTTGATGTTTGGATTGAAGACAGGGAAACCGGAGAAAAATCCAAAGTAAATGAAGGTATTTATACTTTTGTTGCCGTGAATGATATGGGAACTCCTGTAAGTGTTCCTCCAATTGTACCTGAAACGGATCTAGAAAAGGAACGTTTTAATGGCGCATTGAGAAGAAAGCAATTGAGTTTGGTTTTGGCCAAAAAGATGGATCCGCACGATGCAACAGAATTAAAAGCCCTGTTTATCTAATCTAAAATTTTCGAATTACTTTTTCTATGCCCGGTAAATAACTACTCCCGAATAGTACCAAGTGCACCAATCTGGGATAAAGATTGTGAAGATCAATTCTAGAATTCCAATCAGGCTGCAGAGGATAAATTTCCTGATATGATGTAAGGTAATTTAGATTGAAACCACCAAACAAAAAAGACATGGAAATGTCCATTTCTCGATGACCAAAATACACAGCAGGATCAATAAAATAGGGCTTTTGATGTGGTCCGCAAATCATATTTCCAGACCAGAAATCGCCGTGTAATAGTGACGGTTTTTCTTTTGGAATGATCTGGTCCAACTGTTTAAAAAGTCCTTGAAAATGACCGAGATGAGAATTTTTTAATAATTGTAGATCGTAACTTTTCTTTACCAAAGGCTGAAGCCGGTGTTCTATAAAAAAAGCAGACCAATTCTGCTTAACTGTATTTCTTTGAGCTAAAGAGCCAATATAATTGTCGAATTTTAGTCCAAAGTCAGTTTCCTTTTTTAAGTGGATACGGGCCAGTGACATACCCAAATTGGTCCAGAACTCATTGCCCGAAGGTTCTTTTTGAACAAATTTCATCAGGAGATACTGATAACCTGTCTTATCAAATACCTTGATCACTTCTGGGACATTTGCTCCGGCAGAATTGAGTAATGACAGTCCATCACTTTCGCTGTGGAACATTTTGGGGTATAAACTTGAAGAATTCACCTTGATTACATAATTTTCATTTTCTGCGTCTATCAAAAATGCTTGATTAATATCTCCGCCAAAAAGCGGCTTAACATTTTTTATTTTGCCTTTTATATAATCTGCTGCAATTGACTTTATATCCAAAATGAGATAATTTATCTCAAATTTAAGGGATAAATTGAAATTAAAAGATTTCCTGTTTTTGCTCATAATTTGAGCAAGGTTCTGCTAATATTTTTAGCATTTTTGTAAAGTGAAACAAAAAATTGGTCGAGATACTTTTTGTACTTTAGCCAAAATCAAATGGAAAATAAAATTATGGCAAACGATAAGGAAAAGGAAGCAAAATTAAAAGCGCTTCAGCTTACTTTGGATAAATTGGATAAAACATACGGAAAAGGTTCTGTCATGAAAATGGGAGATGTAGCTCCCAATGATGTCGCTGCAATTTCATCGGGTTCACTTGGAATTGATCTGGCTTTAGGGATTGGAGGATATCCAAAAGGAAGAATCATCGAGATTTATGGTCCGGAGTCTTCTGGTAAGACAACATTGGCAATTCATGCGATAGCGGAATCTCAAAAAGCGGGCGGAATTGCGGCATTTATAGACGCAGAGCACGCCTTTGACAGGTATTATGCACAGAATTTAGGTGTTGATATCGACAATTTGATCATTTCGCAACCGGATTATGGAGAACAGGCCCTGGAAATTGCAGATAATTTGATAAGTTCAGGTGCAATTGATATTATGATTATTGATTCTGTTGCTGCATTGACACCAAAAAGTGAGATAGAAGGGGAAATGGGAGATTCTAAAATGGGCTTGCAAGCCAGACTCATGTCGCAAGCTTTGAGAAAACTGACTGCAAGCATTAGCAAAACCCATTGTACCGTAATTTTTATCAACCAATTAAGAGAAAAAATTGGAATCATGTTTGGTAATCCGGAAACAACAACTGGAGGAAATGCACTTAAATTTTATTCATCCGTTAGAGTGGATATTAGAAGAAGTACTCAAATAAAGGATGGTGATAAGGTCATTGGGAACAGAACTAAAGTAAAGATAGTTAAGAATAAAGTAGCTCCACCTTTCCAAACAGCCGAATTTGACATCATGTATGGGCAAGGAATCTCAAAAGTGGGTGAAATTTTAGATCTAGGAGTGGATTATGGAATAATCAACAAAAGTGGTTCATGGTTTAGCTATGGCGATACTAAATTGGGTCAAGGAAGAGATGCTGTCAAATCTTTGATCGCTGATAATCCGGAATTGGCAGAAGAATTAGAGATCAAAATTAAAGAAGTTATTTCCGGAAACTAAGGAATAGCAAACAAAAAAGCCCGATTTTAATTATAAATCGGGCTTTTTTGTTTGCTGTATGATTGTAATTATTTGTTCATTTCTTTGATGTATTTTTCTAAAGCCATGGTCATAGAGGGGGTTTCCTTCGTAGGTGCAGCAATATCAATTTTTAAACCAGCTTCTTCTGCCGCTTTCACGGTAGAGTTCCCAAAAACAGCAATTTTCGTCGTATTTTGTTTAAAATTTGGAAAATTTTTAAACAATGATTCTATCCCAGTTGGACTGAAAAACACCAGGATATCATAGAAAACGTTTTCGAGATCACTTAAATCACTAATTACTGTTCTGTATAAAACGGCTTGAGTCCAGTCAATGCCAAGTTCATTTAAAATGGGCGGAATTGTAGCCTTTAATTTATCAGATGAAGGTAGTAAGAACTTTTCATCTTTATGTTTTTTGATCAAAGGAACTAGTTCTTCAAAATGATTTTTGCCAACATATATCTTGCGTTTTCTATACACGACATACTTTTGAAGATAATAGGCAATGGCTTCGGATTGACAAAAATAACGTAGGTCGTCAGAGATTTTACATCGCATTTCCTCAGCTAATCTGAAAAAATTATCCACTGCATTTCGACTTGTAAAAATTATAGCTGTAAATTTTGAAAAATCAATTTTTTGTTCCCTTACGCTTCTCGCTGACTCTCCCTCTACATGTATAAACGATCTGAAATCAATTTTTACCTTTTGTTTTTCAGAAAGATCGTGGTAAGGAGATTGTTTGGCAGGAGCTGGTTGGGAAACTAGAATACTTTTAATTTTCATAGTCTTTTCCATTAACTAACAATTAATTTATATACCAATATAAATGGTGCTATTTCCAGCGCGCAAAGATACAAAAATAAATAGAAAATACTAGTAAAGTTGATACGATCATTCTGTAAAGCCCTGAAATACCGAACTAAAAATAAAATGACCGTAAAACCAATCGCAAGACCAATTAAGATTTTATAATACTTTGTATTGGCGTAGGCAACCAACAGCAATATAGGCAGGGTAAAGATACTGATGAAATACAAATTACTGATTTTCACCAAGGAGAACAAAATATAGTCCTCCTTTACCTCAAAAACCACAGACAATAATGCACCGGTGGCAATCCTAAAAATCAAGAAAACAAAAAGTCCGAGTAAAATTTTGCCAAAATAGCTAAGCTCTATAAGAAATTCAGGATTGAGAAATGCATTTAGGCCATAATAAATAAGTAAAGAAAAAGTAATGAAGAAAACGAAGAAGAAAAGGATATTGTAGCCATTAAAAAGAACGGGTTTCGTTTTTGCATATTCTGTAAAATACTTTTCCGAGTAGATCAATGACATCATAGCTGATAATCTGTCGTTAAAATGATACTTGATTGCAGCCAATAGCAGCACTGCGATCAAAAAAGAGATCGTTACCCAATCTGGTGAAAAAACTATTCTTTCTTCTACTCCGATCATTTATTTATAAGCTCAACAGGTATTTTATTTCCTTGAAATCCTTCCGGCAAATCGTAAAAACCAAGACCTACTCTAAAAGTGAGTTCTTCTTTTTCCAGAATTTCAGGCACTATAAAACTGGTTTTTAAAGTAATTATTTCATCGGGTTTTAACTGTGGCAAAGATTCAATTTTTAAAGGAATTTTTGCCAGTATTTTGTTATTTTCTCCTTGAAAAACACCGTAAAACACCGTATTACTCCAATCAATTGTGTCGGGGTACGAATTCTTTACTGTAAACGAAAAGTCAAAAAGTTCATTTTCCTTTACTTGAAATGAAGGTGCCGAAATTTCACATTGCAGTTTCTCATATGTTCTATAATCCTCTATTGGGATTATATTTATCCAATCGTCACTGGATTTATTTCGTTTTGCAACGGGAATACCCTCTATCAAAGTACCAAGGGCATAGACGTTTTGGTGCTGCATATTTTCTTCAAAATCATATAAATCATATTGACTTTTTCTGCCTTTTAATACGCTGTAAGAATGTGTTTTAATGCCGGTATAAAAATTATAAACAGATGCTCCGCGATATGAATTGACAAAAACCAAAGGTTTCCCCTCCGTTTTTTCCTTTACTTTTTTAACCCAATTAACCGACCATTGTGGTTCCAATTCTAAGGGAGAAAGTGATGGATTCATCAATAATATGCGAGCAGAAATAATAACTACAAAGTTTAATGCGGAAAGGACAAACAGCCATTTCCTCCACTTTTCATTTTCGACAAAAAAAGGAAAAGTAATGACAACCAAAGGAATTAAACCAACAATTGTCCATTGTGCCTGGGGTGTCGTATTTAAGGTGCTGTAAAGAAAAAAGAAAAAGAAGCCAAACCAGACAAATTTCAAGGCTCTTTCAAAAGAGTTTCTCGCTTTTTGTTTAAAAAAAGCAGCATAAATTACAGGAAAAGTCAAACCGACAATGGCGATTTGATTGACAAAATGCAGTAAGGTTTTACCAATATTATAAGGTTTTTTAGCTCTTTCAAGTAAATGATATCTGATAGAAGGAAAGTCGTTCTGGTATTGCCAAAATAAATGAGGTATAAATACGAGAAAAGCGATAAAGGAAGCCATCCAAAACCGATAATTCTTCAATAATTTGATGTTGGAGATCACCACAAAAACGATTACCAAAAGTCCGTGGTATTTGCTGTAAAGCATTCCCGCCATAGTAAGACCCAAGCCTAAAACAGAAAACCAGTTTTCCTTTGCCAGAAAGCGCTTATAAAAGTAAAAAAATATGGCAGTGAACATCAGTAGCGGGGTGTCGGGGGTGGTTATAAAACCAAAGGCTTGCAGAAAAGCAACTGAAAAAATGAGGGTAAAATAGAGCCAGACAAAGTCGCTTTTTTTAGGATGTTCAATTAATTTCCACATAAAGAGGAGTAAGACAGTGAAACTAAGGATCGAAAAAAAACGTACACCGAGTTCATTCTGAAAGAAAAAACTACTCAATTTCACCCATAAAGCAACAAGAGGAGGATGATCAAAATAACCAAAAGCCAAATCTTTAGACCAGATATAGTAATAGGCTTCATCTTCAAAAAGCCGGGTAAAATAACCTTGCAAAAAATTGAGGAGAAAAAAGAATGAAATTGATAGGAAAAATTGGACCTCAGGCCGTTTTAGATATTTCATATAGCTGTTTTATTAACACAAATTTAGAAATAAAAAATCTTAACTTTGCTAGTCATAAAATCATCGCATGCAAGATACGCTTGTCATTATTCCTACCTACAACGAAAAGGAGAATATCGAAAAAATTATTCGTGCCACATTTTCGCAAAAAAAAGCTTTCGACATCCTTATTGTAGATGACAGTTCACCTGATGGCACTGCGAATATTGTCAGAGAATTACAGCATGAGTTTCCAAAAAGTCTTTGTTTAGAGGTAAGGAAAGAAAAGAATGGTCTGGGCGCAGCCTATATTCATGGATTTAAATGGGCCCTGGAAAAAGGATATGATTATATCATTGAAATGGACGCCGATTTTTCCCATAATCCTGAAGATCTGGAAAGATTGTATGATGCTTGCGCTATTGATGGTGCTGATCTTTCTATTGGTTCGAGATATTCGAAAGGTGTGAATGTGGTGAACTGGCCCATGAAAAGAGTGTTACTTTCGTATTTTGCCTCGAGGTACGTGAAGATTGTTACCGGGATTCCGATTCACGATACAACGGCCGGATTTGTTTGTTACAAAAGGAAAGTACTGGAAACAATTAAATTGGATAAAATAAGATTTGTTGGCTATGCCTTTCAAATTGAAATGAAATACAAGGCCTGGAAACACGGTTTTAATTTAAAAGAAGTATCAGTTATTTTTACCGATCGCACGGAAGGAGAATCAAAAATGAGCAAAACAATTATTACAGAAGCCATTTTTGGAATTATTTCAATGCGTTTAAAGGGTCTTCCAAAATAGATGAGATGAAAACAATTTTAATAAAAAACGCCCAGCTAGTAAACGAGGGTAAGATCCAAAAAAAGGATTTATTAATCGTTGGTGAGTATATTGACAGGATTTCAGATTTAATTGATGATGTGCCAGAAAGCACGAGTATTATTGATGCGAATGGTCAATATTTGCTTCCCGGCGCCATTGATGATCAGGTACATTTTAGAGAACCCGGGCTTACCCACAAAGCTGATATTTCTTCAGAATCCAGGGCAGCCGTAGCGGGAGGAATTACTTCTTTTATAGAAATGCCCAATACAAATCCTCAAACAGTAACACAGAAAGACCTAAAAGAAAAATTTGAGCTGGCAGATGGAAGGGCATTTGCTAATTATTCTTTTATGTTTGGCGGCACTAATGACAATTTGGAAGAATTGATCAAAACAGACCCGAAGAATGTAGCGGCTATCAAATTATTTTTAGGGTCTTCTACAGGAAATATGTTGGTGGATGATGAAGAAGTACTCGAAAAAATATTTTCATCTACCAATATGGTCATAGCGGTTCATTGTGAGGACGAAAAGACGATCAGGAAAAATTTTGAAGCAGATCTTAAAACTTATGGAGAAGATATTCCCATAAACCGTCATCCCATTATTCGAAGTGAAGAAGCCTGTTACCTTTCATCATCAAAAGCCATTGCTTTGGCCATAAAAACAGGAGCGAGATTACACGTTTTTCATCTGAGTACAGCCAAAGAAACAAACCTTTTCAGAAATGATATTCCGCTTGAGCAAAAAATGATAACGGCAGAGGTTTGTATTCATCACTTATCTTTTGACGATAGAGACTACGCAGAAAAAGGAAATTATATAAAATGGAATCCTGCAGTCAAAACTCAGCGAGATAAAGAAGGTTTGTGGAAAGCGCTTTTAGACGACAGAATAGACGTTATAGCCACAGACCACGCACCGCATACCATAGAAGAAAAGCACCAGGTTTATACAAAAGCCCCCAGTGGAGGTCCGCTTGTGCAGCACGCTTTACCGGCTATGTTAGAATTTTACAGGGAAGGAAAGATAAGTCTTGAAAAAATTGTAGAAAAAATGTGCCATAATCCGGCAATTCTTTTCAAAGTGCACAACAGAGGTTATATAAGAGAAGGGTACTTTGCCGATTTAGTTCTGGTCGATCTTAATAAAGAGCAAAAAGTGACCAAAGAAAGTCTTTTGTACAAGTGCGGTTGGTCTCCGTTTGAAGGCAAGGTATTTCACAGCAAGATCACCCATACTTTAGTGAACGGACATTTAGTATTCGACGGTAAAAACGTACTTCCCGAACCACAGGGGAAAAGACTCAAATTTGACAGATGAAAATTTATCGATTAGCCTTTCTTTTACTCGTTTTCGTTTTGGCCTGCCAGGGCAAAACCCATATAGAAAAACCTGAAAATCTAATACCGCCGGATGTCATGGAAGATCTGCTCTATGATATGTATGTCGCAAACGGAGCAGTAAGTGTGGAAAATGTAAATGAAGAAAAAAATATCAATTACATGTATTTCGTCAGTCAAAAGTACCAAATTGACAGTGTGCGATTTTCCATAAGTAACGATTACTATACTTCTCAGGTTGATGAATACAGTAAAATTTTAGAGAGGGTAAAAACGAGGTTGGAAGAAGATCGAGAATTAGTGAGGTTTGAATTGGATTCAATTAGAGGTTTTGAAGAGTCAAGGCCCCAATTGGAGGATGATTACGAATAACTATTTTAATTGGTGATCCTCTAAAAATAATTTTCCCGTAAAAGCAACGGTTTCTTCCAAGGGTAAAAAAGTATAATCAATAGCATGCTTAATTTTTTGTGACGAATATTTCTTTTCGCCATAGGCAGCTTGTGCCGATCTTTTTGTCAATGCTGGTTTTGAACTGGTAAAAAGACTTTTTAACCAAGCCAATCTCCAGGCTATTTCTAAGCCCGTTTTTCCAATTTCTTTTGAGGGTTCTTTGGCTTTAACAGCCAAACTAATCAATTTAAAAAGGTCTTTAAACGACCTGTTCTCTGCGACTAAAACATAGCCTTCGTTCACAAGATCACTTTTCATCAGGGAAATCATCGCATTTGACACGTCCCTGACATCGACAAAACCTGAGCAACCGGTGGTGTAATATCTCATACCGGCTTTCATTTTTGTAAATAAATTTCCCGTTCCGTTTTGCCAGAATCCAGGGCCAATAATTACCCCTGGATTTACAACAATACAATTTACTCCTTCCTGACTTGCACGCCAAACCTCCATTTCTGCAGCTCGTTTCGTAATAGCATAATCACTCTTGTTTTTGTTGGTTGTCCAAAAACATTGTTCGTCAATAAGAGCATGATCATATGGGTATTCCAGCGTAGCTATAGAACTCACAAAGCATAATTTTCGTACTTTATTTTCGATGGAAATGTTCACAATATTTTGCGTTCCTTCAATATTTATCTTTCTCATTTCCCGATAATCACTTGACGAAAAAGACACAAGAGCGGCACAATGATAAACAACATCGACATTGTTAAATGCCTTTCTTAATTCTTCAGTAACAGTAATATCGGCATGAACCCACTTAATTTTGCCATAATTAAGATCGCTATTTGGCGAGTAATAATGAAAGACCCGTTTTACATCCTCTAATTTGGACTTGTTACGGTAGATCGCCGTAATCTCAGTTTCCTGTAAAGAGAGATGATAGAGTAAATGTGCTCCTAAAAATCCTGTGCCGCCCGTAACTAAAATCATAAGGTAAAAATAAATAATCCCAGGTGTAAATTGCTAATTCTATCGAGATTATTCATGATTCATTTTCGGTCAATTTTTTGAAAACAGTTTTTAGGGAGTCAGTTGACATTCTTTTTTATCTTTGCCCAAAATTTGAAAGTATGGCAAATAGTTTTGTAGAAGAATTACAATGGAGAGGTTTGATACACGATATCATGCCCGGGACCGAAGAACAGTTACAAAAGGAAATGACTACCGCCTATATTGGATTTGACCCAACAGCCGATACGTTGCATATTGGAAGTCTGGTTCAAATCATGCTATTGATGCACTTTCAAAGGTCTGGACATAAACCAATTGCATTGGTCGGTGGCGCTACAGGGATGATTGGAGATCCCTCAGGCAAATCTGCCGAGCGAAATTTATTGGATGAAGAGACTTTAACAAAAAATATAGCAGGGGTTAAAAAAACACTTGAAAGATTCATAGATTTCTCTGGTAATCAAGACAATCGGGCCGAACTGGTAAACAATTATGATTGGATGAAAAATTTGTCTTTTTTAGAATTTGCCAGGGATATAGGGAAACATATCACCGTAAATTATATGATGTCTAAAGATTCGGTAAAAAACCGCTTAAATCCGGATGCCAAAGAAGGAATGAGTTTTACTGAATTTACCTATCAATTGGTTCAAGGCTATGATTTTTTGCATCTTTTTGAACATAAAAATTGCAAATTACAAATCGGAGGTAGTGATCAATGGGGAAATATTACCACGGGAACAGAATTGATCAGAAGAAAATTGCAGGGTAAAGCTTTTGCACTTACCAGTCCTTTGGTCACCAAAGCAGATGGAACAAAATTTGGAAAAACGGAAGGCGGGAATGTATGGTTGGATCCGGTGAGAACCTCGCCGTATAAATTTTATCAATATTGGATCAATGCTAGCGATGAAGATGCCGAAAAATACATCAAGATATTTACTTTTTTAGACAAGGAAACGGTTGACAAACTCATAGCAGAGCATAAACAAGCTCCCCATTTAAGGATATTACAGAAAAAAGTGGGTGAAGAAGTAACCCGAATGACGCACGGTGAGCAAGCGCTTGAAAACGCAATTTTGGCATCATCGATCTTATTTGGAAATTCTACTGCCAGCGATTTGAGAAAATTAGATGAGCAGACATTTTTAGATGTTTTTGAAGGCGTACCACAAGCAGAAATTTCTTTGAGTGAGGTCGAGAACGGTATTGATATCGTCGATGCGCTAAACGAAAAGTCAGGCTTTCTAAAATCTAATGGAGAGGCCAGAAGAGCATTAAAAGAAAATTCGATTTCGGTGAATAAAGAAAAGGTAAAAGAAGATTTTCGCTTGACAAAAAAGGATTTAATAGACGATCAATTTGTGCTTTTACAAAGGGGTAAACGCAATTATTTTTTGCTCAGAGTCATATCACAATACCATTAAATTACAGCCCCGAATATCGGAGTGGTCAAATCTTCCCAGCACTTCAAAGGAGCCGTCTTCATAGATTTTTCCCAGGTCTTGTGTGGCAATAAAACTACATGAATTTAGGTTTGCCAGATCGATTACGTTAATGCCGCCGGATTTTCCATACGGTAATAAACTTAATGGGTCTTCCGTATCTCGGATTGTCACTTTCATCCATGGCGGACAGAAAAATCTCCCTTCACCACTTGAATAGGCTTGTGATAGGAGCTCTGTCATTCCATATTCTGAATGTATCCGGTTTACACCAAAGCCTTTTTTAAGGAGTTCATGTAATTCTTCTCGCACTAATTCTTTTCTCTTCCCTTTCATTCCACCTGTTTCCATAACGATGGTATGTTTAAGGTTGAATGGGTACTTTTCGATAAAATCTAACAAGGCAAAAGAAACGCCAACCAGAATTGTTTTTCTCTTCTTAGCTTCAAGGTCATTGATGATCTCTGAGAGTTTATCGTGTTCTTTTAAATAAAAACCACTTTCTGATCTACCCGAAAGGCGAAAGAGTTCATTCATCATAAAAATCAAAGAAGATCCCGATCGATCTAAATAACCGGGTAAAAGAGCGAGAAAGGTATAATTTGAAGGCGATCCATAAAAGTGCCTAAAACCGAAATGAAAACTGTCTGTATATAATTTCGTATCGCTTACAAAATGCTTGCTTTGCTCTGTTCCTGTTGTACCGCTGCTCGTAAAAACAATCTCTTCACTTTGAGAAGACCGGATAATTTTTTCGGTCTTAAAAAAAGAAATAGGCAAAAAGGGGATTTGGGAAATTGAATTTACATTGGATGGATTGATCTTCAACAATTTTACAAAACGATGGTAAACAGGGCTATGCGCAGATTGAAATTTGAAAACCTCAATGGCGGTTTTTTCAAATTCTTCACTGGATGTAATTTTAAAAAAAGAAGAATAATTTAAATTCATTTCATGAGCAAAAGTAGGCCAAATAACGCAACCCAATTCCTGTTTTAGCATCTAAAATAATGCAATCAATGTCATTCGAAAATAATGAAAAGATTAATTGTATTATTTTTTATTGTAATTTTAACCACTTGTTGTAGTGACGGAGATGATTATTACTATCAGCTGGTGCCAATAGAAAGTTCAGATTTTCCTGAATTTTTTGAGTACGGTTATGTTTATGAAGTCTCTGTTCAATACAAGGTTTCAAATGATTGTTTCTTGTATCCTGATTTGATCTATGAATACGATCAAGATGCCAGAAATGTGGCAATTGTTGGAACTTTTGTAGATGAAAATAGTTGTTCACCCGAAGAAGTCTTATTTGACTATGTTTTTAGGGTACATGCAATTCAAACGGAAGATTATATTTTCAGACTATGGCAGGGAGAAGATGAAAATGGCGATTCGATTTACGAAGAGGTCATAGTACCGGTGGTTAATGTAAACAATAAAGTTGAACATGGGTTTAAAGAAACTCATACTTAAATGTAAAGACAGAGATATAAAGGCCCAATCTGAGGTCTATCAGTTGTTTGCGGGTAAGATGTTTGCCATTAGTCTCAAATACTCTAGAAATACCCAAGAAGCAGAAGATAACCTTCAGGATGCTTTTATAACCATATTTGAAAAAATAGATCAATTTAAGTTCAAAGGTTCCTTTGAGGGATGGATGAAAAGGATAGTCATCAATACAACCCTGCAAAGTTATCGTCAAAAGAGTGTTTTGAATTTAGTAGAGTATAATTTACCTGATGAGGTAGATGTTGAAGTGGTAGAAGATGAAATTTCTTTGGACTTTTTGTTAGGGATTGTCCAGGAGTTGCCAGAAAGATATAGAATGGTTTTTAACCTTTATGTTTTAGATGGTTTTTCTCACAAGGAAATTTCAAAACTGTTGGGTATTGCAGAAGGAACGTCTAAATCGAATTTATCTCGGGCCAGATTGATCTTAAAAGAAAAAGTTGAATTGAGTCAGCAAAAAAGAAATGCTGGATTATTTTAGAAATGAAGGAGTATAAAAACATAGACAGACTTTTTCAGGAAAACTTTAAAGAAATGGAAGTTTTTCCTCCTGACCGGGTTTGGAATAATATCGAAATGCGATTACAGGGCAGGTCGAGAAATAAAGCGCTGCCATTGTTCAGAAAATTAAGTGGTGTAGCTGTTGCGGCCTTATTGTTCTTTTCTTTGGGTTTAGGCTATTTTAAACCATGGAAAAAGGACACTTTGTTCAATAATAGCGGAGCTATTCAAAATAGTAAAAGCGACACGAATGTAGTTCCTGTTATAGATCAAAATAGCGTGGCTGAGCAAAACATAACCGCTGCTGCCGGTGATGTGAACAAAACAGTCCAAAAAGGGAAAGTAGTTAAAATGGAAACTCCTGTTGTTGCTGAACAAAAAAAGGATGATTTCAAATTTGCAGATGAGGAGGGTAATGTCATCGTGAATACTGATTTGACTGAAAACGATAAGAAAATTCCCGATGAAACTATAAACAGTAATCGCGAATTTCTTCAAACGAGTATTGAATCCGCAATGTCATCGAATGAGAAGGTCAATATCAAACCAGAATCAGATAAAAAATGGTCTGTTGGACCAACTGTAGCTCCTGTATATTTGAACTCACTGCAACAAGGTTCGCCGATAAGCGAGAATTTGCGAAATAACGCAATAAGCACTGATGAAGCGTTCTCTTATGGAGTAAAGGTAAATTACCAGTTGACGGATAAAATCAATATTCAATCCGGTTTGAACCGATTAGAATTAGGCTATAACACCAAAGATGTCAATCTTTCAATTTCATCTTCGAAGTATGCCAACAATAATATAAACGCCAAGAATTCTGCCATATATCTGTCATCTTCACAAAATTCAAGACCCAATATTGAATCTTCAACGGTTGCCGGTAAAACAGACGTAGAAGGCGAATTGAACCAGTCTTTTGAGTACTTGGAAATTCCTTTAGAAATGAAATACAACTTGTATGAAAGCAAAGTTGGGCTTAATTTGGTGGGAGGTTTCAGCACCTATATTTTGACAGATAACCAAGTTTCATTCGTTCTACCTAATCTCAATGAAACAAAAATAGGAGAAGCAAATAATCTAAATTCATTTAATTTTAGCGGGAATTTAGGTTTTGACATCGATTATAAAATAACACAAGATTGGTTTTTAAACGTTACACCAATGCTGAAGTACCAGTTTAATACTTTCTCAAACAGCTCGGGTAATTTTCAGCCCTATTATTTTGGGGTTTACTCCGGAGTTAATTATCGTTTTTAACCGATCATATGGTTACATAAAAAAAGCCGGCTTTTTTGTCCGGCTTTTTTGGTTCTTAAATATTATCAAAAGACAATATTTACACTTAAATTAGCTGAGTTTTAGCAGTTATAACTTTACTATAAAATATATATTATGACAATTGATATTAAGCAGGTCTTAAAGAATTTAGGGATTGATCAAGTCAATCAAGGTGTTTCATCCGGAACTAAATGGTTTGAAACAGGAGGCGATACGACGGCATCTTACTCACCAATCGATGGCTCGTTGATTGGAAAAGTACAAAACGCAACTTGGGATGATTATGAAAAGCTTATTGCAAGGGCTCAAAAGGCTTTTGTTGTTTGGAGAAAGGTTCCTGCCCCTATAAGAGGAGAAGTGGTAAGACAAATAGGACTAGAACTTCGCAAGCACAAAGATGATCTCGGTGCTTTGGTGAGCTATGAAATGGGGAAAATTTACCAGGAAGGTAAAGGAGAAGTTCAGGAAATGATCGACATCTGTGATTTTGCTGTAGGACAATCCAGACTTATTAATGGCGTTTCCTTGCAATCAGAAAGGGTAGATCACAGACTTTTTGAACAATATCAACCCTTAGGTGTAGTGGGTATTGTAACCTCATTTAATTTTCCCGTGGCAGTTTGGGCCTGGAATACAGCACTGGCAGCAATTGCCGGAGATGTTGTTATCTGGAAACCATCATCTAAAACACCTTTATCTGCGATTGCCACCCAAAAATTAATTCAAAAGGTTTTAAAAGACAATGATGTTCCTGAGGGTGTTTTCAATTTAATTGTGGCAAAATCTTCTGTCATGGGGGATCAGTTTTTGAACGATCACAGAATTCCGTTGATGTCGGTAACAGGTTCTTCCGCGGTCGGGAAAAGGGTAGGAGAAATAGTTGGCAGAAGGTTGGGGAAAACGATCCTGGAGTTAGGTGGAAATAATGCTGTGATTATAACGCCAAATGCAGATATTCCAATGGCCTTGGGCTCTACGGTTTTTGGTACTGTTGGTACTGCCGGTCAGCGTTGTACTTCAACCCGAAGAATAATTATTCACGAAAGTATTTATGAGGAAGTGAAGGAAAAGCTGGTTAATGCGTATCATAAGATCAAAGACAGAGTTGGAAGTCCATTGGATGAAAAATATTTAGTAGGACCTTTAATCGACGAAGGATCAGTGAATAATTTTTTAAATGCGGTGAAGCGTGTTCAAGAGGAAGGGGGCAAAATTTTATTCGGAGGTCAAAAATTAACTGGAAAAGGATTCGAATCCGGGAATTACGTGATGCCGTGTATTGCTGAAGCCGAAAATCATTACAGCATCGTGCAGGAGGAAACTTTCGCGCCTATCGTCTATTTGATCAAATACTCAGGGGATATTTACGATGCAATTGCCATTCAGAATGATGTACCACAAGGCCTTTCTTCCTGTTGTTTTACCTTAAATGTTCGAGAAGCAGAGATTTTCGTATCCAGTGCAGGTTCTGATTGCGGAATCGCAAATGTAAATGTTGGGACTTCTGGAGCAGAAATTGGCGGTGCTTTTGGTGGAGAAAAGGAAACCGGAGGTGGAAGAGAATCTGGTTCAGATGCATGGAAAGTGTATATGAGAAGACAGACCAGTACCGTAAATTACGGAACCGCATTGCCATTGGCACAAGGGATTAAGTTTGACTTTTAATAAAAAAAAACCGCCCCGAGAACTCGGGGCGGCGATTGGTTGAAATAAATCAACCAAAATCAACTAACCAAACCTTATTTTGAATTCGTTTTAACTTCTTTGTATAAAACGAATTTATCTTCTTTTTGTTGTTCTATGATCAAAGCCATTTTATGCGGATTTAATCATTAGCAGAATCATCAACATTATGTCAACATTCATGCCAAAAACCGGGGGTAATATTAAAATTTTCTTAAATTTTTGAGCTCTTATGGGGGAAGAAAAAAACTAAAATTTTAGCTCAAAAAAATTGTAAAATAAAATTCGCTACAAAAGTAAGATTTAATTTTAAGTTTGCAATTTTTTTTAAAATAAACTTCTTCTAAAAGATAAGAAAAGTGCAATATTAACGTTTTATAAATATCAATGAATGTTAATTTTTGGGCTATGAAAAAATTATATCTATTTATTGTTCTTTTCGTTCTATCGATATCTTTAAATTCTCAATCTTTTGATGGGAAAGGAGATAAAAAGCTTAATGTAGGATATGATATTTATGGATATGGAGAGGGCATAAAAGCAACTTTTGATTACGGCATACACGATATGTTTTCACTTGGGTTCGGGGGGTCATATTATTTTGACTCAGATAGCGAATACTATCTTTTTGGGAGAACAGCTTTTCATTTTGGAAAGATAATGGATTACGATTCGTGCTTCGATCTTTATCCCGGAGTTGAAATTGGATATTTGGAAAGGGGCGATGTAGGCTTTACAGCGTTCATAGGTGCAAGGTATTTCTTTTCAGAAAACTTTGGTGTCTATGCAGAATTAGGGAATAACGGTAGCGCCGGAATCAGTTTCGCTTTCTAACTATTTTATTTCTTTTTTTTCCAGCATTTGCATGTCACTTATTTTGTAATAACTCTGTTTCCCTTTTACATTGTACAAAATAACGGCTTCATCATCTTTTAAATCAAAAGGATTCTCAGATTTTACGGGAGGTTTGTTACCGTACTCGCCTCGAGCGGTATTGATCATTTGGCGGTCGTCTTTTTCCTCGTATGCAATGGAATAATCCGCTGTAAATTCAAAATTATTTCCACTAAATAGCGGAGATAATTTGATCTCTTTATCTCTAAAAAAAACAGATTCAAAATAGACATTTGGATGTGTCATTTCGCCCTGAAAATGTAAGGTAATTCCTTTTTTACCTTCAAAGGGGACTACATACTCCTGGTAAGTTTTTTTGGTAAATTTAAAAGGAGCTTTTTCCGTACCACCCGAATTTACTTTGCAGGCACTGGTAAGCATGGCGATTATTAGGAATGGAATAATTTTTTTCATTTTCAATTTTTTTTAATAAGCTCTTTCTTTTTTGCCTTCATAGAAATTCATAAATGCCCTGTTAACAACGCGCATCCCTCCCGGTGTAGGATAATCACCAGTGAAATACCAATCCCCGGGGTGATTCGGACATGCCTTATGCAGATTAGAAATAGATTGAAAGATGATACGCACATCGGTTTCAATTTCATCTGTTTTTAATAATTGGGCGATCTTATTTGAAATTTCGTCAGGGGTAAAAGGAGCGTAGACTTCTTTTACATAATTTTCTTGAATAGGATTTTTTATATTCGCCTTGCACTTTTGGTAAACGCGTTCAATAATATCGTATTGATTTGTGTCTTTTAAAAGTTCTAAAGTAGCTTTAAAGGCGATAAATTCATCTAAATTAGCCATGTCGATGCCATAGCAATCGGGATACCTGATCTGCGGTGCAGAGGATACGATGATCAATCTTTTCGGATTCAACCGATTCATGATCCTGATAATGCTTTGCTTCAGAGTAGTTCCTCGCACTATACTATCATCTATAATGACCAAATTATCATTCGGTTTTATGACGCCATAGGTCACATCATAGACATGCGCTACCAGGTCATTCCGGCTATTACCATCAGAAATAAATGTTCTTAATTTTGCGTCTTTAATGGCAATTTTTTCAATTCTTGGCCTCACTGACAGAAGCGCGGTCAAATTTTCAGCAGAAATGGTTCTTTTCCCTGCGAGAATAACCTTTAACTTTTCTGAGTTGAGATAATCTTCTGCCGCCTCTGAAAGACCGTAAAATGAGGTCTCGGCCGTATTTGGAATATAAGAAAATACGGTGTTTTCTATATCGTTGTCAATTGTTTCTAATACTTTAGGAAAAATATATTTTCCTAACTTCTTTCTTTCTTGATAAATATCGGCATCAGAACCCCTTGAAAAATAAATGCGTTCAAAAGAGCAGGCCTTATTTTCTAAAGGCGCTTTTATCTCATCAACAGATAAAGATCCATTTTTCTTGATAATTAGGGCAGCACCTCTGGTCAATTCTTTTACCTGATCAATAGGAACATTAAAAACAGTTTGAATGACGGGTCGTTCCGAAGCCACCACCACCACCTCATCATCCTTATAATAAAATGCCGGCCTAATTCCATTGGGATCTCTAAAAACAAAAGCATCTCCGTGACCTAATAAGCCGGCCATGGCATAACCACCATCCCAATTTTTTGACGCTCTTTTCAGGATGTTTTGAATATCTATATGCTTTGCAATCAGCGGAGAGGCATCTTTTTTCGTGATTCCCTTTTCTTTAAATTGGTCATATAACTGTTGGACTTCATCATCCAAAAAGTGACCGATTTTTTCCATAATCGTAACCGTATCAGTATTCTCTTTTGGATGTTGACCGAGGGCGATTAGCTCGTTGAGCAATTCCATCGAATTGGTCATGTTAAAATTACCCGCCACGATTAAGTTTTTGTGCTGCCAATTGTTTTGCCTCAAAAAAGGATGTACACTTTCGATACTGTTTTTACCAAAAGTTCCGTAACGCACATGACCTAAATAAACATTTCCCAAATAAGGCATATTGCTCATTTGCCACTCCAGATCATCAGTTTTGTCGGGATTTTCTTCTAAAACGCCGTTCAATCTTTCGGTAATCTTTGTAAAGATATCTTGTATGGGCTGAGCATCATTCGACCTGATTCTGCTCATAAATCTAGTCCCCGGCTCTACATCGAATTTTATACTTGCGAAACCAGCTCCATCTTGTCCGCGGTTGTGCTGCTTTTCCATCAATAAATACATTTTATTGATTCCGTAAAAAGCCGAACCGTATTTTTCTTTGTAAAAAGAAAGAGGTTTTAGTAGCCGAACCATTGCAATTCCGCATTCATGTTTTATGGCATCACTCATAAATAAATAAAATATTCATTAGTTTAATTCAATATCAAATTGGGTCAGTTGCTTAAATTCTTGTAATCTTTTGTTGATTTCTTCTTTCGTGAGGTATTCCATGCGCTTGGTTCCAAATTTTTCTACACTGAAAGAGGCTAAATTTGAACCGTAAATAACGGCTCTTTTCATGTTTTCAAATCCGATATCATGTGTTCCTGCCAAATATCCGATAAATCCTCCGGCAAATGTATCACCCGCTCCCGTAGGATCAAATACTTCCTCAAGTGGTAAGGCAGGAGCAAAAAAGACTTTACCGTTGTAAAAAAGCAAGGCGCCGTGCTCTCCTTTTTTTATCACCACGTATTTCGGACCCATAGCAGAAATCCTTTGTGCGGCCTTTACAAGTGAATATTGACCACTTAATTGTCGTGCTTCTTCATCATTTATCGTTATGACATCCACCTTTTTCAACACATCCAACAGTTCATCCCAGGCGTGATCCATCCAATAATTCATGGTATCGAGAACGACCAATTTTGGCCTTGTTGGAATTTGTTGAATCACCGACATTTGAACAGAAGGATGCAAATTACCTAACATTAAAAAATCAGGGTTTAAAAATTTCTCAGGTACTTTTGGTTGAAAATCAGCCAAAACATTGAGCTCTGTTGCTATAGTGTCTCTTGTATTGAGATCATTGCGGTACTTTCCACTCCAGAAAAAAGTTTTTCCTCCCGGAACAATTTCAATTCCTGAGGTATCGATATTTCGACTTTGCAAAAACTCTAAATATTCTACAGGAAAATCATTTCCAATAACAGAGACAATACAAGTATCTACCTTAAACTGAGACGCGGCCAGAGAGAGATAGGTAGCCGCGCCACCAATAATTTTTTCTGTCTTCCCAAAAGGGGTTTCAATTGCATCAAAAGCAACTGTTCCTATGATTAAAAGCTTACTCATTAAAAGCTAATTGATTACTTTTGCAAAAGTAACACTTATTAATAAGAATTTGTTCATTGGATCAGGCAAAACCATAGTTTAATTGGGATATCTAGAACCGAACGACTACAACGAAGAGCTAATATTATGACAATTAAAGAAATTCAGGAAGAGATAATTGACGAGTTCGAATCTTTTGAAGATTGGATGGAAAGATATGATTACATGATTGAATTAGGTAAATCTCTGCCAGAAATGAACGAAGCCTTTAAGGGTAGCGAAAACCTGATCAAAGGATGCCAGTCAAAAGTTTGGCTGCACTCAGAGATGCGAGGTGATAAGGTCCATTTTGATGCAGATAGTGATGCTATTTTGACGAAAGGAATTGTTGCTCTTTTGTTGAGGGTATTTTCAGATCAAACGCCACATGACATTTTAAATAATGATTTGTTCTTTGTCGATCAGATCGGTTTAAAAGAACATTTATCCCCAACACGGGCAAACGGACTTGTCTCAATGATCAAACAATTCAAATTATACGCCTTGGCCTATCAAGCTAAATTATCCTAATTATTGTATATTTGCACTTATTTAGAATCATTTTAAAAGAAGAAAATGAGCGAGGTGAACACAGAGCTGTTGGGCGAAAAAATAGTTGAAAAGCTAAAGTCTATTTTTGATCCTGAAATACCGGTAGACATATATGAACTGGGCTTAATTTATGACGTTTTTGTAAATGAAAAGAACGACGTAAAAATTTTAATGACCCTAACTTCACCAAATTGCCCGGTGGCGGAAACCCTTCCGGTAGAAGTAGAGGAAAAAGTAAGATCGATAGATGAGGTTAGAAATGCCGAGGTCGAAATAACTTTTGATCCTCCTTGGACACAAGATATGATGAGTGAAGAAGCCAAATTAGAATTAGGATTCTTATAATATTTCAGAATGGCAGAAGAGATTTTAAACAGAGTGGCCAATAGTGCTTTGGTCACGATAGATTTAGAAGATGTTTATCCGGAAGGGAAAAGAATACAACTTGATTTAAAGGATTGGCTTTTTGAAGAACAGATTTTGATCGAAAAAGATTTCAGGGAAAAATTACAGGAACATAGCTGGGAAAATTATAAAAATGCTTTTGTTGCCATTGCGTGTTCTGTTGATGCGATAGTTCCGTCTTGGGCCTATTTGCTCATGACAACCTATTTGGAGCCATTTGCGAAGAAGATCGTAGTAGGCGACTTAAATTTATTAGAATCGGTCATTTTTTCTGAAGTCATTGCAAATTTTTCTCTTGATGAATTTAAAGATAAGCCTGTTATCATCAAAGGCTGCTCTGAAAAGCCCATTCCAGATTCTGCCTATACCTTACTCATTCAAAAACTCAAGCCGGTGGTGAAATCTCTCATGTATGGAGAGGCTTGTTCGAATGTACCCTTATACAAAAAAAATAAAGTTACTTAACTAACAATCGAGCTAATATTTTTACAATGAAAAGAATCCCCCTATTTTTTATTGCGATGTTCATCACATTCGCTTCAAGTGCACAAACCAAAGAGGAATTGTTAGGCTTAAAAGCGGCAGCACAAGACTCATTAGATGTCTTAAAAAAACGCACTGAGGCCATTCAAGGACAAATTGATGCTTTACCGGGATGGCGATTTAATGCTTTCGGTACTGTCGGCGGAAGTCTATCTGGGTTTAACAATTGGTATGGGAAAGAATCTCCTAATTCATCAGTAGGAAATTTCGGTTTTAATATCAATGCATCGGCAGACAAGATTGAAGACAAATACTTTTGGAAAAATGCCATGAACCTCAATATTAGCTGGGTTAAAAGCGATGACAAAGACAATCCAAATGACAGTGAAGATTATCAAGTGGCAACCGATGTTTTAAATTTGTCCTCACTTTATGGGTATAAACTGACAAAGAGTTTTGCCGTTTCCGCTTTTGGGGAATACAGAACAACCTTAGTTAACAATTTTAATGATCCGGGATTCTTAGATTTGGGTGTTGGGGGAACCTGGACTCCGATCAGTGAATTAGTTGTGGTTATTCATCCACTTAACTACAACTTTGTTTTTAGCAGTTCTGGAGTAGATTACCAATCGAGTTTAGGAGCTAAAATTGTAGCCGATTATAATAAAAAAATTGGAGAACTAAACATCAAATCTAACCTATCTGTCTTCCTGAGTTATGAGGATGCTGATTACTCAAATTATACTTGGACCAACTCTGTTAATTATAATGTTTGGAAGAACCTAGGTTTAGGTTTCGATCTGGGTTTGAGAAAAAACAAGCAAGAGGCGTTTAATTACCAGAAAGTGGATAATCCGGATCTTGAATTACCTGATGCAGATAATAAACTGCAGTCTTATTGGCTGTTTGGGTTGACTTATAATTTGAAATAATCTCGAGTATTTCATTAGATTAAGGCATATTTCTTAATTTAGCTAAAATCTTATCAAATGACCTTGTTGATCATTTATGCCACCGTTTCTATTTTTTTCTCGTTCTTATGTTCTGTTCTAGAAGCCGTTTTATTAAGCGTTACGCCTACTTTTATTGCCGTTAAAAAAAATGAAGGGAAAAAATATGCCATTGTCATTGAGAAGCTGAAAAGAGATATCGATGAACCCTTAATTACGATTCTCACTATTAATACCGTTGCACACACTGTAGGGGCGATTTTAGTGGGAGTACAGGCAGAAAAGACCTTTGGCTCCGGAAATAATGCCGTAGGTATAGTTTCTGCGATCATGACCGTTTTAATTCTGGTTGTATCAGAAATTATTCCTAAAACAATCGGGGCTACTCTTTGGAAACAATTGGCAGGATTCTCTGCGGTCGCTATCAAAATTTTAATGTTTCCTTTAAAGTACACGGGTATTTTATGGTTGTTAAAACAGACCACAAGGGTAATTGGTAAATCAGAGCATGTGGTCATGAGTAAGGAAGAGCTCGCTGCAATGACAGACATTGCACAAGATCAGGGACTTTTTGACACCAAAGAAAGTGCCATCATCAAGAACCTCATCAATTTTGAGCAGGTAAAAGCAAAACAAATTATGACCCCCAGAACAGTTTTGCAAAGCGCTTCAGAAAATGTAAAGATCTCGGATTTTTATGAAAAATATGGTCATCTAAACCATAGTCGCGTTCCTGTGTACAATAAATCCACAGATGACATCACAGGATATTTTTTAAAGGATGAGATGTTAAATGCAATGATTCAAGGTAACGGAGACGAACCTTTAGCAAGTATCAAAAGGGATATTTTGGTCTATGACAGAAACACGCCGATACCTGATTTGTTTGAAAAACTGACCACAAATAATGAGCATATTTCTTTGATCGTAGATGAGTACGGTACTGTAAGTGGAATTGTTACTCAGGAGGATATCCTTGAAACTCTTTTAGGGTTTGAAATAATCGACGAGATAGATAGTGTTGAAGACATGCAATCTTTCGCAAAGAATCTTTGGGATGTCAGAGCCAAAAATCTGGGATTAAAAAACAAGGCGATACAACAATCGAGCAGAAAGAATAAAAATTAGTTTTCTACCTCGTATTCTTCGTAAAGAAAGTCGTTGTAAGGAAAACGGGTGATGTGAATTTTTTTAACTTCTTCATAAACCAAACGTCTAAACATTTCCATATTCTCCTGGTTTAATGCGGAAATAAAGATGCAGTGACCATTCATTTTTTTCATCCAGGTGCGCTCCCATTCTTCTAAGGTAAAATGTGCTTTTGTCTTTTCCGTTATCAAATCGTCGTCATCTATGGTTTCCGGATGGTAGGCGTCAATTTTATTAAAGACCATGATTACCGGTTTATCTGCACTTTTTATCTCTTGTAAAATGGTATTGACAGAATGAATATGATCTTCAAAATTCTTATGAGAAATATCTACAACATGTAAAAGTAAATCGGCTTCTCTTACCTCATCTAAGGTCGATTTGAAAGATTCAACCAGTTGAGTGGGCAATTTTCTGATAAAACCAACCGTATCCGTAAGCAGAAATGGAATATTTTTAATCACGACCTTTCTCACCGTTGTATCCAGTGTGGCAAACAACTTATTTTCAGCAAAAACATCACTTTTACTGATGACGTTCATCAGCGTCGATTTCCCCACATTAGTATAACCGACCAAGGCAACGCGCACAAGTTTTCCTCTATTTTTTCTTTGAACTGCCATTTGTTTATCAATGGTCTTCAACTTTTCTTTCAAAAGTGAAATTTTGTCTCGAATGATCCTTCTGTCAGTTTCAATTTCTGTTTCACCGGGACCTCTCATTCCGATTCCCCCTTTTTGCCTTTCAAGGTGTGTCCACATCCTGGTAAGTCTGGGCAATAAATATTGACATTGCGCCAATTCCACTTGCGTTCGCGCATAAGAAGTCTGCGCCCTCTGGGCAAAAATATCGAGAATAAGATTAGTTCTGTCGAGTACTTTTATATTCAGGACTTTTTCAATATTCCGCAATTGTGCCGGGCTTAGTTCATCGTCAAATATGGCTGTATTGATATTGTTTTCTTCAATGTATGAACTGACTTCGCTCAGTTTTCCCGAACCAATAAAAGTTTTCGGATCTGGATACTCAAGCCTTTGAACAAAACGTTTTTTGGTTTCACCACCGGCCGTAAATGTTAGAAATTCAAGCTCATCTAAGTACTCCTCAGCCTTTTCTTCATTTTGTTCTTTGGTGATTATGCCAACCAAAACAACATTTTCGATTTCCGTTTGCTTTTTTTCTATCATGACACAAATTTACAAAGTCCATTTCATTTCCCTTCACAGAAACAAAAATTTGTACATTGGCAAATTAATATTAAAATCCAGCTTTGAATACCCAGGAATATTTCTCGATTGCCTTTTATAATGTTGAAAATTTATTTGATGCCGAACATACTGATTTTACTTTGGATGAAGATTTTACCCCTGAGGGAAAATTGGAATGGAATTCAGAAAGGTATCAGTTAAAATTAGATCGTATTGCGAAGGTCATCGCTGGTATTGGGGCAGAGGAAGGAGCCAATCCGCCTGTTTTCATGGGTCTGGCGGAAGTAGAGAATGACAAGGTCTTACTCGATCTAATCAATCAGAAAGAATTATCTGAGTATAATTATGATTTTGTTCATTATGAATCTCCTGATGAGCGCGGTGTTGATGTAGCTTTTTTGTACAGAAAAGATTTTTTTGAATTAATTTATACTGATGTTTATCCCTTAATGATCTATGATCAAGGACAAGCAAGAGATTACACAAGAGATATTTTATTGATTTGCGGAAATTTATTTGGTGAGAAAATTTATGTGATTGTCAATCATTGGCCTTCCAGAAGCAATGGAAAAAGTTTTACCGAAAATAAGAGAATGTCTGGTGCAAAGAAGGTCAAGGAAATCATAAACCAGATTTACAATGAAACAAATGATGCCGCAATACTTGTTATAGGTGATTTTAACGATAGTCCGAAGAACCAATCCATTAAACAAATGGTCATTCAGAATAACCTGATCAATCCAATGCTCGAAATGCAAAAAAAGGGATTAGGGAGTTTAATACATTTAGGTAAATGGCATTTATTTGACCAGATCATGTTTACCAAGAACGTGTTAAATAGAGAAAAATTCACCTATGAATTTGCACAAATTTTCAATCCGGAGTTCCTGATAGAAAAAAATGGGAGAAGCAAAGGAGGACCCTTGAGAACCTATCATGGCAGCAGATACATTGGTGGCTATAGCGACCACTTTCCTGTTTATGCCGTTTTCAAAAAGAAATAGACTTTAGTTAAGTAATATGGGTATGCTCAATACTTAAGTGAAAAAGAGCATCGCCTCGGTTTACGATCGGAGAAGTATTCACACAAATTACATAACCATCATTGGTTGCTTTCACGCGTTTTTCAAATTCGCCAAATGGGTCCGTAATATTAGCCAAAACTTCGTTCTTCTTGACAAAACCTCCGTTCGTCACTTTTAAGTGAAGCATTCCCGAGTGCTTGGCTCTAATCCAATGTGATTTTTTCACAATCACCTCACTTTTTTGCAAGGCTTTCAACTCAGGATTCATTTTTAGAAAAGCCATCACATTTCTTACTCCATTTACACCGCAATCTACTACTTTCGGATCAATACTTTTGGATTTACCACCCTCGAAAAGCAGCGTTATCTTACCCAATTTATTTAAAGCTTCCCGAATAGATTTATTGATATAATTACTATGAACAATTAATGGTGCGCCAAATATTTTAGCCAGTTCAAATGATTTCTCTTCTGACAGAACACACCTTACCTGAGGCACATTATCACGATCTGCACTACCGGTATGAAAATCGATGACATAATCTACGATAGGTCCAATTTCCTTGACAAACTGATTGGCAAATTGACTGGCTAAAGAACCATTTGGCGAGCCGGGGAAAACGCGGTTCAGATCTCGGCCATCTGGAAATTGCCTCGTCTGATTCAGGTAGCCAAAAATATTGAAAACAGGAATGCAAATGACCGTACCTGCACCCGGTTTGTTCAACCCGTATTTGATCATTTTCCTGATAATGGCCACACCGTTGACCTCATCACCGTGTATACCTCCAATTAGCAAAAGAACGGGACCTTTTTTTACAGCCCGTTCAACAATGATAGGAACGTATAGGTTATTTCTTGTATGTAATTTGGCTACTTCAAGTTCAATGACTTTACTATCGCCAGGTTTGATTTCAGCACCTAATAATTTCATAGAGACCTATACATGTCTTTCAACAAATTTAATAATCTCTCTGGCGATGTTTTTGCCGGTAGCCCTTTCTATTCCCTCCAGACCGGGAGACGAATTGACTTCCAACACCAAAGGTCCTCTGTGTGATTGAACCATATCAACACCGGCTACACCCAGACCCAAGGCTCTGGCTGCTTTTACGGCTGTAATTTCCTCTTCATCTGTAAGTTCAACAACACTTGCCGTACCTCCGCGGTGCAGATTCGATCTGAACTCACCTTCTTTCCCTTGCCTTTTCATCGCACCAACCACAACGCCGTCAACCACAAAGGCTCTGATATCTGCTCCTCCGGATTCTTCTATGAATTCCTGAACAACCACCCTGGCCTGCAATCCATTGAAAGCTTCAATAATTGATTTGGCAGCATTTTTAGATTCGGCCAAAACAACCCCCAGGCCCTGTGTACCCTCTAAAAGCTTTAAGACTAATGGAGTTCCTCCAACGGCATCTACCAAATGATCTACATCTTTCGAATAATTGGTAAAAACAGTTTTAGGCATTCCAACACTGGCGCGGGATAAAATTTGCAAACTGCGCAGCTTATCGCGTGATCTTACCAAAGCCACAGATTCAACAGCAGTAAAGACCTTCATCATTTCGAATTGACGAACAACCGCTGTGCCGTAAAATGTTACTGATGCACCAATTCTGGGAATTACCGCATCAAAACCTTCTAGATAATGATCGATATAGTAGATTTTTGGTTTTCTTTTTTCGATCTCTATATTGCATTTTAAATGATCGATTACCACAGCTTCATGACCTTTTTTTTCTGCAGCCTCTACTAATCTTTTTGTAGAATAAAGCTTAGGATTTCTAGAAAGTATCGCTATTTTCATTGTGATTTTATTTGCTCTTTTGTTTTTTTTTGAATGATAGATTGGTTCTATCGGTGTCTACATTAAAATTTTTATTGAGAAGCTCACGGCCTAATAAAACAGGGTATTTCATTTCTCCTCGTTCACTCAAGGATAATTTGATGGGATATAAATTCCCAAATAAAATGATGTTAGTTGCTATAATGTAACGATCCTCTGTTCCTCCAAACGAGTTCTTGATCGTTTTAATAGCATACTTCTTGGTGCAAAATAGTTTTTCATTGTACTCCTCGTGATTGGGATCTAACAATCTGAACTGAATTGCTTTTTCGCCATCTTTTTCAATTTCTTCAATATGATGACAATGTATGGAGGAAGAATAGGCCCCGGTATCTGTTTTTACAGCAATATTTTCCAAGCCAAATTCTGGAAAATCTGCAAAATCTTTTCTTCCAATCAATAATTTTGACATTTAGATTTCTTTACAATTTTTGTAAAAATAGGTATAAATCAATAAAATAGCTTTAGGTCTAGAGATTTAAAAATTTTACTTGGACAATTTTTCTCTAATTGAATGCAGCGATTCCGGTAATGTCTAAACCTGTGATGAGCAAGTGGATATCATGCGTTCCTTCATAGGTTATCACAGATTCTAAATTCATCATATGCCGCATAATGGAATAATCACCCGTAATTCCCATTGCGCCTAGAATTTGACGGGCTTCTCGGGCAATATGAAGCGCCATTTCTACATTGTTTCTCTTTGCCATAGAAATTTGTGCAGAGCTTGCCCTTCCCTCATCGCGCAAAACGCCTAATCTCCAGGTCAGTAATTGCGCCTTGGTTATTTCGGTAATCATTTCGGCTAATTTTTTTTGTTGCAACTGAAAAGCAGCAATTGGTTTTCCGAATTGAATTCTTTCTTTGGCATATCGCAGTGCAGTATCGTAGCAGTCCATCGCTGCACCTATCGCTCCCCAGGCAATTCCATAACGGGCAGAATCTAAACAACTTAATGGAGCTCCTAAACCCGATTTTCCGGGCAATATATTTTCTTTGGGAACTTTTACATTTTCAAAAATTAGTTCTCCAGTAGCCGACGCTCTTAAAGACCATTTGTGATGCGTTTCAGGAGTAGAAAAACCTGTCATTCCTCTTTCGACGATCAGGCCGTGTATTCTTCCTTCTTCGTTTTTTGCCCATACTACGGCGATATCTGCAAAAGGAGAATTAGAGATCCAAAGTTTGGCACCATTCAATAAATAATGATCGCCCATATCTTTGAATTTGGTTTCCATTCCACCCGGATTAGAACCGTGGTTGGGTTCTGTAAGTCCAAAACAGCCCATCATTTCACCACTGGCCAATTTGGGTAAATATTTTTGCTTTTGTTCTTCACTGCCGTATTTCCAGATGGGATACATCACCAAAGAAGATTGAACCGAAGCCGTAGAACGGACTCCCGAATCTCCTCTTTCTATCTCTTGCATGATCAATCCATAAGAAATTTGATCCAATCCTGCACCTCCGTATTCTACAGGAATATAGGGTCCAAATGCACCAATTTCAGCAAGACCATTGATGATATGTTTTGGAAATTCTGCTTTTTGTGCTGCATCCTCAATAATCGGACTCACCTCTCTTTTTACCCATTCTCTTGCTGCTTCGCGCACGAGTTTGTGTTCATCAGTCAATAAATCATCTAGCAAATAGTAATCGGGTGCCTGGAATAAATCTTGTGCCATTTTGGATAAAATTTTAATAAAGACAAATGTACATCACCGGGGTGATAATTCAGATAAAAAAGAGGAGAAAAACTTAATTTTATTTGTCTAATTTTGTTCCGATGCGATATACTTTTACCAAATCGGAAAGATTAAAAAATGAAAAGGAGATCACTAAACTTTTTTCAGAGGGCGCATCGATTTCAGTTTTCCCCTTAAAACTAATCTACATGGAGAGCAGTTTTCCTGAGCATAACCTCATTAAAATTGCAGTGACTGCCTCAAAAAGAAATTTTAAAAAAGCAGTGGATAGAAATAGATTGAAGCGGATGATGAGAGAACTGTACAGATTGAATAAACATGCGATTTACAGTTCTTTAGATAATAAAAAGTATGTAATGATGTTAATGTATGTGGGTAAAAAGGAAGAAAAAATGGAGTTGCTGCAAACTCATATGGAACAATTGATAGAAAAGCTTGGAGAAAAACTGAGAACAGTTTCAACTTCAAAGAAATAATTTTATCCCCAAAATTTAGAAAATCATGAAAATCTACTTAAAAAAAGGATTCGTCGTCTTAGCTTTATTAGGAACGGTTTTTTCTTTTTTGGCCTTTAAAACAGATTATTTTGAAATTGCCAAGCAATTAGAAATATACTCTACCTTGTTCAAAGAGCTAAATATGAACTATATAGACGAGATCAATCCGGCGGAATTGACCGAAACGGCTATAGATAACATGCTTGAGGAGCTCGATCCCTACACAAAATTTTACGACGAGCAAGGTGTTGAAGATGCTAAAATAAACGCAACAGGTGATTTTAGTGGGATAGGAGCCAGTACAAAGTTTATAGACGACAAGTTTTACATTTATGAACTTTATAAAGACTTACCCGCAGAAAAAGCAGGTATAAAAGTGGGAGATGAGATTCTTAAAGTAAATGGGCTAGAAGTAAAGGAAGGAAATATCCGAGAAATTTCCTCTTTGATGCAAGGTGCAGAGGGCTCTACCGTTGATTTACAAATTCAAAGGCAGAACAAAAAGTTGGATTTTAATGTTGAACGAACAAAAATTGAAGCAGATCCTGTCCCACATTATCAAATGATCGATGAAAAAATCGGATATATCGCTTTTAACCGATTTAATACGAAAGGATCAAAAGCCATAAAAAGTGCTTTTGATGAATTGAAAGATTCTGGGATGGACAAACTTATTCTAGATTTAAGAGGTAACCCCGGAGGCTTGTTAAATGAGGCCGTCGATATCACCAATTTTTTTATACCCAAAGGGGAAGTTGTTGTAACTACCAAAGGAAAGTTGGCAAAATTGAGTGAGACCTATCGCACAAAGAATGAACCCATAGATACTGAAATTCCAATGGTTGTGCTGATCGACAGGAATTCTGCCTCTGCTTCAGAAATTGTAGCCGGCTCATTACAAGATCTGGACCGCGCCGTAATCATGGGTGATCGATCTTTTGGCAAGGGTTTGGTTCAGAGGTACCTGGATTTGTCTTATGGAACAAAACTGAAGATAACCATATCAAAATATTATACCCCCAGCGGCAGAAATATTCAGGAATTGGATTATTCCCACCGTTCGGGGAGAGATGTCCCAAAATTCTCAGAAGAAAAGAGAAATTCTTTTAAAACCAAGAACGGGCGTATCGTATATGACGGAGGGGGAATTGAACCGGATATAAGATTGAATAAGCAAAAAGAAACACTTTCTACAGAAGCACTGCTGGAGTCTGACCTCATCTTTTCCTATGCCAACAAGTATTATTACGCTCACCCTTCCATTGCGAAACCCGAAGACTTTAAACTGAGTTCTGGCGATTACAACGATTTTGTGAAATTTGTTTCCGAGAATGCTTCGAAATACAAAACACAGTCTGAAAAGATTTTTGATGCAGGAATAGAAGCTTCAGAAAAGGAAGATTACAAAGATTTTATCTCTCCGGAAATAAAAAACCTGAATCTTAAAATTCAAAAGAAGAAATTACAGGAACTCGAAAAAAATAAAGATCAAATCATGCAAGAACTTTCGGATGAGATTGTTAAACGTTATTATTTTGATAAAGGCACCTACCAGAATCATTTGTATAACAGTCTATATGTACTCGAAGCGGTTGTCTTACTAAAGGATCTAGATCGTTATAACAAAATACTAAAACCTTAATGAACGATATCAAACGCACCAAATCACAGGAGTCCTCAAATGCCATCGAACGCATGTATATTACTATGCGTCATTTGTTCAATCGAGGGTTTTACAAGCCGATGGGAGTTTCGGGAAAAACCTTAAGAGAGGCACTTCTTACCTTACGCCCGGAAATTTATGGTTCTATCGCGGAAGATAAATCGGAACTCAACGGACTTTTATATGTCATCGATAGACTTCCCGAAGGAATCGCAGAATGTCAATTTATTCAATTAACGGCAGAGGAAGGACTTTCTAATTCCCATTTTAAAGCAATTATTCCTTCAAAAAGAAGACGAAACTGCTTCAGGATTGATAAAAATCAAATGAATATTGAGATCACAAGGGGAAGGTCAGATATTTATGATGTGCTCACTCATCTTACTTTTTTATATATCGAAGCAGAAAAACTGGCAAAAAGAATTTTGCTCAATGAAGAGGGGAATTTGAGCAGAGAATGGAAGGTTTTAGAAGACGCCATCTTGAATCATAAAGATTTAAGCGAGAATGAAAAAGAAGTCATTTTTTCGTATCTCTCCGTATTGATGGGCCGCACGTTTAGCGAGATTCAATTTTTTTATCAAAAATTTCAAACAAAAGAAAACCCCAACCGCTTTTTCGAAATTGTCTTTTGGATGGGCAATCTGGCTTTGAAAGAATTGCTTGAGGACAAGAAACATGTGATCAATTTTAGTCCGATTTTAAGAGAGAGGATCGGCCACCATATCTACGGTGATATCTGGGCTAAAAACATAAAAGATCAGCTCAAAAAGAATAATTTATTACATAGAGAATTACACATCATCAGTGCAAACATGCACAGTGTAATGAATACCTTATATATTTCTATGGCATTGCCAAAAGAGTTTGAAGCGATGGAAAACGGCGCTATTTTCGAAAAATTGAGCAAACCTGAAAATAAGGCCCTCCAAGAAAAGATAAGAAAGTATGCAGCAAAGAACGGACTTGTTTTTGTTGATGATACCTCCGGAACCAATATCGATGTACAAATAATCGATACGGCTAAATTAGATCTGAGCAAGACCAAATTTGTTTCTTCTAAAAGTGAAGATAACAAACCGGTGATCATTGTCATGGACTATGCTTTTGGTGAGCAAGCTTATGAAACCTTAGATGAATTGTTAAAGCCCTATCAATATGAGAACGGGGTGCTCAAGTATTTAGACGTGCACTCGGTTTCGATCATGGGAAAAGCAGGTATTTTAGAAGGAGGTAAGGGAGATATTATGATTCCTACTGCACATGTTTTTGAAGGAACAGCAGATAATTATCCGTTTAAAAACAAACTGAAAAAGGAAGATTTAACCGGCTATGGTATAGACGTTTATAAAGGTACTATGGTCACTGTTTTGGGGACTTCTTTACAAAATAAGGATTTGTTGGAATTTTTTTATAATTCCTCATGGAAGGTCATCGGATTAGAAATGGAAGGAGCACATTATCAAAAGGCCATTCAGGCTGCTTCGAGAATAAGAGGAAATATCAATAAAAGAGTAGATGTGCGTTATGCTTATTACGCCTCAGATAATCCATTAGAAACAGGAAGTACCCTGGCATCAGGGGGTTTAGGAACAACAGGAGTAAAACCAACCTACCTCATCACGCAAAAAATATTGGAGCAAATTCTTTAATCAATTCTATTCGTTTATATTTGTTCAGAAGATATGAATTCAAAAGAAAAATATAATCCTGAAGAAGAGGTTGACTTGGGCAATCTTTTTACTTCTATTGGCAAAGGGATTAAAAATTTCTTTCGCTGGATCGGCGATCTTTTAGAAAAGGTTTTTCACAGCATCATCCTTCTCATTTTATTTCTCAGAAAACATGGCCTGAAAATTTTGGGTGCTGCTTTAGTGGGGTTTTTGGTTGGTCTAATGATTGACCTTTCTAAACCAAAAAGCTATGTCTCTGAAATGATTTTGGAAACTAATTATGGAAGCGGAGCTCAATTGAACAAGGAAGTGAATTATTTAGATGAGCTAGTTCACCAGAAAAATAGCGATGTTCTGGGAAAATTGCTACAGATTTCAAATGAAGAAGCCCAAACAATAACTTCAATTAGTTCAAAAATTCATGAAAAAAGCAAAAATCTTAGATTGGAATACGAACAATTTTTGCGCACCACAGATACCATGATTACTGAACATACAAGCTATGATGATTTTGCAAAGAGATTCAGTGAAAATGATTACAGATACCATAAGATCAAAGTAAGAGCTACTTCTAAGTCTATCTTTTCGAAAATTTCTGAACCATTGACCCGCCTGGTTACAACAGACTACTTTGAAAAGATTAGAAAAATTAGGATGGATGAATTAATATCAAGAAAGTTAATTTTAGAAGATAATTTGGCGCAAATCGATTCTTTGAGGAACTTATATAAAAGAGTTGATCTGTTAAATGCACAAAAAAGTAGTGATCAGGCTACTTTTGCGATTGAGTCCAAACAAACAGAAAATGTGAATAAGGATTTGCCGCTTTTCGATCTGACCAATCAAATCAGCAAGCAAATGGCCTGGTTAAATGACGATATCATTGAAAAGGCTTCAGTCGTTAATATCGTTTCAGATTTTGACGCAGAAGGCGCCATTGACAATGATCTAAAGCAAAAGAATACGGCCCGGTTTGCCGTTCTGTTTGCCTTGGTTGCACTGATTTTCATTTTGTTAAACACCCTAAATAAATACCTCAATCACTATAAAAGCAATCGAAATATTTAAGGGCCTGTTTGAAGGCAAAGAAATTCGATCATTTTTTTTTCAGGGTGGAAAAACCTTTTTTTTTAAGATAATCGGCTTAGCACTGTCGTATGTCGTCATGCTGCTGATAACGCATCATTACGGACCAGAAGTATTCGGAAGATACTCCATTGTACTGACGGTTTTAAATCTTATTACCATCATCTTTACTTTTGGTTTCCCCAGTGCTTTGGTCAGGCTTTTAACGAACAAAGAACATTTTGATATAAGGCCTAAAACAGATTTTTTCAGGTCTATTTTAAAAGTGAACTTCTTTGCGGGATTATTCCTATCTCTTGGCTTGTATTTTTTAGGGCCACTTTTGGCTTCCTATTTTTTTAAAGACCCCGAGCTGAATTCCTTTTTTCAGATTGCCGCTCTTTTTGTCTTGCCATTAATGTTTCACGAGGTTCTTTTAGGGTATTTCAGAGGGCGCTCGATGTTTAATCAATACAATGGATTCTTGTTCTTGTGGCCGCCCTTATTTTTTATTATTTTTTTCTACATACTCGCCTGGTTCTATGAAGGTCAGGAGCGGACAATTCTCGCTTTTGGGATCTCCATTTCTATCATATTTTTAATGGAATTGACAAGTATTAGTTCTTTTAGGAATTCTTCAGCAAAAAAATTTAACCTAAATAAATTGATCAAACTTTCTTTACCGATGATGATGAGTAATGCCGTTCTTTTTTTACTCAATTGGACAGATGTTTTCATGCTCGGCTATTTTAGACCGATGCGGGAGGTTGGCGTTTATAATGTCGCCTTTAAAATAGCATCGCTCGGTTTGCTGGCTATTATCGTTTTCAATGTCATTATTGCCCCCCAGATAGCGCTTTACCATCAACAAAATCAAAAGGATAAATTAAAGAAATATGTTCAAGGAGCTACCAGACTGATTGCTCTATGTACATTACCCCTTGTATTAGGGATTATTTTGTTTAATGACGCATTGCTAAACCTCTTCGGACCGGAATTTTTAGAAGGAAGAACAGCCTTAGTTATGTTGAGTTCAGGTGTTTTGATCAATGCGCTTTCCGGAAATGTCGATCAAATATTAAATATGACTGATCAGCAAGTGATCATGAGAAATGTATCTTTTGTCTGTATTTTTCTGAATGTGATCTTAAACTTTATTTTTATCCCTGCATATGGCATAAACGGAGCGGCCATGGCAAGTTTAATTACGACTGCTGTGCTCAACATATCGAGCATATATTTGATCAAGAAAAAATTAGGATTTTATACATTTGGTTAAATGAGTAATGTTAAATTGTCTATCATTATTGTCACCTTTAACAGCAGTCGATACATCAAAGATTGTCTGAACTCGATAGAACAATTCTGCGATTCAATTTCCTATGAAATTTTGATTTCTGATAATCATTCTGCGGATGATACCATTAACATTGCAAAAGAATTTAAACGAGTCAAGATCCTTCAGAATAAAGAAAACTTAGGTTTTGCAAAGGCAAATAATTTAGCCGTACATCGAGCTATGGGTGAATACATTTTATTATTGAATCACGATACCATTTTACTCGATAACCTTCACCCTCTCTTGGATTTAGTCCATCATCATGTAAATGTGGGTGCCATCGGAATAAAAATGCTTGATGGAAATAAAAATTACACCCTTTCTGTTGGTAGGTTTCCTAAACCTTGGCAATTGATCAGGTTATCCTCCTTTCGGGAAAAGAGGGAAGAGTTTTTGTCGGGCGATTTTAAAAACCCGGAGGTCCCTCGCGGTGTAGATTGGCTAACAGGTGCTTTCTTGCTCACCAAAAGGGAAGATTATCAAAAAGTTGGCGGATTGGATGAGGCCTATTTTATGTATGTGGAAGATGTTGATTATTGTAAAAAATTATCTTTATTGAATAAAGAAATTCTTTTTTTACCTTCTTTAAGTTTTGTTCATTTTGTGGGGTTCGATCAAACACGAGAAAATTTGCTCTTAAAAGGATTTGAAATCTATGCTAAAAAGTTTTTTGGCAGCTCAGCATACAAATTAGCGAAAACATGTTTAAACATTAATTATGCGGTCAAAAAAAGGTTTAAAGGTATTCGTTGATGCGTATTTGCTGAACAAAGAGCCGCAAGGAACAGTTACGTATTTAAAAGGACTCTATACTGCTGTAACGAGGCAAAATCCTGACATTGATTTTTATTTTGGCTGTATCGAACAAGTTGAACTGGAGGAATTCAAATCACTAGAAAATGTTCATTTTATCCTTTATGAGGACTTGTCCAGAGTGAACAGGATGCTTTACGAAATTCCCAAACTCATTGAGCAATATTCATTCGATTTTGCCCATTTTCAATATGTCATTCCTTTAAAAAAGTATAAAAAATGTGTTTATATCAATACGATACACGATGTACTTTTTATTGATTATCCACAATACTTTCCTTTTAAATACAGGCTTGTCAGGAAGTTATTATTTAAAAGAAGTGCCAATACCTGTGATATTTTACTCACAGTTTCCGAATATTCAAAAAACGCAATTACCAATCATTTTGGAATAGAAAGGGACAAAATTAAAGTACTGTCAAATGGCATATCGGATCGTTATTTTTTAGCTTACAACCGTTCAGAAGTCCGGTCTCAGGTCAAGCGAGAATTTGGTATAGAAAATTATTTTCTGATGGTGAGTCGAATTGAGCCAAGAAAAAATCAAGCCCTGGTTTTAAAAACTTTTTTTGATCATAAATGGGATGAAAATGGGATTCACCTAGTTTTTGTCGGGAGTAAGTCTCTAGAATATAAAGCGATGGACAATTTTCTTTCCTCGTTAACAGACAAACAAAAAGAGAGTGTTCATTTTATATCTGAAATCGACGATCAAAAGTTATTGAACATTTATCGAGGTGCGGAGGGCTTTATTTATCCTTCTATTGCCGAGGGTTTTGGGATTCCGCCATTAGAGGCAGGAGCCTGCAGAATTCCTGTTTTATGTGCCAGTGATACAGCGATGGAGGAATACGATTTTTTTAAACCGTATTTTTGTGATGTATGCGATGAGAACGCATTTCAAAAAGCCTTTACAGCTTTTGCTAAAGCTCGCTCTCAAGATGATTTAAAAATGATTAGCAGCGAAATAAAAAAGAGATATAGCTGGAATGAAATTGCGCAAAAGTTTTCAGAGATCCTTTTAAAACACCCAAAGAATTGATGCAATTCAACTTTTATAAGACCTTGTGGATAGTTTATCTGACCCTACTCACTGCTTTTGCAAGTTTTGAGGTCCATTTGACCTTGTTTATACTGGGCTTTCCGTTTGTTTTTGTGCCAAAAGATCGTGTGTCGAAAACTGCAATACAGATGATTTTGATGCTATTGGGCATCGTTTTTATTGGGCTGTTGACTTCTATTTTTAACCAAACCACTATTTACGATCGAATAAAAGATTTCCTCTATTTTTTAAAGCCGGTATTGGGATTATTACTTGGTTATGGATTGATCAAAAGAATAAATGATATGCGGTTTCTTTTGAGAACTATAGTCATTTTGGCATTAGGATTTTCCTTTTTTCATACGGCAAAGATTTTATTTCATTTAGATGTTTCCGAAGTGACGGTTGAAATGATTCGAAAAAATGGGATTGATAATCTGCTTGAATTATTCGCAATGGCGATATTAATTTCCTCCTATAAGAATCCTTTTTTTGATGTGTTCAAGAATACCTATTTTAAACATTTAGCCTTGTTTCTGATCGGTATTTCATTTACGCTCTATTTTTCGAGAATGATGTTCGTGGGATTGATTTTGTTAGTTTTAGCTTTTACGGGATTGGCCAAATTGACCAAAAAGGGATTCAGCTATTTGATAGTTCTGTTGGTTGCAGTCGTGCTTTTGTATGCATATTTATTCAGCACGGAAATACAAAGAGATCAACCTGGAATTCAATCTTTTTTGTATAAAATTAAAATAGCACCGGCTGAAATTTTTGTGCCGTCAAAAGAGATCAATGAAAAGAATCATGCAGAATTATGGGATCATTGGCGGGCTTACGAAGCGCAAAGGGCCATCGATGAACTAGATGAGAATCCTATAAACTATTTTATGGGCAAAGGATTCGGATCATTGATAGACCTCGGTTTTGTAGCACCGGTCAACGAAGAAGGAATGAGATACATTCCGCATATACATAATGGCTATATCTATGTTTTATATAAAACGGGAATTTTCGCGTTAATTATTTACCTCATTTTCCTGAGCTTTCTATATTTGCAATCTTATAACAAAAGTGATTCGGTCTTTAGGAAAAATATCCAGAATTTGATTGCAGGAATAGGTCTGTTTTTTATTTTTTCTTCTCTTATTACTACTGGAATTTATAATGAACATGAGTTTTATATGTTCTTTTTAGGAGGCTTTTTGTTCCACCTTCAGAATGCAGAAAAATGAATAATCTTAGATGAAAATAGGCATACTAGGCACCAAGGGAATTCCAAATAAATATGGCGGTTTCGAACAATTTGCAGAATTTCTGTCTGTTTATTTGGTGGAAATGGGACATTCTGTTACCGTTTATTGCCCGAATCATCAGGCCTATAAAGGCAAAAATTTTAAGGGTGTCGATTTGGTGTTTAAACCCGAACCCTCTTTTTTAGGCCCCTCAGGGCAATTTGTCTATGATCTTCATTGCTTAAGACATGCAAGAAGGGCAGGATTTGATATTTTACTTCAACTGGGATATACAAGCAATACGATTTGGTGGTTTTTGCTTCCCAAGGAACCGGTTGTACTAAGCAACATGGATGGCTTGGAATGGCTAAGAGTCAAATACAATTATTTTGTAAGGAAATTCTTAAAAGTTGCCGAGTTTTTAGCCGTGAAAAGTAGCGATATATGTATTGCAGATTCACCGGAAATAAAAAAATATTTACAAAACAAGTACAAGATCGATCCTGTTTATATCGCCTATGGAGCAGTGGTGTTTGATGATCCTGAGGAATCGCTTCTTGAAAAGTACGCTGTAGTACCTTATGGCTACAGCATGCTGATCGCAAGAATGGAAAAGGAGAATAATTTAGAAATGATCTTGGACGGATATATCAAAAGTGGCTCAAAAAAACCTTTTTTAGTGGTTGGAGATGCGGAAGGCAATTCTTTTGGGAGGTATTTGATGAATAAGTATAGGGCTAATCCTCATATTCGTTTTCTCGGGCAAAATTATATTCAGGAAGATCTGAACAACCTAAGGTTTTATGCGCGATCCTACTTTCACGGCCATTCAGTTGGCGGCACTAATCCCTCTTTGGTCGAAGCTATGGCTTCTCAAGCCTTAGTCATTGCACATCAGAACCCCTTTAACAAAGCCGTCTTAAATAATGATGCTTTTTATTTTAAAAATGTTGATGAGGTGGCAGATTACAGCATATCTGTTGAAAAAAAGAATTATCTTCATTTTGTCAATAACAATCTACAAAAAGTTAAAGAGCAATACAGTCTTGAAAAAATTCATCGAGCTTATTTAAATCTTTTTGAAACAGCGTGCAAAAAGTCTTAACACAAAAGAATTTATATTCCATTTCCATAGGAGCTGTTTCGTTTGTGCTGATCACACTTCCCTTTAAACACAATGTAAACAGTGTAGGAATTATACTGTTGTCTGTTCTGGCATTGATTCATTGGATAGGAGCGAGAGATAAATTCAAAATGAACATAACTTTTTGGGGATTTGTCTTCTTTTATCTTTGGGCTTGCCTTTCTTATTTTTGGTCTGATGATCAACAAGAATCCCTGAAAGCATTCAGAAAACTACTGCCATTTTTGCTTTTGCCAATTTCAATTCAAATTGTCAATCAAAATTTTCCAAAATGGACTGAAAAAATATTGACTTATTTTTCTCTTGGGATAATTTTGTCTTCTCTTTTTTGTTTGATCTATGCAGTTTTTGAAGTGTTTAAAACGAAAAGTTCTTCGCATTTATTTTACCATAACTTAAGTGAACCCTTGTTTGGGATGAGTGCAATTTATATGTCGCTGTTTGTTGCCTTTTCTTTTTTCTTTCTATATTTCCAGCAACCGTTTAAAAAATGGCAGAACCTATGTCTGTTGGGATTCTTGCTTTTTACATTGGTTTTACTGTCTTCAAAAATTCTGATTACAGCAACTTTTCTGATCATCGTCTTTGATCAACTCAGAACAAGGAAATATTACCTGCTTATCTTGATCATTCCCATGATCCTGATTTTGTTCTGGAAGAATTTTTCCTCAGAACAAATTAAACAAAGAGTTCTTGAAGAAATTGAAAAGACGGATATCAGCGAAGTTTTGACAGCCAATCAATTTGGGCAGGTCTACCATTGGACGGGTTCCGGATTGAGGTTGTTTCAGGCGAAATGTTTTTATGAGTTATTAGAGTCAGATAAAAAGTACTTTTTGGGCTATGGATTTTTGGCCTCACAGGAAAAATTGACCGAAAAGTATCAGGAATACGATCTTTACCCTGGTTTTTATACCTATAATTTTCATAACCAATACTTGCAAACCATGGCAGATTTGGGAATAGTTGGCTTAATTTTAATGGTGTTTTTAATTTATAAAGGCTACAGGAAGGCACTTGCCGAGAAAAGCCCCCTATTTTTTGTCTTTATTCTATTAATCACCTTAATTTGCATAACTGAATCTTTGTTATGGCGCCAGTGGGGAATGGTTTTTTTTGTGACCATTTATTGCTTACTCTATTTGCAACCTCTTCAAAGAACCGGCAACTGATTGAATTTTGAAAAAACGGTATTCCATATACATCGCTCCAATCGCTCTTTTAGGCAATTTATTGATTGTCAATTATATTCTTTTTTTCTTTTTCGACAAAATGTTTGGCTGGGAGTTTTATGTGTTTGTCAATTTGAGTTGGCTGATAAGTGCTTATTTCACAGGTTTTTATAATTTTAAGAGACATAATCGCGTGTTTGAAGTGTATAAATTGATATTCTTTCAATTTTTATTGTTCGGCTTGGCCTATCTCGCTTTTTTTACGCTTGCCTCTAAAGAGATCATTTTAGAATCTCACCTCAGCGCCCTGCTTTCAATTCTGTTGGCCATCGCTGCTTTTCGCAGTTTTTATTTTGCAGCCTTGCAAAAATATAGAGCGAGAGGAGGTAATTACAGAAAAGTGGTATTAATGGGCAGCAGCGAGAATATTTTAAAGTTTAATACTTTTTTAAAGGGACATCCGGAAATGGGGTATCAAGTTTTGGGCTTTTTCAACGACACTAAATTAGCCTTAAAGAATTACCTCGGGGAGATAGATTCATCCTTTGATTATATGTTGAAAAATGAAGTGGATGAAATAATCTGCTCTATCAATGACCTGAGTAAAAGCCAAATAGAAAAGCTCATCCATTTCGCCGATAACAACTTAAGGGTTTTGAAGTTTTTGCCGGATTCGGATAAAATATACACCACTAAAATGGAGGTGGAATACTATGATTATATCCCTGTCCTGTCCCTGAGAAAAATTCCTTTTGACAATCCGGTAAATCAGCTTTTCAAACGTTTATTCGACGTATTTTTCTCTTTGATAATCATCGTTTTTGTGTTGTCCTGGTTGGCACCTATATTGTTCGTTTTAATTAAATTGGAATCTGAGGGCCCTTTGTTCTTTAAACAAAAAAGGGACGGTTATAAAGGGAATCAATTTATCTGCTACAAGTTTCGTTCCATGCACATGAACGAAATGTCTGAATTGGAGCCCGCCACCCAAAATGATGACCGAATTACGAAAATCGGAAGGATTCTAAGAAGAACAAGTATAGATGAACTACCCCAATTTATCAATGTGTTAAAAGGAGAAATGAGCATAGTAGGACCAAGGCCACATATGTTAAGTCAGACAAAGAAATATGCCAAGATCGTCGACAAATTTATGGTGAGACATATGGTAAAACCCGGTATTACGGGTTTAGCGCAAACGCGCGGTTTTCGGGGTGAAATAGTAAAGAATGCAGATATGTCAAATCGCGTGCGATTCGATATTTTTTATATAGAAAATTGGTCATTCTTTCTCGATTTAAAAATTATGTTACGCACAGTGCTTAATGTATTTCGAGGAGATATGAAGGCCTATTAAAAAGGATAAAATGAATGTTTTAATTTTAGGTTCGGGAGGAAGAGAATGTACTTTTGCCTGGAAAATAGCACAGAGTAAAAATTTAGGGAAACTATTCATAGCACCGGGAAATGCGGGTACCTCCTCCTACGGGCAGAATTTAAAGATTGATCCGAACGATTTTGAAAAAGTAAAAGAAGTTGTTTTAGAAAATCAAATTGAGCTCGTATTGGTAGGGCCGGAAGATCCCTTGGTAAACGGAATTCACGATTTTTTTCTAAACGACACACTCTTAAAAAAAGTTCCTGTTATAGGCCCTCAAAAGTATGCCGCACAGTTGGAAGGGAGTAAGGAATTTGCGAAAGAATTTATGTACAGACACCAGATTCCAACCGCAAAATATGAAAGTTTTACTCCTGAAACCCTGGAGAAAGGGTATGATTTTTTAGAAACGTTAAGTCCTCCTTTTGTGTTAAAAGCAGACGGTTTAGCTGCGGGCAAGGGTGTTTTGATTTTAGACAATTTAAACGAGGCCAAGCAAGAACTCAAAGAAATGCTGGCCAATCAAAAGTTTGGAAAGGCCAGTGCAAAAGTGGTGATCGAAGAGTTTTTGGATGGAATTGAAATGAGTTCATTCGTATTTACAGATGGAGAGAACTATTTAGTTCTGCCAAATGCCAAAGACTACAAAAGAATAGGAGAAGGAGATAAAGGATTGAATACCGGTGGCATGGGTGCCATTTCACCCGTACCTTTTGCGGATGAAACATTCCTTAAAAAGGTCGAAGAACGAATTATAAAGCCCACGGTAGACGGGTTAAAAAAAGACGGTATTCCTTATGTTGGATTCATTTTTATCGGTTTGATCAAGGTCAAAGGTGAGCCAAAAGTAATTGAGTACAATGTGAGAATGGGCGATCCGGAAACAGAAGTGGTGATTCCTAGAATTAAGAATGATTTTATCGATCTGTTAAAAAGTGCTGCAAAAAAAGAATTAAATAAGGTTATATTGGAGATCAATCCGGAGACGGCTACAACGGTAATGGTGGTATCCGGGGGCTATCCTGAAGCCTATGAAAAAGGAAAAGAAATTCACGGTTTAGCACAGGTAAAAGAATCTATTGTTTTCCATGCAGGAACAGGGTTGAACGAGAAAAAAATCGTTACCACCGGAGGCAGGGTTTTAGCTTTGACTTCTTTTGGAAAGGACAAAAATGAAGCTTTAAAAAGATCTTATCAAAGTATCGATAAAATATGTTTTGATCAAATGTATTTTAGAAAAGATATAGGTTTCGACCTTTAAAAGTAAACTAAAAACAGTGTCATGAAAAGAATTTTAGTGGCACCTTTAAATTGGGGTCTGGGCCATGCAGCAAGGTGTATTCCTATGGTAGAAGCTTTGTTGAGGCAGGGTTTTGAACCTGTGTTGGCCAGCGATGGACAAGCCCTAGAATTGCTCCGAAAAGAATTCCCAAATCTTCGCTCACTGGAATTGCCATCCTATAACATTAAATATAAGAGAAACGGAAACTTTTTAGCACTTGGCTTACTGGCTCAGTCTCAAAAGATACGCAGAGTGGTTGCAAAGGAGCAGCAATTAGTCGATGAATTAGTTGATAAAATCAAGCTTGACGGAATTATATCCGACAATCGGTTTGGGGTTCATTCTAAAAAAGTTCCTTCGGTTTATATCACCCACCAGCTCAATGTACCTTTCGGTATTTTCACTACAATGGCTTCAAAAGTTCATCATCAACTGATCTCTAATTTTAATGAATGCTGGGTGCCGGATTATGAAGGACATGATAATCTGGCAGGCAGGCTATCCTTTCCGCCACCAAAAAAGATTAAAACCAGATATATTCAACCTTTGAGCAGGTTTAGCTATAAACCATTTGTAAAAGTTTATGATGTACTCGTCTTAATTTCCGGGCCCGAACCACAAAGATCTATTTTTGAAAGAAACATGCTCGAGAACTTTGAAGGTTACGACGGCAAAGTTATGGTCGTGCGCGGAGTCGTAGAGCAAGAACAAAAAAGCCAATTATCAAATTCGATACAGATTGTCAACTATATGCTGAAAGAAGAACTGGAAGCAGCCATTTTGAGAAGCGAAATTGTTATTTCTCGTTCCGGTTATACCACCCTCATGGATTTGAACGCATTGAGGTCAAAAGCATTTTTTGTGCCCACACCAGGACAATTGGAGCAGGTATATTTGGCAAATCATATCAGAAAGAAAGGAATTGCTAATTTTTCATTTCAGAAGAATTTTACGCTCAATAAACTAAAAGAAGCCTCTGACAGCCAAGGTTTTCCCATAAAAAAAACATCAAACGAAAATTCTGAAAAACTTTCGTTTGATGTTTTCAATAAGTAATTCCAATACTAGATAAATGTAATTTCGGTTGTATTTATATCCTTAACACTCACCAGTTTATTGGCATCGTAAACAAGTTCTTTTACCGAATCGTTGGTCACGACATACCATGTACCTACTTTTTTGCCGTTCTCGTAATTGGCAACGGTTATTTTTTCTCCTTCCTCATTGAAAGAAACCCATTGACCGTGTAATTTGTTTTCTTTAAAATATCCAATTTCTTTTACATCTCCATTGTCATAAAAATAGGAAACCTTCACAAGGTCATCTTGCTTTTCATATTTAGGTTCAACTTTTTGCGCGAATCCCAGACCGGTAAAAAGTAAACATAAAGCCAATACTAATACATTATTTCTCATGTCGTTTGTGTTTAACTGAGGTAAATATATAAATATTTACATAAAATAAACAAACGCTTAACAATAACTTAACATTGGAAATGTTTAAACCACCTTTTTCAAGGTAAAAGAGAAGGTAGAACCTTTACCTAATTGACTTTCTACAAAAAGTTCTTGATCATGTGCTTCTATCGTGTGTTTCACAATGGCTAAACCAAGTCCGGAGCCACCGTGCTCGCGAGAACGGCTCTTGTCTACGCGATAGAAACGCTCAAATAACCTGGGCAAGTGCTTTTTATCTATACCAATTCCGTTATCCTTTACTTTGATGATGTATTTTTGCTTATCAAACGAACTGATACTGACTATTGTGTTTCCACCCAATTTACCGTAGTTGATGGAGTTGGTAATGAGGTTAATAAGCACTTGCTGAATTTTTTCAAAATCGCCTTTTGCATATAAAGGATACTCATATATTTTATCGAAAGAAAGGGTAATTTTTCGCTTGGCTGCTTTGATTTCTAGAATTTCAAAAACATCATTGACCAAGCCCACAATGTTGAAGGTACTTTCGTCGAGTTTGGTTCCGCCCATTTCCAATTTGGAGATCATGTCCAGATCTTTGACAATGGCATTGAGTCGTTCAATACTTTTATTGGCTCTTTCCAGGTACTTTTGTTTTAACTCTTCATCGTCCATTGACTCCCCCAAAAGAGTGAGCATATAGCCCTGAGCTGTAAAAATGGGTGTCTTGAGCTCATGGGAAACATTTCCTAAAAACTCCTTTCTAAAATCATCTCTGGAATGCAGTTTTTCAATTTCCAGCATTTTCTTATCAACAAAATGCTTGATATTTAGAATGAGATTTTCAAAGTCGAGGTCGTTTAAATCTTCGGTTATTTCTAATTCATTTTTGAAAATATCTGAACCCAATAAGCCCTGAATTTCTTTTTTTAAATAGGATCGAAAGGATAATTTTGAAGTAAAATAGCTAATGATAAAAGTTACTGGCGGAAATAAAAGAAAGCCATAATTCCACTCAAAGGAAGAAAGAAAAACAAGAAATAAGACCGATAGGAAAATTGTTGTAAAGCTCGCTACCTTTATTGCTATTTTGTGCGCCGAATTGAATTTCACAATTAGTCTATGAATTTATAACCTACCCCTTTAATGGTATCAATGTAGCGGTCGCCAATTTTTTCTCGCAGTTTTCTAATATGTACGTCAATGGTTCTGCCGCCTACAACCACGTCATGACCCCAAACATTTCGCAAAATATGTTCTCTATTCAACACTTTATTAGGAGAACTGGCTAATAGAACTAACAGATCGAATTCTTTTTTGGGCAAAACGATTTGCTCTCCATTTTTTAAAACGTAATACTCATTTTTAAAAATGGTAAAATCGTTGAATTCAAGCACATCTTCTTCATGCTCGACAGAAGTTCCTAATCTTCGCAGTAGGGCTTTTACTTTGCTCACCAATACCCTGGGTTTAATGGGTTTGGTAATATAATCATCTGCGCCTGCATCAAAACCTGCCACCTGAGAATAATCTTCTCCCCTGGCAGTAAAAAAGACGATCAGTACATTTTTCAATTTTTCAGAAGAACGAATCTTTTCACAGGTTTCCATCCCATCCATTTCTGGCATCATAATATCCAACAAGATAAGATGAGGCATAAAATCATCAGCGATATCCAGGGCTTCGAACCCATTTTGAGCCGTCTTTACCTGAAAACCTTCCTTTTTGAGATGATAACCCACTAATTCTAGTATATCCGGTTCATCATCCACTAATAAAATTTTAATATTTTCGCTGTCCATTTTAGAGGAATTTTCTTCAAAAATAATTAAAAAAAGCTCATTTATACTCGGTTAACCATTTATTAACCTATTCGCTTTTCTCTGCTCAAACCTTTATACAATCATAAATTGGTGTTAACAGCTACTTAACACAGCTGCATCAATTTTGCAGCGTATTAATAAACCAACAAAATAAAAATGAAAAAATCTATTTTAATTGTCTTAGGAATTCTGACATTAAGTTTGACTAGTTGCGGAAGTGACTCACCAGATCCAATTGTTGTCTTACCAACATGTAGTGATGGTATTCAAAATGGGGACGAAACAGGAATTGATTGTGGCGGAAGCTGCGGACCTTGTACAGGCGTAGAAAACGTGAGTGGTTTGATTACCTCAAACACAACCTGGACAAGTGATAATCTATATATTTTAAACGGTAAAGTTGTCGTAGACAATGGAGCTACGTTAACGATAGAGCCTGGAACCATTATCAAAGGAAAAGAAGGAACAGGGTCTTTGGCTTCTGCTTTAATTATTGCCAGAGGAGGAAAGATCGACGCACAGGGAACGGCTCAAAAACCGATCATTATGACTTCGATCAAGGATAATATCGAGATAGGCCAGACAGCCGGTACAAACTTAACCGTTGATGATAACGGTTTGTGGGGCGGATTGTTGATTTTAGGAAGAGCCAAGGGTTCTTTTAAGGGTGATGTAACGGAAGTTCAAATCGAGGGAATACCCGCAAGCGATACTTTTGGGCTTTATGGAGGAAATGATGATAACGATAACTCTGGGGTTTTGAAATATATTTCTATCAGACACGGTGGTGTGGAGATTGGAGAGGGAAATGAGATCAACGGACTCACACTTGGAGCTGTAGGAAGTGGTACTGTGATTGAAAACATTGAAGTAGTTGCTAATTTTGATGATGGGATTGAATTTTTTGCAGGAACGGTAAGTCCAAAGAACCTGCTCGTTTATGCGGTAGGAGATGATGGTTTGGATATTGACCAGGCCTATTCGGGAACTATTTCAAACTCGTTTGTCATACTCGGAGCCATTTCAGACCACGCTTTAGAAATTGACGGACCTGAAGGCGCTTATGAGGCAGGCTTTACCCTGAACAACATTACACTTCAAGGAAATACCATCACTCCTGAGGGAGAATATGCAGACTATCGCGATCGTGCGATGGGCGCATCAAACAATATTTATGCCTACGGATTTAAAGATGTTTCTGACGTAGAGTTGGATAACGATGGAGTAGCGACAAACTTCAACAATGGGAAATTATCTTTCGGAAATTGGGAAATCGTATTGCCATCAGGTGTAACAGATGTGAAAACGATTTTTGCGAATAAAGCAGAAAACGTCTCAGTCTCTGGGTTTGGTGATAATGCAGTTGCTGTAACTGCTGGTAATCAAACAGTTGGAGCCGATTTATCCGTATTCGACTGGACCTATGCCAACAGTGTAAACGGGTATTAAAAAATAAGATTTTAAAAGATCAGAACTCATTCAAATGATGAGTTCTGATCTTTTTTAGAAAAGAAAAGAAATAAAGAAAAGAAATAAAAGATGAAGTTGAAATCGACAATTGTGATCTTATTATTGATGATCACTGGAACAATTTTTGCCCAAAAAGGAACACTGATTGGGGTAATACAAGACAAAGAATTTAATGACGTACTGCCTTTTGCCAACGTTATTGTAAAGGGAACAAATAATGGTACTACCACAGACTTTGAAGGTGCCTATGAGCTTACTATGGAACCTGGAAATTATGTCATTGTTTTCTCATTCATAGGGTACGAAACAGTTGAAGTTACTGACGTCGTGATTAATCCCGGCAAGGTGACGGAGTTAAATACTTCTTTGGGCCCCTTATCCAATCAATTGGATGAAGTAGTGGTTTCTGTGAAAACTGCTGAAAATACAGAAGCATCCATGCTCGACGTTCAAAAGCGTTCGATTAACCTTTTAGATGGAATGTCTTCGCAAAGCTTTAAAAAGGTGGGTGCCAGTAACCTGGCAAACGCTGTTAGAAATGTACCGGGAGTATCTGTTCAAGGAGGAAAATACGTGTATGTAAGAGGTTTGGGTGATAGATATACCAAATCAATCTTGAACGGCGTAGATATCCCCGGATTAGATCCGGACAGGAACACGGTTCAAATGGATATTTTTCCTACAAATATTTTAGATAATGTTCAAGTAGTGAAATCTTCTACTGCGGATCTACCCGCAGATTTTACAGGAGGTATGGTCAATATCATCACCAAAGAACTGCCAAATAGCGAAGAATACAGTGTCTCTCTAGGAATTCAATACAACCCGAACATGAGTTTTAATTCAAATTATTTGAGTTCTCAGGGAAGTAATGGAGACAAGTTTGGATACGATAGCGGATTGCGAACTTTGCCAATTAGCCGTCAACAATACATTCCAACACCTTCAGACAAAAACCCATTGCTAACGGTAATTACAGAGCAATTCAATCCCGAAATGAAGGCTAAGAAAAAAGATAGTTACATGGATACCAATTTCGGTTTTACTGCAGGTAATCAATTCGACATAGGCGGAGATAAAAAATTGGGCTATCTGGCCTCTCTTTCTTATCGCGAACAGTATATTTTCTATGAAAATTTTGAAAATGGAAATTATAGAAAGTCTGCAGATAAATCAGTGACTGAACTGGAACTCGCCAAAGGACAAATAGGTGACGTTGGAAGAAACAACATCCTTTGGAGTGGTCTTGCCGGACTGACCTTAAAAACCCCAAAAAGCAAGTACAAATTGAATTTTATGCATATCCAAAACGGCTTGTCAACTGCCGGATATTTAAAGCAGGAAATCCTTTTTGCAGATGCTGTACAGGTCTTTAAAGACAATATTGAATACAAGCAAAGTCAGATTACCAATGCTTTGCTCAGCGGAAAGCATTCAAATGAAGATGGTTCCTGGGTAACAGAATGGAAACTTTCTCCAACCTATTCGAGAATTGATGACAAAGATGTTCGGGTTACGCCATTCAGATATGAGCCTGATACGGATATTTACAGTATCAGCCCTAGCTCTGCAGGAAATCCTTCAAGGATCTGGAGAAATTTGGAGGAGATCAATGCGGTTGGAAATATCAATGTACAAAAGAGACACACTTTGTTCAACAAACAGGCCAAGCTTATTTTTGGGGGTGCCTATACCTTTAAGAACAGAAATTTCAGCATTGATAATTACAGAATTAGATTGCAAGGTGGTGCCGGACAAGAATTTGAAGGGAATGCAGATGCCTTGTTGGAAACAGAAAATATTTGGACTGTGAAATCAGGGACAGGCTCTTATTTAGAAGGAAATTTTGAGCCCGCAAATACTTTCGATGCCACACAAACAGTAGCTGCTGTTTTTGTTTCGGAAGAGTTTCAGATCACAGAAAAATTGAAATCGATCTTAGGGGTTCGATTTGAGAAATTCGATCACTATTATACCGGTCAGAACAACTTTGGTGATGTGATATACGACAATGAAAAGGTCCTTGACAAAGCAGATTTTTTTCCATCGTTAAACTTAATTTACGGAGTGACGGACAACACAAATTTGAGAATGTCTTATGCCAGAACAACAGCAAGACCATCGTTCAAAGAGGCGTCTATTACTCAAATATTCGATCCGCTTTCAAGTTTGACCTTTAACGGAAACATTGATCTGCAGCCTACCTATGTCGATAATATGGACCTTCGCTATGAAAGATTTGGTACGAATACCCAAATGTTCGCTGTGAGTGGTTTCTTCAAAAACTTTACAGATCCCATTGAGCTCACCTATTTCTTGTCTGCTACAGACCAATTACAACCCAAAAACCTCGGTAATGCCATGGTCTATGGTGCAGAGTTCGAAGTGAGAAAAGATTTTAGCTTTTTTGGAGAAGCCTGGGAAGACCTTAGCTTTAACATGAACGTCTCCGTAATCAAATCTGAACTGGAAATGAGCGAGGAGGAATTGGAAGCGAGAAGATTGAGTTTAAGAGATGGCGAAAAGCTTGAAACAACGAGAGAATTGCAAGGTCAGTCACCTTATTTGGTGAATGTTGGATTTAACTATGGGAATGACGAAGGCGGATGGCAAGCAGGCTTATTTTACAATATGCAAGGTGAAACACTAGAGGTAGTTGGTACAGGGGATGTACCGGATGTATACACCATGCCTTTTCACAGTTTAAACTTTAACCTTACCAAATCCTTTGGTAAAGAACAAAATTCCAGCATCAATTTTGGTGTAAGAAATATTTTGGATGATGATCTGGAAAGTAAATACCAGTCATTTAAAGCGCAAGATCAGGTCTTTTCAAGACTTAGCCCGGGCAGAGGAATTTCTCTGGGCTATGCTTATAAATTCTAAAAGATAATTTTTATTTCTTTTCCTGGCTATCCGATTTTTTGTCGAGAATTGGGTAGCCTTTTTTATGTTTACTTTTGAATAAGTATACCATAAAGACGAAAAGCAAACCTCATGAACATAAAGAATATTTTGTTTTTGGATATCGAAACCGTTCCTGAAACACAAAATTTTGAAGAATTAGATACACTCAAACAAGAACTCTTCTCCAAGAAAACGGCCTATCAGAGAAAGGAAGAGACAACAGCCGAAGAGTTTTATGAACGAGCAGGGATCTGGGCGGAATTCGGAAAGATCATTTGTATCTCCGTAGGATTTTTCGATCTGCATTCTGAACAACCGGCGCTGCGGATCAAGTCTTTTTTTGGGGAAGATGAGAGACAAATTTTATCAGATTTCAAGAACCTTCTCGATAAATATTTTTCTAGACCCGAGCATGTACTTTGTGCACACAACGGTAAAGAATTCGACTTTCCATTTATCGCCAGGCGAATGATCATTCATGCTATGGAACTACCCGAAAAGCTTCAATTGTTTGGTAAAAAACCTTGGGAAGTAGCTCATTTAGACACCATGGAGATGTGGAAATTCGGAGATTTTAAACATTATACCTCACTCAATTTGCTCACAAATATTTTGGGAATACCCTCCCCAAAAGAAGATATTGACGGCTCTCAGGTGGCAAAGGTGTATTACGAAGATCAGGATATACCGAGAATCGTAAAATATTGTGAAAGAGATACACTGGCGGTAGCTCAGGTCTATTTGCGTTTGACAAATCAGCCCATTTTAAGACCAGAGCAAGTATTTTTTATAGAAAATTAATCTTCGAGCTTCAAAGACAATTCCAGCCAGCGATTTTCTTTGAGCTCGATTTCCTCCATGATCTTTTGAAGCAGAAGAGACTTTTCACTGATCTCATTTTCTGCCACTTTATTTTCTGCAAAAAGGTTTTCAATTTCCTTTTTTTGTTTTTCGAGTTTAGCAATCTCATTTTCCAGTCGGCCGAATTCTTTTTTATCCGAATAAGACAGTCCAGACTTTTTTTCTGCCGTTTTTTCTGTTGATTTTGATGAAGTGTTTTCTGAAGGACCGGAATCTTCATAGGCGCGATAATCAGAGTAATTGCCGGGAAAATCGAGCACATTTCCATTTCCTTCAAAAACAAATAAATGATCCACAATTTTATCCATAAAATACCTGTCGTGAGAAACCACCAAAAGGTTCCCGGGAAAATCCAGCAAGAAATCCTCTAAGACCTGCAGGGTTACAATATCAAGATCATTGGTAGGCTCATCTAAGATCAAAAAGTTCGGATTTTGTATCAAAACCGTACATAAGAACAGCCTTTTGATCTCTCCTCCGGAGAGTTTCTCCACATAATCGTATTGTTTCTTTCTGTCGAACAAAAAACGCTCCAGAAGCTGTCCGGCACTTATTTTTCTGCCTTTGGTCAGCGGAATATATTCCCCAAATTTTTGGATGACCTCAATCACTTTTTCTCCCGGTATCACTTCCAGACCTGCTTGGCGGTAATAACCAAACTTGACCGTTTCTCCGATGGAAACTTTACCTGAATCAACCGGAATTTGCCCGGTAATGATATTTAAAAAAGTAGATTTACCGGTCCCGTTTTTTCCAATTATTCCGATGCGCTCCCCGCGTAAAAAGTTATAATCGTATTTATCTAAAACAACCAGGTCACCAAAAGACTTTGAAACTTTGTGCAGTTCTACATTTTTAGAACCCAGACGCTCCATGTTGATCTCCAGTTGTACTCTGTGGTCTTTTCTCCTTTGCGAGGCAACTTCTTTGATCTTAAAAAAGTCATCAATTCTAGATTTGGATTTGGTGGTTCTGGCTTTTGGCTGTCTGCGCATCCACTCCAATTCATCTTTGAATAAACTTTTGGCCTTTTCTACGGTCGTTTGCTCATTCTGTTCGCGCTCTTCTTTCTTTTGTAAGAAATAGGAATAGTTCCCTTTGTAGCGGTATAGTTGGCCGTTGTCTAATTCGATGATATCATTACAGACACGCTCGAGAAAATATCGGTCGTGGGTAACCATAAACAAGGTCATATTCTCTTTGTGGAGGTATTTTTCCAACCATTCGATCATTTCAAGATCCAAATGGTTTGTAGGCTCATCCAAAATGAGCAAATCAGGTTGGTTGAGCAAGGCAATGGCCAGCGCCAGGCGTTTTTTTTGACCCCCTGAAAGGTTTTTGATCAGTTGATGAATATCTGACAGACCGAGTTTAAAAAGAATCTGTTTATAGGTAGTTTCATAATCCCAGGCCTGATGCAGCTCCATTAGTTCAAAAGCTTTTTGATAGGCTTCTGCGTCATTTGGATTTTCAAGTGCTTGCTCATACCGGGCAATAATTCGCAAAGTCTCGTTCTCTGCAGCCAAAATAGTTTCCTCGATGGTCAACGCCGTATCTAAGGCATCTTTTTGCGATAAATAAGCGATCTTTAAACCGTTTCTGGAAACTACATTTCCTGTATCCGGCTCGTCTATTCCTGCCACAATATTTAAAAGTGTGGTTTTTCCTGTCCCATTTTTGGCGACCAAAGCAATTTTCTGGTCTTTATTGATACCAAAAGAAAGGTTTTCAAAGAGGACACGTTCTCCAAACGATTTGGAAATATTTTCAACAGATAAGTAGTTCACAAGAATGCTTTGTGCAAAAGTAAGCCAATTTTGCACATACGAAGATACCAACAAAGGATTCAAACAAAACTATCCTTCAAATTCAGACTGAAACACATTTTGATAGCTTTCCCATTCTTCTTTGGTTTGAATTTTCTTATGATCATCATTCAAAAAAAGCTTGAGATACAATTCTAATTGTTTTGGCGAGTGGTAACCCGGAATAGGCATGATGGGTAAACCTTGTTCATCAAAGAAATAGATGGTCGGGTAAGCTGTAATTTGTAAAGCTTGTGCCAATTGATGCTGGGCATTTCTCCCTGTACTTGCAGGATTAAAATCCGGATTGCTAAAAGCCTGATCTTGATAGGTCAAACTTTCATTTCCTTCGGCATTGAATTTTACCGCATAAAAGTTCTCATTGACAAAGCTACTCACATCCTTATTTTGAAAAGTATGCTGATCCAACATTTTACAAGGACCACACCAAGTCGTGTAAACGTCCATCATTATTTTCTTCGGATTTGTTTTTTGCGCTTCAATGGCCTCGGGCAAAGTCATCCAATTGATCTTGTATTCCTGTGCTTTAACACCCAAAAAGAAAAATAACATACCTATAAAAATCCACTGCTTCATTTTTTAACATTTTAACCCATTGGGAACAATAAGAATGCCAAAAATACCAATTTATTGTGTTTCAATTAATTTTAGTCACTTGTTGAGTAACAATAATTACTTAGCGTACTCCGTGCATTAACTTTTTAATAACCGGATAAAGTACAGCAGAAAGCACCCCTAAACCAATTGCAATTCCCGTAAGCAACCAAAAGAAATGACTCAAACCTTTTTCTTGTGCAATTGCTTCTGAGGTCTCACCAAAAATACCGGCCATTTTCATTCCAATCGCAACTGCTAAATACCAGATACCAAACATCATAGCGATCATTCTTCCAGGAACCAATTTACTCACATAAGATAAAGCCACCGGAGAAACACAAAGTTCTCCCATGGTATGGAATAAATAAACCAAAATAAGCCAGATCATGCTTACAGAAGCCGTTTTGGCTCCTGCCGGGATCGAAGCAGCACCAATGGCCACCCATGCCATACCAAGCCCTAATAAGATCATCCCAATTGCGTATTTCATGTTGGCATTGGGATTGTATTTACTCTCCCACCACTTTGAAAATAAGGGAGCAAGGGTAATGATAAACAATGAATTTAACACCCCAAACCATGAAGCAGGTACTTCGGCTACATCTTTTTTAAATTCTTCGCTCAACATCCAAATAGCTATGGCCCAAATGATCACAAAACTGAAAGATAAAATGATATTGGAAAGGGCATATTTTTTAAAGGTCTTTTTGAACAATTGCAGTAAGACCCAGGTAATAATTCCAAGTGGAATTATGGTCATCAAAGAGTTCACTATTTTAAAAGTAAAGCCTGAACTACCTTCCAGAACCCGCTGTGTATAATCTCTGGCAAAAATGGTCAAAGATCCCGGGGCCTGTTCAAAGATCGCCCAAAAGAATACTGTGATGAAAGCGAAAAAGATGACGGCCAGCATTCTATCTCTCGTCACTTTGCTGTACTTCGGTATTCTGATAAAGAGCAATAAAATGAACAGCAATAATGCTGTTAAGATAATCACATTAGGCCCATCTAATCCAAATAAAGAAAAGCTGAATAGATTATAGGCTCCCCCTGAAATTTTAGAAACAGGATCATTTAGGATCCAGGCAAGCCCGAGAGCCGCTGCCGCAAAGATCAACACCAACTGAAAGTTGGTAAAAGGATTGAGTTTATCTCCATTTTCATCTACCAAAGACTCTGCGGTTTTATCATCTTTGTCAATTTTAATGGGCTTTTTACCAATATCACCAAAAATATTTTGTGCAAACCAGAATTGTAACAAGCCAAAAAACATAAAGATACCGGCTAATCCAAAGCCCCAGCTCCAGCCTACTTTTTCACCTAAATAACCACATAAAAGGATACCTAAAAAAGCACCTGCGTTGACGCCCATATAAAAAATGGTATAAGCACCGTCTTTCTTTTCTGGTTTTTCTTTGTACATCTCCGAAATAATCGAAGTCATATTGGGTTTAAAAAAACCCGATCCAAAAACCAATAGAGTTAAGCCTGTATAGATAAAAAAAGGAGACTCTAATGCCATACTGGCATGACCTAAGGTCATCAGAAGTGCGCCAACAACCACTGCCCATCTAAACCCGATGATTTTATCAGCAAAATAACCCCCTAATAAGGTTGAGAGGTAAACAAGAGAGGTATAGGTTCCGAAAATGGCAAAAGCATGTTCGCGAGGCCATCCCCATCCCCCATCAATTAAGGCAGCGGTAAAAAACATCACCAAAAGGGCGCGCATTCCGTAATAGCTAAAGCGTTCCCACATTTCCGTAAAAAACAAAATAAACAATCCTGCGGGGTGACCTATGACCTTGTCTTTAAAAAGGCTTTCAACATCTGTGCTCATATAAAATTTATTTCTAATTCATAAAAAAACCTCAAAGTAAAATCCTTTGAGGTAACCATATTAATGTGAAGTTAATTCTTTTTTCTCTTCTGCGGTAACAACGTGTTCATTGTCTTCTGCCCCGTGGGTCAAAGCCTCCAGCTTATTTACAAAAAGCATAATCAGTAAACCAAACAACACACAAAATACAGCAATTCCGGTAAAGACGGTAAACTCGCCTAATTCTGAAGCAGATTCTCCGAGCATTCCCGCAACTTTATTTCCTAATCCGGTCGTCGCAAAATAAATACCCATCATAATTGAGGCATATTTGAGAGGTGCCAGTTTGGTAATAAAAGATAGGGCCACAGGAGACAATGAAAGCTCTCCTATAGTATGAAACAAATAGGCAAGTACCAGCCAATACATTGCTGAAGAACCATTTGCTTCGAATTGTTTCGATGCTGCCGACATAAAAAAGAAACCCAGCCCCATGACAATAAGACCAATGATCATTTTAAAAATAGAAGAAGCTCTTTTTCCTTTTAATTTTCTGTTTGCCCAGAAAGCCGCTACCACAGTCCCCAAAATAATGATGAAAAAAGCGTTGAGTGATTGAAAAGTAGAAGCAGGAATTTCAAATCCTAAAAGAACTCGATCTGTTTTTTCTTTTGCATAGATGTTCATTAAACCACCGGCTTGTTCAAAGGCACCCCAAAACACAATGACCAGCAGGAATGAAATAAAGAGAACAACTAGCCGGTCTTTTTCAATTTTAGTAAGAGGCCTTTTAAGCGCAGCTTGTTCTTCCGGATCTTTGGATACACCAATAAAATCACCTACATTTTTGAGGTATTTTTGACCATATAAATATTGAAATAATCCCAATGCCATACCGATACCGGCAAGACCAAATCCATAGTGCCACCCGTGTACTTCACCAACATAACCCACAATTAAACTCGACAAGAAGGCACCGAGATTAATTCCGATATAGAAGATCGTAAAACCTTTATCCCTTCTGATATCTCCTTTTGGATAAAGTCCTCCAACCATAGTAGAAATATTAGGTTTTAACATACCCACTCCCAAAATAATTAAAGCGAGACCCGTATAAAAAGCCCACATGGCCTCAACGGCAAGAATTGTATGCCCCGCCACCAGTAAAATACCTCCGTATAGCACTGATTTTTTTTGACCTAAGTATTTGTCTGCAATCCAGCCCCCGGGTATTGATGCTAAATAAACAAGCATGGTATACCAGCCATAAAGAGCAAGCGCTTCAGTATTTGTCCATCCTAAACCAGGGTTGGCGTCTGTTGTCTTTTGAACCAAGTACAAAACCAATATGGCGCGCATTCCGTAATAGGAAAAGCGTTCCCACATTTCAGTAAAAAATAAGATAAAAAGACCTTTTGGATGGCCAAAAATTTCTTGTTGTTCTGGAGCTGTTGCATTAGCATCATACATAGGTGTAAGCTATTTTAAGGGTTTGTAGAGGAAACAGTTTCGGATTTTCCGAGTGATTCATGGATAAATTTAGTCATTTTTTCAAACAAATGTAATCGTGTGTTTTCTCCCTCATTTATACCATGAGAGCGATCGGGGTAAATAAAGAAATCAAAATCCTTATTTTCTTTCACCAAAGCATTTACCATACGCATTGAATTTTGAACATGTACATTGTCATCACCCGAACCATGGATCAATAAATAATCACCTTTTAGCAAATGTGCAAAATTGAGGGGTGAATTTTGGTCGTAACCATTTGCATTTTCCTGAGGGGTTTGCATATAGCGTTCTGTGTACACAGAATCGTAAAAACGCCAGGATGTAACGGGTGCCACTGCAATGGCCATTTTAAACACATCAGCTCCTTTGGTAATGGCCAAAGAACTCATATAACCACCATAACTCCATCCCCAAATTCCAATTCTGTTTTGATCGATATACTTTAATTTACCCAATTCAATAGCCGCTTCTATCTGATCGGCAATTTCATATTTCCCTAATTCCTTATAAGTCACTTTTTTGAACTCACTACCTTTGAATCCTGTACCACGGCCATCTACAACAGCCACAATAAACCCTTGTTGAACCAACATCGCATGGTAATAATCTCTGTAATTGAACCAGGAATTGCTGACGGACTGAGAACCGGGGCCGGAATATTGATACATCAGCAAAGGATATTTTTTTAAAGGATCAAAATCTAAGGGTTTCATGATCCACATATTAAAAGTGCCATTTTTTGTTTTCAACTCCGAAATCTCTTTTTGCGGAATGTTATGGTTAGCCACGCTTTTCTGTAGCTCCGTATTGTCAAGGATAGTCCCTATTATTTTCCCCGAATGACCTTCATTTAAAGTATAGTAGGTAGCAGAAGTCATGTTGGAGAACTCATTGACATAGTAATGGTAACTATTGCTGAAAAAAGCATCGTTTGTTCCAACCCTCTCGCTCAGTTTCTTTTTGTCTTTGCCGTTTATATGGATAGCATAAACACTTCTGTTCACAGAGCCTTCTTCAGTAGATTGATAAAAAACGGTGTTCGTTTTTTCGTCAAAACCGTAATAAGTGGTGACTTCCCAATTTCCCTTGGTGATTTGATTGTTGAGTTTTCCCTGCTTGTTGTAATGATATAAATGATAAAATCCATCTCTTTCGCTCATCCAAATAAAACTGTTGTCACTCAAAAAAGTGAGTTCATCATTGATATCTACATAAGCAGCATCTCTCTCATTTAAAATGACTTTGGATTGCAATGAGCTGCCATCTATAAAAATTAAATTGAGGTTATTTTGATGTCTGTTTAAGGTGGTCACAGCAAGCGTATTTGGCTCACTCGTCCACTGTATTCTTGGGATATAGTATTGTTGGTCATTTCCCAGTGCCACTTTTTTTAGCTGATTGGAAGTGAGATCGTATAGATGTAAACTTACGATTGAATTATTTTCGCCTGCTTTAGGATATTTAAAGACCAATTGACCGGGGTAAAGTTCATCGCCATACATATCCATTGAAAACACAGGGACCTCAGTTTCATCAAATCGGATAAAGGCTATTTTATCAGAATTTCCATTCCAATCAAAAGCCCTGACAAATGAGAACTCCTCTTCATAGACCCAATCAGTGATCCCGTTAATGATCTTGTTCTTTTCTCCGTCATAGGTAATTTGAGCAGTTTTTCCGCTTACCAGATCTTTGACGAATAAATTGTTTTCAAAAGCAAAAGCCACCTTCTTTCCGTCGGGAGAAAAAGTAGGTTCCTGAATTTTATGTTCACTGATTTTTTCGAATTTCCTGGTAACCATGTCATACACGTAAAAATCTGCCAGTTCAGAATGTCGGAAAATACTTTCTGTATTCGTTCCAATGATGACCTTGGTTTCATCCTGATCAAAAGTATAACTGTCAAACGAAGGTAAACCTAGATCTGCGCTCGAAACAATGGTTTCCGTTTTGGTAAGTGTGGCGTAATCGTATTTGTCCAGCGAGATAACATTGCCGTCATAGTTAAGTAAGGTAAAAAAATCTCCATTTCGCATGGGATGAAAGGCTTCCATGCTGTTTTCCCGAAAAGTGTCATCAGTAAAAATATTTTCTAGAGTAATTTTTTGTTGTGCTTGAACGAAAGAAAAAGCAAGCAAAAAAAGAATAGTCATTTTTCTCATAAACATGAAATTATCTGCTTCTAGCTGCCAATTTTACGGAAAAATAATGGATTGATTGCTGTATTTTATCATCTTTTAATTACTTTAACAAGGCTGATGCATTATCTTTGTATTTCACTTATTTTCTGTATAAATGACAAAATTAATTGCAGGTTTTTCGAAGTTCAATAAGCAGCAAAAAATAGAATGGCTGGCGGAAAACTTCTTTCAAAAAAGAGAAGAGGGCATAAAAATTCTCAAACAGTATTGGAATGCCGATGAAAAGCTCCAGTCTTTACACGATGAATTCATAGAAAACACCATTTCAAATTTCTATGTTCCCTATGCCATTGCACCCAACTTCATCATTAATGGGAAAACATACACCATCCCCATGAGCATTGAAGAAAGTTCTGTAGTAGCTGCCGCCTCATTGGTGGCTAAATTTTGGAGTGTCCGCGGTGGCTTTAAGGCTAAAGTACTTTCAACCACAAAAGTAGGACATGTTCATTTTATGTATGCGGGTGATAAAGAGAAATTGCAGGAAACTTTCAATAAGATCAAACCTAAATTATTTGAAGAAACAGAAGCCATCACTGAAAATATGCGAAAGCGGGGCGGCGGAATTTTAGATATAGAGCTAATTGACAAAACCTCCGAATTAAAGGATTATTATCAATTATACGTCACCTTTGAGACCAAAGACAGCATGGGTGCCAACTTTATAAACTCATGCCTGGAAAAAATTGCCGATATCTTTAAAAACGATGACATACAGATCGTCATGAGTATTTTGTCAAATTATGTTCCGGAATGTCTGGTTCGAGCAGAAGTGAGCTGTCATATAGATGATTTTTTTGATGAGAATCCTCGCTTCTATGCGAAAAAATTTGTCCAGGCCGTTCAGATTGCGGAGGTAGAACCTTACCGCGCTGTTACACACAATAAAGGAATCATGAATGGAATTGATGCGGTCGTTTTGGCTACAGGTAATGATTTCAGGGCTATCGCAGCAGGTATCCATGCTTACGCTTCAAGAGACGGCCATTACAGAAGTTTGACTCATGCGAAAATTGAGGGCGATGTTTTTCATTTTTGGATAGAAATTCCTTTGGCCTTAGGCACGGTTGGCGGATTGACAAAATTGCATCCTTTGGCTAAATTATCCCTGGAGATGCTTCATCAGCCTTCGGCAGAAGAACTCATGCAAGTCGTCGCTGTAGCCGGATTGGCTCAAAATTTTGCAGCCCTGAAGGCATTGACAACTACGGGAATTCAAGAAGGCCATATGAAAATGCACATGAATAATATACTCAATCAATTGGAGGCTACTGTGCATGAAAAGAATATTCTCGTCGATCAATTTAAAGGGAAAACAGTTAGCTATAACGATGTGGCAAATGCCCTGCACCAACTCAGATTAGTACAAAACAAGAATAATTAATAATTATCTGCCTATACACAGAATCTATGGTATTAGGAAAAAAACCGCAGAATTCTGTGTATCTTTGAGTAATTAAAAAGAATAACCACTAAAACTAACAATTATGTCATTTCAGTTGCCAAAATTACCCTACGCATACGATGCTCTTGAGCCTCACATTGATGCGAGAACTATGGAAATCCATCATACTAAGCATCATAACGGATATACAACAAACTTAAACAATGCCATCGCAGGAACTGCTTTGGAAGGAAAATCAATCATTGATATCCTTACCGGATTAGATCTAAACAATGCCGCTGTCAGAAATAATGGAGGTGGTTTTTATAACCACGACCTTTTTTGGTTGGTGATGTCACCCAATGGTGGAGGAGCACCAACAGGAGAATTGGCGAAAGCCATTAACGATGCTTTTGGAAGCTTCGACGCATTTAAAGACACTTTCTCTAAAGCCGCTGCTACCAGATTTGGATCCGGCTGGGCTTGGTTATGTGTGCACAAAGGAGGAAAATTGGAAGTTTGCTCTACTGCCAATCAAGACAATCCATTGATGCCCGGTATCGGTTGTACCGGAACTCCTATTCTGGGATTGGATGTTTGGGAACACGCTTACTATTTAAACTATCAAAACAGACGTCCTGATTATATCAGTGCATTTTTTAATGTGATCAACTGGGCGGAAGTATCCAAAAGATACGCTGCAGGTAAATAAATTTTAGTACTTCTAAAAAGATAGAACCACGGATTTTTCCGTGGTTCTTGTTTTTTAAAGGTTACTTTTGTTTTTTTAATTTGTGCGCTTTGAATGCCAGAAGAATTGCTTTTGTTTTTGCCTTTTTAGCCTCGCTTTTTTACGGCGTGGCCTTTACCGTTGCCAAAGATGTTATGCCTGCTTATATCAAACCCTTCGGGTTTATATTGCTGAGGGTCTCTGTGGCCGGTATCTTGTTTTGGCTCGTTGGGATGACCATTAAAAAAGAGAAAATTCAAAACAGAGATTTTATCAGAATTTTTATGGCTGCTTTGTTTGGCTGTGCACTGAACATGCTAACCTTTTTTAAAGGCCTGAGCATGACAACACCGATCAGTGCTGCTGTGATCATGGTCATCACTCCGGTTTTGGTATTGAGTTTTTCTTCCCTTATCCTCAAGGAAAGAACAACGCCACTAAAAATTCTCGGTATTTTTATCGGTTTAAGCGGAACATTGTTGCTCATCTTATATGGGCAAAAACTGGAGATAGATAAAACGGGTATGATCGGTAATTTGCTCGTTTTTGTCAATGCGGCTTCTTATGCTTTATATCTGATTATCATCAGAAATCTCACACAGAAATACCATCCCCTTACTTTTGCCAAATGGATCTATCTCTTCGGATTTTTTCTGGTACTTCCTTTTGGTCTTGCAGAACTCAAAGAGGTGAATTGGCAAGAACTTCCCGACAGAGCCTGGATAGGGATGGGGTATATTGTTGTGATTACGACATTTCTGACCTACATGTTCAACATGTTTGCACTGCGAGAACTCAAAGCCACTACCCTGAGCATTTTTATTTACTTACAACCCCTTATCGCCAGTCTTTATGCCATACTGGTAGGGAGTGATTCCCTGAACACCATTAAAATCATGGCTGCAATTTTGATCTTTACTGGTGTGTATTTGGTCACTTCCAAACCAAAAATTAAACCGGGAGAGGTCGCTTAAAATTTGACCTGATCTCAAAAGCCTGAAATTGATTAACTTTGCGCTACTTAAATTTTCTTTATGATCTATTCCATGACTGGTTTTGGCAAGTCGATCTTACAATTGCCTTCCAAAAAAGTAACTGTCGAAGTAAAATCATTAAACAGTAAGAACCTCGATGTAAATACCAGAATCCCTTCGCTCTACCGTGAGAAGGAGGGTGATATCCGCAGACTTTTATCAAAATCACTGGAAAGGGGAAAAATTGATCTGAGCATTTATATAGAACAAACTGAAGAAGAGCAGAGCAATCGGATCAACGAATTATTGGTCAGGAATTATATTGCACAACTCAAGCAGATCAATGATGGGATAGAGGAAGATTATTTATCGATTGCCATGCGTCTGCCGGATGTACTAAAAACGGAAAGAGAAGAACTGGACAAAGAAGAGTGGGAGGGCGTCACAGCAACAATTGAAGAGGCTGTCAGATTATTGACAGAGTTCAGACTGGAAGAAGGAAAGTTCCTTGAAGACGATTTGATCCTGAGAATTGAAACCATAGAGAAATTGCTCGATCAGGTCATGACCTTAGACGAAGAGCGCTTGGTTCTGGTCAGAGAAAGATTGCTCAAAGCCATTACTGAACTCACACTTACGGTAGATGAAAACCGATTTGAACAGGAATTGATCTATTACCTCGAAAAGCTGGACATTACAGAGGAAAAAACCAGGTTGACCAACCATTTGGATTATTTCAAAAAAGAGATGAAAACCCAACTTTCTAACGGAAAAAAACTGGGCTTCATTTCACAAGAGATCGGCAGAGAGATCAATACCATAGGATCAAAAGCAAATTTCGCTCCCATGCAAAATTTGGTGGTTCAAATGAAAGACGAACTGGAAAAAATAAAAGAGCAATTGCTGAATATTTTATAGCATGACAAAAAAAGGGAAACTCATTGTTTTTTCTGCACCCTCAGGCTCGGGTAAAACTACCCTTGTACACCATTTGTTAGATCAGGAAAAACTCGGACTTCAATTTTCTATTTCGGCTACTTCAAGACCCAGGCGCGGACAAGAAATTGACGGGAAGGATTATTATTTTATTTCCAAAGAAAAGTTTCAGGAACATATCAAAAACAAAGATTTTTTGGAGTGGGAAGAGGTCTACACGGATAATTTTTACGGTACCCTAATATCTGAGGTAAACAGGATTTGGCAAAACGGGAAAGCAGCTATTTTTGACATCGATGTCGTTGGCGGTTTGCGCATCAAAGAAAAATTTCCCGAAAACACGCTGGCCGTATTCGTGCAACCCCCAAGCATAGAGGTGATGGAAAGCAGATTGCGCAACAGGAAGACAGATTCAGAAGAAAAGATCAAAGAGCGTTTGGCAAAGGCCAGCAAAGAATTAGAATTTTCTAAGAAATTCGATTATGTCTTGGTCAACGACAATTTGGAAAGCGCCAAAAGGGAAGCAGAGAAAATAGTGTCAGATTTTATAAAAAACGAGTCGTAACAGAATGAAAATCGGACTTTTTTTTGGCACCTTTAATCCCATCCACGTGGGGCACATGATCATTGGGAATTACATGGCAGAATATTCAGATTTGGATGAGGTCTGGTTTGTGGTTACACCCCATAATCCGCTTAAAAAGAAAGACACTTTATTGGCCGATCTGCACAGATACAGAATGGTAGAAGAAGCCACAGAAGATTTTCCTAAACTCAAACCCTCTAACATAGAATTCGGACTTCCTCAACCTAATTATACCGTAAATACCCTGACCTATTTACAGGAAAAATATCCCGGGGAAACCTTTTGTTTGATCATGGGAGAAGACAATCTGCAATCCTTTCACAAATGGAAAAATTACGAGGTACTGCTGGAGAATTATAACATTTACGTCTATCCCAGGATTTTCAAAGAAAAGAAAGCTAATTTTGAAAAGTACCAGGGAAAATACACCTTTGTCGATTCGCCGATCATAGAAATTTCCTCCACATTTATCCGCAACGCGGTTAAGGAAAAAAAAGATATACGCCCCATGTTACCGGAGAAAGTATGGAAATATATCGATCAAATGAATTTTTATAAATAAAAGGGATTCATCAGCTGACATAAGATTCTAAATTTGTAAAAAAGGATGTTAACCTTTTCATCTCCTGTCATCAATATACAGGTATCGACACATTTTTTATGAAATGGATTTTTAAACAATCACCGGAAAAAGAGAAAATAGAGCAATTGTCTCAGGAACTGGGTATTGATCAAATACTTGCGAAATTGCTTGTGATGAGGGGAGTTGATGATTTTGACAAAGCCAAAAAGTTTTTCAGACCCAGCCTTGATGACCTGCACGATCCTTTTTTGATGAAGGATATGCAAAATGCGGTAGATAGAATATTGATCGCGATTCAGAATACGGAGGCGATCTTGATCTATGGAGATTATGACGTAGACGGAACCACGGCGGTTTCTTTGGTCTATTCTTATCTGCGCGAATTCTATCCCAAAGTGGCCACCTATATTCCCGATCGATACGAGGAGGGTTATGGCATTTCGTATCAAGGAATTGATTTTGCTTCTGATAATGAGATCTCTTTGATCGTCGCTTTGGATTGCGGTATCAAAGCCATCGATAAAGTCTTGTATGCCAAAGAAAAAGGGATCGATTTTATTATCTGCGATCACCACAGGCCCGGTGATAGCATCCCGGATGCCGTTGCCGTTTTAGATCCAAAGCAAAACGACTGTTCTTATCCCTACGATGAACTTTGCGGTTGCGGGGTTGGATTCAAATTAATTCAGGCAATACACCATGCAAAAGGAGGTGCTCAAAAGGAGCTCTTTCAATATTTAGATCTGGTGGCCATCGCTATTGCGGCAGATATTGTTCCGCTTACCGGAGAAAACAGAATCCTTGCGACATTTGGTTTGAAAATGATCAACCAGAACCCACGTCCCGGAATTGAAGCGATGCTCAATAGCGCTCCCAAATCTCATTATAACATCACAGATCTGGTCTTTACACTGGCACCCAGGATCAATGCGGCCGGCAGAATGAAACACGGCCGATATGCCGTAGAGATTTTGACGGAAAGAGACAGGGACAATGCGCAAAAGTACGCTTCAAAAATTGAAATAAATAACCAGGACCGACGGTCTGTTGAACAGGAAATAGAAAAGGAAGCCCTTGCCCAGATCATCGAACTGAAAGAAGAAAATCAATTTTCTACGGTTGTATATGCCGAACATTGGCACAAAGGTGTCATTGGAATCGTTGCCTCTCGGTTGATAGAGAATTATTACAGGCCCACGCTCGTATTTACCTTAAGCAATGGTAAACTGGCCGCTTCGGCCAGGTCAGTTTCGGGTTTTGATGTGTACAACGCCCTTGAAGAATGTGCAGCATACATCGAACAATTTGGCGGACATAAATATGCGGCCGGGCTCACCCTGTTACCTGAAAATTATGATCATTTCAAAAGGAAATTTGAAGAAGTCGTGAAGAATTCAATTCCAGAAAGCTCCCTGGAACCTCAAATTCTGATAGATACGGAAATAGACCTTTCTGAGATTACACCCAAATTTTACAGGGTTTTAAAGCAATTTGGCCCCTTTGGACCGATGAATATGAAACCGGTTTTCTTAGTGAATGGCGTCAGAGATAATGGATTTGGCAAAAAAGTAGGTGCCGACGAGAAACATTTAAAAGTAAATATCATCGGTGGAGGAGAAGGTCAAACCTATAGCGCCATTGGTTTCGGATTGGGTCATAAATACCCCGTGATTTGTAATGGAAAACCTTTTGATGCTGTATTTACCCTTGAAGAAAATCATTTTAACGGCCAAACCAGCTTACAGCTCAATCTAAAAGACATAGATTCAGAAGATTTACCATAAAAAAACACCCGCTAAAAACTTCAGCGGGTGCCTTAAACATGAAACACTTTAATTTAAAATTAACTTCTTCTTATCCACACTTTGAATGTCCGCAACTTTTGCAGGTTAAACAACCTTCGGCATAAATTAACCCTTCAGGATCACCACATTCCTGACATTTTTTATCTGCCGCTTCTGCACCTTCCGGTACAAATCTTTTTAAAGCTCTGGACACACCATTTTTCCATGTATTGATGTGTTCGTCATAAAGATTTAAATTTTGAATCAAATCGACCACATAAGGCATCGGCATGCCATGGCGCAATACCCCGGAGATCAATTTGGCATAATTCCAGTATTCTTTATCGAAAGATCTCGACAACCCTTCTATGGTTGTTTTATAACCTTCTTTGTCCACATATTGAAAATCATATCTCGCGTTCCTTTCTCCTGCGCGCTTTTTAATCACCCAACCTTTCTCTACCCATTGAGGTAAATTGAAGGAATCTTTCATTTTTCCCGTAAAGATCTCATAGGGTCTGTTATTGATCAAGCCAACTACAGCCAGCCATTTTTCTGATTCATTGTGAAAGCGGATCACAACAGCTTCAATTTTTTTAGGTCGTTTAGGGAATGCCGTGTCTTTATAGGCTGTTGGTTTTTCTTCTGTTTTTTTCTCGTCTTTGTTCGATACAAGGATTCCACTTCTCGATCCATCGCGGTAAACGGTGATCCCTTTCAGGCCTTGTCTCCAAGACTCCAGATAAATATCGCCTACTAATTCTTCGGTTACATCAGTGGCCAGGTTGATGGTAGAACTGATGGAATGGGTCGTGTATTTTTGCACCATGGCCTGTAATTCCACTCTTTTTTCCCAGTTGATCTCAGGGGCTGTAGCGCCAAAGTAAGGGCTTTTGGTCTCATCGGTCTCACCGGTCACTTCCATCCAGGTTTTTAATTTTTGGTGATAAACGGTAAATTCTTCAAAAGCATCACCCAGGTCATCAACAAAATCCACAGAGGCATTTTGGTTGGCTGAATTGATCTTCCTTCTCCGTTTATACGAGAGTAAAAATACCGGCTCAATACCCGAGGATACCTGAGCGAGCATGCTCAAAGAGCCCGTCGGTGCCACTGTGCTGATAGAGATATTTCTTCTGCCGTATTCCATCATTCGTTGATAGAGTTCCGGAAATTCTGTCTTCATCATTTGCACGAATTCCGATTTGTCTTCTATATTTCTGTTAAATACCTCAAACGAACCTCTTTCTATCGCCATATCGATGCTGCTGTCAAATTCACCTGCCAATTTGGTGCGCATGATCTCCTCAGCCGTTGTCAGCGCTTCTTCGCTGTCGAATTTAATTCCCAGTGCAGCTATGGCATCTCCTAAGGCGGTAAAGCCCAAACCGGTCCTTCTTCCTTTTTTACCGGTCTCCTGCAACAATTTCCAGGTTTCTACTTCTGTTTGTTTGATAAAATCAGGTTCAGGATCATGGGCAATTTTATCCAGAATTCTGTCTACTGCTTCCAATTCCAGATCTACCAGGTCATCCATCAATCTTTGAGATTCATAAACGATCTCATAGAATTTTTTAAAGTTGAATTTGGCTTTTGCGGTAAAAGGTTTTTCTACAAAATTGTACAGATTGATAGCGATCAATCTGCAGCTGTCGCCGCCTTGCATGGCAATTTCCGAACAGGGGTTGGTAGAAGAATTTTTGAATCCGGGGTACATGGAAGAGGTAGAATAGTAATGCTGTCTGTCCCAAAAGATCAAACCGGGTTCTGCGGTGTTATGCGCACTTTTGATGATGGTATTCCACAGTTCTTTCGCACGGATGGTCTTGGTGTATCTGGGTGTTTTGGAATCAATGGGCCAGCGCAGGGTATAGTCGCCGTCGCTTTCTACGGCTTTCATGAACTCATCTGACAGGCGTATGGAAATATTTGCACCGGTGACCTTGGTGAGGTCTTGTTTTACGGTGATAAATTCTTCTATATCCGGATGAGCGATGTCCATGGTGAGCATCAGCGCACCTCTTCTGCCGTTTTGCGCTACTTCGCGCGTGGTATTAGAAAAGCGGTGCATAAAAGAAACCGCACCGGTGGTCGTTCCGGCTGCATTAGATACCTCTGCGTTCTTTGGTCTCAGCTGTGAGATATCTACACCCACTCCGCAACGTCTTTTAAACAATTGCGCCATTTGCTGATCGGTTTGAAAAACTCCGCCATAAGAATCGTAGGTAGGAGGAATAACGATACAATTAGACAAAGAAGCAATTACTTTTTTATTTCCCAATCCATACATCACACTACCTTGCGGAATGACGTATTTAAAATCTTTAAAGAGTTGGTAGATATCCTGCTCTTTTAATTCTTTCCTGTTCTTTCCATAAGTGGAAAGCAGCTCTGTATTATAGGTTTGTTGTGCGTATTTAGATTCAATTCTCCCAAATTCTTTGGCCATTCTTCGATGCATGTCATCCGGACTTTTTTCTGAAAAATTACCTTGATGATCTTTGATGGCATATTTGTTGATCCAGGTGGTGGCAGCTAATTCATCGCCATTAAAATAGGCCATTGAGGCCTCTAAAACTTCTTCATAAGTAAATGTGTCCAGCTGTACTTTCTCTTCAGTCATTCTCAAATAAATTTTTGGGTTTTTTTAGATGCTTAAAATTAGAATAATTCATTTTGTATTTTTTTTAACATGGAGATTCTTATTAACAAATCGCGGTTAATATTTTTTAGCCTAAAAAGTAAAAAATTATTTGTGCAGAAATGAAAAAACCCAATTTTATTGGGTTTATGAAGGGTTCGAGGAACTATTTTGAGGCCGTCATTTAATTTATTCCATCCACATAGCCCTGTAAATAGGTAAATTTTTCCGTGAGCTTTCCGTTTTTTGTCATTTGGGCTCTCTGGAGGATCCCATCTTTGTCTCCGTTAAAAAACGCTGGAACTACCTCTTTTAAAAAGCTCTCCCCAAAACCTTCAGAAGCATCTCTCGGGAGTTCAGAAGGAAGGGTATCGACAGCCATGACGGCGATGGCCCCGGGTTGCATAAAATCGACTTCAGTTTCTTTGACAGGATCATAACCGTAATTGGGGTCAGCAATGGTACATGCGCGCAAGGTAGAGGCTACTGGCCCGTCAATATCGCAACTGATATCGCCCACTACTTTGATCTTACAATCAGGTCTTTTCGCATCTTCCCGGGTAAACAAATAGGGGGCACCATCACCGTAAAAATGTCCGGCGATAAACACGTCGCTCACTTTGGCGAACTTCATAAAATCGCTATCATAGGCTTCAGGATGGTCAAAAAAGTCCTGCATGGCTAACACTTTTCCGTCTTTGCGTTTGTTGTAATCCAGCACATCGATCTGGGTAAAAACGGCTTCCTCATAGTCTTTGCGCAGAAAGTCTTCCGGACTTACTTCCCTGATGGGTGCCGCTTTCAGTATTTCTTTTGCCGCATTTCCCACTCTGCCTTTCCCTGTCAACACGATCTTTACTTTAGGGAAGGTAATTTTATTGAGTTCGGCGATCAATTCCCCCTGATCTTTTAGTGTATTTGCTCTGGGCAAGACAAAAGAACTGAATTTTAGGCCTAGGGTTCTGAGGCTGTTATAGGCCCCTACAATGCCGGCATATCGTCCGAAAGCCACCACTCTGACCCCATTGGGGTAGGTGATCACTTCATGGTCGAACAATTCAATATTTTTTTCAAGAACAGCCTTCAGCAATTTCCTGTTATAAGGCTGTTTTTTGATGGTATGCGAAAAGAAGAAATATTTTTTGTTCGGGATCAGGGCTTCCACCGGCACCTCTTTCACGCCCAGGAACACATCGCAATCTTCCACGTTTTGGGTTACCTGCACTCCGGCCTGACGGTATTCCTCATCTGAGAAAATCCTGTTGTTATCGCTTTCCACGAGCACCTGGGCATTTGGAAAGGTCTGTTGCAACTCGGTTGCTGCTTTAGGGGATAGAACGGCTCTTTTATCGGGAGGATTCTTTCTTTCTTTGATGATGGCAAACTTCATAAATGATCGGGTATTGTGAAATGGTACAGTATTTGCTCAAAAGTATTTGGTTTTGACAAGATATTCAAATTAATGCAGGAGAATTTTATACCTTTGTCGGCTAAGTTCTTTACAATAATGGGGATGACCGGTTTTGACTGCAAGATCAGTCGGATTATAAGCATGTCGAGTCATGAAATAGATCTCGTAAAACGCGATTTCACAACTATAAACGGCGAAGATAACTACGCTTTAGCTGCTTAATCTGAATTCACAGTAGGATGAGCCTCGTTCCGCCAGGCGGAAAAGCTAAATGTCTCTAGAGGGCCCTGGTATACGGCAATCTGTATAGAGGCATCGTGAAAGTAAACCTAGAAATACAATGGCTTCTTTTGTATTTTGAAACTCTACGAAGCTAGGCTTGTGGTAGAATGTTTTTAGTCGGCCACCGGCAGAAAATCAAATAAAAACTAAGCATGTAGAAAGTAATTGGGTTGCTTGTTTGGACGAGGGTTCGAGTCCCTCCATCTCCACGATCAAATAAAATCTGTACAACAGATTTGAATGAAAAAAATCGCCAAGTTTACTTGAGCGATTTTTTTTATGAAAAGCTGTGAAATCGCGTTAAGCGATTTGCAGATTTATTTGCAGTACTGGAGTTATTAGGGCCCACCGCAGGTAATCCCTCCTTACACCGCCAAGTTTACTTGAGCGATTTTTTTTATGAAAAGCTGTGAAATCGCGCTAAGCGATTTGCAGATTTATTTGCAGTACTGGAGTTATTAGGGCCCACCGCAGGTAATCCCTCCTTACACCGCCAAGTTTACTTGAGCGATTTTTTTTATGAAAAGCTGTAAAATCGCGCTAAGCGATTTGCAGATTTATTTGCAGTACTGGAGTTACTAGGGCCCACCGCAGGTAATCCCTCCTTACACCGCCAAGTTTACTTGAGCGATTTTTTTTATGAAAAGCTGTGAAATCGCGTTGAGCGATTTGCAGATTTATTTGCAGGACTGGAGCTACTAGGGCCCACCGCAGGTAATCCCTCCTTACACCGCCAAGTTTACTTGAGCGATTTTTTTTATGAAAAGCTGTAAAATCGCGTTGAGCGATTTGCAGATTTATTTGCAGTACTTGAGTTATTAGGGCCCACCGCAGGTAATCCCTCCTTACACCGCCAAGTTTACTTGAGCGATTTTTTATGAACGGTTAGGCTATGTGCAGTGTCCCGCGGGGCATTAAGTATAGGTGTTGTTGTGTGTAGATATTATTTATAAAAATCTTGTTCATTTACTTTAATTGTGGTTAGCTCAACTGTAAGTCCATCTGGGTCTTTCGTGTAAATTGAATCAAAGTAATGATGGTCTTGAATATCAAATGCTAAGTTCAATTCGACATATCTTTTTTTGGCTTTTTCAAAATTTTCGTTAGTCACATTAAATGCAAAATGGTCGATTTTCACATTTCTTGAAGTTGGTTCAAGTTTAGTGTCTCTTGTATTTGCAGGAAACAATGCGATACCAGTCTTCCCAGAAAGTAAGAATATTGGAAAGTCTCCCCATTCCGGTAATTGGTATCGTTTGAGTCCCAATACTTTTTGATACCATTTTGCGGATGCTTCCAAATCAGCAACTCTAATTGCAACGTGGTCCAAAAATTCAATTTCTATTTTACCGTCTCCTTCTATCATTTCTTAAATACTTTAGGTGGAGAATATTTTATCCATTTGTTTGAATTCTTTCTTTCATTGTAATTAACAAGGTCAGATGGGTAGTTAATCCAATCCACTTGTTTGATTATTTTGCCAGAACCGTTAAAAACAAGGATTGTTGTAAAATGCATTGGTCCGAATTCAATTTGACCCCATTGAAATTTGGTAAAATAGCCTTTTATAACAGCTTTGTTTCCATCGATAATCTTTTCGGTGATCTTTAGAATATTGCCTTCAAGCATTATAAAATCTGGATTTTCCCAGTTCAAAAATTTTCTCAAATCAGTCTTTCCCTTAATTTTATCTCCATTAATTATGTCTTCAAATTCTATTTCGTTGTCATAAAAACCTAAGAATTTATCAATGCTTTGTCGTTTACTATATATTTCATAATATTCATCTACGATTCTCTCAATACCATTATTATCTACATCTGAACAAGTGATATGAGTTAGTGAAATTATTGATATCAGAATTATTTGTTTCATATCGGTCGTAATTACACACAACGGTTTGGCTATGAGTAGTTGCGTGGTTTAGCACTTAACTTTGCAAGCCTGCCTGCCGGCAGGCAGGTACACACCAAGTTGGAAATTTCGTAGGAATTTCCAAAGTAGGCGAGAACCAGCAACTACTTATAGACATCTTTGTTGGCACTTGATTTTAATTTATTTTTTGCAATCAATATACTAGTAAATAGTAGCATGCCAATACTAGATAATAAATGTACTTTCTTAAAATCCACATTTAATTCAGGAAAAAACAACAAGGCTATTCCTGCATTAATGGATAAGTGAAATAAGAGTGCAACTAGAACACTTCCTTTTGAATTAATTACTAACCAAGTGATTATTATTGATAAACAGATTAGCATTAGAAAATACGTTATTACAGGTAAAAAAGAAATTGATTCTCCGCTAACTAAAGTACCAAATGGTGCCCACCAAAGTGGAATATGCCAAATAAACCATATAACACCAATTATGATTGCACTTTTTAAGTTTGTATGGTTTTTTTGTAATTCGGGTAATAAAAAACCTCTCCAACCTAGTTCCTCTCCTAATGGCCCAGCATAAAATCCAGCCCACAATATAGTCGGAATCGAAAGAAAAGCCATTAGGTCAAAACTCCCAATATCTCCAATGAATATGTTATAAAGTCCAATCCCAATAATGACAAAAATTATCGGCAAAATAATAATGTATAAATAGTTTTTAAAGGGAACGTTCCAAATAAATAATTTCTTCAGTAAATTCGATAGACCTTCAAATCCTTCAAAGATAATAGTTGTTACAATAGCACTAATTGAAGGTCCATAAACACCAGTGAAAAAGAATATTAAAAATTTTCCAATTGATTCTTGATTAATTCCATTCACAAGAAGATTTAAACCAATTAACCAAAAAGTCCAAGACCAAATAATGGTTATTAATAAAAAAATATAAGTTTTTTTGTTATTCATAGTTTTTCTCAAATAAGTGCCAATTCGTAATATGGTTACTAAAATAGTGCTTTATTAGATCAAATGACTGAAGCCGGTTAGTTTTTACACTCACTTCAAGGTTAGCTCAGAAGTATTGAATACCAAGCGAAAGATATCAACTTCACTAAATTTCATTTTGCGCGGTAGCGGTGGATGTTTTTATGAAAAGCTGTCAAATCGCGTTGAGCGATTTGCAGATCTAATTGCAGTACTGGAGTTATTAGGGCCCACCGCAGGTAATCCCTCCTTACACCGCCAAGTTTACTTGAGCGATTTTTTTTATGAACGGTTAGTATATGCGCAGTGCGACCGTTTAGGGAGCATTATCGCATATACATTGTTATGGGCTGGTTTTATTCTTTTTATACATCATCTTTAAAGGCTTTTTCAAATTCCTCAATTACCATTTTATTCATCTTCATCATTGCTCCAATGACCCTTTGAGATTGTTCAGGTGTGCCTGATTTCATCATTTCTATAAATCTTTTTGGAACTATTTGCCACGAGACTCCGAATTTATCCTTGCACCAACTACATCTTCCTTCACTTCCTCCGTTTGTTGTTAGTTGATTCCAAAGGCGGTCAATTTCTTCTTGATTCTCGCATAATACATAAAAGGAAATTGCCTCATTAAATTTGAATTGCGGACCACCATTCAATGCTATAAAATTAGTTCCGTCCAATTCAAATTCAACTATAGTTCCTCCGTCTGAAAGAATTTTCGAATTTTCAAAAATAGAGCAGTAAAATGTAGCTGCTTCTTGTGCCTGACTATCGAACCACAGATATGGTGTTATTTTCTGAAATTTCATATATTTCGTTCTACGTGAATTTTAAAGTTTTCAAGAATTGCTTGCCACCCTGCTCGCTGCATTTCGTCTGAGTTTATTCCCTCTGCTTCAAACGATTCCGACAATTTGACTTCATCGTTTAATTCCGTAAATTTTATTTCGACTTTTCTTCCGTCTGACATCTTGTATGTAATCAATTCATTTTCTTTAATTTGTTCATAAACTCCTGTAAAATCAAATCCCATACTTCCGTCTTTGGCTTCCATTCGCCAATTAAATTCTCCACCCGATTTTAAATCATTACTTGCTTTTGGACAATGCCATTCATCCGAAGCAAAATTCCAATTGATTATGTGGTCTGCATTTGTCCAACATTCCCACACTTTTTTGATTGGTGCCTTAATAGTAGTTTGAACTGTTATCATCATTATTCTATCGATTTTTTTACTTGCCCATAACTCGTAATATGGTTACTAAAATAATGCTTTATTAGATCAAATGACTGAAGCCGGTTAGTTTTTACACTCACTTAAAGGTTAGCGCAGAAGTATTGAATACCAAGCGAAAGATATCAACTTCACTAAATTTCATTTTGCGCGGGAGGGAAATATCTCAGCAATGCAGCATTCAATAACCACGCGATAGGAATCGCGCGGCAGCCTTTAGGGTTTTATGAAAAGCTGTGAAATCGCGCTGAGCGATTTGCAGATCTATTTGCAGTACTGGAGTTATTAGGGTCCACCTCAGGTAATCCCTCCGGTTGTAAAGGGTAACAATTCATTTTACTTATTTTTCTTTTTTTGTGACTTACAGGACCTGACCTTGTCCGGATTTGCTCAACTCATTCTTTATCGAATCTTATCGGTTACTTCATGTCTGGGGAGACCCATGTAAGTGCAAAATTCTTCTATGGTGAGCAGTTGATGCTTTTCTTTGTTGAGAGAAACTTTGATGTTAGAAAAGAGTTTTCTGGCATATCTTTCACTCTTGCCTGTCAGTACCTGAATGTCTTTTGGGTATAAGCAGATTCTTTCCATATTGATCTTTGAATTTTTTGAGTTTGTTTTCATACACTATCCATACTTTATCCATACACTATCCATACTTTATCCATACTTGATCTATGAGGATGAGATAGCGAATTAATGATGGGATGAAATTACTGCATTTCATTTTTTGTCATGGGTGTTTTTCGGCTAAATCGGCGGGAAGATACCTATGCGGAACCATTGACTTTCAAATACTTAGCTGCCATATTATCTTTATTTTAAAAAAAGTTTAATTGTTAAAAATGATAAGATATGGCAAGACAAAATGGAATTTTGAAAATAACCGGTAAACTGGATGACCTAAGTTTTTATAAAGGTAAAGATGGTTACCTGGTGAGAACCAAAGGGGGGATTACAAAGAACAGGATCCAAAATGACCCGGCGTTCGTGAGAACAAGAGAAAATGGTGCAGAATTTGGTCAGTCGGCCTATGCGGGTAAACTGCTCAGAGTAGCTGTGAGAAACATGTTGCAAAATGCAGGCGATAGCCGTGTTACCAGCAGATTGACGCAAGTGATGAGCAAAGTGAAGAACTACGATGTGACTTCTGCCCGGGGGGACAGAAAAGTATCGATCGGTTTGACAAACGATGCCGCAAAAGCGCTGCTCAAAGAGTTTAATTTTAACGACCGGGCCTTATTGGGTACCGTGCTCTTCGCTCCTTATACCCTTGACACCGCAACAGGAGAGATCGCTATGGCGAGTTTGAATACCGACAGCGACATCACAGCTGCGGCGGGTGCCACGCATGTGAGTTTACAGGCAGGCTTTTTGGATCTGAACTTTGAAACCGGGATCAGCGATATCCAATACAGCCCCAAAGTGAATTTACCTGTGGAGAATGTGGCCACCTCGGCTACGATGACTCCGGCAGCTGCTCCAACAGGAACAGGAAACAAGTTTTACTTGTTGATGCTCGAGTTCTTTCAGGAGATCAACGGGGTACAATACTCGCTTAAAAATGGTGCCTATAATGTGTTGGCCATTGTAGGGATAGATGCGATCTAGATGGAACTGGTATTGTACAGAAGTTACGATGAAGAGGGTGTCAATGGCACCCTCTTTTGTAACGGAAAATTTATTTGTAATACGATAGAACTTCCGTGGCGAGAAAACCGAGTTGGCGAATCCTGTATTCCGGAAGGTACCTATCCCCTTAACATCAGACAGAACAAACGATACGGGAGTCATTTACACGTGACCAAAGTATTTGGCAGAAGCATGATCCTGTTTCACCCTGCGAATATTGCGCTTAAAGAACTCAGAGGCTGTATCGCTCCGGTGAGTGCGTTGACAGGCCCAGGCAGAGGGATCTTATCCCGACGGGCGATGGAGGTGCTGATGATCATTGTAAAAAGCCAAAAAAGAGCAAATGAACAATTATTATTAACCATAAAACAAGGAAATTATGAACTTAACAGAAAGATATAGCAAACCGACACCAAAATTTTTTAGAACACTCAGAAATATCGGCATTGCTTTGGCCGCAACAGGAGGAGCGATTCTGGCTGCACCCATCAGTTTACCGGCTATTGTACTGACGATTGCCGGGTACCTGACCGTTGCCGGCACGGTAGCCACCACGGTGAGCCAGGCGGTAGTAGCGGATGTAAATGACGAGGGATCGTATGATGAGTGATCCGCATAGCAAGGCCGGATTTTTAGGCGGAACATTGTGTTCCGCCTTTTTTAATATCACCCTGGATGACCTGGTTTTTACGGTGGTGATGGCTGCGGTGGGGGCAGTGGTGAGTTTTGGGGTGTCGGTTTTACTAAAAAGGGTTTTTGGGAAGGAGGAGTAACTGGTTCAGTCTAAATTACCCAATTTTTTCCTCTGTAATCTTTCCCTGTCAAAGGAATTTTAATTGCCTCATTGTAACA
>CAVQQR010000003.1:0-9798 GCA_963715015.1 uncultured Flavobacteriaceae bacterium
TCTTTAAGACCTTGTTTCCCTCTTCCGAAATCGGATTTTCCGTAAAGGCAAAAATGATACCTGATGAAAAAAAGTAACTATTGTGAAATTCTTTTTCGGGTAGTTTTTTCAGATCTGCATTAAATGGGTAATCCGGTTCGTTGTTTAGGGCTTCGTAGTAGATCCTGACATCTTCTTTGGTAAAGGTATAGGAATATCCCTTTTTACCGCTTTCCCAAGCTTTTTTGAGCCCTGCCAGCATAGGGTGTATTGTCATATCCAGTAAACCAACTCTTAGAGTTACTTTGTTGTTTAGCTCCGCATTTGCAGACCAGGTTTCCATTTTTTCAGTTCCTTCCAGTATCCCTATACCACATCGAATGGATTTGTCAAGACCCAATTTCAATACTTCATCAAATAATGTGATAACGGTACCTTCCACATCCTTGCTATTGTGCATAGCCATTGTTTTGGAACGCACTCTTTCAAGTGCCCCTTCGATTCGTGCTTCTCTGGCTTGCGCTTCTGCTTTCTGGAGATCGAGGAAACGGGTATAGGTTTGTTGAAATACGGATGCAAAACGCCTGAGAATGTTATTTTCTTCAGTGGAATAAGGGCTTCCTGAGAAATTTTCAATATACAGGCCAATATCCTTTTGTATAGCCGTTGATATGGCCAGTCCGGGACAGTCGAAATAAAAATCTTTTGCCTTTTTGTTCAATCCCTCAATATGGGGTAACAGTGTTTTATAAAAGCTGTTCTTTTGCTCGAAGTTGAGTTGGGTGGTGAAGAAATCTTTGCCTTGCTCTTTCGCTTCAGTATATTGTCTGTCCCAGATCAAGTCGAGGTAAGGGACAGTGACCTTTGCGGGAATGTCTTGTGTTTCGGCAATCCAAAAATGCCAATCTTTTTTTGGTTCGTAATCAACGACGATCCCTGCGTGCTCTGCATTGATGCTTAATAAGGCTAATTGGTCAAAGATGACCTTTACCACTTCTTTGAGCTCATCACTTTTGTGCATTCCCATCGACCTTGAACGAACACGTTCCAAGGCTGCTTCGATCTGTGCTTCTCTCGCTTGTGCTTCTGCTTTTTGAATATCGAGAAAGCGCGTGTAAGCCTGTTCGAAAACTTTTCCAAATCGTTTGAGTATATCATTGTCGGCTGCCGAAAACTTCTGACCGAAATGATTGATCATAAAAATGCTGGTATGGTCAGAAACAATACAGGACCGTGCGTAATCTCCCGGACTCGAAAGTGTCTCTCTTTTCTGTTCGTCATTTAATTTTGACCAGGGTTCATGTTGAAATAAAAAAGTAAAAAATTCCTTTTTTTCTTTTTGTGTATATTCTTCAGTAAAAAATCCGGGACCGCTTTTAATTATGTTAACCAGATTGGTGTAAAATGGTTTATCGACATAAGGGATGTGGATCTCATCAGAAGTATCTGCCGTCCCTCCCGATCCCCAGCATACGATTTCGCGATCGATTTCGCGATTGATGACAATAAAGGATCCTCCGGATATGGTGATCTCCAGTTTGAGTAATTCCTGATGCACTGTATGGATCACTTCCTGCAAGTCTGACGGTCGTTGCATTGACATCGCACTGGCCCGCACTCTCTCCAAAGCAAGTTCTATCTGCGCTTCCCGATGCTGTCGTTCTGCTGCCTTCAGATCTTCAAAACGTTTATAGGCCAGATCAAAAACACTCGCAAATCGAACCAGTGTATTGAGATCATCTTTCGGCACATTTGTTTGTTTACCCGGAAGACTAAATCCAATTTCTCCATGTGTGGTTCTCGCCATGACAAAGGTAAGTCCACCGATATGACGCACATCGTCCAAAGTAGGTGCCTGAGGGTCTACCTGCTCAAAATCTCCCAGAGTGATCATCTTATCTACATAGTCAACCGCCTCATTTACATCCATTGCCAGAATATGCGTGGCGTCTTTTCCTTTTTCCCAGTCGGCTACCTGTTTTATATCTCCGTGAATATGTCTCGGTAAAGTCATGACCATTCCAATGCGGGTTCCGTCGCCTGAGGTCATCGCTTTCTCATAGTGATCGGGCAGCCAGCGCATATGCCAGAAATAATGCGCTTCATGGCCTAATGAAACGAATTCTGTGCGCATGGTCACCACAATGTCCAACAAGTCTGCAGAATCTTTCATGGCTGCGACCTGGGCTCTAATCCGCTCGAGAGCAGTCTCGATCTGTAACTCTCTGTTTTTTTGCTCCAACTCAACGGTTCGCCGTTTGATCGCCTCTTTTAATTCTTGATTTTCTTTCGTGATCTTTTGCGTTCCCATGGTTTCACCTTCGTCCGCTTTTGAATCAGGAGCAGAAAAATGCTGATAGATAAAACGCCAGCCGATATCCTTTCTTTTCAGGAGGGAGGTAAACCTGAAGCGCGAATAAAAGGCCCAATTACCTTCGCTTAGGAAATAGCCATCGGCCAAATCGGTGATCATGACGAGATCTTGAGTCAACACCTCGATGTCGAGTACGGAATTTCGCCGCTCGACTTTGCCCGATAATTGGTCTGCGGTAGCTTTAAAAAATGCTGTACTATCCTTTCTGCTGAGGAACTCTTCATTATTGGTCGATCCTACAAAGTGATAATCGTCGTCCAAAAATGAATCATATGTCTTAACATCACCGTTCAAATAGCTGTGCCACCATTTTTCATAGATTAGGATCAAAGCTTCGTGGTCTTCTTTACTCAGTTTCATTTCAGGATTTAGGTTCGGTTGATATTGCTTAACAAACAATGATTGGTTCAGTTAAACTGGTTCAGTCATTGGAAGTTTGTCAAAAGATAAGAAAAATCGAAAAAGAAAAATATGTCTTTGGCTTATTTTTACATTTTTAGAGGAGCTAAAAAAAACACTGCAGTTGTATCTGCCTCATTTCTTGTTTAACTCAGACCTGGCAGATCAGTTTTTTTACACTTCTTGACATGTTAGGTCATAGCTGCGTCATAGTTCCTTCTATAGATCTCTTAAAAAGTATAAACACCACATCACTTAGACAAGCAGAAAGGAAAAAGCAGTTATTGTTAAAATATCACAAATAACTCAACCACCATTTTTGTTTGTTGGAAGCTTTATAGATCATGTATTTTTTACAAACGGGATAGAGTAAAAGAATCACTGCGATCCAAATGAGGTAAACCACCCATAGTGGATAGCCATAATCGATCAGTTTTGCATTTATGAATCCGTCGGCCGTCAAGATCATGTCCCGCCAATTTCCTCCCAAAAGGGATAATCCGAGCATAGCTAAAGCATGAATGACCAACACATGCAGGAAGTAAAAAAGCAACGGCACCCTGCCAAAAACCAAAAAGAAATTAGTCAGATTAGATTTTACATCTTCCAATAAATACAGCAAGAGAAAGGACGGACCTGTTGTAATGAGTAAATAGTCCAGAGAGGGAGGATATTTAGTCAGATTAAAGAAGGAGAGCATTGTATATATATTGTCCTTTTCAGTTGACCACGGGACAAGATCTCCGTAAATATTAATTCCCCGCAGGATAAAAAACAATGAAATCGATCCAATCCCGAGTACGAGCAACCATTTCTTTCTCAAAGCCTGGTCAAAATCTGATTGATAGAGTTTTCCAAAACAATAACCAAATAGCATCAAACCTATCCAGGGAATGATAGGGTAGTGAAGAACAACAATTTTATCCGGACCCAAAACAAGTGAGTTTTCTTGGTGTAGGATATACCATAAGATAGCTGTAAAGCTTTTGCCTTCGGCAATAATTCCGTCCAAAAGATTATGCCCTGCCACCAGTACAGCGGCTATGACGATTAATGTTTTATAGGGCAAATAGATCAGTGCAGACAAAAAGACCATACTCAATCCGATGGCCCAGATCACTTGAAAAATATGCATGCTATAACCAAGGTCAAAGGTCCATATGAGGTTGTTGAGGACGATTTCCAGCAGTATCAGCCAGATACCACGAGTAAATAAAAACTTTGCCAATTCGGGTTTAGATTTTTTATTGCCGTATAGATAGGCTGAGGTTCCTGCCAGAAATACGAAAATGGGCGCGCAAAAGTGCGTCACAAAGCGGGTAAAAAATAAAATGGGAGTGGTAGTTTCTAAGTTGGTAGGATCATTAAAAAAAGAACCAAAATAAAAGTAGGCCCTTACATGATCTAATGCCATGATGACCATGACGAGACCTCTTAAAATATCTAAAGATTCAATTCTGTTGCTTTTTACAATAGTCATAGGACAAAAATGAGAATAATTAATTTTTAAAAATATTTTGTTTTTCTAAAATTCCCACGCTGATCAAGTGAGTTGTGGTGTTTACTTTTGACATAAAGAATAACATGATCAGTGCTGCAACGGCATATACAGCGATCACAAATTCCCATGTTGTAAAAAAGTGTTTCAGTTCGCCGAGAAAACCTGCGCCGGTTGCCCGCCCCAAATTACTTATCGCCATGTACAACGTAAATTGAGTTGCTGAAATTCTTTTCCAGCATAATTCCATGGCGATCGAAAAGATTGCAATCAATTGGAAAGTATAGAGAATATAGTAGCCGATAACGAATGCCGGGACAAAATAGGTTGATTTCCAAAACTGTTTACCTAAGATCAAAGTGGTTATTAAAGCGATAGAAAGCCATAAATAAATGTTCAACATTTTAATTTTCCCAAAATAATCAATCATAGCACCTGCGACAAACATGCCTAATACACCGGCAATGATATTTGCGAGAGCCGAAACTTCAGAAAACCGTGTATTCGTCCATCCGATTTCCTGAATGGTGAATACGGGCAATAAGGTTTCCATCAAGCCATATCCAATAGACATAATGAAAACAGCTACACCGAGAATTAAGCTGGAGGGCAGGAAAAAGACTTTCTTTAAGTTTAAAAAAATCTGTTTCAGATTGCGCACTTGGGCTAGTTTTGTCCTTAAAGAAGCTTCTCCCTTGGTCCATGGGGTAATTTTTTCTCCAGGATTTTCAAGCATGAAAATAGGAATAAATAGTATAAACAGTATGGCCAAGGCCAAAAGAGCTGTGGCATGAGGAAATCCATAATGATTTATAACCCACGTCGAAACGAGCAGAGATAGTGATATACCGATGGTTTTGGATCCCCACATCAAGCCATTGGCTCTCGCCTGTTCCTCAACAGGTAAAATGTCGATAGCCATACCATCTACAGCAACATCTTGAAAGGCACCAAAAAAACTGATAAAAAAACCTGCTATAAGAAGGTAAGGAAGGTTTTCTAATGGATGGCTGATAAGAGAAGTACATAATAGTGTGATGATTAATCCAAGCTGCCCAACAATGACCCAGGGTCGTTTTCTTCCCATAGGCAGATAGGTATATCTATCCATGACAGGTGCAACCAGAATCTTAAAGCTCCACGGGATACCAATTGCTGCAATAAAGGAACCAATTTCAGTCGGACTTTTCCCATTCATGGCTAACCAGGCAGGAATTGCAAAAAAGGTCAGACCCTCAGGAATTCCCTGCGCAGTGTAGAGCGAAGAAAAAGTGAAATAGCGCAAAAGTGCATTTTCAGACAAAGCCATTTTTACTTTTGGAAAAGAAACCTTTTTTTTTGAAGAAACGGATTTAGCGCTACTTTTAAACATCGCTTACTTTTTAATCATAAGGGGCTGCATTTTTTGATAGGTTAATGACCTCCAGATCCATTCTGCGGGACCATAATTAAAATAGTTTAACCATATCGGACTGTAGATCAATTGAAAGATCCAGATACCAAAAACGATATAATACAACTCATAGCGCTGCAATTCTCCAAAAAGAGCGAATCCGTCTCCATAAAAAATGATCGAAGTAATGATACTGTGCATCAAATAATTGGTGAGTGCAAGTTTGCCGACTGCCGCTAAAGATTTTTGAAGAAAGCCCAGTATTCCAGATTTGATAAAAAGCATAAACAAACCCACATGACCTAGCGTTGTAAACAAACGACCAATCTGATAAGTTTGATTTGCTTTAGCCATGGCTAATACGTCAAAATTATTGTTGAGAACAAGTTTAGTTTCCATATAATTAACAGACAGGCCAATGGCATAGCCAATGAGCAGGAGCAGTAAATAGAAACTGTTCTTGCGTTCGCCATGAAAAATGCGGAGTTTAAAAAAGCCCATCCCTATCAACATAAAGCTGAGAATGTCCCATGGCCATAAACGATAGGGCAGCCAGGTTTGCATAAACTGATTTCCTTTAACCTTTTCCATCAAAACAGTCCAATAACCCTGGTGCATTTTTTGTATTTCCTCTTCAACTTCTTCCGGCGTTTTTTTCGTAATTAGTTTTTCCCAGGCTTTTAAATCAGCCTCTTGTTCTTTGGTCAGTTCCAGTCCCTGCTCTTTAAGCGGTTGAATTGTAAGCGCTGCTTTTTGGATTTGTAAGTCATTTCGATAATCGCGAATATCCCAAAGCACACCGATGAGGATCAATAATGCACCTAACAGGAATAGTGTTTTTACTTTTGCATTTCTAAACGGAAACAGCATCAAACCAAAAATGGCATATGGGTAAAGTATATCTCCGTGCCAAAGCAGTATATACACATTGATAATTCCGAAAAGGAGCAGCCATAAGATCCTTCTGTAATAAATATCGGCCGTGGTGATACCGGCACCATTCTTTTCCAATCTGCTCGTGAGTAAAATTACACCAGCGCCAAAGAGAAGGGTAAACAAACCCCTCATGGTTCCTTCAAAAAGCATGTTGTTAACGATCCATACCTGTAAATTTAATCCTGTAGCACCGCCACCGGAAATAGTTGGATCAGAATAGGAGAATGGAAGTCCCATCCCATTGATGTTCATCAACAAGATACCCAATAGGGCAATTCCGCGTATCACATCAAGAGAATTGATCCGGGAATCAGATCTAATGGGTTGAAAAGTGAATTGTTCAGTGTTTGCCATACCCCGTTTGAATGTAGTCGATAAAAAAAACAATTGAAAAATAGAGAGAGGTCTGTGAAAGACCTCTCCAGGGTTAATCTATTTTGGCATCATCATTATAGATATCGCGGATACAGACAAATTTACCATCTCGTCTTTCCCAGATGGCCATATATTTACCGGCGCTCACAATTTTACCGGATGCATCCTTCGTGGTGGCTGTGCCGATCTCCGTAGCCAGATCCTCGTTTCCGAATACTTCGAGTGTTGTATACACTACCGTATTTCCTGCAGCTTTATTAGCCAGATTATTTTCAATTTCTTTTGTCAATGCTTCTTTGCCGGAAGCGGTAGGACCATTGTTGGTCATGCTCATGGCATCATCTCCATAAAATCCTAATAAGGTTTTTGCATCACGGGCATTATCAGCTTCTGCCCAGGCTGTTTCAATGGCCTGAATTTCTGCTTTTATTTTAGCCAGATCCGGTTTTACTATTTCCGGCATCACTTCCACCACCGTTTCTACCGGCGCTTCTTTGACTGGGGCACCACATCCTATAATGAGTGCACATAGACCTAGACAGAGCATGGCTTGTCTGAGTGAGATTAATTTTTTCATGATATTTAAATTTAATTAAGGGCCTACTCTATTCGGTTTTCGGCAACTCCGTTAGTTTTTAAAGAGGGGATGGATGATTGAATATTTCAAACCATTGAGGGTGATTGTAGGAATGTATGTACTGTTTGGTTTGGGATTCACTGAGTCTGGCATTAAATAAGGGAAACTATTATTAGAATGAGGATCGATGTAAAGCAGCCGTTATTGTCGTCAAAATCCCCCGATTCTCTCAAATAACGGCTACTGTTGGAATAGTGTTGAATAAACTATTATGACATGCTTAACTTGTATAAATAACTCACAGTTATCTTTTACCTGAAACTCAACTCTTCCTCTAACTTAAAAATATAGGACCACATAGAATCAACAGAAGATCTGAAGTTTGCCCTTACAGCTTCAGCTTTTGCTTTGCTCGTGGCTTTTTCTAAGACTTCCCATACGCCATCAGTTTCTATGTCTAGGGCGGCATAATCTTTAAATGGTGTGGAAACGAAGTAATGAGGCGTATCAGCAGAACCACCTTGCACATCGTACCAAATTCCTCTGGTCTTTCCTTCTATTTTTGTCCGAGCAGCTGAAGTTTCTTTGATTACCTCATTGAAGACAGTGCCATTATTAACTTTAAAATAAGTCACCCAAACTATCGTAGTTGATGGGTCCAGGGTTGTACTAACATCGGGCATCGTTTCAGCTATGTTGTAATTTATGCTTTCTACATGAGGCCAGATCGCTTCTTTTACTACGTTACTGCATTTGTCTCCGGCTTCGTCTTTTTTATCCATATCAGCCCATTTGCCCAACCATCCGGTGAGTACGTAAACATTTCCTTTTCCTTGCACTCTGTGCCATAGATTGTATTTCTCAGTTCCCTTGTTATCCAGGTAACATTTTTTCCACTTTTTTACGCCTTCAGAAAACTCCTCATTGTGACCATATTTCACATTGATTTCTGTTAAGTTAAGTAACTTTTTGGCATCATTTTGCGCTACCACAAAAAAAGGTAAGACTAAGACTAACGACAATAATAATTTTTTCATTTTGTTTGGTTTTAGGATTTATATGTAACCAAAGTTACTGAAAGACGCTATGTTAGATTAGGACTTTTCTCGCATTTAATTGGACTTTTCTTGCTTTTCAATGCATAGAGGAGTAGCATTTTCCAAAAAATAACAGATTCTAGGTAAAATCTTTTTTATAGGCAGTTGGCGTGCAACCAAATTGGTTTTTAAAGGCCCTGGAAAAATATGCCTGGTCGTTGAAACCGGTTTTATAGCAGATATCAATAAGGCTATCCTTGTTCTGTTTGATGAGTTCAACCGCTTTTTGTAGACGCATATTGCGAATAAATTGTCCCGGTGCCTGATCGATCAAGGCATTTAATTTTCTGTGCAATTGTGAGGTGCTCAGGTTCATTTTTTCAGCCAGTTGTTCAACCCCAAAGTTGGCATCTTCTAAATGCTTAAGAACGATTTTTTGCAAATTCAGTAAAAAATCCTGATCTAATGTTCGAGCTGATATTTCGCTAGGATCGATCACTAATTCATTTCTGTATTTCTCTCTGATCTGTTCGTGCTGCCTGATCAGATTTGCAATCCAAATTTTTAGTTCTTTTATGCTAAATGGTTTAGTAATATAGGCATCCACACCTGTTTCTAAACCAGTCATTTTATCTTCCTGTGTAGCTTTTCCGGTGAGCATAACAATAGGAATATGGCTGGTTTTTTCATTATTTTTTAAAAATTTCACCAGGCTATATCCATCCATTTTAGGCATCATCACATCTGTAATGATCAGATCGGGGATCGACTTTTGTGCTTCTTCAATTCCTTGTTTACCGTTGTCAGCTTCAATGATTTCGTAAGTATCTGTTAATTGTTCAGCTATAAATTTTCTGATGTCTTCGTTATCTTCGATTACGAGTACAATCTTTTGTAATCTATCGGTAAGAATAGTTTCAGTACGCACCATGTTCTCCCATGAATCTAAATGATCTTGTTTTACAATATCATGGGATTTAACCAATACATTTTTAGGGTCTGTTTTACCAATGGGCAAGTCTATCGTAAATAGGGTTCCTTTTTTAAAGGGATCGCTCTGCACTTCAATTGTTCCTCCATGAAGTTCTACCAGCTCTTTGGCCAGGGCTAAACCGATACCCGTTCCTTCATACTTTTTAGTTTCCGAATTATCTGCCTGATAAAACCGATCAAATATATGCGGCAGGTCTTTTTCCGATATTCCAATACCGGAGTCGATCAGCAGAATAG
>CAVQQR010000004.1:0-21743 GCA_963715015.1 uncultured Flavobacteriaceae bacterium
CTTCTGCGTTACCTCCGGTTTTTTCACCGGTTGAAATTAACGGGAATCTGTATTGCGATGGTGGAGTTCTCGATAATTTTCCTGTCGAACCTTTAAAAATATCTACAGATATTTTAATTGGAAGTTATATAAATCCTCTGGAAGAAATTTCCAAAAAACAAATTGATACCACCCTGAAACTTATTTACAGAGTCTATCAAATTGGATTGGATGCCAAAGACATAAAAAAATTTGATCATTGCGACTATGTATTTAAACCACAAAATTTAAATAAGATTGGCGTTTTAGACACTAAAGCCATAGAACAGTCTTTCCAATTAGGTTATGAACACGCCAAAAAAGAAATCGATCAGATAAAATTGGCAGTCAAATATTAATTTTATTTTAGCAAAAAATTAAACCATGAGAAATTTATTCATCCTTTGCTTACTCATCTTGTGCTATTCCTGTTCTGATTCAAAAGTTGCCGCAGAATTAATTGTTGTCAACGGAAACATCTACACGGTAGATGAAGAATTTGGAAAAGCTCAAGCATTTGCCGTTGCCAATGGAAAGTTTCTCGCTGTGGGAACAAATGAAGAAATCACGAAACAATACAAAAGCGATCAAATCATCGATGCCCAAAACCAAACCATCGTTCCCGGCCTAATAGACGCACATTGTCACTTTTTCAATTATGGCTTCGACCTTCAAGAACTCGATTTGGTAGGCACAAAAAGTTTTAATGAAATCGTTCAAAAAATTGTCGATTTTCAAAAAGAAACAAACAGACCCTTTATTCTGGGTCGGGGTTGGGACCAAAACGATTGGGAAGTAAAAGAATTCCCTAAAAAAGATACGTTGGATCTGCTTTTCCCCGATACACCTATTGCCTTAGGAAGAATTGACGGACATGCACTTTTGGTAAATCAAAAAGCGCTAGACCTGGCAGGAATCAATGAAAATACAAAAGTTGTGGGCGGAGAAATAATGATGGTCAATGGAAAAATAAGCGGAGTTTTAGTTGACAATGCAGAAGAATTGGTGAATAAAATTATTCCTAAAAGAACCAAAGAAAATGCTGTCAATGCCTTATTAGATGCGCAAAAAGTGTGCTTTTCACTGGGATTAACAACCGTTGACGATGCCGGTTTGAGTAAATATGCCATTGATCTGATTGACAGTTTACAACAAGCAGAAAAGTTAAAAATGAGGGTGTATGCCATGGTTTCTGTGAGTGATGAAAATTTAGATTATTTTATCAATAATGGAATCATTAAAACAGACCGGTTAAATGTGCGTTCTTTTAAAGTTTATTCTGACGGAGCCTTAGGATCTAGGGGTGCAGCCATGAGAGCACCTTATTCAGACAGAGAAAATCATTATGGAGCACTGGTCACCGGTGTTGAAAAAACGAGAGAAATCGCTCAAAGAATTGCCAATTCTGATTACCAAATGAACACGCATGCCATTGGAGACTCCGCCAATACATTTTTATTGAAAACCTATAAAGATGTTTTAAAGGATAAAGTTGACAGACGATGGAGAATAGAACATGCACAAATTGTTTCACCCGAAGATTTTGACCTATACAAAGATGTCATTCCATCTGTTCAGCCTACTCATGCCACAAGCGACATGTATTGGGCAGAGGATAGAATTGGAAGTGAACGAATAAAAGGTGCCTATGCCTATAAGAAATTATTAGATGAATATGGGAAAATAGCTTTAGGTACGGATTTCCCGGTTGAACAGGTCAACCCGATGCTCACATTTTACGCCGCAGTTTCGAGGCAAGACCTAAAGGGCTTTCCGGAAAATGGATTCAATCCAGAAGAAGCACTATCCAGAGAAGAAACACTAAAAGGCATGACCATTTGGGCGGCTTATGCTAATTTTGAAGAAAAAGAAAAAGGAAGTATTGAAAGCGGCAAATTTGCTGATTTTGTAATTTTGGATAAAGATATCATGAATGAAGGTATCGATAAGATTCCTGGAACAAAGGTTTTATCTACTTATGTGAACGGAGAATTGGTCTTTGATGCTAAGAAATAGGCACAATCACTCTTGTTGTATCCCATCCAAAAATCATATTGATTACTTTCCCTTTTTCTTTAAATCCAATGGAAAAAACTTCAATTTCTTCAGCTTTGCGGACTTTGGTTTTTACTCTGGCCACATCAAATTTTTCTTGATAAGAAGAGGTACCCCAAGTATCTAAATTCGAACTTAAAATGATGGTCCATTCTTCTGCCTCAGGAATGGCGTAGAGTGTATATGTTCCTTTTTTAACTTCCTGATCACCAAAAACCACATCCTCGTAAAAAGTAATTTCTGTTGTTTCGTTCGCACCAACACGCCACACTTCACCATATGGGACAAGATTCCCAAAAATCTCCCTGCCTTTTTTTTGAGGACGGCCGTAAAGCACCTTAACCAATGGCGGCATTAAATTCGTCTTGCGGTAATAAACAATGTCGTGCGGACTTTTATCTACCGATTGAAAATTCTGGGCTTCGATCTCAGTTGAGAAAATAAAACTCAACCATACAAAAAACAACAAGTATAGATTCTTCATAAGTATTCAGATGAGTTTGACAAATTTTCTAAAGCTCTGCCAAGAATGGAGAATAAGTTTCTACAGGAATGTTAACTCGGGTAGTATCCCAGGCCAAAACCATGAAGTTTCTGTTGTAACTTTGATTAAAGGCAATGGAAAAAATATCGATAGGTTCTCCTTTCTTTACGGGTATTTTTATTCTGGCAACATCTTTGGATTCATCATAAAAAAATGCGCCCCAAGTATCAATATTGCTATTCAAAATGATCGTCCATTCTTTCTCACCGGGAATGGTATGCAGCACATATGTTCCGGCCTTTACCAATTCGTCGCCAAATTTGATATCGGTAAAAAATTTTACTTCGGTAGCTTCATTATCACCGGTTCGCCAAATTTTTTCGAATGGAACTTGTTGTCCGAAAACTTCCCCTTCTGATTTGATTGGACGGCTATAAATTACCTTAATTAAGGGTTTAGAAAGTTTGTTGGCTCTCAAATAGGCAATATCTGTTGGATTTTTATCTAAGGGCGAAAATCGTTGTGCAGTGATGTGATTGCATACCAATAGCATCATCATCATAACACCAAAATATATTTTTTTCATAGCAATTGAATAACTTTTGGAGATGTTATGTATACCCTTAACGTGATTTATTAATTGTTATTGCACAAATCGCAAATCATTAATTTCATTTTTTTTACATAAATTATACTTTTGCACCCCCATTGACAAGAAAATAGTAGATAATAAATTTCTATTTTAGCTATATTGCGCCACCAAAAAATATGGTCAATAAAAATTAAGCCTTATCAATTTGCTCCTCTTGAAACATTCTTGTACTTTCAGCAAAATCATGCTTATATGGATCATTGTTGGGATAAACTTAAAGTCCTTCGGACAAGGTATTGTTGTTGATTCAACTGAAATAGTAAGTAACGAAAATAAACCGTCTAAATTCAATCTTGAAATTCAATCCAAATTTGAATTTGGTGGTGTGATTTCAGCCCTTGAAGAAAGAGGGATCTATGAATATTATGGTACTGATTTAAGGTTGGGATTTAGAAGAAATGAGAACGATGTTTATTCCACATTATATCGTTCGCCCATTTTTGGTATTGGACTTTATGCCGGGACTTTTAAAGATGAAGCTTTTGGCAATCCTTATGCCATTGATGGTTTTGTAGATATTCCTGTTATGTACATGCCCGAAAATTGGGAATGGATTTACAGTATAGGCCTGGGATTGGCTACAAATTTTAACTTTTACGACCCCATAGATAATCCCAATAATGAAATTATCGGTTCGAGAAGAAATGTGTATATCGCTCTGTCTACAGAAATAAGATACTACATTACTCCTCATTGGAAGGTGGGAGCCGGAGCAGGTTTTAAACATTTTTCGAACGGAAGACTCCGTCTACCGAACAAGAGTATTAATGTACTCCCCTTTTCGGTCATGGCTTCTTATGACATAGATGGCGAAAAAACAGTTGTCGACAAAACAAAAGTGCCCATATTTACACCATTTAACATGTATAGTTTCTTTGGTGCTGTGGGCAACCGAAATTTTGAATATGGAAAAGCCGACTATTTCAAATCTACCCTCAGTGCCAATTTTTTGCACCAATTCAACTATAAATACAGGTTTGGAATAGGATTTGAGTTTTTCTACACGGCAGGAGCATTGGATAGAGTAACCGAAGATAAATCAGATTTCAAAAAACAATATAGTTATGGATTTGTCGGACTTTGGGAGTGGGTATTAACTGATAGGATTTATCTGCCTTTAAATGTTGGTGTTTATTTAAATAGGAATGAAGAAAACGAAGAAAGTGCCATTTATAAAAGACTTGGTATAAGGTACCTGATAGGCGAGCAAAAAAAGATGTTCGTAGGGGTAAGTTTAAAAGTGACAGAGACAAGATCAGACTATATTGAATGGACATTGGGTTATACTTTCAAAAAGGATCCGAACAAATATAATCTGTTGTTCTAGGCTGATTGTGCCCCCTCTCCTATATTCTAGTTCAATTTTAACAGTCCCTTTGCAAGGCAAGTAATATTAATTAAATAACTTGCATCTTTTCGAGTCATTATATTTTATTAAGCTTTACTAAGATGAAAATACTAGTCGTTGAGGACGAAATGGACTTGGTTCAGGTAACTTGCAATTACCTTCAGAAAGCTGAGTTTATCTGTGAAAATGCAACAGATTTTCTGAGTGCGGAAGATAAATTGGTAACTTATGACTATGACATTGTCATCTTGGACATCAATTTACCTGGAGGTAATGGTCTGGATTTATTGAAATACATCAAGAAAAATAAGCCGAGAACCGGCGTTTTGATTGTTTCTGCTAAAAATTCATTGGACGACAAGTTAAAGGGCCTCGATCTTGGTGCCGACGACTATATAACAAAACCCTTTCATTTGGCAGAGTTAAACTCCAGAATAAATTCGCTCATCAGAAGACGCCATTACGATGGTGATAAGAAAATAAATTTTAATGAAATTGAAATAGATCCAGAAGCGAAATCGGTAAAAGTGTTAGATAAACCTGTTGATTTAACGAAAAAGGAATATCACCTCTTGTTGTATTTTGTCACAAATAAAGGCCGTGTTCTGACAAAAGAAAGTATTGCTGAACATTTGTGGGGAGACAATGCGGATATGTTAGATAATTTTGATTTTATCTATACCCACATGCGAAATTTAAGAAAGAAATTAAGTCTTTTGGGTTGTCCTGATTACCTTCAAACTATTTATGGATTGGGCTACAAATTTGGTGATTAATGAAGCTGCTCAATAAAACCAGACAAACTTATTTTATTTATTCTGCCATCATTTTTGTGCTTTCAAGTACCACTATCTTTTTTGTGTTAAAAAGTGTAATGGCCAAAAGACAAGATGAAAAACTGCTTTGGGATAAGGAGCTCATCGCACAAAGATTGAAATATGATTATCCTTTGCCAATTCTCGAGGTAGATGATTACGAATTGGACTATCCTGTAAAGGATACGATCTATTTCAAAGATACCATGCTTTACCAGATCATTGGTGGTGTTGAAAATTATGAACTATACAGACAACTTACTTCTATAGAAACGCTTCAGGGCAAAACTTACAAAATAGTTACCCGTAGTTCTCAAGTAAAAAACCACGAATTTATACTCGGTATAACAATTTCAGTTGCTGTGGTGGTCTTTTTATTAATCCTTTCTGTTTATGTGCTAAATACCTATGTTGCAAAAAAGTTCTGGAATCCATTTTACAAAAATCTGGATAAATTAAAGAATTACTCTTTCGAAAATGCAGAACCCATCGCTTTGGAAGAATCTCAAATTGACGAGTTCAAAGAACTGAATCAATCCCTTTATAAGCTTACCGACAAATTGAGTACAGATTTTCAAAACTTAAAAGAGTTTACAGAAAATGCATCGCATGAAATGCAAACACCTCTGGCCATAATACAGTCTAAACTTGAATATTTAATGCAATCTGAAAATCTAAATATAGAAGACAAACAGACTATCAGCACCGTATTTAGCGCTTCAAAAAGGCTCTCGAAATTAAATAAAACCTTGTTGATGCTCTCTAAAATAGAAAATCAACAGTACAGCCAGAAAAAAGAAATTAATATTAATGAAGTAGTGAATCAACAGTTAGAACTTTTTGAAGATTTTATCATCAATAAGGATTTAACCGTAAGCAAGAATCTAACGCTTAACTCAAAAATAAACGCCAATCCGCTATTATTCGAAATGGTGGTTTCAAACCTTATCAGCAACGCCATAAAGCACAACTACGAAGGTGGCAGCATAGAGATCCAGACCAACGAATTGTTTATCTCCGTTGCCAATACAGGTAAACCTACTAAAACTTCCTCTGAAATGTTATTTGATCGTTTTAAGAAAGAAAGTTCCTCATCAGACTCTTTTGGCCTCGGATTAGCAATCGTCAAAAAGATTTGTGATGTACACAATTGGGAGATCAAACATAACTTCAATGAGGGAAAACACTACTTTTCCATTTATTTTTGAAACTTTTTTAAATTCTGAAGAAAACTTCAGATTCTCTTAAGATTTCCCACATACATTTGCTACAGTTAATAATTGATAACGTTATTATATATTATTTCAGAAAGTTCAAAGTCCGGTTGTACCGGGTACTGAAATAAGATCACAAAAGTGATCATTGTGCGAGGGAGTTGTTTTTATCTGAGGGGAATAAAATGACGAACGAACACAAAAAGCAAATACATTGAAATATTAAGCTATTTTAATTTGCACCAAGACCTGATACTTTAAAGTATCAGGTCTTTTTCTTTAGAATTAAATAAGATTTTAAATTCATATTTGCACATATTAAACTGACAATAGAACAAATCTGTTGATTTTTTATGCGCTAAAAAAATGCCCGTATCGACGGGCATTTTTTATTGGGATAAGAAGAATGTCAAAAAGAAAAAATAGGACCGAATTTTACAAACATTTGTTAATAACTTCAGCTGATTAAGCTTAAAATCAGCCCTTATAAACACTGTGTTTTGTTATATTTGTACTTTCTAAATTTCAGCGGAAAATAATTAAAAAAAATATGAGCGAAGAAGCAAAAAAAGATCAATATTCAGCGGATAGTATTCAGGCCCTTGAGGGAATGGAACACGTGAGGATGAGACCATCTATGTATATCGGTGATGTGAGCTCGAGAGGTCTGCACCATTTGGTCTACGAAGTGGTGGATAACTCCATCGATGAGGCCATGGCAGGATATTGTTCTCAGATTGATGTGATCATTAATGAAGACAATTCTATTACAGTTAAAGATAATGGTCGTGGTATTCCAGTGGGTATGCATAAAAAAGAGGGCGTTTCTGCTCTCCAGGTGGTAATGACCAAGATTGGCGCAGGTGGTAAATTTGATAAAGATTCTTATAAGGTTTCGGGAGGTTTGCACGGTGTTGGTGTCTCTTGTGTAAACGCACTATCAAATCATCTAACTGCAACCGTAGAAAGAGAAGGGAAAATTTGGCAACAAGAATATGAAAAAGGAAAAGCGCTTTATCCCGTAAAAGTTATTGGAGAATCTGACAAAACCGGAACGGAAGTAACCTTCTGGGCAGATGACACCATTTTTCAAACTGACATCGTTTTTAGCTATGATATTTTAGCCGCGAGGTTAAGAGAATTGTCTTATCTGAATCAAGGCGTAAGAATTACACTTACCGATAAGAGAAATAAAGACGATGAAGGTAATTTTGTTTATGAAGAATTTTATAGTGAAGAAGGGCTGAAGGAATTTGTTCGGTACCTCGATTCAACCAGGGAACAACTCATTGCAGATGTTATCAGTATGGAAGGTGAAAAAAATGGCATTCCTGTTGAAGTTGCGATGGTATACAACACTTCGTTCAACGAAAATCTGCACTCTTACGTAAACAATATCAATACACATGAAGGTGGGACTCACCTCAGTGGTTTTAGAAGAGGATTGACAAATACCTTAAAAAAATATGCAGAAACTTCAGGCTTATTAAGTAAGTTAAAGTTTGAAATCTCCGGCGACGATTTCCGTGAAGGTTTAACTGCTATTATCTCCGTAAAAGTAGCTGAACCTCAGTTTGAGGGTCAGACCAAAACAAAATTGGGGAATAGAGATGTGACTTCAGCCGTTAGTCAGGCCGTAAGCGAAATGCTAACAGATTATTTGGAAGAAAATCCAAATGATGCAAAGATCATCGTTCAAAAAGTGATTCTTGCTGCTCAGGCAAGGCATGCGGCAAACAAAGCGCGAGAGATGGTTCAACGAAAAACCGTCATGCACGGCGGTGGTTTGCCAGGTAAGTTATCTGATTGTGCCTGGAGTGAACCTGAAAAATGTGAAATATTCCTGGTCGAGGGAGATTCGGCAGGTGGAACGGCCAAACAAGGCCGTGACAGAAATTTTCAGGCCATTCTTCCATTGAGGGGTAAAATCTTGAATGTGGAAAAAGCCATGCAGCACAAAGTTTTTGAAAATGAAGAAATCAAAAACATGTATACGGCATTAGGTGTTTCTATCGGAACGGAAGAAGATCCAAGAGCCTTGAACCTGTCAAAATTGCGATACCATAAAATTGTAATTATGTGTGACGCGGATGTTGATGGTAGTCATATTGCCACCCTAATCCTTACCTTCTTCTTTAGGTATATGCGCGAATTAGTAGAAAATGGGAATATATATATCGCGGCTCCTCCTCTTTATTTAGTGAAAAAAGGAGCAAAAAAAGAATATGCATGGAATGATAAACAACGTGACAAACTGCTAGATGCTTTTGGCAGCGGCGCTTCCATTCAGCGATATAAAGGTCTTGGTGAGATGAATGCTGAACAATTATGGGATACAACCATGAATCCTGAATTTAGAACTATGCGTCAGGTTTCCATAGAAAATGGAACCGAAGCAGATCGCGTGTTCTCAATGCTCATGGGTGATGATGTACCACCAAGAAGAGAGTTCATAGAAAAAAATGCGGTCTACGCAAACATAGATATATAGTAATTTTAAATAAAAACAAATGAAAGTAACAGTTGTAGGAGCAGGTGCAGTTGGCGCAAGTTGTGCTGAATACATTGCCATTAAAGATTTCGCTTCTGAAGTAGTACTAATAGATATTAAAGAAGATTTCGCTGAGGGAAAAGCCATGGATTTAATGCAGTGTGCGTCATTAAACGGATTCGATACCAAAATATCAGGTGCCACAAATGATTATACCAAAACTGCCAATAGCGATATTGCAGTGATCACCAGTGGTATTCCAAGAAAACCAGGCATGACGCGTGAAGAGTTAATCGGCATCAATGCCGGAATCGTAAAAACCGTAGCCGAAAACTTATTGAAACATTCACCAAATGTAATTCTGATTGTAGTGAGCAATCCCATGGACACGATGGCTTATTTAGCTCACAAAGCAACCGGACTTCCAAAAAACAGAATTATTGGAATGGGTGGTGCCCTAGACAGTGCTAGATTTAAGTACAGATTAGCAGAAGCCTTAGGATGCCCTGCTTCAGATGTAGATGGAATGGTTATTGGCGGACATAGCGATACTGGAATGATTCCTTTGACGAGGTTGGCAGTAAGAAATAGTGTACCGGTTACAAAATTCTTATCCGAAGAAAGGTTAAATGAAGTAAAAGAAGCTACGAAAGTTGGTGGTGCTACATTGACCAAAATGTTAGGAACAAGTGCTTGGTATGCACCGGGAGCCGCTGTTTCAGCTATGGTTCAAGCCATCGCTTGTGATCAAAAGAAAATGTTCCCTTGTTCTGCTCTTTTAGAAGGAGAATACGGACTAAAAGATATCTCGATAGGAGTTCCTTGTATCATCGGGAAAAATGGTATCGAAAAAATTGTTGAGATCGATTTAACAGATGCCGAAAAAACAACCTTAAAAGAAAGTGCTGATGCAGTTCGTGTTGTAAACGGACTATTGTAGAACTTAATAAAGAATGTAAAAAAAGGGGCTATGTAAGCCCCTTTTTTTATGATAAACCTGAGATTTTTCCATTTTTGTCGATCTGCATCTTCTCACTAGCCGGCTGTCCGGGTAGTCCTGGCATTCGCATCATGACACCTAATATAGGTATAATGAACTTTGCCCCTGACGCAATCTCTATTTCTCTGACCGTAATTACAAAATCTTCCGGTCTTCCCCTTAAACTCTCATTATCTGAAAAAGATTTTTGTGTCTTGGCCATACAAATGGCAAAATTCTGAAATCCTAATTTTTCTATTCTGTTTAAATTGAGTTTAGCTTTCTTGTCGTAATCCACCCCGCTGGCACCATATATTTCTTTCGCTATTTTTTCTATTTTTTCTTTCACAGGCATGTTCCAATCATAGAGGGGTTTGAAATCTGAAGGTTTATTCTCCACTACATCAACAACTGCCCTTGCAAGATCTTCAGCTCCCTCACCTCCTTTTGCCCAACCTTCAAATAAAACAGCTTGAATATCTAATTTTAAACATTTCTCTTTTACTTTCGCTATTTCCTCTGATGTATCGTTGCTAAAAGTATTGATAGCCACCACAGGTTCAACATTGAATTTTCTGATATTTTCAATATGCTTCTCCACATTTACAAAACCCTTTTGTACATAATCCACATTGGGTTCATTTAATTTAGCAGGTTCTGCTCCTCCATGGTGTCTTAGCGCCTTAATTGTGACAACCAAAACAACAGCTTTTGGTCTTAAGCCTGACGCCACACATTTAATGTCAAAGAATTTCTCTGCGCCTAAGTCGGCTCCAAAACCCGCTTCGGTCACCACATAATCTGATAAAGACATGCCCATTTTTGTGGCTAAAATCGTATTGGTCCCTTGAGCAATATTAGCAAAGGGCCCGCCATGAATAATCGCAGGATTTTTTTCTAAAGTCTGAACCAAATTGGGTTTGATGGCATCTTTTAATAAAATAGCCATCGCATCTTCGGCTTTCAGATCACGGGCGAAAACAGGTTTTTTATCAAAAGTAAATCCAACGATAATATCACCTAATCTCTTTTTGAGATCTTCCAGATCTTTGGCCATACACAAAATAGCCATTACTTCAGAAGCGGGAGTTATGTTAAAACCGTCTTCCCTCGGAATTCCGTTCTGAGCCCCACCAAGACCAATAATTATGTTGCGTAAAGACCTGTCGTTCATGTCTATTACCCTTTTCCATAAAATTGTTCTAGGATCCAAATTAAGCGTACAAGGGCACTGTAAATTATTGTCGATCAAGGCCGCCAGCAAATTATTGGCTTTTTCAACCGCATTAAAGTCTCCGGTAAAATGTAAGTTGATATCCTCCATAGGAACTACCTGAGAATATCCCCCACCGGCAGCACCACCCTTTATTCCAAAAACAGGTCCCAGAGATGGTTCTCTCAATACAACGGTCGTAAGTTTTCCAATTCTGTTCAAACCCTCAGACAATCCTATAGAGACCGTTGTTTTTCCCTCTCCGGCAGGTGTAGGTGTTAAAGCAGTGACTAAAACCAAATTGCTTTTATCCACTTTATCCTGATCAATTAAATGAAGAGGTAATTTTGCCTTGTACTTTCCAAATAATTCAAGATCATCCTCTTCAATATTTAATCTATTCGCAACATCCTTTATTGGCAGCATAATATTCTGCTGGGCTATTTCAATATCTGTAAACATCTTTTAGTTTCCTTTTATAGGTACGAAAATAGCTAAAAAAAATGGTTTTTAACCATCTGAAAAACAGAGCCGGAAACAGTTGCGATTTTTCTTTCAAACCTAAATTAAATCAGTATATTTGCGCGTTTAAAAAATTTATGGATTAAAAATTAGTGATAATGCAAAACAAAGGTCTTATTAGAACTTTTGCAATCTTGTTTAGTTTAGTTTGTATTTACCAACTGTCCTTTACATATTTTGCAAAAAATGTGGAGAAAGATGCCGAAGCCTATGCACAAACAAATTCTGCAGTTAATAGTTTAGAAGAAAAAGCCCAATTACAGAGAAATTATTTAGATTCTGTCGCAAATGTTCCTGTATTGAATTTAGGCTTTGCCGACTACACCTACAACGAGTTAAAAGAAAAAGAAATTAATCTTGGTCTTGACTTAAAAGGGGGAATCAATGCAATTCTAGAAGTTTCTGTAAGGGATATTTTGTATGGACTTTCAAACAAATCAACAAATCCTGTATTCAACGAAGCGCTAAATGCTGCTACCGCTGCACAAAGAGATAGTGACAAAGATTATTTATCACTATTCTTCGAAGCTTTTGAAAATGCCAGCAAAGGCTCTGTAAAGCTCGGAGACCCAAGTATTTTTGGGAATAAATCATTAAAAGATAAGATCAACTTTAAAATGACTGATGAAGAGGTAATGCCTCTTCTTAAATTGGAAGTTGAAGGTTCTATTAATACTGCTTTCGAAGTTTTAAGAAGTCGTATAGATAGATTTGGGGTAACTTCTCCGAGTATTCAAAGAATTGGTGAAACAGGGAGAATTTTGATTGAATTACCAGGTGCAAAAGATATAGACCGAGTAAGAAAATTATTACAAAGTACTGCTGAACTTCAATTTTGGGAAGTATACACCAATCAAGAAATGTCTCAATTCATGGTGAGTGCCAATGGTGTTTTGGCTTCATTGATTGAAGAGGAAACCAGCCAGGCAGCAGATTCTACCAAAATTGAAAATGAAATTGATGAATTATTAGGTGAGGTAAAAGATTCTGTAGATACAAAAGCAGCCAATCCTTTATTTGCCATCTTGATGCCAAATATCCCTCAATCGGCCAACCAATTGAGTTCTGTTATTGGATCAGCTTCAGTATCAGATACGGCAAAAATCAACAGTTATTTAGCTCAAAAAGAAGTGCGTAATCTATTGCCTTCTGAAATGAAATACGCCAAGTTCTTGTGGGATCACAAACCTATTGAGAATACCGAAGTAATTAATTTATACGCCATTAAATCAAACAGAGATGACATTGCCCCTATTCAAGGAGATGTAATCTCCGACGCTGCTCAGGTCTTTGATCAATTAGGTGCCAATCCTGAAGTAACCATGTCAATGAATTCTATTGGAACAAAGGAATGGGCAAAAATGACCTCTGAAAATGTCGGAAAATTTGTGGCTGTTGTCTTAGATGATTTTGTTTACTCTGCGCCTCGAGTAAATGACGCTATTACAGGTGGAAGAACTTCAATTACCGGACAATTTTCTATCGAAGAAGCACAAGATTTAGCCAATGCATTAAAATCGGGTAAATTACCTGCTGCTGCACGAATCATTCAATCAGATGTAGTAGGTCCTTCTTTGGGTAAAGAAGCCATTCATTCAGGAACTATATCTTTCATCATCGCTTTGATTTTGGTATTGATGTGGATGATCTTCTACTACGGAAAAGCGGGTATTTTCTCTGACATCGCTTTGGTACTCAACATTCTGTTTATCTTCGGTACACTTGCCTCCTTTGGTGCTGTACTGACATTACCCGGTATTGCCGGTATTGTATTGACTATTGGTATGGCGGTAGATGCGAATGTACTGATCTATGAAAGAATTAAAGAAGAACTCGCCTTAGGAAAACACCAGAAAGAAGCCATCGATGATGGATTCAGCAATGCGCTCTCTTCTATTATTGATGCGAATATTACTACCTTATTGACTGGTATTATTCTTTATATTTTTGGAACAGGACCTGTAAAAGGTTTCGCTACTACCTTGATGATCGGTATAGTAACCTCATTATTTGCAGCTATTTTCATTACAAGATTGTTGTTAGAATGGTATGTAAGAAATGGAAACAAACTTACTTTCAACACTGCGATCACGAAAAATTGGTTTACCAATTTTAACATCGATTTCTTGAAAAAAAGAAAAATGGCCTACATTGTATCAGGAACAATTCTTGTTTTGGGTATTGGATCACTTTTGACCAACGGCTTAAATTATGGCGTTGATTTTAAAGGTGGAAGAACATATACGGTGAGATTTGCTGACGCTGTAAGTGCTCCGGAAGTTGCGGCTAGTTTGAAAGATGCTTTTGGCAGTTCTCCCGAAGTAAAAACTTTTGGAAATGCAAGTCAGTTAAAAATTACAACAAAATTTAAGATCGATGATACAGATCTAGGTGTTGATGATGAGATACAAAATCTGCTTTACACCAATCTAAAGTCATATTTACCTGCGGATATCAGTTATGACCAATTTAAAGGTGCCGATAACCAAGGAAATATTGGTATCGTTCAATCGATTAAGGTAGGGCCAACCATTGCAGATGACATCAAGCAAGCGGCTATCTTTGCTATAATAGGTGCGCTAATCGTAGTTTTCTTGTACATCCTATTGCGTTTTAGAAAATGGCAATTTAGCTTAGGTGCTGTTGCCGCAGTTTTCCATGACGTATTAATTGTACTTGCAATTTTCTCTATTTTCTATAAAGTTTTACCGTTTGACATGGAAATAGACCAGTCGTTTATTGCAGCCATATTAACTGTGGTGGGTTATTCATTGAATGACACCGTTGTAATTTTTGATAGGATTCGTGAATTTGCAAAAACACACAGCGGATGGCCTTTTGAAAAGATCGTAAACACCGCCTTAAACAGTACAATAGGAAGAACTTTAAATACTTCGATGACCACTTTAATCGTATTGTTGGCCATCTTTTTCTTCGGAGGAGATTCTATCAAAGGTTTTATGTTCGCCTTAATTGTTGGTGTAATTGTAGGTACATATTCATCTTTGTTCGTTGCGACTCCCATTATGTATGACTCGACAAAAAACAAAGACACAAAAAAGATGAAAGGTTAGATTTACCTTTTCTCAATACAAAGCCTTTTTGATTTTACGTCAAAAAGGCTTTTCTTTTTTACGCTTAAATTATTTTTACCTTTGCAAAAAATCCAAAGATGGACCAAATTACCATTCATAACCTTAAATTCAAGCCTTTTGTATCAAGAGAAAAGATTGCCAAAACAAATGAATTTTTAGCTAAAAGTATCTCCGAAGATCTTGGACCAGATGAAGAACCCATATTTGTAGGTATTTTAAATGGTTCGTTCATGTTCGTTTCGGATTTCATCAGGCATTATCCATATCCGTGTCACGTCTCTTTTGTGAAACTCTCTTCATACAAGAGTCTGGATTCTACCGGTACCATCAAAAAACTGATAGGTATAAACGAAGACCTGACCAATAAAACAGTCATTATTTTGGAAGATATTATCGATACGGGGACTACACTCGAAGAAATCTATCGCCTCTTTAACGAGCAAAATCTGAAACAATTAAAAATTGCCACCCTTTTTTTCAAGCCTGATGCCTACAAAAAAGAACTGCCCATTGATTATGTAGGCCTCGAAATTGAAGACAAATTCATAGTAGGTTATGGATTAGATTTTGACGGACTTGGCAGAAATTTACGAGATGTCTATCAAATTGATCAATAGCCCCTTCAAAGGATTAAAACTGACAACTAAAAACAATGTTGTACTTTTGTAACCCAATATTCAAAATAGATAATTAAAAATGAAAAATATCGTTTTATTTGGCCCTCCCGGGGCAGGAAAAGGAACGCAGGCAGAATTATTAAGAGACCATTATAAACTTGTACATATATCAACCGGAGATGTTTTTCGATACAACATCAAGGCTGAAACAGAATTAGGTAAATTGGCAAAAAGCTATATCGATAATGGCGATTTAGTGCCCGATCAGGTAACCATTGATATGCTTAAAGCAGAAGTGGATAAAAATCCAGAAGCTCATGGTTTTATTTTTGACGGATTTCCGAGAACTGAATCACAGGCCATCGCTCTGGATGATTTTCTCTCAAAAAAAGGCAGCGGAATCAAAGCGATGATCGCGCTTGAAGTACCTGAAAATTTGCTTGTAGAACGAATTTTACTCAGAGGCAAAAGCAGCGGAAGATCTGATGATCAGGACGAATCGAAAATTAGAAATCGATTTAAAGAATACCAGACCAAAACAGCTATTTTACAAGATTTCTACCAAAAACAGCAAAAATATTTCGGTATAAACGGCGTAGGATCCATTGAAGATATTACCTTAAGATTAAAAGAGGTAATCGACCAACTATAATAAAACACCCAAATGACCGAAGGCAATTTTGTTGATTATGTAAAAATATTTGCTGCGTCCGGAAACGGAGGAAGCGGATCATCTCATTTACACAGAGAAAAATACGTTGCCAAAGGAGGTCCTGATGGGGGTGATGGAGGCAGAGGCGGACATATCATCGTTCGCGGAGATAAAAATATGTGGACGCTGATCCACTTAAAATTTAAAACACACATCCGCGCTGAACACGGAGGCAGCGGTTCGAAAAATCGCAGTACCGGAAAATCAGGTGAAGATCAATATATCGACGTTCCTATAGGGACTATTGTACGAGATGCAGAAACGGATGAAATTCTCTTTGAAATTACCGAAAACGGACAAGAAATTATTTTGGTTGAAGGAGGTATGGGAGGATTGGGAAACTGGCATTTTAAATCTTCAACCAACCAAACCCCGAGATACAAACAACCCGGTATTCCCGGTGTTGAGGGCTGGTTCAGATTAGAGCTTAAACTGCTGGCCGATGTGGGATTAGTCGGTTTTCCAAATGCCGGAAAGTCTACCTTACTTTCAGTGCTCACCAGCGCAAAACCTAAAATAGCCGATTATCCTTTTACCACCTTAAAACCCAATTTAGGCATAGTAAAATACCGCGATTTTCAAAGTTTTGTCATGGCCGATATTCCCGGAATCATAGAAGGTGCGGCCGAAGGAAAAGGACTTGGGCATCGTTTTCTGCGCCACATTGAAAGAAATTCTTTGTTGCTATTTTTGGTCGCTGCAGATAGCATGGATATCAATGAGGAATACAAAATATTGCTGAATGAACTCAAGAAACACAATCCGGAATTGTTAGATAAAGAAAGGATTTTAGCTATTTCTAAATGTGATCTTCTCGATGAAGAATTGAAAAAAGAGATCGAAAAAACTTTACCAAAAACTATCCCGCATATCTTTATTTCATCTGTAGCTCAAATCAATTTAGATCAACTAAAAGATTTGATCTGGAAAAAATTAAATGACTAAAATTTCTTTTCCTTTTTTAAACTTATCTTAGTGCTCAACCAAAGAAAGAGCCTTCATGATTCATATACTTAACGGAGATAGCCTTTTAGATAAATTCCCAAAAGAGTTAAAGGGCGAAAGAATTGTGGCCAGAGAATGTCTTATAGAAGGTGATGTATCTGCCGACAATCTTTCTGAATTCTATAACAACCGTGCTTCTTTTCTCTATCATGCTTATGGCACGAGTAAAACTGACTATGTAGAAAAAACAAGAACTGAATTTGAAAAGATTTCCGAATTAAATCCACTAGAACAAGTGTTTTGTTGGTTTGAAAAAGATTTATTTTGTCAAGCTAACTTTTGGTTTGTCTGTGATTTGCTTCATCGAAAGAATCAACAAAATGTTTTTCTCGTACTGGCAGAAAATCTCCAATTTGGTTTTGCAGCACTTTCAACTCAAGAACTCAAACAATCTATTGAGACGGGAACTCTCTTAAGCAGTTCTGATTTAGCCAATTTTTCAAAACTATGGAAAGCTTATCAAGCTAATAACTTTGATGAATTACAGGAGATCGAGAAGAGATTAATTTCAAAATTTCCTTTTTTAAAAGAAGTCGTTCTGGCAGAAATAATAAAGGATCCGAAAGGTAAAAAAGGGAACCCCATGGAAGTGCTGGAGGAGTTGATCTTTTTAAAACAGTCTACTGATCTAAAAGAAATCTTTCCCGAATTTTCTAAGCGATTACCCATTTACGGATATGGCGATTTACAGGTTAAGCGTATGATAAAAGAATGGGAAGACAAATACCTGTCTGTGAATAAGGCCCTGTGGAACAAAAAAGTACCTGTCCATTTTGATTCTAATTTTTATAACAATCCCGCTTTTTTAAAATCGCTTAATTCTCTTAATTCAATTGAACTGGATTTATTAGGCGATCTCGATGGAAAAAAAGTACTTCACTTGCAATGTCATTTCGGACAAGATACAATTTCACTTCAAAAGTTAGGCGCTCAGGCTACAGGAGTCGATTTTTCTGAAACGGCCATCGAAAAAGCCAGGGATTTAAGTGAACAGTGTCAAATTTTTCCTGAATTTGTTTGCAGTGATATTTATGAGCTGGATAAGAATTTAAAGGGTCAATTTGATATGATTTTTACAAGTTATGGAACGATAGGTTGGCTGCCGGACCTCAACAAATGGGCTGAGATCCTAGATCATTTTTTAAAGCCGGGAGGTACATTTCTGATCGTAGAATTTCATCCGATGATTTGGGTATTCGATCATAATTTTACAAAATTCGTTTATTCCTATTTCAATAGAGCGGCCATAGTTGAAAAAGAAGAATATTCTTATACTGATGGGGCGGCCATTGAATTGAATTCAGTCAGCTGGAACCACCCTTTTTCTGAGGTTTTTGGAGCTCTTTTAGGAAAAAATCTGGTGATTGATGACTTTCAGGAATACGATTATTCTCCCTACGATTGTTTTTCCAACACCACAAAAATAGATGAATACAAGTATCAAATAAAAGGTATGGAAGGCAAATTACCCATGGTTTACAGTTTAAAGGTAACTAAACCTGCATAAAATGAGTGATAACAGAGATTTAGTCGATAAAAAAATCAGAAATAAAGTGCGATTTTTTGTGGTCATGTTCATCATTTCACTGACGCTCGCCATAAATGCGGTATTCACAGAAATAGTCCCGGTCAAATATCCGGCATTGGCTTTTATAATTGGCTTGGCCATCGGAGTGATATTGAGCAGAATTCAGAAGGTGACCTGGGATAAAGATGGTGAAAGGATCATCAAAGAATTTGACCTCATCAGCGGAATTTTGCTGTTCTTTCTAATTTTGCTTTTAATTTTTAAAGAAAAACTCGTCCATGAGTTTGTTCATTTTCCAAAAATTAACAGTATCATTTTTGCACTAAATGCCGGTATAATGCTGGGGCGAATCTTTTTCATACGCCATAAAATCATCAAAATCTTAAAAAACAAACCCTAACCTATTCTTGAATGGTCAAAAAGCCTTCTAGGATTCTATCCAAATTAAAAAACAAAAACAAGATCAACACTAGCACTAGTAACAAGATCAACATTCTTTTGTTATTCGGTTTTTTTCTTTTTACAAATTTCGTATCCACTATATATCTTATTATTTCTTTGGTTTAATCGCTCTTAACATTTCCCTTTTTCCCGGAGGTCCGGGTAATTTTTCTACCTCAAACCCGCTGGCCAGCATCCCTCTCCTTACACTTCCTTTCGCTGCATAGGTAACCAACACACCTCCTTCTAATAGGGCTTGAAACATTTGTTCAAAAATTGTTTCTGTCCACAATTCAGGCTGTACCCTAGCCCCAAAAGCATCAAAATAAATCAAGTTAAATTTATTTTTTTCACTGAAATCCTGAATTTTTTGTTGCTTTTTGGTCAGATAAAAAGCCTCCGAAATCATCAACTCCTCTTCCCAGTTCCCTTCATGCATTTTAACAAATTCTAACTCTTTATTCTTGGCATCCAGTAAAGCCAGATAATTCAATTGTTTCATTTCTTCTAAAGAAACAGGATAAGCCTCAATTCCGGTATAATTGATATTTACATTAGACTTCTCTCCCTCGATCAGGGTAATTAGCGCATTTAAACCGGTACCAAAACCAATTTCCAATAATTCGATCTTTTTTTGATCATTAAACAAAGAAAATCCATTCTTGATAAATACATGGTAAGCTTCTTGAATTGCGCCGTGAATGGAATGATAATGTTCATCCCAATCGGGCAAATAAATACTCGAACTTCCGTCGTGTGTTATAATCACTTTTCTTTCCATGAAACTATTTACTACCCCTTTCAGGATAAATTCAGTCTAAAACAAATTCAAATTTAACCATTATTAAGTACTTTTGTAGGAAAATATAACCCCATGCAAGTAGAAATGAAGCCAGTAATTAGCGTTGAAAAAACAAAAAACTCCAAAATTTCTAAAGTAGATTTTAATAACCTGCCTTTTGGCAAGGTATATACAGACCATATGTTCATCTGTGAATACAGCGATGGACAGTGGCAAGACCCAAAAGTTATTCCATACCAAAATATCAGTCTAGATCCGTCATCTAAAATATTTCATTACGGACAGTCGGTTTTTGAGGGAATGAAAGCCTATAAAGACCAAGAAGGAAAAGTATGGCTTTTTAGACCGCTGGAAAATCAAAAAAGATTGAATATTTCATCTAAAAGATTGGCGATTCCTGAATTGCCTGAAGAAATATTCATGGAAGGGTTAAAAGAATTACTCAAAATAGACAGAGATTGGATTCCTCAATCAGAGGGCAGTTCTCTTTATATCCGCCCATTTATTTTTGCTTCAGGAAATGGCTTACATGCTTCACCCGCAGATAAATATACCTTTATCATTGCCTGTTCACCTTCCGGATCATATTTTGCGGGAAAAGTAAAGGTTTTGATAGAGCAAACCTATTCTAGGTCTGCCAACGGTGGTGTGGGTTTTGCAAAAGCCGGAGGGAATTATGCAGGACAGTTCTATCCTACTCAACTAGCTGTTGAAAAAGGATTTCAGCAAGTGATTTGGACAGATGACACTTCACATGAGTTTATAGAAGAAGCAGGAGCGATGAATATTTTTGTGCGTATTAATGATACTTTGTTGACTGCACCGACGAGTGACAGAATTTTAGATGGTGTGACCAGAAAAAGTATCATAGATATTGCAAAAGATGAGGGAATTGATGTGGAAGTGAGAAAAATTAGTGTAAAAGAAATTGTAGAAGCAGCAAAAAACGGATCATTAAAAGAAATGTTTGGCGCCGGGACAGCAGCTGTTATTTCTCCCATCTCTGGTTTTGGTTATCAGGATCAATCTTTCGACATTCCGGAATTGGAAAATTCTTATGCGAAACTATTCAAAAAAAGAATTACCGATATTCAGTACAACCGATCAGAAGATAAGTTTGGTTGGAGATATGAAGTGAAATAAAAAAAGGCTCTCGGGCCTTTTTCTATTTGTTCAGAATCGCTGCAATATCAGGTTTAAAATAATTTGGACCTTTGAGCACTTTTCCATCCTCTCTGTAAATGGGCTTTCCATCTTCCCCCAATTTGCTCATATTACTGCGCTGGATCTCTTCAAATACTTCCTCGATCTTATCCTGCATTCCGTGTTCTATGATCGTTCCACATAATATATAGAGCATATCTCCTAAAGCATCGGCCACTTCTACCAAATCATTATTCAAGGCGGCTTCGAGGTATTCTTCGTTCTCTTCCTTCATCAGGTCATACCTCAACTGCAAGGTTTTAGGTGCTAAATTTGCGGTGGGTGTATGTCGCACACCTAGTCCGAATGCGTCGTGAAAATCTTGTACTGCGTTAATTTTATTTTTCATTAAAGGGTCATTTTGAAATACAACGATACGACTTCAACCCTACAAATACAAATCATGAAATCAAATATTTAACTATATTTGAATCTATCTCCTTAAATGTTTTTGCTATGAAACTGCTTTACAAACTTCAACTTTTTTTCTTTAGCATATTAATTTTGGCTTGCTCTGATAGTAATTCTGACCCAACGATAACACCTCTT
>CAVQQR010000005.1:0-198699 GCA_963715015.1 uncultured Flavobacteriaceae bacterium
AATTCTCCTTCCGAAAAATACCTTAGTTTTCCGCTAAGAAGGTTGGTTGCTGTAATAAAGGTTGGGATTTTGAGTGATTCAAAAGTATCTTCAGGGAAAATTTTTTCGAATGTAGAAATAAATTTTTCACTATCAATAATACCAGGTTTAGAGAATGTATACAACGAATACTTAAAAAGTGATGTATTTTTAAAGAAGTCAAGCATCTGAGTTGCTTCATAACCCTTTGCATACATCGCTGCTACCACAGCACCGGCACTGGTTCCGCCTACAGCATCAATTTTTATGTTCTCCTCATTGAGGCATTTGATCAAACCGATATGGGCCATAGATCTCACTCCACCTCCCGATAAAATCAAACCTATTTTCTTAGCCATAAACCCCAAATGTTTTAATTTTTAATTGGTTAAAATTAGCTACAATATTGTAGAAAGGAGAATTCTTTTGTCTTTTAGTTCTTTAAGAGTAAATTTGCAACTCGAAAAATTTGGTCTTCCGTCACGTGAAACCGAATAAACCGCATATAAATCAATTTTTTGATGAAGTACAATTTTAATGAAATAGAGGCCAAATGGCAAAAATATTGGAAGGAAAATCAAACTTTTCAGGCAGATAATGAGAGTGATAAGACCAAGTTTTATGTACTTGATATGTTTCCTTACCCAAGTGGTGCTGGATTGCATGTAGGGCATCCGCTGGGATATATTGCCAGTGATATTTATGCGAGGTATAAGCGCCATAAAGGATACAATGTACTTCACCCGATGGGTTATGATTCATTTGGTTTGCCTGCGGAGCAATATGCCATCCAGACAGGTCAACATCCTGCAAAAACCACTGAAGAGAATATAAAAACCTACAGAAGACAATTAGATCAAATTGGATTTAGTTTCGATTGGAGTAGAGAAGTACGCACTTCAGATCCTGATTATTACAAATGGACTCAATGGATTTTTATTCAACTATTCAACTCGTATTATTGTAAAGATGCAGACCAGGCAAGACCCATTACCGAGTTGGAAGAAGTTTTTTTAACAGAAGGAAATACGAAGATAAATGCGGCCTGTGACGATGAGGTTGAATTATTTGGAGCAGCAGATTGGAAGTCGTTTTCAAGTCGTAAAAAGCAAGAGATACTCGCAAAATACAGGCTGACCTATTTATCTGATACAGAAGTGAACTGGTGTCCGGCATTAGGGACTGTTTTGGCGAATGACGAAATTGTGAACGGTGTTTCAGAAAGGGGTGGTCATGCAGTGGAGCGCAAAAAAATGAAGCAATGGAGCATGCGTATCACGGCTTATGCGCAAAGATTGCTTGACGGTTTGGACAAATTGGACTGGCCCCAGCCCTTAAAAGACTCACAAACCAATTGGATTGGTCGTTCGGAAGGTGCATCAGTAAGATTTATGGTTGAGGGTTTTGATCAAAAAGAAGCGGTTATTGAAGTGTTTACGACCAGGCCTGATACCATTTTCGGGGTATCTTTTATGACCCTGGCCCCCGAGCATCCTTTGGTTGAAAAAATTACAACTTCCGAACAAAAGGCAGCCATTAAAAGCTATATCAAAGCTACTTCAAAAAAGAGTGAAAGAGATCGTATGTCGGATGTAAAAACCATCAGTGGAGAATTTACGGGAGCCTTTGCTTTGCATCCGTTTACAGGAGATCGTATTCCCATTTGGATAGGTGATTATGTTTTAGCGAGTTATGGTACCGGAGCTGTCATGGCAGTTCCTTGCGGAGATCAGCGAGATTATGATTTTGCCAAATTTTTTGATCTGCCCATTCCGAATATTTTTAAAAATGTGGATATTTCTGAAGAAGCATGTGAAGACAAAGAAGCGATTATTGCTAATTCAGACTTCATCAATGATCTACCGGGTAAAATAGCCATTAAAGTGATCACAAAGGCACTGGAAGATCGAAAGATCGGTAAAGGAAAAATAAATTACCGACTGCGGGATGCAGTATTTTCGACGACAAAGATATTGGGGTGAGCCTTTTCCGGTTTATTACAGGGATGAAATGCCTGTGATGATCGACACGATACATTTGCCCTTGCGTTTACCCGAAGTTGAAAAATACTTACCCACTTCTGATGGTAAACCTCCCTTGGGGAACGCACATGTCTGGGCTTGGGACACAAATGAAAACAAAGTGGTTTCTAATGAAAAAATAGACCATAAAACGGTATTTCCTTTAGAATTGAATACCATGCCGGGATGGGCCGGAAGTTCTTGGTACTTTAATCGTTATATGGATGCCGGAAATAAAGAACAATTTGCAGGTAAAGAAGCTTTGCATTATTGGCAGGACGTCGATCTGTATATTGGTGGAAGTGAGCACGCTACCGGGCATTTGTTATATTCAAGATTCTGGCAAAAATTCTTGTTCGACAGAGGATATTTACCGGTTGATGAATACGCTAAAAAATTGATCAACCAAGGGATGATCCTGGGGACAAGTGCATTTGTATACCGCCTAGAGGGTGAGAATAAATTTATTTCTCATGGTTTGATAGGTGATCAAAAAGTGCAACCTATCCATGCGGATGTGTCAATGGTCAATGCTTCCAATGAACTTGATCTGGAAGTCCTTTAAAGAATGGAGACCTGAATTTGGAGAGGCTGAATTTGTTCTGGAGAAAGGGAAATACATCGTTGGCAGAGAGGTAGAGAAGATGTCGAAATCGAAATACAACGTCGTAAATCCGGATGATATCTGTTCTTATTATGGCGCTGATACTTTGAGAATGTACGAAATGTTCCTGGGACCCCTGGAGCAGGCTAAACCATGGAATACCGCCGGAATTACAGGCGTACATTCCTTTTTGAAAAAGCTGTGGCGTTTGTTTTTAAACGGAGAACATTTTGAGGTGTCTGAAGAAAATGCTTCGGCGGAGGAATTAAAAACGCTGCATAAAACGATCAAAAAAGTGGATGAAGATATCGCTCATTTTTCGTTCAATACCTCCGTCAGTTCGTTTATGATCGCGGTGAATGAGTTGGCTGCATTAAAGTGTAACAAGCGCAGTATTTTAGAACCCCTCACGGTTTTACTGTCGCCTTATGCACCACATATTGCAGAAGAATTATGGTCTTTGTTGGGGCACACAGGTTCAATTTCTACCGTTCCATTTCCAGTATTTGAAGAGAAATATTTGGTGGAGAGCACCAAGAATTATCCAATTTCGTTTAATGGGAAATTAAAATTTACCGTCGAATTACCTTTGGATCTCTACTCCTAAAGAAATTGAAGACAAGGTCCTGAGCCATGAAAAGACGCAGCAAATTCTGGAAGGAAGAACTCCCAAAAAAGTGATCGTGGTTCCGGGTAAGATCGTTAATGTTGTGGGATAGTTTTTTTTTTATCTAATTTAGCCAGATAAAAGTAAATCAATATTTATAAACCGATTGCTATGATTATAGGTCTTCCAAAAGAAATTAAAAATAATGAAAACAGGGTAGCATTAACTCCGGCTGGAGTTTTTGAACTCATAAGAAACAACCATACGGTTTATGTACAAGAATCTGCAGGATTTCAAAGCGGTTATGAAGATTTTGAATATGTAGAAGCGGGCGCTACCTTATTACGGACCATTGAAGAGATTTATGCCATCAGTGAGCTCATCGTCAAAGTAAAAGAACCGATTGAAAAAGAATACGGTCTGGTTAAGGAAGGTCAAATTGTTTTCACCTATTTTCATTTTGCTTCTTCTATAGAGCTCACAAGAGCTATGATTAAAAGTAAGGCTGTTTGTATTGCTTATGAAACCGTAGAGGATAAAAACGGAAATTTACCCTTACTTACACCCATGTCTGAGGTGGCAGGCAGAATGGCAGTCCAACAAGGAGCGAGGTATTTAGAAAAGCCTGTAAAAGGAAAAGGAGTACTGCTTGGTGGTGTTCCCGGTGTTCCACCGGGAAAGGTGCTCGTTTTGGGAGGCGGAGTAGTGGGCGTTCAAGCCGCTAAAATGGCCGCAGGATTAGGAGCTATGGTTACCATCCTAGATGTAGATATGGACAGATTGCGTTATATCAACGATGTGATGCCAAACCACGTGGTCACAGAATTCTCAAATGAGTATAATATCAGAAAACATATTAAAACTTCTGATTTGATTATAGGGAGTGTCTTGATCAAAGGAGCCGAAGCTCCTAAATTAATTACTAGAGAGATGCTCAAAGAAATGCACCCGGGGACTGTAATTGTTGATGTTGCAGTAGATCAAGGTGGTTGTATTGAAACGACAAGACCTACTACACATGAAGATCCAATTTTTATCATAGATGATGTCGTACATTATTGTGTGGCGAATATGCCCGGAGCTGTGCCCTATACTTCTACCAAAGCTTTGACAAATGTCACGCTACCTTATGTTCTTGCAATCGCAAATAAAGGATGGGAGAGGGCATGTGAAGAGAATTATGGCTTAAAACGAGGATTGAATATTTCGAAAGGAAAAGTAATTTATTCTGAAATATCAAACCATTTTCAACTTTAAGATGTTTGGTTTGTCTTAGTTTTTACGAATAATTTACATAAATGAAGAGTTGACTATAATTATTGTAAACTTTCTTTGATTTTTAAAAATTGTTGTTAAATTTGCTCAAGTAAAAATGAAAAATCAATTTGTACATACTTGGTGGTGGTCTTTGCAGAATTACAGTTCCGTGAAGTAGTACTTGTTGTAATAAATATAACTAATTGGCTTGTCTTCACGACAAGCCTTTTTTTTTCGAAATATGACCTATCAACTTAAAACATCATTCAAAAAAATTCTTTCAGATACGATTACGCCTGTGAGTATTTATTTAAAGATTCGCGATAATTTTCCAAACAGTATTTTGCTGGAATCATCTGATTATCATGGTAATGAGAATAGTTTTTCTTATATCTGTTTTAACCCTATCGCAAGTATTTCGATCCAAAATGGAAAAATTTCCCAACGTTTCCCGGATGGTAAGAATAATGTGATAGACATAGACCCTGCCGTTGATGTTCCTATGGAGATTCATCATTTCAGTCAGAAATTCAAAGCAGAAGATCAGAAATTCAAATTCATCAATAATGGTTTATTTGGCTATATCAGTTATGATGCGGTCCAGTTTTTTGAAGATATATCGATCACACCGAAAGAGAATAAATTGGAAATTCCCGAAATATACTACGCGGTCTATCAAAATATCATCGCGATCAATCATTTTAAGAATGAAGCCTTTATTTTTTGTCATAGTCTTTCTGGAGAAAATAACACAGATGACATTCATCAATTGATCGAAAATAAAAACTTCGCCTCTTACAGTTATAAAAATGGTGATGATGAAGTATCTAATTTTACAGATGAGGAATATTTGGCCCTTGTTGAGCAGGCCAAGAAGCATTGTTTTAGAGGAGACGTTTTTCAACTTGTATTATCTCGTCGGTTTTCACAAAGTTTTAAAGGGGATGAATTCAACGTATATCGTGCATTGCGTTCGATTAATCCTTCACCCTACCTGTTTTATTTTGATTATGGAGATTTTAAAATTTTTGGTTCGTCACCCGAAGCGCAATTAGTCGTAAAAAACGGGAAAGCAGAAATTCATCCGATTGCAGGAACATTCAGAAGAACAGGAAACGATGAGAAAGATCTCGAAGTAGCAAAAGAACTGGCACGTGATGAAAAGGAGAATGCAGAACACGTGATGTTGGTTGATTTGGCAAGGAATGATTTGAGCAGAAATGGAGAGCATGTACATGTTGAAACCTATAAGGAAATTCAGTTTTTTTCTCATGTTATTCATTTGGTGTCAAAAGTGGTGGGAGAGAAATTTAAAGATGCCATAACCTATCAGGTAGTGGCTGACACTTTTCCTGCCGGTACCTTAACCGGAGCACCAAAACACAAGGCCATGCAGTTGATCGATCAATATGAAAAAACGAATCGCACATTTTACGGCGGTGCAATTGGCTTTATGGATTTTAACGGAAATTTTAATCATGCTATAATTATCCGTTCATTTCTCAGTAAAAATCACTATTTATTTTACCAGGCAGGTGCCGGAATTGTGGCTAAATCAAAGCCTGAAAATGAGTTACAGGAAGTGTATAACAAATTAGGAGCTCTGAAATTAGCCTTAGAAATGGCCGAAAAAATATAATTCAGCAAAAGCGATGTCAAATAAAATATTAGTTATAGACAATTACGATTCTTTCACTTACAATCTGGTTCATTATTTGCAGGATTTAAATTGTGAAGTGGTGGTGAAACGAAACGATAAACTCAGTTTGGAAGAAGTGGATGGTTTTGAAAAAATACTTTTATCTCCCGGTCCAGGAATTCCTGATGAAGCAGGTTTGTTGAAACCAATTATAGAGAAATATGCTCCTACAAAAAGTATTTTGGGAATTTGCCTCGGACAACAGGCTATTGCTGAGGTATTTGGAGGTAAATTAGAGAATTTGAATCATGTTTATCACGGTGTTTCTTCCCAGATTTTTCTGACGCAGTCCGATGAGGTTTTGTACAGAGGCCTTCCGCAAAATTTCGAGGTAGGAAGGTATCATTCCTGGGTGGTTTCCAATGAATTGCCAAAAGATTTGATCGTCACGTCTATTGATGAAAATGGAGAGATCATGTCTATAAAACATAAAAAGTACGATGTTCGTGCAGTACAATATCATCCTGAATCTATTCTTACAGAGCATGGAAAAACGATCTTAAAAAATTGGTTAGAACATTAGATAATTAGTATGAAAGAAATTTTAAATCGATTAATTCAGCACGAACGCATCAGTAAGAATGAAGCGAAGGCCGTTTTGGTCAATATTTCAGAAGGAGAATATAACAACAGTCAAATTGCGTCATTTTTAACTGTTTATATGATGCGAAGTATTTCTGTAGAAGAGCTGGATGGTTTTAGAGAAGCTCTATTAGACCTTTGTTTACCAATTGATCTTTCTGATTTTGAAACTATAGATCTTTGTGGAACCGGCGGAGATGGCAAGGATACCTTCAACATTTCTACTTTGTCCTCTTTTGTCACGGCAGGGGCCGGTGTAAAAGTGGCTAAACATGGCAATTACGGTGTTTCTTCTAATTGTGGTTCTTCTAATGTACTCGAGTTTTTGGGAGTGAAATTTACGAATGAGGAAGCTGCACTGCAAAAAGCAATTGATAAGGCGGGCATATGTTTTTTACACGCACCACTCTTCCACCCGGCGATGAAAAATGTTGGACCCATAAGAAGAGAATTGGGAGTCAAAACTTTCTTTAATATGCTCGGACCGATGGTCAATCCTTCTTTTCCACACCATCAATTGGTGGGTGTTTTTAATTTGGAGTTGGCTCGTATGTACAGTTATTTATACCAAAACACGGATAAGAATTTTGCTATTTTACATGATTTGGCGGGCTATGATGAGATTTCATTAATAGGCCAAACCAAAATTATCAGCAATAAAGAGAATAAAATGTTTTCTCCTGAAGAAATAGGTTTGCCAAGGCTTGATCAGCAAGATATCAAAGGAGGAAAAACGGTAGAAGACAGTGCGGCTATTTTCGGCAAAATATTGAATGGAGAAGGGTCCGTTCCTCAAAATAATGTCGTTTGTGCCAATGCGGGATTAGCAATTTCTGTGGCAAAAAAAATAGGTCATCAAGAGGGGTTTGAAATGGCTCAGCGATCACTTCGAGATAAAAAAGCTTTGGAAGCTTTTAAAAGTTTAGTCGCATTATCAAATTAAGAATTCATGAATATTTTAGATAAGATCATTCAAGACAAAAAATTGGAAGTTGAGGCAAAAAAAGCTTTAATTCAGCTTGAGTTTTATCAAAATTCTCCTTTGTTTACACGAGAAACCTATTCGTTAGCGAATTCAGTCAGAACAGGCAGCGGCATCATCAGTGAGTTTAAGAGAAGGTCTCCATCCAGGCAGGTAATCAATCAGGAGAATGGAGTGATCGAAGTTGCCAAAGGATATGAAATGGCAGGTGCCTCGGGGATTTCTGTTTTAACCGACACGAAATATTTTGGAGGAGCTTTAGATGATTTGATTCAGGTTAGAAATACCGTTGATATTCCAGTATTGCGCAAAGAATTTATCATAGATGAATACCAGATTTATGAAGCTCGTGCCTTTGGTGCTGATGCGATTTTGTTGATTGCTGCCGTGCTGGACACCTCAGAAATAAGGCGTTTATCTGCAGTGGCTAAATCGTTAGACATGGATGTGCTTTTGGAAGTGCACAACGAGGAAGAATTGAAAAAATCTCCGTTGGAATTTGTCGATTTAGTGGGGGTAAATAACAGAAACCTGAAGACATTTGAAGTAAGCATAGAAACGAGCAAAGTTTTGTCGGCCATTATACCCGACGATAAAGTGAAAGTTTCTGAAAGTGGAATTAGTGAGGTCTCAACTATTTTAGAATTAAAAAAGCATGGGTTTCAGGGTTTTTTAATTGGTGAGAATTTTATGAAAACGACAGATCCTGGTTTAGCCGCCATCGATTTTATTCAAGATTTGTATCATGGTTAAATTGAAAGTTTGTGGTATGAAATACCAGGAAAATATCGAGGAATTATCTCGCTTATTACCTGATTATATCGGTTTTATATTTTACCCTAAATCTAAAAGGTATTTTGACGGGCTTATTCCCCAATTGCCACAAACCATTAAAAAAACAGGAGTTTTTGTCGATGAGGACCTGGATCAATTGGTCAGTCTTACAACTAAATACAAACTCGATGCCCTCCAGTTACACGGAGATGAATCTGTTAAATACGTGGAAGAATTAAAAGAAAAATTGAGAGTAGCGTCTGTAAATAAGTTGGAGATCATTAAGGCCTTTGCCGTTGGCGATACTTTTGAATTTCAACAATTATCCCCTTATCAAACTTGGGTGGATTATTTTTTATTCGACACGAAAGGAAAAGACAAAGGCGGAAATGGCATTTCCTTTGACTGGAAGATACTCAAGGGATATGAACTTACTACGCCTTACTTTTTAAGTGGGGGAATTGGGTTGGAAAGTATAGATGAAATTAAAGACTTTTTGAGCGGGACGATTGCAAACCATTGCCAGGTTTTGGATCTGAACAGCAAATTTGAAGAGGCTCCCGGTTTAAAGAACATTATGTTAATTGAAGAGTTCAAAAAAGAGTTGAACGCATTGAAATTATAAATTGAATACAATGAGTTATCACGCAAACGAAAAAGGCTATTACGGAGAATTTGGTGGCAGTTATGTACCGGAAATGCTGTATCCGAATATGGAAGAACTTCAGCAAAACTATCTGGCCATCATGGCGGACCCAGATTTCATTCATGAGTTTCAGGGCTTGTTAAAGGATTATGTGGGCAGACCTTCTCCCTTGTATTTTGCAGAGCGACTTTCCGAAAAATACAAGACCAAAATCTACTTAAAAAGAGAAGATTTAAATCATACCGGAGCTCATAAGATCAACAATACCATCGGACAAATTCTAGTTGCCAAACGCTTGGGCAAAAAAAGGATTATTGCAGAAACCGGAGCCGGTCAACACGGAGTAGCTACAGCCACGGTTTGTGCTCTGGCCGGACTTGATTGTACGGTGTATATGGGTGAAATAGATATCGCCCGACAGGCACCCAATGTGGCGAGAATGAAAATGTTGGGAGCCAAAGTTGTTCCGGCTACTTCAGGCAGTAAAACATTGAAAGATGCTACCAATGAGGCCATTAGAGCATGGATCAACAACCCGGTTGATACACATTATATCATAGGTTCTGTCGTGGGATTTCATCCTTATCCGGATATGGTTGCCAGATTTCAATCGGTTATCTCAGAAGAAATGAAGTGGCAGTTAAAAGAGCATGAAGGCACTGAAAATCCGAATTATGTCATTGCCTGTGTAGGAGGTGGCTCGAATGCCGCCGGTGCTTTTTACCATTATTTAGACAACGAAGATGTGAAACTAATTGCCGTTGAAGCCGCCGGTAAGGGTGTAAACTCAGGTGAATCGGCTGCGACCTCTATTTTAGGAAAAATAGGCATTATCCATGGAAGTAAAACAATTTTGATGCAGACAGCGGATGGTCAGATAGTTGAACCCTACTCCATTTCTGCGGGATTAGATTATCCTGGAGTTGGTCCGCAACACGCTCATTTATTTCAAACACGAAGGGCAGAATTTTTAAATGCCACAGATGATGAAGCCATGGAAGCAGGTTTAGAATTGAGCAAATTAGAAGGAATTATACCTGCCATAGAAACGGCTCATGCCTTGGCAGTTTTACCAAAAATGTCGTTTAAACCGGATGATATTGTCGTGATAAACTTGTCCGGCAGAGGGGATAAAGACCTCAATACCTATATCAAATACTTTAACTTAGCTTGAGTTTACCCATGAACAGAATCAATCAAAAATTAAGAGAAGATAAAAAGCTTTTGTCCATTTATTTTTCGGCTGGTTATCCCAAATTGAACGACACTGTCGAGATCATAGAAAAATTACAAAAAAATGGCGTAGACATGATCGAAATAGGATTGCCTTTTTCTGATCCCTTAGCCGATGGACCAACGATTCAGGAAAGCAGCACACAGGCACTTAAAAATGGAATGACGAGTAATGTGCTTTTTAATCAACTTAAAAATATTAGAAAAACCGTTCATATTCCTTTGGTTTTGATGGGTTATTTTAATCCTATGTTACAATATGGTGTTGAAAAGTTTTGTGAGAAATGCGCTGAAGTGGGGATTGACGGATTAATTATACCGGATCTGCCGGTAGACGTATATCATGAGAATTACGAAGAAATATTTTCAAAGTACGGTTTGATCAATGTGTTTTTGATCACACCTCAAACAAGTGAAGAACGCATACAATTCATCGATAAAATTTCTAAAGGGTTTATTTATATGGTTAGTTCGGCCAGTACCACCGGAGCGAAAAATTCTTTTGGAAACATCCAGAGCGACTATTTTAAGAGAATTGATGCCATGAAATTGAAAACTCCACAGATTGTTGGTTTTGGTATCTCGAACAAAGAAACTTTTACACAGGCAACCACTTTTGCCAAAGGTGCCATTATTGGATCAGCTTTTGTAAAGAGTCTGACAGAGAACGGTATCGAAGGAATCGATCCTTTTGTGAGTTCCTTGCGTTAAATTTAATTGGAGGTTTAAAGAAATAACACTTTTGTTATCTTTATAAAAAAAAATCAATGAACCTCAAATCGGTATCACTTCGTACACGTATTTTTATTTCGATGATACTTTTGGTTGTCGTCGCTTCCATATTGATTGCGGCAATCACTATTTATCAGTACAATGAACAGACCGAGGATTACCATAAAAAAAGATTAGAAAGAAAAGAAGAGGCTATAAAGTCGGCTGTCACCTACGAATTATATCATAAATCAAAAAATCCGCTGGATACGACCTCGGCTGTCCGGATTATCAGTGAGAAAATCAATGAGATTTCAGATATTCACAATATCGATCTGAATATCTATGATTTAGACGGAAAACTCATAGGCAGTTCAAATAGAATTAGTCAGACAGGAAGAAGTAGGCAATTAAATAAGGAGGTACTTTCAAAGATCAGGAACAATCCGGATAACAGAGAGGTTGTTTTTTTGGAATCCGGTAATGATGTGAGTTACAGATCTTCTTACTCCTACATTTTAAATCCCAGTTTTAAACGAGTAGGGATCATTGGTGTGCCTTATTTGCAAGATAATTCTTTCCAGGATAAAGAACTTAAAGAGTTTTTAGGGAGATTGTTTATGGTCTACCTGGTAATTTTATTTTTGGCGATTTTAATTGCCTATTTCTTGTCGAATTACATTACGCTATCAATCCAATATGTAAGTGAGCGATTAAAAGCGACTGAGTTAGGCACAAAAAACGAAAAAATTATATTAAATGATACGAATGATGGGATCTATGCTTTGGTCAATTCATATAATAAAATGGTAGATCAGTTAGAGGTGAGTGCCATCAAATTGGCTGAAGTAGAGCGGAAACAGGCATGGCGTGAAATGGCCAGACAAGTGGCCCATGAAATTAAAAATCCTTTGACACCCATGCGGCTGACCATTCAAAGTTTTGAGCATACCTTTGACCCTAACGATCCCGATATCAAAACCAAAGTTTCGGAATTTACCGAAAGTCTCATCCAACAAATAGATACCATGAGCACAATTGCCAGTGCTTTTTCTAGTTTTGCCGAAATGCCTAAGCAGAACAAAGAAAGGTTGAATGTAGTGAACGAGGTAAAAATTGCCCTCGATATTTTCCAAGAACCCTATATCCGATACCATCCCGATAAAGAGGAGATTTACGCAAATTTGGACAAAATTCAGTTGACCAGAATTGTCACTAATCTATTAACGAACGCCATCCAAGCTTTGCATGCCCAAAAGAACCCTTTTATTGATGTAAGGCTTATAGAAACAGGGGAACATGTGATCATCCAAATTGCAGACAACGGAGAAGGGATTTCGGAAAGTGATGCACATAAAATTTTTGAACCAAAATTTACAACCAAAAGCAGTGGTATGGGATTAGGCCTTTCTATGGTCAAAAACATCATAGAGGCCTATGGAGGTTCGATCAACTTTAACTCAGAAGTAAATGAAGGCACAACCTTTATAGTTACCTTACCCAAAAATTAACACGATGGAATACAATAATATTTTAGTTGAAAAAAAAGCATATTTAGCGATAATTGCGATTAACAGACCCCAAAAACTCAATGCGTTGAACGCAGAGACCATTCAAGAGCTGCACAATGCGATCGATATCTTGCATAAAGATGAGGATATCAGAGTCATGATTCTTACTGGTAGCGGAACAAAGGCCTTTGTTGCCGGAGCAGATATTTCTGAATTTGCCGATTTCGATGTGATAGAAGGTGCGAATTTAGCAAGAAAAGGTCAGGAGTCATTATTCAATTTTATAGAAAATTTATCTACACCGGTAATTGCAGCCGTTAATGGTTTTGCACTCGGTGGAGGCTTAGAACTGGCGATGGCCTGCCATATACGAGTGGCGAGTTCAAATGCAAAAATGGGTTTGCCTGAAGTAACATTAGGCTTAATTCCGGGCTATGGAGGAACTCAAAGATTGCCTCAATTAGTGGGTAAAGGGAAAGCCATGGAAATGATCATGTCTGCAAGCATGATAACTGCCGATCAGGCTTTATCTAACCAATTGGTAAACCATGTGGTAGAACAGGAAAATCTGATCCCATTTTGCGAAGAAATAGCGGATAAAATTTCGAATAATTCCTATTCCGCCATCGCATCTGCCATCAAGGCCATCAATGCGGGGTATCAGGATGGAATCAATGGGTTTGACACGGAAATCAGCGAGTTTGGCAAGTGTTTCGGCACAGAAGATTTTACCGAAGGTACAACGGCTTTCTTAGAAAAAAGAAAACCTAACTTTTAAATAACAAAGGGACATCACCCAGGTGATGTCCCTTATATTCATTAGTCTTCTAGTCCACCTTTACGGGTGGCATCTCTCGGTTCGGGCCAGGTCATTTGTTCTCCTGTTCTCGAACTCATGGGGAGTATTCTTTTTTCATTTGATGCTCGCGCAGGGTCTTCACTTGCCATATAAGCTAAAATAGCCGTCAGGATGACATTGCTTTTTACATCATCAAAAACAATTTTATCATAAGTATCTCTGTTGGTGTGCCAGGTGTAATTCCAATAAGACCAGTTCAAAGAAGATAAGCTAAAAGCAGGAGCTCCCGCCGCCACAAAAGAGGCGTTGTCAGATCCACCAGAAGAGGGTATACCCGGAAAATCTGTTTCTATTTCGTCTTTGATATTTTTTGGAACGGGATATAACCAACGACTCAGATAGTCATAAGATTTTACAAATCCGGCACCTGATATTTTCACAACTCTTCCGGTTCCGTTATCCTGATTAAATAGAGCTTGTACATTCTGAACTATCTCAGGATGATCTTTTACATAAGCGCGCGATCCGTTTAAACCTTGCTCTTCGCTACCCCAATGTCCGACTAAAATAGTCCTTTTTGGATTTGGATAATATTTTTTCAAGATGCGCATTGCCTCCATCATCACAATGGTGCCCGTTCCATTGTCTGTCGCTCCTGTACCTCCGTCCCACGAATCAAAATGGGCTGATAAGATGACATATTCCTCGGGCTTTTCTGAGCCCTTGATCATACCGATAGTATTAAATGTAGGTACAATTCCCAATTCTTTTGATTCAGAGACGATGTTGATCTGAGGTTTTTTTCCGCTTTCGGCCAATCTGTAAAGCATGGTGTAATCTTCTAATTCCAGATCAATGGTAGGGATCTTTTTCGCTCTGGAACTGAAAATCTTACTCACACCAAATCCTTTAGACCAATAGGAATCGACAATTGCCACGGCCCCTGCATTTTCGAGCACTTCACTAATCGTTCTTTTGGTATAGCCCATTTTACGCATATTCTCTTCCCAAGCATCTTCCTGTTCTTTTCTTTCTTTTTTCATTTTTTCAAATGATTCCGGTGTGGCAAATTCTTCCCAGTTATAATCGGGTCTGCCCGTTTTTTGTTTCATTCCGATCATGACTATTTTTCCTTTCACATTCGGTAGCCATTTTTGAAAAGCCATTGAATCTTTCACTGTTGGAAGCACTACCACTTCAGCTTTGATACCATTCTTTGGCGTAGCCGCACTCCATGCCAATTGTGTTCCATCCAGGGTCTGGACTCTTGGATAAACCATATCAATATGGGTGATTCCGCGTTGCCATCCTCTCCATTCTCCCCATTGTTCATTTTTTGCCTCAATGCCCCAGCTTTGATATTTTGCCACTGCCCAGTCATGGGCTTTTTTCATTTCGGGAGTTCCCACTAAGCGCGGTCCGATTTCGTCCATCAATTCATGTCCGAGGATTTCTACCTGGGATCTTTCGTTTACTTCACTGATCATGCTTTCAATGATGGGATCTTTCTGTTGTGCATTCAGTAATGCGCAAAAAATAAAGAAGAATAAGAAAAGTTTTTGTTTACTCATAGTTTGCTGTATTTAGGATTTTTTGTTTTCTGCATTCCATTCACTATAAAATTGATCTAAAAAAGTAAGCATAAATTGATGTCTTTCGTCGGCCATTTTTTTTCCTAATGTTGTATTCATTTGGTCCTTTAAAAGAAGTAATTTTTCATAGAAATGATTGAGGGTAGGAGCTGTCGACTTTTTATATTGTTCCTTGGTCATATCGAGAATAGGAAGAATATCCGGATTGTACATTTGCCTGTTTTTAAACCCACCGTAATTAAAAGCTCTGGCTATACCGATGGCACCGATGGCATCTAATCGATCGGCATCCTGTAAAATTTTTAATTCAATAGAATCAAAATTTGAGCCGTTTTCAGCAAGACTATTTTTAAAAGAAATGTTTTCAATAATTTTAACTACGTGTTCTATGACTTCCTCGGGTACTTTTAACTCCAGAAGGAAATTCTGTGCTTTTTTAGGACCTACCGACTCGTCTCCGTCGTGGAATTTAGCATCTGCTATGTCGTGAAGCAAGGCACCTAATTCTAAAATAAAGTCATCCGCATTTTCTTGGAGGGCTATTTGTTTTGCATTTTTTCGCACGCGACCAATATGAAACCAATCATGTCCTGATTCGGCATTTTCCAGAACCTTTTTAACAAATAGCTCCGTTTGATTAATAATTCCGATTTTATCCATAAAAAAACCCCCAATAAATGGAGGTTAAATATAATTGAATTCTTGGGTTCTTCAAATGATTAACAAAACTCTTCGTAAGCACCTGCTAGATTTGAAGCTATCATTTCAGCAGACCTGCCTTCAATGTGATGTCTTTCTAGCATGTGTACCAATTCACCATCTTTAAACAAGGCAATACAAGGTGAAGAAGGAGGAAATGGCACCATCATTTCTCTGGCTTTGTTTGTTGATTCTGTATCAACACCTGCAAAAACGGTGGTTAAATGATCTGGAGTTTTAACATACTGCAATGAAGCGATGGCTCCCGGTCTTGCTGTTCCTGCAGCACAACCACATACAGAATTCACCATGACCAAAGTAGTTCCTTTCTTACTCAATACTTCTTCAACATCCTTCGCGGATCTTAATTCTTGGAAACCTGAATCAACTAATTGTTGACGCATAGGTTTTACTAATTCTTCTGGATACATATTTTAATTTTTTTAATCGATTTAAGAATGCAAATATAAGGCTTATTGGAAGAATGAAGAAGTTAAATTAAATGTGTGTATTTCTGAGTTTAGATAAAATAAAAAATTAAAAGAGAAGTTTATCTTTGCAGATTATGATGAAAGGATTCTCAAAATTCATACTTGCTTTTATAGGTTTTTTTGTCGCCGGTTCTGTAGGTGGAATGATCGGGTTTGGCTTGGGATACCTGTTTGATGAATATGTATGGGATCAATTCGCTCAATTTGCCCAAAGCGAGAATTCACATAAAAAAAATGTAGGTTTTGAAATCAATGTGCTTTTTTTGGCAGCGGTTGTCATCAAAGTAGATGGAAATATAAACCAAAGAGAACTTCACTTTGTGCGCAATGCGTTTCTGAGTATGTACGGCAAGGAAAGAGCCAACAGCGCTTTTAGAATGTTCAAAAGTATCATCCAAAGTAAAAGTAAAATAAATACGAGACAAGTATGCATCAACGTAAATGAGCATATGCAAATGACCGAGCGGATTAATTTATTGCGCTTTTTATTCAATGTAGCCAAAGCGGATGGACAGGTTAAAGTACTAGAGATCAATAAATTAAAATCAATTTCGAATTATTTATATATTAGTGATGCTGACTTTGAAGCGGTAAAAAGATTGTTTTATACAGAACAACACAGTGTTCCCAGTAATTCATATGCAATTTTGGGTCTTGATAAAACCGCATCAAACGAAGAGATTAAATCTGCTTATAGAAAATTAGTAAAAAGATATCACCCCGATAAGATCAGAACTTTGACGAGTGCTCAAATAGAAGCCTCGGAAGAAAAGTTTAGGGAAGTTCAAAAGGCATATGAACAAATACAGCTGGCCCGGGGTATTTGACAGATAATGAAATAAACACTGTTCATTTTCGTTTAAAATTCGAATAAATTACTTTAAAATGATCAAACTAGGTAAACATTGGTTCTTTGGAATTTCTTTTTTGTTAGTTTTTATAGCTTCCTGTACTTCTCCTCAAAAAATGTTGGATCAGGGAAATTATTATCAGGCTGTTATGATGTCTGTCGAAAAGCTTAAGAGTAACCCGAACAACGAAAAGGCAAAAGCCACTTTAAAAGCTTCTTATCCTTATGCGGTAAATGATTTTATCAATAAACTCGAAAAAGAAGGAGTTCTAAATAGCCAATTTAAAAACACCAACCAATTAACTATTTATGGTCAATTAAATGGTCTTTATGAAAAAATTGCCCAAAGTCCGGCGGCGATGAATTCTATAGATAATCCTCAAAAGTATTATTCTGAATACAACAAATTGCTGCCTTTGGCGGCTGAAGAGCAATATGCAGAAGGAGAAAGATTGTTGAATTTGGGTGGAAGAGAGAATGCAAAAGCGGCTTACGGATTTTATGAAAAGGCAGATCAATTTGTACCCGGATACAAAAATGTAAATGAGCAATTAAACCTTTCGTTCGAACTAGCACTTCTCAAGGTTTACACTATTTTTGAACCCATTCAGTCCAGAACCTACGAGCTCAGTGCAGAAACATTTTACCAACAGGTAAAAAATACACTACAGCGCATAGAACAAGAAAGGTTTGTGCGATTTGTTTACGGTGAAGGGAATGCAAACAGACAAGAAGTGACCGATCAAAATTTAGTCATTCGCTTTGAAGATTTTGTTGTGGGTGAAACGCATACCAGAGAGAGAATTGAACAGGTATCACGAGATTCAGTGAAGATTGGAGAAACCAAACTGGATAACGGAAGAACCAAAGAAATAATTGGAACGGTTACAGCAGAATTAAAGAACTTCCATATTGAAGTTAATTCGAGAGGACTGGTACATCTGAATATTGAAGATTTAAACCTAAATAGAAATTTGGTCAATGAAGATTTACCGGGGCAATACGTCTGGTTTCACGATTGGGCCGAATACCAGGGCGATAAAAGAGCTTTAAATGATCTGCAATGGAATTTATGTCAGCAACGGTATCGTCAACCCATACCTCCGCAACAAATGTTCGTGGAATTTACCAGACCTATTTATGCGCAGATCGATGAAAGACTGAGAAGGTTTTATTCAAATTATTAATCAGGTTATTAATCAGGAGTTTCGAAATTCGATCTGAAATAATAATACAGCATAGACAACCTCAATAGGTCGGTGCTGAAGTTTGCCGATTTTTTATCGATAAGCAAATGTCTTTCTTCAGATTTTTTAGTTTCAGCAAATAAAGGGTTTACGGGTAATTGCAAGATCGCTTCGGGAACGCCATTTCTAAAAATCCAATATTTTCCGGCTTGCTCACTGCAGACAGCAGCAAAATCATCACCTCTAAATTTTCCTATAACGGCAAAATCAATATGCCATAAAAAGAGACTCCCTTGCTGGAAAGTGTCGTGAAGGTCATTCATAATCTTCACCTTTCGATCTTCAAAGTCATCGGGAGCCATTTTTTCTATGAGGATATTAATATCCGGATTAACAAACATCACAAATCTGGAAATGGGTTCATTCTGATGTAAGATCATTCCTGTGGTGCTGTCGTCCCACCAAACTTCTCTTGAACTATTGGACCCTAATTCGTCACCAAAAGCATTAAATTCTTTGTAATGAACACCTTTGGTAAGTATCTGAATTTCCCAGTTATAACTTGGAATGGCACAATTGATATGACTGGTTAAGACCCAATCTACCTCATCTGTATCATCAATAGATGTGTCTGTATAACTGCCAAAAAAACCGTTCAATACCAGCGTTAATCCTACTCTGCCTATATCCTCTAAAACTTCACCGGCAGAATAGGTAGATCGGCGGGGCTTATCCTGAGAAATAGATATCTGTTCCATAATTTCAGGTTTAAACTGAAATTTATTTTTATTCATATTTTTTTGGAAGATCGCGATGGAATCATATAGTTTTTCAGACTGAGCCTGAATGGAGAACGAACAGAAAAGTAGAGCAAGAGTAAAAATGTAGGATATATTTTTCATGGCTGAGGGTGAGCTTAGGTTTAATTAAATGTAGCACAAATATTAATATGTGCAGCATCAAACAAATTTGTTCAGATCTGTTGGACCTTCTAAAGTCACTTTTTTGATTTGAGTTGTTCCATCCGGCTTCCGGAGCAAATACCACTTAATCAAAGAAATTTGGAACTCAACAATCTCGATACCGACAATACAATCTGGATGCACACAAGAGCCATCGTTAAATAATGGGATTTCTCCGGGATCAGGAAAACGAGGCCTGTGGGTATGCCCGCAAATGATCATTTGATTTTTGTTTTTCAAGATCCATTTATTGAGATTCTTTTCAACTCTGATGAGGTTCTTGTAATTTTTTGCCGGACTCGTTGGGTCATTGATCCCGAACCATTTTTGTAGGTACAACCAAAAATATCGCACAAAAAACCGATTTACTTTCCAGTGTACATAATTCATATAATCCGCCTGATGTCCGTGAAAAGCCAGGATCGTTTTTTGAGTTCCCACTATTTCAAAAAGAAGACTTTCGTCATATTTTAAGTTGAAATAAATGTCCTTATCTGAAATGTTCTTGGGCGTATGAAGTGTGTGCAGAATTTTTTCAACCATTTTGGGGTCTCTGAATTCCATATCATGATTTCCCCAGATCAGATATAGTTTATTTTTATGATTGAATAATTTGAGGAGGTCAAAGGTGTCTTTATAGGTCGCGTAGATTGGGGCAAAGGAGGTGTTTTCCCATAATTCTATACCATCTCCTAATTCCACATAAGTGTAGTCTTTATCAAAATAGTGTTTGAGGGCATGGTTATAAATGGCCATATTTTGAGCAAAATCATCGGCATAACTATTATCCCCCTTGTGTAAATCACTAAAGAAAATATATTTATCCTCTTTTTTCAAGGGTACTTTTTTCGCTTTTTTGAAAGCCTGACTGATAATATGCCCGATGATGGTTTGCAATCAAATTTTATTTACCATAAAAATAGGATAATTATAGGGTTTTTTGCTAAGCAAAATTCTGCCTAAATTTGCGGCATGCTAGAAAACAAAGACCAATCGCGTACATCTCTATCCGAATTAGGAGAATTTGGATTGATAGAACATTTGACAAATCAAATAAAAATCAAGAATAAGTCAACTGTAAAAGGGGTTGGAGACGATTGTGCCGTTATACAAAGTAAAAATCAAATTGTAGTTACTACTGATTTATTGGTTGAAGGAGTACACTTTGATTTGAGCTATGTACCGTTAAAACATTTGGGTTATAAATCCGTGATGGTCAATATTTCTGATGTCTATGCCATGAATGCGGTGGCCAAGCAGATTACGGTATCTATCGCCGTATCAAATCGATTTCCTTTGGAGGCGATTGAAGAATTGTATGCGGGTATTTATCTGGCTTGTGATAAGTACGGTGTTGATCTGGTGGGAGGAGATACCACCTCATCTACCAAGGGTTTATTGATCAGCATTACAGCCCTTGGAGAAGGGAAAAAGGAGGATTTAGTGTACAGAAGCGGTGCCAAAGTAAATGATTTAATTGTGGTAAGTGGCGATCTGGGTGCGGCCTATTTGGGTCTGCAGGTGCTAGAACGGGAAAAGCAGGTTTTTCAGGTAAATCCCAATGCACAACCGGAATTAGAGAATTATACTTATTTGGTAGAACGTCAGTTAAAACCGGAAGCCAGAAAAGATATTGTAGAATTGCTCAAAAATCTTGAAGTAAAACCAACCGCAATGATAGATATTTCGGATGGATTGTCTTCTGAAATTTTGCATATCTGTAAACAATCCAAAACGGGTTGTGTGATTTACGAAGATAAAATTCCTTTAGATCCTCAGGTCATTTCAACTTGTGAGGAATTTAATCTGGACAGTACCACCATAGCGCTCAGCGGAGGAGAGGATTATGAGTTGTTATTTACTATTGCTCAAAATGATTTCGAAAAAATCAAAGGAAATCCAAATTTGACGGTAATAGGCTATATCACGGAAGAATCTCAGGATTGTACTTTGATGACCCGTGCAAACGAAAAAATTAAATTAATCGCACGCGGTTGGAATGCTTTAAAAGAAGATTAGTTTTTATTCAAGCTCCTTAAAAGTAATGTTCCCGTCATAACTGATATTATCTCTATGACTGCTAAAAACGCTAAAAGTAGCTGTATCGTTTTTATACAAAGTCAGTGTACAGTTAAATGCTTCATTACCATTTTTCGCTGAGAACTTAAAAATGATGCTCAGTTTTTTATCGTTGAACTCTTTTATCACTTCAGGATCTTCAAGTTCAAATATGATTCCGCCAGGAGAATTATAATTGGACATTTGTGCGACACCAAAATAGGGTAGATCAGATTTGATTTTCTTTTTGCTGAAATTCAAATAGTTTGGATTTCCAATTAGGTTTATTCTTCTTCCTCTTTGGGTATTTGCCCAATTGGCAATAAATTGAAAGTCGGAATTATTTACCTGATTTTTCAAATTTTCATAAGCTTTTTGTTCCGCTTCCTTTTTTTCTGCCTTTGTTTGTCCAAAAGCACTTAGCCCGATCAATAAAAACAAAGGAATAATAAGGTGTTTCATCGTATTATGATTTATAAACTTCTTTACAAAATTTGCTTAATCCATGTATAACTTCATGTGTATTTTCTATGTGGCTCATGTGCCCGTCCCACAAAATTAAATTTTGAGCCTTGCTCGACCGAACCTGTTCTTCGAGGTCTATTACATCGATCGCAGGATCATTCTTACTGATCACAACCAAAACAGGGAAATCAGTTTGATAGAGAAATCTGGATCTGTCTTCCCTTATTTTCATCCCTTCTAGCGCGGCAGCAATTCCTTGAACACTTGTTTTTAATGCCTCTTTTGTAACGGCGTCTATCTCTTTTTTCAGACGATGTCTGTTCTCTTCAGAAAACAGATTGGGAATAGCCATTTTCACAAAATTGGTATGTTGTTTTTTTACGGCAATTACGGCTCTGTCTCTGTTCTTCCTTTTCTCTTCATTGTCAGGTGCAGGAGTAGAATTGAGCAAGCATATTCCCTTTACATTTTTTGGAAATAATTGGGCAAAAGCCAAAGCGATATAACCCCCCATGCTATGCCCTATAAGGATGCTTTTTCTTATTTTTTGTTCATTGAGTACAAACTTGACCATTTTGGCCTGGTCTTCCATACTATGGATATAACCAAGGCTTTCGGTTTTGCCGTGTCCTAACAGATCGATACAAATGACCTTATATTTTAAAGAAAGTACTTTCGAAATTTCGTCCCACATCCCCAGATTTTCCAAAAAACCGTGTAATAATACGACCGATCTTCCTTTTCCTGAAACTGTGAAATGAACCTTGATATTTTTGTAATCTGTGGTCATTATTTTTTTCCTTGCATCCAGTCTTCAATATCGTCCACTTCAATGGGAATATTTGCCATTAAGTTAAATGCTTCTCCTTTTTCCTGAATCACATAATCATCTTCTAAACGGATACCGAGATTTTCATCGGGGATGTAAATTCCAGGTTCAACGGTAAATACCATGCCGGGTTGCATTGGTTCTGTCAATATACCGTAATCATGGGTGTCTAATCCCATATGGTGAGATGTGCCATGCATAAAGTATTTTTTATAGGCAGGCCAATCGGGATTTTCATTTTTGACATCTTCTTTGGTTATCAGTCCTAAACCGATCAGTTCTTCGGTCATTATTTTTCCAACTTCAACATGATAATCGGCCCAAATTACGCCTGGTTTTAACATTTTAGCTGCAGCATTTTTGACTCGTAATACAGCGTTGTACACCTCTTTTTGTCTTGGCGTAAATTTTCCTGAAACAGGAACACAACGGGTCATATCGCTGGCATATCTGCCATAACCAGCACCAACATCCATCAAAATGACATCACCACTTTTGCAAACCTGGTTATTTTCGATATAGTGAAGTACACAAGCGTTAAACCCGGCACCAATAATCGGTGTATAGGCAAAACCATCTGAGCGATTTTTGATAAATTCATGTATGAATTCAGCCTCAATTTCGTACTCTGTCACATTGGGTTTAACAAATTGCAGAACTCTTTTAAATCCTTTTTCGGTAATGTTACAAGCTTCTTGTATGAGCGCAATTTCTTCAGGCTCTTTGATCGAACGCAAACGCTGGATAATGGGCTGACAGCGCAAATAGCTATGAGCAGGATATTTTTCTTGCAGCCATTTTACAAATCTGGCTTCTCTTGTCTGAGTGGCAACATTGGCACGGTAATGCTCATTGGTATTTACATATACAAATTCTGCCTGGGTCATTAATTCAAAAAGCACTTTTTCGAAATCCTGGAGCCAATATACTTTTTTAATTCCCGAAGTTTCAAAGGCTTTTTCTTTGGTCAATTTTTCACCTTCCCAAATAGCGATATGCTCGTTGGTCTCTTTTAAAAAAAGGATTTCTCGATGCTCTTTTTTAGGGCAATCAGGAAAAATGACCAATACACTTTCTTCTTGATCTACACCCGATAAATAGAAAATATCTCTGTGTTGTGCAAATGGCAAAGTGCTGTCTGCACTAATCGGATAAATATCGTTCGAATTAAAAATTGCCAAGGCATTTGGCTTCATTGCTTTGGAAAATTTCGCTCTGTTTTTTATGAATAGATTCTTGTCTATTGGGAGGTATTTCATGATTGAGAAAAATAAAAGGTTGGACACAAATTTAGTCAATATTCTTCGAATGAAGCCTTGAATTTCATCTGGAAATCTTGATTTTCCGTCTAAATTTCAATAAAGATGCTGCTTATTTTGCCGCTGAATATAATTGAAGTATTTTTAATCCATAAACCAATATTTCTTAAAACATGGTCATGCGTAAAATTACTTTCTTTTTCATTGTTTTTTTGATTTCAGTTACTGTCTCCGCTCAGGAGTCGATGGTAAAAAATTTAAAATTTGAATCAATAGGTCCGGCTATCATGAGTGGTAGGGTTGTCGACCTCGAAGTCAATCCCAATAATCCGGTAGAGTTCTATGTGGGTTATGCTTCTGGAGGATTATGGTATACCAAGAATAACGGTACCTCCTTTGAGCCTGTGATGGATAATTCTGAAACCCAAAACATTGGAGATATTGCTGTTGATTGGCAAAAGGGAACCATTTGGGTAGGAACGGGTGAAGTGAATTCTTCGCGTTCTTCTTATGCCGGTATAGGAATTTTAAAAAGTACGGATAAAGGTAAGACCTGGCAAAATATGGGATTACCCGATTCACATCACATTAGCAGGATTTTACTCAACCCAAAAAATACTGATGAAATCGTTGTTGCTGTCATCGGACATTTATACACACCCAATAAAGAAAGAGGTATTTTTAAAAGCCTCGATGGTGGAAATACTTGGAAACACACTTTGTTCATCGATGAAGGAACAGGAATTATTGATATGGAAATGGATCCGGCCAATTTCAATACCCTTTATGCAGGAGCTTGGGAAAGAGAACGCAAAGCCTGGGATTTTAAAGGGAATGGAGAGAATTCAGGTATTTATAAAAGTACAGATGGTGGAGATTCCTGGACAAAAATTTCTACCCAAGACAGCGGATTTCCAACTAATTCAGGCGTTGGCCGAATAGGTTTAGCTGTTTATAATGACCAAATTGTCTATGCGATAGTTGACAACCAAGGCAAAAGAGAAAAAGAAGAAGATAAAAAGGATGACGACGAGTTGGTACAAAAAGATTTTGAAAAAATGGAGAAATCAGCTTTCGCCAACCTCGATAATAAAAAACTTGATAAATATTTAAAAGACAATAATTTCCCAAAGAAATACAATGCCGAGAAAGTAAAAAAAATGGTAGCGTCAGGTGAAATTGTGCCCGCTGAAATGAGCAATTATTTAAAAGATGCCAACGCAGATCTATTCGATATTCCGGTAATTGGTGCCGAGGTTTATAAAACTGTCGACGGAGGGAAAACATGGAAAAAAACACATGACAAATATATCGATGATCTGTATTATTCTTATGGATATTATTTCGGCAGGGTACACGTACATCCTAAAAAAGAGAATGAAATTTATATTTATGGAGTGCCTTTACTGGCCTCTAAAGACAGTGGTAAAACCTTCAAAGCCATTGATGGAGATAATGTGCACTCAGATCATCACGACTTGTGGATCAATCCCAATGCAGAAGGTCATTTGATCAATGGAAATGACGGTGGAGTAAATATAACTTATGATGATGGTAAAACCTGGATCAAGAATAACCAACCGGAAGTAGGTCAGTTCTATGCGGTAAATGTTGACGATCAAAAGCCTTACAATGTCTATGGGGGTTTGCAGGATAACGGTGTCTGGAAAGGACCTTCAACCTATAAAGCTTCAACCCGTCATCAACAATCGGGCAAATACCCCTACCAGAGTTTAATGGGTGGAGACGGTATGCAGGTTCAGATCGATCCGAGAGGTGACAGTATTTTGTATACCGGTTTTCAGTTTGGGTATTACTACCGGATCAATACTGAAACGGGGAAAAGAAAAATGGTAAAACCACAGCACGATCTCGGTGAACCGCCTTTGCGTTTTAATTGGCAGACACCTATTTTATTGTCGCATCACAACAAAGATATTTTTTATTTTGGGAGCAATAAATTGCACAGATCGATGAATCGCGGAGATGATTTTGAAGCCATTTCAGAAGACTTGACCACAGGAGGAAAACCCGGTAATGTTCCGTTTGGCACGATTTCCAGCATAGCAGAAAGTCCTATGCATTTTGGCTTATTGGTTGTAGGAACAGATGATGGATTGGTGCAGCTAAGTGAAAACGGAGGTGTGACCTGGAAGAAAATCAGTGATCAATTACCGGCCAATTTATGGGTTTCTCGTGTAGTTGCCTCTTCATTTGAAAAGGGGAGAATATACGTTGCCCTTAACGGTTACAGAAATGACGATTTTAAACCCTATTTATTCGTATCAGATAATTTAGGTCAGACCTGGACAGCTATTTCTTCTGGTTTACCCAACTCGCCAATCAATGTAATTGCCGAGGATCCGAGCGATGAAAATATCTTGTATCTAGGAAATGACATGGGTGCATACGTCTCATTCAACAAAGGAAAAGATTGGCAAAATTTGGAAACAGGCTTACCTAAAGTGGCAGTACATGACCTTGTTGTTCAGCCGGCTGCCAAAGATTTAGTCATAGGAACACACGGAAGATCTATCTATAAAATGAATATTGCAGACCTTCAAAAGTACAATAGCATAAAAAACAGTTCTTTGGAAATTTTGACCTTGGAAGACAGTAAGGCTAGTAAGTATTGGGGCGAAAAATATTCTGCCTGGGGTGAAGTGAATGAGCCTAAAATGGAAATTCCGGTATTCTCAAATAAAGCCATAGATACCGAGTTAGTGATCAAAACGGAAAAAGGGATCGAAGTGGCCAGGCATCCGATGCATTTTGATGCCGGATTTAATTACAAGACCTATGATCTATCATTTACTGAAAGCGGTTTAAAGAATTATTTAAAAAAGAATAAAGATCAAACGATCAAAAAGAAAGAGAACGGAAAATATTATTTACCAAAAGGGAAATACCTTCTTTCAATTGGCGACCAACAAAAGGAGTTCAGTATTAAATAATTCAGTAGCAAATTATAGAGATGAAGAGGAGGGGGCTGATCGTGCTTTTGTGTTTTATTTGTTTATCTGAAATACGAACAGGGTATGGTCAGCAAGAAGTAAAGCGTTTTTTTGATCTCAGTGGTCCCGAGCAATTTTGGGTATTTACGCACATGTTCAAAGCCAAAAAAGGAATGTCGGTTACTGCCGAAGTATTGCGTATTACGGATTCTGTCAAAAGAACGAACAGGTTGGATCAATATACAAGCGGAGGAAAAATAGATGCCTTTAAACATAGTTTTTGGATGGCGAGACTGAGCCAAAGCATTGGAGAAAATGCAGCTTTGAGTTTAGGGAAAGCGCATGAAAAGGGAAATTTTCAGGATTTTATAAAAGGACAAAAGGAAGATGGAGAAATACCTGATTTACCTGCTTCCGAAATGGATGATTTCAATAATAAATTTGGCGCAAAGCTGATCAAAGAGAACCCGGATCTCACAAAGAATGAAGTCATAAATACCTTGATAAAATCAATTGAAGAGGGAAAATTAAGAATACTCAAAAGATCACCCAAGGGGGTATATCTCAATTGTAAAGGTGAACCAATTGTCAACAGGCAGGATGAACTAATTTGGGAAACTGAAAAATGTCTGGTTCCCTCCAACGAATAAATTTGCACTTAAAAACCTTGTTTTGTAGCCCTTTTTAAGGCGTTTAAAAAGATGCCGATTATGTGCCTGAGCGGATGCTCATCTTTGAATGAATGGATGAGTATCCTTTGCTCGGTAGATGCTCATCCATTTTTTGTTCATGCGGTATAAAACCAGTTTTATTTCAGCGGCTCATATTTTTTGAAAGGAGATAAGTTTGAACTTTCAACTAATTTTTGGTAAGCCGGCCATTCAGTTTGATAAAACTGGTTGATCTCCTGAATAATCGGATCGATTTTTTTGTTGGCATTTTCGATCAGGATTCTTTCAGTTGCACCCGGATTTGATTGTAAATTATTCACATAACTTCTGGCCTGGTACAAATAGGAAATATTTGAGGGCTTTTCTGTAGCGGTTATACCTTGCCTTTTATCCTCTTTCCCCATCAGATCATCCATGAAGCCGTTAATTTTTTTGATGACGCTATCACTGGATTTGACTATATTTTCATAGGCTTTTTTATCAATTTTGTTGGCAGATTTCTTATAATCTTCAGCAATTTCTCTCGATTCAATCAGCCTTTCTGTCGCTCTTGAACACAAATCCATTTTTTTCTCAATTTCTTTTTGCAGCCCATATTTTTGTGCCAAAACCTCTTGGGGGATAGGTATTCTTGGGTCGTAAGCCACATCGATCCAGGTAGAATCTTTTTGACCTTCATAGCTCAGCACCAGTTGGTATTTTCCGGGCAGTAACTTCGACACCTCGCGGTTCATTTTTTCTTTTCGACTTTTCTCTTGAAGGAGATTCAACCCCTTTTTCACGCATTCTCCAATACATTCTGTGCAAACCGCTTTTTTCAGGAACATCTTCTTTCAGGGTTCTGATCAATTCTTTCTTTTGGTTGTAGATCTGTAAAACCAAAGAATCTTTTTTTGTATCCTTTTTCTCAGAATCTTCAGCTTTCTCAGTGTCCTCAGCCGACTCTGTTTTTTCTTTTTTATTGATACTGTAAGTGATCATCGCACCGGATTCTCTGTTTTCTCCGCTAAACACGGCATTAGCGCCAAATCTCATTCCTGTAGGTTGCTGGTATTCTGCCAAATACGCCGTTGGCGGTTCAAAAATGGCGATGGTTTTATCCAAGACGGATTTCCCATCCTGTGCAAGTTTTCTCAGAGGTCTGATGTCGTCTAAAACATACATTGACCTGCCAAATGTGGCAATGTTTAAGTCGTGTTCTTTGGGATGAATAACCATATCCATGGTAGGGACACTAGGAAAATTTTCTGTCCATTTTGTCCAGCTCACACCTTCATCAATAGAAAAATACAAACCGAATTCTGTTCCTAAAAAGAGTAATTTTTTTTGCTCCGGATCTTGTACCAAAGAAAGTGTGTATCCAAATTCCTCGGTTTTGTTGGTCAATAAACTCTCCCAGGTTGCCCCGTAATTTCTGGTACGGAACAGGTAGGGTTTAAAATCGAATTGGCGGTAGTTGTTCACTACCACATAGGCTTCACCGGGAACAAAAGTAGAGGGTTTGATCTGTGCAACCCAGCCATTCTTTGGATAAGGAATGTTTTTAGGCGTTACATTGGTCCAGCTTTTTCCTCCATCACGTGTGAGTTGAATATTGCCGTCATCCGTCCCAGCCCAGATCAAATCTCTTTGCAATTCACTCGGACTAATAGCCAAAATGGTACAATAATTTTCAGCCCCTGTCGCATCCATGGTCAATCCGCCACTTTCGTACTGCTTTTGTTTTTCCGGATCATTGGTCGTGAGATCGGGTGAGATCACTTCCCATTCATGCCCTTGATTAGTTGATTTATGTACAAACTGACTACCGAAATAAATTGTATTGCTATCAAAAGGATCCATGGCAATGGCAGAATTCCAGTTAAATCTGAGAATGACATCCGGATCAGGGTGTGTAGGTTTGATCCCTTTTGCCAGTCCCGTTTCTCTATCGTAGCGCCCAACATAACCTTCCTGCGACATGGCATAACCAAATCTATTGTCTTTAGGATCCGGGACCACATCAAAACCATCGCCAAACATAAGTTCTTGCCAGTAGCTGTTTCTGATGCCCTGGTCTTTTAAAACATAGGCCGGCCCGACCCAAGAACCATTGTCCTGCATACCTCCGTATAAATTATAGGGGTAATCATTGTCGGCATTGATATGATAGAATTGTCCAACCGGTAAATTCTCTACAAAACGCCAGGTTTTACCCTGGTCTTTGGAAATATTCAAACCGCCGTCATTGCCATCCATCAAAAATTTTGGGTTTTCAGGATGTATCCAGAATGCGTGATGATCGGGATGAACACCAACACTCGTATCGTAAGCGGGCATAAGCTGTTCAAAAGTTTTACCTCCGTCTATACTATAATTCACATAGGTAAAAATGGAATAAATTCGATTTTCATTTTGAGGATCAACAAAAATATCAGCATAGTAAAAAGGTCTGTTACCGATGCCTCCGCTACCTCTTCCGCTCGACTCATCATTGACCATGGTCCATTTGATTCCCCCATCTTCAGATCTGTATAAGGCATTTTTTTTGGCTTCGACCAAAGCGTATACCACTTGCGGATTACTTTTTGAAATGGCCAAACCTATTCTTCCTAAATCTCCTTTTGGCAACCCGTCTTTATCTGTTTTTTTAGTCCAATTTTCACCTCCGTCATAAGTGATATATAAACCAGATCCTGGTCCGCCGGAATGGAACGTATAAGGCTTACGTCTGTGTTCCCACATGGCCGCTATCAGTTTATTTGGATTTTGTGCATCCATCACCAAATCGGCCGCACCTGTTTTGTTATTCACAAAGAGAATTTTTTTCCAGGTTTCTCCACCATTGGTCGATCTGTAAATACCCCTCTCTGCATGCTCGCCCCATGAAGATCCGATGGCTGCCACATAGACGGTATTCGGATTGTCTTTATCGATGACGATGCGATGTATATTTCTGGTTTTTTCCAGGCCCATTAATTTCCAGGTTTCTCCACCATCAAGACTCTTGTAGATGCCGTAACCGCCATTCACACTATTTCTTGGATTTCCCTCACCGGTTCCAACCCAAACCACATCAGGATTGTTTTGCTGTATGGCGATAGCACCTATTGATTGCACAGCTTGTTTATCAAAAACGGGTTTCCAATCAACCCCTTCGCTCACAGATTTCCAAACCCCACCTGAGGCTGCACCTATATACATGATGTTGGGCTGATCAGTTACTACATCAATTGCTGTAATTCTGCCACTCATTCCTGCCGGACCAATGGATCGGGGTTTGATATCAGAAAATTTGGTTATATCTATTTGCTGTCCAGCTATTGTAGATGTGATTAGCAAAAGAAAAAGGGTAATTTTATTCATATTTCTCTCAGGTTTTGTGTGAATTACTTCGATTTTTTTTTGGTATCTTGCAATCTGTTAACTATCCAAATCAGATTAGAATGCAACAAAGCATGCGTAAATATAAAAGTTTATTTTTAATCATTTTTTGCTTTGTTTTAAACCTTTCCGCACAAGATTATTTACCGCCAAAACCCGAGTTAGAAACGAGCGTTTATGACTACGCAAAAATGATGAGTGGCTTCGAGGCAAAAATGTTGGAGCAAAAGTTGATCAAGTACAGCGATACGACTTCTACACAAATTGTCGTTGTAACTGTCAACTCCTTGGAGGGCAATGATATAGCCATGTATGCTACCGAATTGGCGCATAAATGGGGAATTGGACAAGCCGATAAAGACAATGGTATTTTAATTTTAGTCTCTAAAGAGGATAGAAAAGTGACCATCAGAACAGGTTACGGAGTAGAACATAAGCTAACAGATGCGCTGTCACGGCGGATCATTGAGCAAGGGATTACTCCCGAGTTTCGTCAGGGGAATTATTACGGAGGTTTGGATAGGGGTACGAACATGGTCTTCGATATCATGAATGGTGAGTACCAGGGAGAGCGCCAGGAGGATTACAGTGAAGGAGAGGGTGTTCCTGTATTTTTGATCATATTCTTACTTTTTATTTTATTTCTCATCTTATCCAGAAAAAATCGCAGAGGCGGTGGTGGAGGCAACAACAAGGGAAGGAAATCGGCTGCGGATTCTTTATTGGAAGCCATTATACTGAGTAATGCCGGAAGAGGGACCTATCGCGGCGGCGGATTTGGCAGCGGCAGTGGCGGTTTCGGAGGCGGTAGCTTCGGGGGCGGCGGAGGTTTTGGCGGTGGCTTTGGCGGAGGAGGCTTTGGCGGAGGCGGTGCCAGCGGCGGCTGGTAAACATCAAATAATCCAATTTTTTATATGATGGAATCGAATATTTGGCATATCTATGTCATGGCGGGTATGTATATTTTTGCCGGAATCATGCATTTTATTTATCCAAAAGCCTATGTAAAAATAATGCCCTATGCGTTTAAAGATCCGGTTTTTTGGGTGTACCTCAGCGGAGTTGTCGAAATCGTTTTGGGCCTAATGCTCTGTTTTTCTTTTACAAAAGATCTTGCCATCTATGGCCTGGTTCTTATGTTACTCGCTTTTCTTTGGGTACATGTTCATATGATCATACATAAAGAAGCTTCAGTCGGTTTACCTCAATGGGTACTTTGGCTCAGAATTCCGCTTCAATTTGGATTGATCTATTGGGCGATTTGGTATTTATGAGTATCTTGACAGCATCAAATTAACCTGCTGTATATGACTGAAAATTCCTCCGAGCATGAGCAAATATGCATTCCTGTAAGCGAGCAGCGAAGAATTGTTGTGATCGGAGCAGGTTTTGCCGGAATCTCTTTTATCAAAAGGCTCAAAAACAAACCCTTTCAGATCGTTCTGTTAGATCAAAATAATTTTCATCAGTTCCAACCTTTGTTATACCAGGTGGCCACCAGTGGTATTGAACCCGATAGCATTGTTAGCCCTGTACGAAAACTGTTTAAAGGCTATAAAAATGTGGTTTTTAGAATGGCCGAGGTGTTGGGTGTTGATCCCAGAAAAAAAGTAATCACTACCAATATTGGAAATATCAACTTCGATATCCTCGTGATCGCCACCGGAAGTAAAACGAATTATTTTGGTTTACACGATATAGAATTTCAAAGTATCGGGATGAAGACCATTCAGGAAGCTTTGGATATCAGGAGCTTGATCCTGCAACACTTTGAAAGAGCTGTGATTACCTGCGATAAAGAAGAGCAGGATGTATTTACCAACTTTGCCATTATTGGCGGAGGGCCTGCAGGTGTTGAAATGGCCGGTGCATTGGCAGAGTTTAAGCGCTATATCTTACCCAAAGATTACCCTGAACTCGATCCGAAAATGATGTCGATCTATTTGATCGAAGCCAATGGGAAAGTGCTCAAAACCATGTCTGATAATGCCTCTGAAAAAGCTTTAAAATATTTGCAGCGGATGGGGGTTGAGGTTTTGTTGAATACCAGAGTTGCCTCTTATGACGGTCAGTTCATCAAAGCCAATGAGGTACTGCTGGAAGCCAAAACAGTAATTTGGACGGCAGGTGTCGAGGGAAATTTGCCTGAAGGGATACCTCAGGAAAGTGTCTTGCGCGGGAAAAGGATCAAAGTTGACGGGTTTTTAAATCTGAGTTATTACAAAAATATTTATGCCATTGGCGATGTGGCTGCTTTGATAGACGCTGACCATGACAGAGGACATCCCATGGTGGCTCAGGTTGCCATACAGCAAGGAGAGCTGGTCGCCAAAAATCTGTTGAGAGGATTAAAGAATCAGGCACCGGAAAAATTTGTTTACAAAGACAAAGGTTCTTTGGCTACTATTGGTAAAAGAAGGGCGGTTGCAGACATCGGTAATTTTAAGTTCGGCGGATATTTTGCCTGGTTATTATGGTCTGTGGTGCACTTGTTTTCGATCAGCGGTTTTAGAAACAAAGTAATCGTGGGCATCAATTGGGCCTGGAGTTATTTCACTTATGATAAAGGGAACCGACTCATCATCAGAAAATACAAAGAAATTCCCGGGAATGAATCTAAAGTGATGTATCCCTTTGATGAATAGCTCTATTTCTTTCTGAAATGGATGACAATGGGCACGCCGGTAAAATTGTAGATCTCTCTCATTTTATTTTCCACATATCGCTTATAAGGATCTTTTACATACTGAGGCAGGTTTGCATAGAACACAAATTGCGGGGTGGGAGAGGGCAGTTGCATACAGTATTTCACTTTGACATATTTGCCTTTATGTGCCGGTGGCGGATTTTGTTTTACGATATCCAGCATGGTATCGTTTAGTTTACTTGTAGAAATTTTTTGTTTTCTGTTTTCGTAAACTTCTACAGCAGTTTCTATGGCTTTAAAAATTCTTTGTTTGGTCAGCGCAGAAATAAAGATAATGGGCACATCTGTAAAAGGAGCCGTTTCTCTTCTGATCATCGCCTCAAACTCTTTGGTTGTATTGGTTTCTTTTTCTACCAGATCCCATTTGTTCACCAGCACAACAATTCCTTTTTTGTTCTTTTCTGCCAGCCAAAAAATGCTTTGGTCCTGTCCTTCAAAACCTCTGGTGGCATCGATCAACAAAATACAAACATCAGAATTTTCAATGGCTCTTACAGAGCGCATCACAGAGTAAAACTCGAGGTCTTCTGAAACTTTAGATTTTTTGCGAATTCCGGCAGTATCTACCAGATTAAAATCAAAACCAAATCGGTTGTATTTTGTATCGAGTGCATCTCTTGTTGTTCCCGCTATATCTGTTACAATATACCTGTCTTCACCAATAAGCGCATTGATAAAAGATGACTTTCCTGCATTGGGTCTTCCCACCACAGCAAATCTAGGAATCTCTTCTTCCTCTTTTTCCTCAATAGCGGGCAATGCTTCTACAATGGCATCCAGCAATTCTCCGGTTCCGCTTCCGCTGATACTAGAAATGGTGTGGTATTCACCAAGTCCAAGACTGTAAAATTCAGAAGCATCGTTTTGGCGAAGTGCCGTATCTACTTTGTTTACCACCAGGAAAATGGGTTTTTTTACCTTTCTCAACAAATTGGTCACCGCTTCATCCATACCTGTAATTCCACTTTCCACATCTACCATAAAAATGATGGCATCGGCTTCATCTATCGCCAATTCAACTTGCTTGTCTATTTCAACTTCAAAAACATCATCGCTTCCTACCACATATCCGCCGGTATCAATCACAGAAAAAGTACGGCCGTTCCATTCGGTTTTGCCATAATTTCTGTCGCGGGTAACACCACTAACTGAGTCAACAATGGCTTCTCTGCGTTGAATTAATCGATTAAATAATGTCGATTTACCCACATTTGGTCTGCCCACAATGGCTACTATGTTTCCCATTTTGTTTTTGAATTTTGCTGCAAAGATAAGTTTATCTGCTTTATTTATAGTAGTTTGATTTTTTTATTCTAATTTCGGATTATTTGCATTTCATTATGAAGGAACCCATAAATCAAGAAAGTCTCAATCGGGTTTTGCTGAAGCCTCGATTTAAGATTCCGGTGAAAGCCGGGCAGGAGGAACTTGGCGAAAAGTTTAAGACTAGCCTAAAGTCTGATTATCCGAACTACAGGAGCAAAGTAATAGGTAACCATATTGTGGTTGATGTACCTCAGAAAGAAGAAACTTTTTGGTCTCCGCAATTGCATGCAGAAGTGATCGAGGAAGAAGATGGGGTTTATGTAAAAGGAATTTTGGGTCCTAAACCCAAAGTATGGACATTTTTTATGTTCCTCCATTTTGCGGTAGCAGTAGCTTTCTTTGTGTTTTTTGTGATTTTTTATACGAATTGGAGTTTGGGTAACGATTATACTTTTGCGATGTGGATGTGTATTGTTATGCCAATTATTTGGATTTTACTCTACTTTTCCGGACAATTAGGAAAGAAATTTGGCTATACACAAATGCAGAATTTACACGATCTGATGATCGAAATTATAGATAAATGAAAAAGGCCGTTATATATTTGATGCTGGTTGTGTCAGGATTTATGGCACAATCGCAGGAATTGGACAAAGGATTGTTTGATTTTTGGCTGGGAGATTGGAACCTCACCTGGACAAACCAAGATGGTTCAATGGGAAGAGCGACAAATTCGATTACCAAAATTTTGGATGATCAGGTGATCTTGGAGAATTTTGAAGCGGAAGGACAAAATGCTTTAAAAGGAATGAGTCATTCTGTTTACAATGCCAAGCAAAAAACCTGGAAGCAAACCTGGGTAGATAATCAAGGAAGTCATATAGTGTTGACCGGTGCTTTAATGGAAGGTAATCCGGTATTTTATACTGAACCTACAGACACCAAAAATGGCAAAATTCAATTCAGGATGGTGTTTAGCGAAATCACTCCGAATAGTTTTGTTTGGGATTGGCAAAGAAAACTTGATGATAACTGGGAGTCTTCCTGGAAGATAAAATATGCAAGAAAATCATCTCAATAAGATCAAAAACTTTTTATCGGTTTTTTTTAAAACAATTTTACTCAAAATGAGTCAAAAGAAGTTTTGACATTTCCTGCTGCAGTTCTTCCGCTTTTTCACGGGCAACTTTGGCAAAATATTCTTTGTCAGAGGCATAAATAATCCCTCTTGAAGAATTGACCAGTAAACCAACTTCTTTGTTTAAACCGTAGGCACAAACATCTTCCAAACTACCGCCCTGGGCACCTACACCGGGAACCAGCAAAAAATGATCCGGCACTATTTTTCTGATCTTTTGAAAATATTCCGGTCTGGTAGCGCCCACCACATACATCAGTCGGTCTGCATTTTTCCAGGTGAGCGAAGTTTGCAACACTTTTTCATAAAGATGAAATCCATTTTGATCCTGAAAAGTTTGAAAATCAAGTCCACCGGGATTTGAAGTCAAAGCAAGCATAATGGTAAACTTATCCTCAAAAGCCAAAAAAGGTTCTACAGAATCTCTGCCCATATAAGGCGCTACTGTTACCGAATCAAAATTCAGGTCTTCAAAAAAAGCTTTGGCATAGCGGGTAGAGGTATTGCCAATATCTCCTCTTTTCGCATCGGCAATTGTAAAAATTTCAGGATACTCTTTTTTGATGTACTTATTTATCTTTTCAAGGGCCTTCCAGCCTTTGATCCCGTATGCTTCAAAAAAAGCCGTATTGGGTTTAAATGCCACAGCCACATGATGGGTGGCATCTATGATTTGTCTGCTAAACTCGAACAAAGGATCTTCCAAAGACAATAGATGGGCAGGAATTTTTTCCAGGTCTACATCCAATCCCACACATAAAAATGATTTTTTCTTTTGTATTTGTTTTACGAGTTCTGCCTTGTTCATTTTTGTCACAAATTTTGTGCAAAAGTAACCAATTTATCTGTTTTAAGCCCTTGTGTTTTACTATCTTTGCATACCAAATTTTAATAGTAAACCATGAGAAAAAAAATAGTTGCCGGAAACTGGAAAATGAATAAGTCTTTGAAAGAGACCAAAAAATTGATCAAAGAAATTAAGAAGGAACTAAAGCATTTGCATTTAGATAAAGGTGTTCGGGTGATCATCGCTCCACCTTTTGTAAACCTTCAAAAAGCGAGTAAATTGCTCAAAGATTCCAAGATAAAAGTGGCGGCTCAAAACATGCACCAAAGCGAAAGTGGCGCTTTTACCGGTGAAGTTTCTGCAGCTATGTTAAAAGATATTTATGTAGATACGGTTATTCTGGGTCACTCTGAAAGAAGAGAATATTTTGGAGAGAATGATGAGATCTTAAAAGCAAAAGTCGATACAGCGCTGAAAAACAAAATGAAGATCATTTTCTGTTTTGGTGAGGTGTTGGAAGAAAGAAAAAAAGGAGAACATTTTAAAGTAGTTGAGAGTCAGATCAAGCACGCTTTATTCCATTTAAATTCAGACCAATGGGGAAAAATTATTTTGGCCTATGAGCCGGTTTGGGCTATTGGAACGGGCGAAACGGCTACTCCTGAGCAGGCACAGGAAATGCATGCCTTTATCAGAGAATTGATCGCTGAGAGATATACCAGTGATGTTGCTGAGGAAGTTTCTATTTTATACGGAGGAAGTGTAAAACCTGATAATGCCAAAGAAATCTTTTCAAAAGAAGATGTAGATGGTGGCTTGATCGGTGGTGCTTCTTTGAACAGCAAAGATTTTGTGAGTTTGATCAAATCGATCTAAAAAAATATAAATTGAGATAAGGCAGTCTTTTGGCTGCCTTTTTTTGTCTAAAATAAGTAACATGAATTATATCGGATATTATTTCAGGATAGAACCCCTCCAGCCTGCAGCAGATATATTAATTGCAGAACTCGGCGAAGCGGGTTTTGAAAGCTTTGTGGAAAATGAAAATGGAGTAGATGCTTTTATTCAACAAGCAGATTGGCATGAGCATATGTTAGATACGATTCAGATACTTCAATCGGATGAATTTAAGATCACTTATACCTCGGAAGAAATAGAACAGGTGAATTGGAATGAGCAATGGGAAAAGAATTTTGAGCCGATTACGGTAAAAGAACTGGTGAGTGTCCGCGCTCCTTTTCACGAAAATCCGAATTTGAAATACGATATTGTCATTGAACCCAAAATGAGTTTTGGAACCGGTCACCACGAAACGACGCATTTGATGATCGAGCAACTTTTAAACTTAGATTTAAAAGGAATGGAAGTGCTCGATATGGGTTCGGGCACCGGGATCCTGGCTATTTTTGCCGAGATGCGAGGAGCAAAACATACCGATGCCATTGACATTGATGAATGGTGTTACGAAAATGCACTCGAGAATCTAGAGCGAAATGGATCTAAACATATCGATGTGTACCAGGGCGACGCAAGTTTGTTAAAAGATCAGCAATACGATCTGATCATTGCCAATATCAATCGGAATATTTTACTGAATGACATGGCTGTGTATCACCGATGTTTAAAGAAAAGTGGAACTCTTTTGTTGAGTGGTTTTTATGTAGAGGATATCCCGGCATTGAGACAAGCTGCCGAAAATTTAGGCATGAAATATGATGGAAAATTGGAAAAAAACAATTGGGTTTCGCTTAAATTTTTAAATTAGCGGGCAGAATTTATTGTAAAGAAAAGGATTATGAGTACAAAAGAAAGAATACAAGAAGATTTTGATGTTCTGGAACAGGAACTCGAACAGCACCAAATTGTCTTATTTAATGACGATGTACATACGTTTGATTATGTCATAGATTCTTTGATAGATGTTTGTGAGCACACGCTGGAACAGGCTGAACAATGCACTTATTTGGTACATTATAAAGGAAAATGTACGGTAAAAACAGGGGAAATAGATGATCTCAAACCGAGATGTTCAAAACTACTACAACTGGGATTATCTGCAGAATTGATTTAAAAACTTTTAATTGACAAAAATTTTGATGAAGAAAATTATTTTGAGCTCGGCCCTGTTGCTGAGTGCAATTGCTTTTGCCCAGGCGCCAATGAAGGTCGCCAAAAGCGAAGTAGCTATGAAATTTGGGAATACGATCACAGTTGATGATCTAAAAGAAGATCTCACAATTTTGGCCTCTGATGCCCTGGAGGGAAGAGAAACGGGTAAGCGGGGACAAAAAATGGCGGCAGCTTTTATAGAGAGTACCTTTAGAGATCTGGGTTTGCAACCCGTTGTGAAAAACGGGAATAAGATGAGTTACTTTCAGGAAGTAGAATTGGTGGCGACTAAACCGGGTGATATTTATCTAAAGATCGGTGACGAAACTTTGAAAAATTTAGAGGGTGGATTGGCTTATTCAGGCACAGGTCAGGATACGCCTGAAATTCCGGTGGAGATTGTCTATGGCGGAACGGGGAGTGAGGCAGAATTAGCTGGTCTGGATTTGACAAGTAAAGGTTTGGTCATTGTGCAGGCAGACAGAATAAATATTAGAAATACTTCGAAATATGCTTACGAGAAAGGTGCCAAAATGATTTTTGCGGTTAACCAGGATTCAAATGAAAAGTTTGACGATTACATCAAGAAATATGCTCATTATTTAACCAATGAAAGACTAGGTTTAGCAACAGCAGAATCTGGTTCGCCAGCAGGAAATTTTTATATCAAACCTTCTGTTGCAGAAAAACTGACAAAAACTTCCATGGAAAAACTTTTAAAAGCCAATGAAAGTTTTAAAAGCGGAAAGGCCAATGCCTACACAAAGATCAAAGGAAACAAAGCGAGTTTTAAATTGGGTGTAGAAAAAAGAGAAGTGCTTTCCGAGAATGTTTTGGGTTTTTTGGAAGGAACAGATCTGAAAGATGAGATCGTAATTATTACAGCACATTATGATCATGTGGGTGTGAACAATGGAAAAGTGTATAATGGAGCCGATGACGATGGCTCAGGAACGGTGGGTCTGTTAGAAATTGCCGAAGCCTTTAGTATGGCTAAAGCAGAAGGATATGGCCCCAGAAGAAGTATCTTATTTATGCCCGTTACCGGTGAAGAAAAAGGTTTGTTAGGCTCAGCATATTACGCGGAGCACCCTGTATTTCCTTTTGAGAATACTGTGGTCGATTTGAATATTGATATGATCGGTAGAATAGGGAATAGAAATTTTGAGACCGAAGAATATGTATTTTTGGTGGGAGCGGATAAGCTTTCTCAAGAATTGCACGACATCAGCGAAGAGGTAAACAAGACTTATACCAATCTACATTTAGATTATACGTACAATGATGAAGATCATCCTGAAAGAATTTATTACAGGTCAGATCATTGGAATTTTGCAAAGAACAATATTCCTATTATTTTTTACTACAACGGTTCGCATGCAGATTATCACAAAGACACGGATACAGTAGATAAAATTGAATTTGATCTGTTGAAAAAAAGAGCAGAACTCGTTTTTTACACAGCCTGGGAATTGGCGAATAAGGAAGGAAAGTTAAAGATGAATGAATAAGAAAAAAGGCCCCGTAGGGGCCTTTTTTTATAGGGGTATATTTCCGTGTTTTCTGTCGGGTCTCTGGATCAATTTACCTTCTAAAGCCTGAAATCCTTTGATGAGTTTTTTTCTGGTATTCTTTGGATAGATGACTTCATCAATAAAACCTCTTCGTGCTGCCCGGAAGGGGTCGGCAAATTTGTAGGCGTATTCTGCTTCTTTTTCTCTTAGTTTTTCTTCAGGATTTTCTGCTTGTTTGATCTCGTGTTTAAAGATAATTTCAGCAGCACCTTTCGCTCCCATGACGGCAATTTCTGCCGTTGGCCAGGCAAAATTCAGATCGGCGCCAATGTGTTTACTGTTCATGACATCATAGGCTCCGCCATAGGCTTTTCTCGTAATTACTGTAATTCTCGGCACGGTTGCTTCGCTCAATGCGTAAAGTAATTTGGCTCCATTGGTAATAATGGCATTCCATTCCTGATCTGTTCCTGGTAAAAATCCGGGTACATCTACCAAGACAAGCAGAGGAATATTAAAACAGTCGCAAAAACGGACAAACCGTGCTCCTTTTTTCGAACTGTTCACATCTAAACAACCGGCCAAATTCATAGGCTGATTGGCCACAATTCCAATGCTTCTGCCCGCCAGTCTAGCAAATCCCACGATAATATTGTCTGCAAAATCTTTTTGAACCTCAAAAAAAGAATCAGTATCGATGATTCCTTTGATCACCAGGTGCATATCATAAGGCTTATTGGTATTTTCCGGCACCAGATCTTCAAGTTCTTCCCTGATCTCTGTTCCGAGTTCAAACGGAAGTTTTTTACTGGTTTCTCTGTTGCTTTGAGGGAGATAACTCAAAAGAGTTTTTAAGTCGTTCAAACAGGCGATATCGTTTGCACTGGTAATATGCGTTACCCCTGATTTGGAGGCATGCGTATAAGCTCCTCCTAGTTCTTCTGCGGTGACTTCTTCATTGGTTACGGTTTTTACCACATTGGGACCGGTAACAAACATATAACTTGTTTCTTCAACCATCAAAGTAAAATCTGTCATGGCAGGTGAGTATACCGCTCCACCCGCGCAAGGGCCCATGATGGCAGAAAGCTGGGGGATGACCCCTGACGATTGTACATTTCTAAAAAATATATCGGCATAACCTCCCAAAGATTTAACTCCTTCCTGAATTCTCGCTCCGCCCGAATCATTTAAACCAATCATTGGGGCGCCAACCTTTAAGGCCTGATCCATGACCTTGCATATTTTTTCAGCATGAGTTTCTGATAAGGCACCCCCAAACACGGTAAAATCCTGGGCGAAAATATATACGAGTCGGCCATCTATAGTTCCATATCCCGTGACAACGCCATCACCAAAATAGAGCTGATCTTCCATGCCAAAATCCGTACAACGATGAGTAACTAAGCCGCCCATTTCTTCGAAAGAACCTTCATCGAGCAAATAATTGATACGCTCTCTCGCCGTCAATTTCTTTTTCGCGTGCTGCTTGGCAATTCTTTCTTTTCCTCCACCTTGATGTGCAAGGGCAATGCGTTGTTCTAACTTTTCTATTTTAGACAATTGTTTATCCATTTTTGTTGAGGTTTACGTTTGGTAGTCGGACTATTTTTTGTTCTTCGGTATATAATTTTAGTGCCAATAAAGCAGCAATTTTAGCTTCATTTTTAAGCTCGTTTTCCAGCAATTGCGGACTGTAATAATTTTTTACAAAATGTGTATTGAAATTTCCGGATCTGAAAGATTCATGATTCATCACAAATTTTCCGAAGGGCAAAGTGGTTTCTACCCCTGAGATCTTATAATTTTCTATGGCTTTGATCATCAATTCGATAGCTTCTATTCTTGTTTTGCCATAAGTAATCAATTTCGAGATCATTGGATCGTAAAAAATGGGTATGTCCATCCCTTCTTCATAGCCATCATCTAATCGGATATTTTCTCCTTCGGGTCTTTTATATCGGGTTAATCTCCCCACATTTGGCATAAAATTATTCAGGCTGTCTTCGGCGTAAACTCTTAATTCAATGGCATGTCCGTTTATTTTTAAATCATTCTGGCCAAAAGGGATCTTTTCTCCTCTGGCGATCATAATTTGAAGTTCAACGAGATCTAAGCCGGTTATAAGTTCTGTAACAGGATGTTCTACTTGCAGCCTTGTATTCATTTCGAGGAAGTAAAAATTCAGTTGGTCGTCTACCAAGAACTCTACAGTACCGGCCCCCAAATAATCACAAGAACGAGCTACATTGACAGCAGCTTCTCCCATTTTTGTCCTTACCTCCGGTGTTAATACAGCTGAGGGTGCTTCTTCTACTACTTTTTGATATCTGCGCTGAACGCTGCATTCTCTTTCGAAAAGATGGACGATATTTCCGTGGCTGTCTGCCAATACCTGAATTTCAATATGTCTGGGTGAGGAGACATATTTTTCTATAAAAACCGATCCATCGCCAAAAGAAGACAAGGCTTCACTGGTAGCCCTTTCCATTTGCGAGGCCAGATCTTTTTCACTTTCCACTATGCGCATTCCTTTTCCGCCTCCACCACCTGCTGCTTTGATCAAAATAGGAAAACCGATCTCCTTTGCAATCTCTTTAGCTTTTTCTATATCCGATATAGCTTTGTCTACACCGGGAACCATGGGAATGTGGTAGTCTTTCACCGCTTCTTTAGCGGCTAATTTATCCCCCATCATCCTTATGGCTTTGGATTTTGGTCCGATGAAGATCAGGCCGTTTTCCTCTACTTTTTCGGCAAATGCGGCGTTTTCACTTAAAAAACCATAGCCGGGATGAATGCCGTCCACGTTTAATTTTTTGGATATTTCTATGATTTTATCTCCCTGTAAATAGGATCTATTCGATGGATTTTCCCCGATCAAAACAGCTTCATCGGCAAATTGAACATGGGGAGCGCTTCTGTCGGCCTCTGTAAATATGGCCACAGTTTTAACGCCCATTTTCTTGGCCGTTTTCATGATCCTTAAAGCGATTTCCCCTCGATTGGCAACTAATATTTTTTTCATAAGAAACAGATTATTCGAGTTCAATGATGCGTTTGCCTTTTTCCACACTATCGCCTTTTTTGGCCCAAACACTTTTTATTCTTGCTTTTTTAGGTGAGACAATGGCATTTTCCATCTTCATTGCTTCGAGAATAAACAAAGTATCGCCTTCTTCAACTTCATCACCCTCGGCTATTTTCATATTTATGATGATACCCGGCATTGGGGTGGATATCAAATTTGTCTTTTTGGAAGTGCTTGATTCGAATCCCATTTTTTCAATCACCTCATCTAAGGGGCTGCTTATTTTGACATTGTAAAGATTCCCATTCAGATCAATTTTGTAGCTTCGGGAATAGAAATCTCTTTCCACAATTTGAGTATGATAGGCTCGATTATTCTCCAGTACATGGAAGTTTTGATCATCCTTTGAGCTTATATGTATTTGATTGAGTTCAGTCTGAGAAATTTCCATTTTAAGGGAATCATTCACAGAAACGCGGAAGGGTTGTTTCACAAGAAATATATTTAAAGTATCCTATAAATTTACGGAAATATGCTTGTTGAACGATACAAATGAAGTGAATTTCTTTAATGATCTTGTTGTTCTAGAGGAAAGAAGAAATAAATAGTATAGTGGCAATCCAGGTGTTGAAATATCTGTGTTTTGTCACTTTTTTTAATAAATTCAAGCTTTTTCTTCCATGAATTTAGAGTTGTTAAAAGTTCTTAGAACAATAAAAACGGGATAAAAATCCTAGTTTATGCAAGAAAAGTACAAGGGATTCAGTCCGGGAAAAATTAAATTTGAAGATTAAATGTAGTTGAATTCTTTTGTTGCAGAATTTTTAATCCCCTTCATTATGAAAAATATTTACTCCCTTGTGTTCCCTGTTTCTTTAAAATGCCAAGTTCATTTTAAAGGTTGGTCTGTATTTTCAATTTTATTTACACTTTTGTTTTTAGGATCATTTGCATTATCTGCTCAGAAAAAGGGTAATGGCAATGGTAGTAAGAATAATTATGACCTGACACTTTATGCCTGTGTGGAGGATATGGGCAATGGCCTTTATCAAGTCTCGTTTAGTTACGATAATGAAAATGCGGAAGACATTGTTGTGGATGTCAATAAAAGTTATTGGACCAAAAAAGGTGTTGTGGTTGGCAACGGTACGAATTATTTCAAAAGAGGTAAGTACATCAAAGCATTTAAAACCCAATTCGCCAAAACAGAATCCATAGAATGGGAAGTTGTGGGTCCAAATGGAAAGATCTTTGTTGTCATTGCTGATGCCAATTCGGCCAGTTGTCCGCAGGAAGAAACCGGTTTTATTTTTCCCGTACACGGACAAGATAATGGAAAGACGGAAGGAAAATTGGACTTGAGATTGAAGTCATTGGCAGAGGGTGAAGCAGGAGAAAATCCTTCAGATCTGATTTACAGGATCAATGACAATAATGAGGTTTTGATCGAGATCATACCCGGCAGTGTTAATGGAACAACGCTAATGCCAGATTTGATTTCGCTACTTAAGAATACGTTTTCTTTACAATTCAATACAAATCCAAATCTGTCTAACTTTATCATCAACCCGGACATTATTCTGCAGGATGGCTTAACTGCCGCAGATGTATTTTTCCCCATAAACCGACTTTTGGAGTTGGAGAATTATGCGAGTGTAAAGTTTGCAAGTCTATTGGTTCCTTCCTTTCGAAATGCTGAACGAGCAACTTCTCAGGGCGATGCGGTTCAAAAAACATCTGTTGTTCGGGAATCATTCAGAATAGTACAAGACGGTGAAATTGTCCCGGTTGATGGTAAAGGGATCAAGGTAGGGGTTATTTCCGATAGTTATGATACACAGCCATTTACAGGCAAATCGAAAGCCACAGTTGATGTGGAAAATGGAGATCTTCCCGGACTTGGGAATCCCGATGGATATGAACTTCCTGTCGATGTAATTATGGATTTTCCATACGGAGAAGCCTCAGATGAGGGAAGGGCAATGTTGCAAATTTTACATGATGTTGCACCTGCTTCCGAACTCGCCTTTCATACCGGAATTCTATCACCAAGAAATTTTGAGCTGGCTATAAAAGCGCTTCAGGATGCGAATTGTGATATTATTGTGGATGACATTACTTTTCCGACAGAACCCTTTTTTGGGGAAGGACGGATTTCTGAGGCCATTGAAAATTTTACGGCACAGGAAGGTAAATTATATTTTACCTCTGCCGGGAATTTTGCGGATAATGGTTATCAGGCAACTTTTTTGAGTTCTTCTGCTCAGCCGCAAACGAACTTTTTAACTCCGGGGAGTAATGTAAGAGCCCATGTTTTTGGCACTAACGTTGATGGAACACCGGATATATTGCAGGAAATAAGCGTGGAAGAAGGCGTTTATATGCTGGTTTTACAATGGGAAGATGATATTGCTTCTCAGGATAATTTGAGCGGCGCCTTTACGGATCTTGATTTTTATATTGTGGATGACGACGGAAATTTGATCGTGGGAAATAATCGGTCAAATGAAGATGGAGATCCCACCGAGATCATGGTATTTCAGGCTACAGGAAGTGGTAATGCGAATATTATGATCACAAGCACAAACGGAGCAGCAACTAGCGGATTACCTTTCAGATTTATTGCTTTCCGTTCTGATGGACTTGAATTTTTAGAATATGGAGGTGCTCCAACAGTGAGTGGTCATGCCATGACTCCGGCCGCCAATGCAATCGCAGCGGTTGATTACAGGACTGCTCAAAATCCGGATCCGCAATCGTTTTCTTCGTTTGCGGGTACCTTATCGAGCAATCAAATACTACAAATTAAATTATCAGCGCCGGATGGTGTTGACACAAATGTTTCTTCCATTGGTGTAGATGTCGATGGAACAGGTTTTCCGAATTTCTTCGGTACTTCGGCAGCAGCCCCTCACGCCGCTGGAGCCTTTGCCTTGTTGATGTCGGCTCTGCCTTCCTGGTATCCTAACGGACTACCCATAGAGGCAGTTGAGTTGACCAATATCAAGGCGGATAAAGCTTTGCAACTGGTAAAACAAACTTCAGTTCCTGCCGGTGATAAGAATCAGGCAGGGGAAGGTCTCATCAATATGGAGGCAGCCTTTGCACAAATTGCTGCTCAAACCGCCAACATTACCGAACTGGTTGTTGAGGATGGAATTACTCCTGGAGTCACACCTTTTAACGTAACGATCTTAGGAGAGTATTTGCCTAGTGAGCCTACCGTAATTTTCGACGGTCAGGAGCTGGAAATTATCTCTGTAAGCGAATCGCAGATTGTTGCGCAGGTAAATACATTTTCAGGTAATCCTGTTCTGACTGTCGAGACAGAAGGCAAAACAGAAACCGGTGCTGATAAAGGAATATCCAATGGACTGACTTTCTATCCGGACGGAAAATACGTGGTAAATATTGTAGCCGATAATTTTTCGATTGAATACGGACAATCTTATGAGTTTTCTTTTCATGTTGAAGGATTACCCGAGGGTCTAACTTACGAGGATACCGGTCTGCCCGAAGTAAAATTTACTTCTCCGGCCGTTTTTCCCTATCCTGATGTAAACGAGTTTTATCTTATCACGCCTCAATTTGAGGAGGAACTCACTGAGGAACAACTGGCCAATTATCAGATCAACTTTGTGGCAGGAAGTTTTAGCGTGACCAAAAAGGATTTGGAAATAAAAGCAGAAGATGTATCCATTACCTATGGCGACCTGCTAGAAATTCCCATATCCTATAATTTTGATTTAACTGGTATAACGGATTCTGAAGACTTTAAAACCAGAATTAAAACAGCTCATCAAAGCGATTTTTATCAAAATGATTTCAATAACACCATGCTTTTGATAAATGATTTGACAACTGAAAATGCGAGATATGGTGAGATACTTTCCTTTATTGAAAATGGCGGTTGGATCTCGAGCGAAAGAGGAATTGAAAATGGCAGAATTCAGACAAGTATACAAAATAATTTTGTGAGCCTGGAAGCAGTACAATTTACGGATTTTATTGATCAGACCATTATTAACGGAAGAATTCAGGCCAGTATACAAAATGGCAGGATTCAGACCAGTATTCAAAATGCGATGAATTTATTTAACAATCTTGTTGATTTGGTTATCGAGAATGGCAGAATTCAAGCCAGCATACAAAATGATAGTGGATTCGGAGATGAGAATGATCTGAACGATTATACTCGAGTATTTTCAATTTTCGATTTGACAGATGCTCCAACAGAAGAAGATCCTGAACGTAAAATTGAAAAGTTTTATTCTATCAATTTAATTACAGGAAAAAATGTAACCGGCGAAACTAACAATCTTATTTATCCGGGTGCATTTTTAAATCCAATGGCTTCCAATTTTAATGTAGTCTACAGATCAGGTGAATTATCAGTATTACCCAAAGGATTACAACCTGAAATAGCAGACCTTGAGATCAAATACGGCGAAGATCCATTGCCATTGATCACAACAACCTTTGAAGGTCTGGCCTATGATGAAACTTCAGCAATGATCTACCCCGATGGCATTCCTTATTACTTTATCAATGCTTCTGGTGAAGAAGTAGAAGCTGATGAACTGAATAGTCAGGGAGTCGGTACCTTCGATATCAGAATAAGAGAGCCTCAGAATTATAATTTGATTTATGGCAGTAACGCCGGTAAATTGACCATTGTCAGGAATACACTTACAGTTTCAACCCAAGATTTGGAGATCAAATTCGGTGAATTGCCATTTGGCCAATTGAATACTGAAATAACCGGATTTGTCAATGATGAAACAATCACCTCTGTTTTTCCTGAGGGATTGGCCTATGCTTTCATCGATACAAATGGCTTGGAGTACGGCAGTGAAAATTTTGAAAGTATTCCCGGTACGGGAGTATATGACATTAAGGTTCAGGGAACAGACAATTATGAAATTGAGTATGCTCAAGAACATGGTAAACTTGAGATTACTAAAGCAAAATTACTTGTGACCTTAAATGATGTAACGGTAAAATATGGCGAAAATCCATTGTCAAAAATCAATACACAAATAACCGGATTTGCCTTTAATGATAATTTGAGCAGCGTGTTCCCTGGAGGCATTTTATATAATTGCACCAATTTAAATGATGTATACACTACCCAATCTAAAATACCTGTGGGAGAATATATACTTACTATTTCTCCTCCTTTGGATAATTATGAGGTAGAGTATACTAATGCAGACAGTTTATTGACCGTTGAAAGGGCTCAACTCAATTTGTCGACAAACGATATTTTAATCACCGAAGGCGAGTCCGTAGATTTGAATGTCATTATACCTAGTTTTGGTGGATTCGTCTATGATGAATCTGAGTCGGTTGTTTTCCCTTCTGGTTTGACCTATACTTTTATCAATGATCTCGGTGATAGTTATGCTATAGGTGATATTGGCGTCTATAAGATAGGAATAGAGAATCCTGAAAATTATGTTGTGAATCTGGAAAGTTCAGGATCACTTTATGTGACGGCATTTGATGATAATTTAAATAATGTCAGAACTTATTTAGATTGCGTTGAGTATGATGCCATTGGCACCAATGGATTCAAATACGTAGCGAATTTCAGGTATTACAACCCTAACGATGTACCCATTTATGTGTTGAATGGAATAGATAATAATTTGACCTCTGAAGGAAATTTCAGTGGATCAACGCCTGTGGTTTTTGCCCCGGGAGAAGGAACGTTTTCAATCTTGTTCGATGGAAATAAATTGTATTGGAATTTGTCTACTTTCAATGGTACACAAAAAACGTCTATTTCGTCTGAGGCCAGCTTAGACTCGAATAAATGTGATGCGAAAGGAGCTGATGTAGATCAAAATACGGATTATGTAGTTTACCCAAATCCAACCACCGGACCACTGACAATCAAGCGGAATGTGGTTGAATCCGGAAGTGTCGATGTTCTGAATATGAGTGGGATTATCGTCTCTAGTAAATCATTTAAGAAAAACAATTCGTCTGATATTTATTTGGATATCAGTAATCAACAAGACGGAATATATTTTGTGAGAATTACAACTTCATCCAGAATTGTTACCTTTGAGGTAATAAAGAATTAAAATGAAGTCTAAACTTTTGGGACATATATTACAAACATTTAAGCAAGGTGTAATCACTGTATTATGCCTTTGCTTTTTTGTTGCCCATGGTCAGGACATTAAATTAGATAGTCTAAAAGCCGTTCTTGAAAGGAGCACAAAAGATAGTGTAGCTGTTAATACTTTGAACGAAATCAGTATCCATTTGAGAAGATCTGGAGATCTTGATCAGGCTATGGAATATGCGCAAAAAGCAAACGCTCTGGCTGAAGATATTCAATATTCAAAGGGGAAAGCAAATGCATTAAAACAAATAGGGATTGTTTATTCATCTTTGGGCAATATCAAAGAAACGTTAAATTATTATGAGCAGTCTCTTGAAAACTACGAAAGTGCGAAGGATTCTTCAGGTATAGCGAACATTTTGAATAACCTTGCCGGCATATATCGAATGCAGGGAAGCAGTGCCAGAGCCATCGAAAGTGGATTACAATCGCTAAGTATAGCCGAAAAAATAAACGATTCAATGAGAATTGTCTCTGCCTTGGGTAATATAGCAATTACTTATGCAGACAACCCACAGGATTATGATCTGGCCTTGACCTATTACAATAAAATGTTGCCTTATCTCAAGTTAATTAATAATGTAGGTTTGTCTAAAGCTTATTATATAGGAGTTGGTCTCATTAAATACAACCAGAAAAATTACGAGGAAGCGTTAAAAATATTTACTGAAGCGCTGCCGATAACTGAAAATACGTTTTACTATCCGGAAAACCTTATGTTTTTGGGTCAGACATATTTTCATTTAGGCGATATTAAAAGTGCTAATAAATATCTGGATCTCGGTTATGAAATTGCACTTAATAATGACCAGCAATACGATAAGATCAGAATATTGATTGAAAAGGGAATAGTCAATCAAACCAACAATCCTGATGAAGCCATAAAATTTTTTAACGAGGCCGAGTATTTGGCTGCCAATTTGGATTTTCCATATGAATTAAGGGATGTTTACCGTGAATTGTCTAATGCTTATGTGAAAAAGGAGGATTTTAAAAATGCTTATACCTATCAACGTAAGTATTTGGCGCAAAATGACTCTTTATTCAATCTAGAAACAGATGATAAGATCAGAGGTTTGCAATTCGACTTTGATTTAAACAAAAAACAGGATGAGATCAGCTTATTGGAAAAGGAAGGCCAAATTCAGGAACTCAAAGTACAGAAGCAAAGAAATGTGATTTATGGAACGATTTTTTCTACTGTGCTCCTCTTTTTATTGGTCATGGGGGTTTTTAACCGGTACAGGTTTATGAAAAAAACAAAGCAGATCATTGAAAAGGAAAAGAATAAATCCGATGATCTTTTGCTCAATATACTTCCAGAAGAAACTGCCTTAGAATTGAAGCAACACGGAAAAGTAAAAGCTAAAAGTTATGATTCAGTAACCGTACTTTTTACAGACTTTAAGGGCTTTACTTCCTATGCTCAAAATCTGAAACCAGAAGTTCTTGTAAAAAGTGTTGATTTTTATTTTTCTAAATTTGATGAAATTATGGAAAAATACGGCTTAGAAAAGATAAAAACCATTGGAGATGCCTATATGTGTGCGGGGGGATTGATGATTTCATCTCAAAACCATGCAAAAAGGATGGTTCAGGCCGCCTTTGAAATAGTCAATTTTGTATCGTCAACAAAATTAGTACAACCAGAAGGGATTACCTGTTTTGATGTGCGTATAGGAATTAATACAGGGCCGGTGGTTGCTGGAGTAGTAGGGACAAAGAAATTTGCTTATGACATTTGGGGAGATACGGTCAATGTGGCTGCCAGGATGGAGAGTAACTCTGAGCCGGGAATGATCAATGTCTCGGAAGATACCTATGATTTGATCAAAGATGTTTATGATTGTGAGTACAGAGGAGAAATTGAGGCTAAGAATAAAGGTCATTTAAAAATGTATTTTGTAAAAGGGTTGAAATTAAAAAAAGAGAAAAACGCAGAGATAATTATAAAAAAAGATAAAATAAGTTAGTGCCATGACACATCCCAAACTAAAACCTGTTGTGGATTTACAATCCCAGGATCCCAATAATTATTGGGAGCAGCTTGAACGCTTAGAAAAATTGATAAAAGGGTCTGAATTAAAGGCCGGGGTTATTTTTTCGTTTCATAGTTTAATTTTAGGTTTATTCGTAGATAGGTTAGAGTATATAGGATCTTTATTGAGAGATAATTATTTTTTGATTGCCTTGGTCTCTCTTTGGCTCATTTGTGTTTTAGTATCGATTTATTATTGTTTCATCTGTTTCAAACCCCAAATGGAACTAAAATACGAAAAGAATGTCTTCTTTTTTAAAGATGCTGTGTATGCTTTTGGTTCTATAGAAGAATACACCAAAAGAACTATTGAAGTTTGCGGGGATCATGCGAAGCTTTTCCAACAATTGAGTGAACAAATTCATGCCGAGAGCAAGATCATCGATGCGAAATTCGACTGCGTTCAAAAATCTATCAAGTTTTTTGCTTTAAGTTTTATTTTTGTGATTTCTTTTGTTGTATTTTGGCTTATATCTTCTATGATGCAAAGTGCAGTATAATGAATGGATATGTTTCGTTACGAAATAAAATCTTTAAAATTCTCAAGACCCAGCTTCCTCCTCATTTACATTACCATGGTATTCACCACACTTTAGATGCTCTGAAAGTTTGCAATGCTTATATCAGAAGAGAAAAGATAGATGGATATCGAGCTAGACTATTGAGATTGGCAGTTTTACTGCACGATATTGGTTTTGTGAAAAGTGTTGAAAATCATGAAGAAACGGGAGCCGAGATGGCGGATGAACTCATGAAAGAATTTGGTTTTTCAAAAGAAGATATTGCCCAAGTACAAAAAATGATCCTGGCGACAAAAATTCCTCAAATGCCCAAAAATCAATTGGAAAAAATAATATGCGATGTGGATTTAGATTACCTGGGTAGAGCGGATTATCATCCTATCTCTGAACTGCTTTTTGCAGAATTAAATGAAAGTGGGAAGATCAAGAGAAAAAAAGAATGGATAAAGATCCAAATAGGATTTTTAAAAACACATACTTACCACACCGAATATGCGAAAAGATTTAGGGAGCCTAATAAAAGGGCCAGAATTGAAGAGCTCGAAGATGATTTGATCAAGGGTAATTTTTAATTACTTCTTCCAATCTTTTTGCCAGATATTCATTACCGGTCTTCAATAGTAAATGTATTTTTTCAGATTGTTCTTTGTATTTCATGATTCTATCTCCATTCCAATGTTCCGGTGGAGGTTGTAAATTACTGATTCTATCGGCTAATTTAACCGCCCAAACTTCTGTTTGTAATTTTTTAATTCGCTCGATACTGTCAAAAATTTGTTCTTCCTGAGGTAGTTGATCGTTTTTTGTAAGTGCCAAAACGGCTTGTGCCACATAGGGTCCAAAATTTTCATTGATTTCAGCAAAGCTTGTATGGGTATCCTCTAATGTATCGTGTAATAAGGCTACTTGAACGGCAAATTCCAGATCAAAATCAGGAGTATTTGCAGCAGCAAGAAAGATTTCCATCGCCACATTAGACAAGTGCAAAAAATAATTTGCTTTGGTACCGGGAACATTCTGTACTTGATGTTTTTCCGCGGCAAAAAGAGCAGCTTCTTGATACTTACTTTGTATGCTCATAGATTCAAAATTCAGGATCATAATATTTTCTTAAGGCATAGATATACCCAACTAACAACGCTTTGAATTATGGTTTATTGTTTTTTTGAATAATTTGGAAAAGCGGATCATTTGATGGCAGCACAGTTTAATAATTGACACAGTAAAAATGAAGGGCAATTAAATGACAGAAGAAAGGGTGTTCAAAGGAGCACATTAGGTGTGTTACTAAATCGATTTCGGTGTTTAAAACTCAATTTTTATGCTATGAAGTCAAATTTGCCTTGACATAATTAGTACATTCATTTCGACATTCATTCGATTAGGATGAGTAACAAGTTAATCGGGTGTATTGTCCCTATTAATTTTCATAATTATTTAATTGTTTTTAGCATAGAGAACAGATCTGACGAAAAATAAGATCTGTTTTCTTTTTTTGTATCTTTTTTTCCTAATTAAGGAGTTTATGAAAAATAAAATATTTATTTGGTCACTAACAGCCGCGTTGGCGGGTTTTCTTTTTGGCTTCGACACCGTGGTCATTTCCGGAGCTGACCAACAATTACAAAATATTTGGGGCTCAAGTGATGCCTTCCACGGAATAGTGGTCATGGGTATGGCACTTTGGGGAACTGTCATCGGAGCTTTTTTTGGAAGTATCCCAACAGACAGATTAGGTCGAAAAAAAACATTGGTTCTGATTGGTTTACTCTATAGTGTTTCGGCATTAGGATCTGCTTTTTCAAATGACCCCATCGTATTTGCATTTTTTCGCTTTTTAGGAGGAATTGGTATTGGGGTTTCTACTATTGCCGCACCAGCTTTTATTTCAGAGATCGCAAGGGCTGAAAATAGAGGGAAATTAGTTTCTTTATATCAGTTCAACATTGTATTAGGCATATTAATCGCATTTCTTTCCAATTATTTATTGAGAAATATAGGGGATAATGCCTGGAGATGGATGTTGGGCGTAGAAGTTTTTCCTGCAATCATTTATACATTTCTTGCCTTAACACTTCCTGAGAGCCCAAGGTGGCTATCGTCTAAGGGAAAGAACGCTAAAGCATTAAAATTGATCAAAAGAATTTATCCGGAATCCAATGCTGAAGAGATCGTTGCGGGTTTTGAGGCCGACACTGCAGAACAAGATGAGACAGACCATATTTTTAAAAAGCAACACAGATTTCCATTGACACTGGCTTTTCTTATTGCCTTTTTTAATCAGTTTTCCGGAATTAATGCATTTTTATACTATGCTCCCAGAATTTTTGAGGAAGCGGGGATCGATAAAAGTAGTGCCTTTTTGAGTTCGGTAGGTATTGGTTTGGTCAATTTGATTTTTACATTGCTCGGTGTATTTTTAATAGATCAGCTCGGCAGAAGAAAATTGATGTACATTGGCTCTTTGGGCTATATTGTTTCTTTGTCCTTGGTCTCTATGGCATTCTTTTTAGAATGGAAAGGATTTTTTGTCCCTGTGTTTTTGTTCATTTTTATAGCCGCTCATGCCATTGGTCAGGGAGCAGTGATCTGGGTGTTCATTTCCGAAATCTTCCCGAATCAATTAAGAGCGTCAGGACAGGCTTTTGGCAGTTCTGTACATTGGGTCTTGGCAGCCATTATACCGTCTGCTATTCCGTTTTTATTTGGTTCAATTGGACCGGGTGTCGTATTTCTTATTTTTGCGGTGATGATGTTTTTGCAATTACTTTTCGTCAAATTTATGATGCCGGAAACCAAAGGTGTGCCATTAGAGGAACTTAGTAAACAGCTTACAGGAAAATGAGCATAAGTTCGATGAGGATATCTGAACGAGTACAAAGTCTTAAATAAATTGCTGTTGAAAAATCATAGTGGTAAAATAAACTTCAGTAAGAATTCAATTGACCTCAAGTCAATGACTTGCTGGTAGATTTTCTCTTGATCAATTCTATGGGAACTTCAATGGTTTTTAATTTGAAGGGTCGTTTTTCCACTTTGGCCTCAATTTCCTCTATCAAAATTTCACAGGCCTTTCGCCCAATCTCATGGCCATGTTGTTTGATGGTAGTTAAGCTAGGTTGCGTTATTTTTGTGTAAGGAGAATCGCTGAAGCCAAGGATAGCGATTTCTTCGGGAATTTTTACACCAAGTTCATTTAGTCGGATAATAATTCCAATCGCCAAAAGATCATTATGACAGAGTATCCCGTTTATGTTGTCTTTATGTTCAAAAATTCTATCAGCAATAGCAATGCCATCATTTATTGTTGGGCCATTGGCTTCAAAAACGATCTCTCTTTTATAGGGTATACCATTATCTCGCAAAGTGTTTCTATATCCAATAAACCTATCTATCGCAGTTAAAGCATTAAAATGCCCCCTTACTTCGGCAATTTTATGGCAACCAATATCAATTAAATGTTGTGTCGCCATTTGGGCTGCTTTTCTATCATTAATAACGACTTTCGAACACTTTACCCCTTTACTTACTTTATCGTAGAGTACTAAAGGAGTGTCATTCTGTAGGACATTATTGACATGACCATAATCTAAAGTGTTATCCGATAAGGCCAATAAAATTCCATCAACTCTTTTGTTTACTAATAAATGCAACTGTCTTATTTCATTCTCCATGTTATCTTCCGAACTAGCAACAATGACATAATAATCTTTTTCTTGAGCCACTTTTAAAACGCCCGACAATATGTTAAAGAAAAAATGATGCAGAAGATCCGGAGCGATGAAACCAATCAGCCGCGATTGTTTGGCTCGTAAACTTTTAGCAACAGAATCAGGAACAAAATTTAATTCTTCGGCCAGGTCTTTAACCTTTTTTTTAGTAGCAGCACTAATATCTTTATAGTCATTGAGCGCTTTGGATACGGTAGCAACTGAAATACCAAGTTTTCGAGCAATTGTTTTAAGACTATGCTTTTCCATAAAAGTGAATTAACCTAAAGGATTGAGTTCGTTTTGATACACATCAATTAAGAATATAATCTATAATCAATTGTATTCAGCTGATTTTTAACAAAAAATAAGGATAAAGGTATAAAAAAAGTAATTTCCGAAATCGTTTTCGAAGCTATATTTTGCCATTTTCCCTAATTCTCTGTTAAGATTTCCATAAAATTGATATTTTCGTTAAACTACTTTTATTATAATCACAATTAACAATTACTTAAACTAACTACTAATTTATGAATTATGAGAATTAATTTGCTAAAAGGATTTCTACTTTTAATCACGATGCTGTGCAGTGGGGCTATGCTTGCTCAAACTACAGTTTCGGGTAAAGTTGACTCTGAGGAAGGACCACTACCAGGAGTAAATGTGGTGGTTAAAGGTACTAATAATGGTACTGCCACAGATTTTGACGGGTATTATTCTATCGACAACGTACCCGCAGATGCGGTTTTGGAATTTAGTTTTGTGGGTTTTTCTACCCAAGACGTTCCCGTTAATGGAAGAACAACGATTGATGTCAATTTATTGGCAGATGCTCAAACACTTGATGAAGTGGTTGTTATCGGTTATGGTACTGTGAAGAAATCTGATGCTACAGGTGCCATTGATGCAATTGGCGCAAAAGATATTACAACAGTCAATGCTGCGAACCCTGCAGAAGTATTGAGAGGTAAAGTTGCCGGTGTTCAAATTACTCAAACGAGTGGGGAGCCAGGAGCAGGCTTAAATATTCGTGTACGTGGTAACAGCTCAATACGTTCAGGAAATGATCCTTTGATCGTGGTAGATGGAGTACCACTTGCCGGAGGTGATGTATCTGCTGGTGGTGGTGATGTAAATGGTTTGGGTAGTGCCCCTCCAAGAAACCCCTTGAACTTTATCAATCAGGATGATATTGAAAGTATCAACGTGTTAAAGGATGCTTCTTCTACGGCAATCTATGGTTCTAGAGGTGCAAATGGGGTAATCTTGATCACTACCAAAAAAGGAACAATAGGAAAACCTCAGTTTGAGTATTCAACTTCGATGGGTTTCCAAAAAGTTTCGAATCCAATAGATATGATGTCTTCTGAACAATATGCAGAGCAGGCTTCTTTAAACGGTTCTCCCGGATTGGATCACGGATCTAGAGGTTATGATTATGAAGATGCTATTTTCCGCACGGCTAATACCATTAGTCACGATCTTTCTGCTAGTTTTTCCGGAGATGATTCAAGAACACGTATGTCATTTGGATATTTAGACCAAGAAGGTATTGTAAAGGAAACAGGTATGCAGAAATATACTTTTTCATTGAATAACAGCCTAAAAGCATTTAATGAAAAGGTCTTATTAGAAACTAATGTGCTTACCTCTCATATTGCTGACAAAGCACAATTGATTACCGGCGGTGCCGGATTTATAGGTAACCTTTTAGGATCTGCTCTTTACTGGAACCCAACTTATCCGATTTTTAATGACGATGGTTCTTATTTTGTAAAAGGAACAGACTATTTGAACCCTGTTCAATTGCTTAACAGTTATGATGATAATGCCAATACAACGCGTATTTTGGCAAGTATATCTCCAACAGTGCATATCACGGACAAGATAGATTACAAATTTGTATTTGGTGTTGATTATTCTACATCTGACAGAGCTTCTCAATTAGCTGCTGATTTCCCATTGAACGATGTATCAGGTGGTACAACTGCTGACGGGTCTCCTGCTGGAGGTTTGGCTTTTCTGTTTGATGTGGAAAGATTCAATAAGACCTTTGAAAATATTTTGACCTACCGCAATGATTTTAGTGAGAATTTTTCATTGAACGCTTTGTTAGGATATTCATTCTATTCTTATGAATATAAATCGAATACTGCTTCTGCGAGATATTTTAATGTGAATCAAAAGAATTTGGTAGACAATATTGAGGGGGGTAAGAATAGTGATTTCAGAGCTTCTTCATTAAAAAATGTTCAAGAGTTGCAATCTTTCTTTGCTCGTGCAGAAATGACCATATTTAATAATTTATTGGTAAATGCTTCTTTGCGTTTTGATGGATCGAGCAAAGTAGGTGAGAATGAAACCTATGGTACTTTCCCTGCAGTTGGGGTGGCCTATAAGATCTTTGAAAATGAAGACAGTCCTGTAAATAACTTAAAAGTTCGCGGTAACTGGGGTATTGTGGGTAACCAAGAATTTGGGGTTTATTCGTCAAGAGCTTACGGCCGTTATAACAACGGAGGTCTTTCACAAGCGGGTAACTCGAATGCTGATTTGAAATGGGAGACTACAACTAACTACGGTATTGGTATCGATTTTAGATTGTTCAATAATTTAAGTGGATCGTTTGATTACTATCACAGAATTACTGAAGATTTGATCTTCCCTCAACCTGGTGCGTCAAACGTACCTAATAATGCCGGAGCTGCTACCTTCGTAAATTTACCGGGTCAGTTGAAAAATACAGGTTATGAGATTTCTTTGACCTGGGATGTGATCAGAAATGAAGATTGGTCATTGTCTCTTTCCGGAAATGCAGCCTTCTTGGATAATGAAATGCAGGACTTCCCATTGTTTATAGAAACAGGTGGAATTAATGGTCAGGGATTAACCGGTGCTTATGCGCAAATTATTGCAGATAAATTGCCATTGTATACTTACTATTTGAACGAATGGAGAGGATTTGATGCCAATGGCAACTCAATATATGCCGCTGCCGATGGAAGTGATACAGGTTTGGGTGGCGCATCTAAAAAAGTGTTGAAAAAATCCGGATTGCCCGATACAAACGTAGGTTTTTCATTAAACGGAAATTGGAAAAGTTTAGACTTTAGTGCGGCCTTCTACGGACAGTTTGGTGGATATATTTACAACAACACAGCCAACGCATTGTTCTTTAAAGGTTCATTCCTGGGAGATAGAAACGTTCCTTTGGAGTATGCTACAGCAAATCAGGCTCAGGGAGATCCTAACTCACCTTCAACAAGGTATTTGGAATCAGGAGATTTCTTCAGATTTGCTAACTTGAATATTGGATATACGATCAATGGCGATAGATTGGGTAACTATGTAGATCGTCTTCGTTTTCAATTCAGTGCTAATAACTTGTTTGTGATCACGGATTATTCAGGCTTCGATCCTGAAGTTGATACCAATAAGGCCATCAGCGGTGTTAATTCTGCCGGTATGGATTATTTGGCCTATCCAAACTCTAAAGGATTTACACTTGGTCTTTCTGTAGGATTTTAACAATAAAAAAACTTAAAAAAATGAGATTAGATTTGAATAAATTAAGGAATTTAAGTTTCTTCACTGCAGGATTGTTGCTCTTTACGGCCTGTACAGATCTAGAAGAAACTGTAATAGACGGTGTAGAATTTGAAGTTGCGAATACTGAATATGCAGTTTCAAATGCCAATCCGGCGGATTTACTTGCGTCGGCCTATACAGCAATGAGAGGTCCTTACCAAGACCAGGCTCGTTTGTTCTGTTTAGATGAACACTCTACGGATGCAGTAGTGGGTCCGACGAGAGGTGGGGACTGGGATGATAATGGTGTATGGAGACAATTACATACCCAAACCTATGCTCCTGACCATGGATTTAACAGAGATACATGGAATGATATTTTTTCAGCGATCAATCAGGCGAACTTTGTTTTGGGTGCAAGTCCGAGTCCACAGCAAGAAGCTGAGGCCAGATTCTTAAGAGCTTTACACTATTATCATGTGATCGATCTTTGGGGATCTGCACCTATCAGAGAGATAGGAAGTGATCCAAACGCTTCGGCTCCTGTATTGACCAGGCCAGAGGCAACAGCTTGGGTGATTGAGGAGTTAACTGAAATCTTGGGAAATCTTCCTGGAGGAAATGATGCGACGATCGCCAATAAAAATGCTGCTCATTGGTTATTGGCTAAAATGTATCTGAACAAAGCGGTTTTCAGTGCTGAAAACCCTGCTGGTCCTTATAATTTTGATAATGGAGATATGGACATGGTCATTCAGCATGTCGATGCTATTTCCGGTGTAAGTATGGCCGGTGACTATTGGGATAACTTCTTGCCGGATAATACCCAAACTTCAAGTGAAATTATTTTTGTTTCAGAAAATGTGGGTGGAGTTGCTTCGGGTAACGTTCGTTCAAGATGGTTTATGGGTCAACATTACAACCAAACACCTTCGGGATGGAATGGTTTTACAACGTTGGCCGAATACTACGACAAATTTGACCCGAATGATGAAAGAATTTTAAAATGGTTCCCTGATGTTACTGAAAAGAATGGGTATAATGTAGGTTTTCAGATTGGTCAGCAATACGGACCAGGTGGTCCCGGCGTTGGAGCTGCACTTAAAGATAGACCAGGAAATCCTTTAGTTTTCACAAAAGAACTCACTTTGATTACAGGAGGAGCTACATTGGAAACTGCGGGTATTCGTGGAGTTAAATATGTTCCTGATAATGACAGTGGAGATAATGCCGATAATGATTTTGTGATTGCGAGATACGGAGAAGCATTATTGATGAAAGCAGAGGCTCTGGCCAGAAAAGGAGACTTAGCCGGTGCTCAAACCATTGTTCAAGGATTTAAAAATGAAAGCTCAACGAGCATAAATAGTGTTGATGATCTTCTGGATGTAAGAGCCCGTGAATTGTGGTGGGAAGGTTGGAGAAGAAACGACAGAGTTCGTTTTGGTAAGTTTCTATCACCTGTCCAGTTGAAGGAGTACGAATCTGATCCAAAATATGTATTGTTCCCAATACCAGCTGCGGCACTTGCAAATCCTAATATAACGCAGAACCCAGGTTATTAATAAGTTTAATTGTTTTAATGTTAGAATTGGGTCTTTTAAGTTTTTTGAAAGACCCAATTTGTTTTTTTATTACTTTTCGTTTTTATAATTTATAATGACTTTCAAAAGTAATTTCACCTACCTCTTTTTTTTATTCTTGATACTTTTTTCATGTCATAATGAAAATCGTTCTACCCATGATTTATTTGAGCTATTGCCTGCAGAACTCACCGGAGTTCATTTTAAAAATGAACTGAAAGACACGCCTGAGCTAAATATTTTATCTTATTTATATTATTATAATGGAGCCGGACTCGCCATTGCGGATTTTAATCAGGATGGCTTGGAAGATATTTTCTTCGCTTCAAACCAAGGACAAAATCAGTTATACCTGAATAAAGGAAATCTCAAATTTGAAGAAGTAGCACAAAAAGCGAACCTTCTTGAGGAAGGTTGGTCTACAGGTGTTGCTATAACTGATGTCAATAATGATGGTTTACCCGATATCTATGTCTGTCAAGTCAATGGATTGAAAGGTTCTTCTGGCAGGAATTTGTTATATGTAAATCAGGGCTCTGACGAGAGTGGAATTCCACAATTTGAAGAAAAAGCAAAGGACTATGGATTAGATTTTTCAGGTTATTCCACCCAGGCTGCTTTTTTTGACGCAGATCTGGACGGCGATTTGGACATGTATTTACTCAATCACTCTACTCATCCATCCAGTAACTACGGAAAAGGGATACAAAGGACAATCAAAGATTCGATCTCTGGAGATCGATTCTATAAAAATAATAATGGATTTTTTGAGGATTTTACGGAAGAGGCCGGGATTTTTAGCAGTAAAATAGGATTTGGACTGGGCTTGGGCGTATCTGACCTTAATTCGGATGGTTATCCTGATATTTATGTAGGAAATGATTTTTTTGAGAACGACTATTTATACTTAAATAAGGGTGACGGTACCTTTGAAGAACAAATTCACCGGAACGAATATGTGCTTGGACACACTACTCATTTTTCTATGGGGAATGATTTAGCCGATTTTAATAATGATGGAGCAGTAGATATTTTGTCCATGGATATGTTGCCCAATGATTTGGAAACCTACAAAACTTCCGGAAATGAATTCAATTTTAATATATATCAAAATTACCTGAAGAATGGTTACAGGCCACAGTATATGCAGAATACCCTGCATTTAAACAGGAAGAACGGTTATTTTAGTGAGATCGCTTATTTGTCCGGTATATCAGCTTCTGAATGGAGTTGGGCAGGTTTATGGATGGATTTTGACAACGATGGTTGGAAAGATATATTTGTTTCAAACGGGATCTATGGCGCAACAAATGATATGGATTATATCAGCTTTATTTCTAATGAAAATATTCAGAAAAGACTATCAAAAGGCATGACAGCAGATGACATGCAAATGATAGGTGAAATCCCACAAAAAAAAGTACCAAATTATTTTTTTAGCAATAACGGAGATCTGACCTTTACTAAAACAGCTCAGGGGATTCCCTCTTTTAGCAATGGGGCTGCTTATGCAGATCTGGATAATGATGGTGATCTGGACCTCGTGACGAACAATCTGAATCAAGTAGCATTTATTTATAAAAACAGAAATGAGCAATTCCATTCCGACCATCATTTTATCAAACTTTCTTTTATCGGAGAAGATCAAAACAAGTTAGGAATAGGAGTAAAATGTAAAGTTTATATAGGCGATAGATCCATTTTTTATGAGAACTATCCAACCAGAGGTTATTTGTCTTCTGTTTCTGCTCAATTAACAATTGGTCTGGGAAATATTGAGCGTATTGATTCTTTGCAGGTCATATGGCCAAATGGAAAAGCTCAGACTCTTCAAAATCCAACTCTAAATTCGTCGATAATTGTAGATATTAAAAATGCCTTTGAAGAAAAGTTGAATGTGAATCCTTATGTGATTGCTGATCAAGAAGTTGATTTCATTCCGAATTTTAAGCATACGGAACTCGATTCACAAGAATTTTTAAGAGAACCACTGGCACCGTATATGACTTCGCATTTAGGTCCCAGAATTTCTGTGATCGATATAAATAGAGATGGTCTGGATGATGTTTTTATTGGAAATGGGAAAAAACAAAGTGCTTGTTTGTATCTGCAACAGAATGATGGAACTTTTGTTTTAGACAAGAACAATGATTTGGAAAGTATTTCCACAACCGAAAATAACAACCAGGAATTTTTTGATATAGATAACGATGGAGATTTAGATTTACTCATTGCAAATGGGGGCGGCGAATTTGTTTCCGGTGAAAATTTACAACCTAGTTTGTTTGTCAATGATGATGGATATTTAAAACTTGAAAACAATCGATTGCCAAAAATAGAAACGAATATTTCTGCCATAGCGCTAAACGATTTTGATTTGGATGGCGACATCGATATTTTTTTAGGAGGCTCCTCAGTATCGCAAAAATTTGGAGAAACACCCGAGTCTTTTCTGCTTATCAATGAAAATGGCTATTTCAAAGTACTTACATCGGAACAGGTACGCGGACTTTCATACCCGGGATTAGTAAGAGATGCGGTTTGGACAGATCTGAATAAAGATGGCTGGGATGATTTGCTCATCGTAGGACATTGGATGCCCTTGAAGATATTTCTGAACAATAGGGGAATTCTGAAAGAACACACCTCTGATTTTTTAGCACAAACAAACGGATTGTACAATGTGATTGAGCCCATTGACTTTGATGGTGATGGCGATACAGATTTTATACTTGGCAACTGGGGAATGAATTCAAGATTTCAAGCTTCAGTAGAAGCACCCATGAAATTGTATATCAATGACTTTGATAAAAATGGAACGCAAGAACCAATTATAACTTATTTCAGTGATGGCCAAGAAACTGTTTTTGCCAATAAAGATGAGATCACCAAGCAAATTCCCTCTCTGAATAAGCGATTTTTGAGCTATAGCAGTTTTGCAAAAGCGAAATTCGAGGATTTATTTAAAAAGGAATTGATCCGTTCCGCAGAAGTCAAAAAAGTTTTTAATTTAGCATCAATTTTGATTGAAAATAAAGGTGACCTGAACTTTGAGATGTTTAAATTACCTAAATTTGCACAGATTTCCCCAATACATGCTGTTTTGATTCAAGATCTTGACCGAGATGGAAAGGTTGATATGTTTGTTGCTGGTAATGATTTTCAGCTAAATACGCAATTAGGACGACTGGATGCCTCAACCGGACAAGTATTTACCGCGAATAAATCGGGGAATTTTGAAGTCAATAGCAAACTGACAAAAAAAATGACTGTTTCAGGAGCGATAAGGGATATCAAATCTATCCAAATAGGAAAAGAAAACTATTTTGTCATTTCGAGAAACAATCAAAGTTTATATTGGATAAAAGAAAAGTAAAGAATGATCAGATTTAAAAATTTAGTGGTTTTTGGGTTATTGGTGTTAGTAGGATTCTCTTGCACCCAAAAAGAGGATAAGGTAACAGAAAATAAAAATGCATTATTTGTTTTAAGAGAGGATGCAGGGATCGATTTTAGCAACAACCTTAAAGATATCGATGGATATAACGTTTTTTCCTATCGAAATTTTTACAATGGAGGTGGAGTGGCGATTGCTGATATCAATAATGACGGTTTGTCGGACGTTTATATGACGTCAAATATGGAAGAAAATAAACTTTATTTAAATAAAGGGAATTTTCAATTTGAAGACATTACTGAAAAAAGTAGGACAGGAGGTAAGAAAGCTTGGTCAACCGGTGTGGTGATGGTGGATATCAATAGCGACAGATTATTGGATATTTATGTTTGTAATGCGGGAAATATTGAAGGAGATGATCAGAAAAATGAACTTTTTATCAATAATGGAGATATGACCTTTTCAGAAAAGGCTGAAGAATATGGTCTGGCTGATAATGGATTTACAACACATGCCGCTTTTTTTGATTATGATTTGGATGGTGATTTGGATGTTTATATGCTCAACAATAGTTTTATTCCCGTTAGTACATTGGGCTATAATAACAAACGGGATCTAAGAGAAGAAAATTGGCAAATCGATGAAAAATATAAAGGCGGAGGCGATAAATTATATGAGAACAGAAATGGAAAATTCGTTGATGTTTCAGAAAGTGCTGGAATTTACAGCAGTCTCATCGGTTTTGGATTAGGTGTAACCATCGGAGATGTGAATGGAGATCTTTATCCCGATATATTTATTTCAAACGATTTTTACGAACGTGATTATTTGTATATCAACAAAGGAGACGGGACATTTTCAGAAGAAGGTAAAGATTGGATGGAGCATATGAGTATGTCATCTATGGGTGCTGATATGGCCGATTTGAATAATGATGGCTTGCCTGAAATATTTACAACAGATATGCTTCCTGAAGGCGATGAAAGGCTCAAAACAACCAGTGAGTTCGAAAGATATGACATCTACAAACTGAAATTGAACAGAGATTTTCATCAGCAGTACATGCAAAATACACTGCAATTTAATAACGGCAACAATAGCTTTTCTGAGATCGCTTTTCAATCGGGAGTAGCACAAACAGATTGGAGTTGGGGCGCCTTGTTGGTGGATTTAGACAATGACGGATTAAAGGATATTTACGTTTCTAACGGTATCTTTCACGATCTGACCAACCAGGATTTCGTTGACTTTTTTGCCAACGATATCATCAGAAATATGACCGTCAAAGAAATTGAGGCCGACAAAAAAAAGGTTATCGATCAAATGCCGAGTAACCCGATTCCCAATTACATCTTAAAAAACAACGGAGACCTGACCTTTACCAATGTTGCTGATAAATGGGGAATGGACATGCCTAGTTTTTCTAATGGCGCATCTTATGGAGATTTGGATAATGACGGAGATCTTGATCTCATTGTAAATAATGTAAATCAAAAATCCTTTGTCTTTGAAAACAAGCTAAATGAAAAGGATAAAAGGAACTTTGTTAAAGTCAATGTCATTGGGGATTCCCTGAATACCTATGCTATTGGTTCATTGATCTTATTGCACGCGGATGGAAAAATTTATCGTCAGGAACTCATTCCATCTAGAGGTTTTCAATCTTCTATTGATTACAAATTGGTGTTTGGACTTGGAGAGATAAGCAAAGTAGATTCTGTAGAGATTTTTAGACCAGACAGACACAGGGTCGTTTTAAAAGTAATTCCACTGAATACAGAGGTAAAAATTGATCTGAATACGCTTGCCATTTCAGATATGCCAATTACCAATAAAAAGATCAAAACCATTTTTAAAGAGGTGGAAGGCAAATTTGACAGCCATATGGAAAATGAGTATGTAGATTTTGATTTTGAAGGTCTTATTCCTAAAATGTTGTCCAGAGAGGGTCCCACTTTTGCTGTGGCAGACGTGAATGGCGATGGGTTAGAAGATGTTTATATTGGTGGAGCCAGTGGGCAGTCGGGTAGACTTTATTTGCAGAATAACGATGGAACCTATGCTGCAAATGAACAAATGGTTTTTGCAAATCATGCCATATTTGAAGATACGGCTTCGGCTTTTTTTGATGCTGATCAAGATGGTGACCAAGATTTATATGTTGGATCAGGTGGGAATAATGTGATTGAAAGAAAGGAATATTTAAATGACAGGATCTATTTAAATGACGGGCAGGGGAATTTCGAATTTAAACCTGAGTCTTTTAAACCGGTGCAACTCAATACCGGGGTTGTGGCTCCCTGTGATTTTGATGGTGATGGCGACATCGATCTCTTTATCGGCCAAAGGAGTATACCGGGAATTTATGGTGTTGACCCTGAAAATTTATTATTGGAAAATGATGGAAAAGGAAACTTTACAGATGTCATAGAATCTAAGGCTTTCGATCTCAAAAAAGTGGGTATGATCACCGATGCGGTTTGGGTGGATATGAATAAGGATCAAAAGATGGATTTGGTGATTACAGGAGAGTGGATGGCTCCTCTGATTTTTGAGAATTCAGGCAGAAGATTAAAAAAGGTCAAGTCGAACATTGAAGCATACACCGGATTATGGGCCGCCCTAAATGTTGCCGATCTGGATGGCGATGGTGATATGGATCTGGTTTTAGGGAACAAAGGAATCAATTGGTTTTATGAAACATCCGAGGAGAGTCCGGCGAAAATGTATATCAATGATTTTGACAATAATGGTACCATTGAGCAAATTTTAACGAGAAGTATAAATCAAAAAGATGTGCCGTTGGTTTTGAGAAAAGAGCTCTCCAACCAGATTCCTTCTTTAAAAAAATCCGTTCTTAAGTTTGAAGATTATGCCAAAACTTCTATTAATGACTTATTCTCCACTAAGATAGTCGAGAATTCAATTGTAAAAGAAGCAGTTACATTTAAAAGCCTTATTGCTTATAATAATGGAGATAATAACTTTACCATAGTATCTCTTCCGAATGAAGTTCAGAGGTCTTGTGTAAACGCTATTCTTACTAAAGATTTGAACGGAGATGGTATCCTGGATATCATTACCGTGGGCAATGATTTCAGGTATAAGCCGCAGTTCACGCGATCAGATGCAAGTACAGGTGATGTCTTATTAAGTCAGCCTAATCAAAAGTACAGGTGCGTAAATAGTAATTTATCCGGTTTGTTTGTCAAAGGTCAGGCTTCCCAAATGACATGGTTGCAAAATAAAACACACCCTTCGTTATTTATGATCGGTATCAATAATAGTGCTCCAAAACTCTTCGGATTAAATGATTAAGTCTAAGATTCCTTTTATTCTTTTACTGGTTCTGCTGTCTTGTCAAAAGAAAGAAAAGGATCTTTTATTTGATGAGATGAATGGACGGGATGTTGGTATAGACTTCGTGAATCGAGTTACCGATACCCAAGAATTGAGTATACTGGATTATCTCTATTTTTATAATGGAGGTGGTGTTGCCGTTGGAGATATCAACAATGATGGTTTAACGGATATTTATTTGGTTTCTAATCTGGAAAACAACAAACTATACCTCAATAAAGGGAATTTTCAATTTGAGGATATTACTGTATCTGCAGGGGTCTCAGGGTCGTCAGAATGGAATTCGGGTACAACCATGGCAGATGTGAATGGTGATGGGTATTTAGATATTTATGTGTGTGCCGTAGTTGGCATTAATGGCTTTGATGGGGTGAATGAACTCTATATCAATAATCAGGACGGAACCTTTACAGAATCTGCCAAGAAGTACGGTTTGAATTTTGAATCTTATTCGTCTACGGCCTCCTTTTTTGATTATGATAACGATGGCGATTTAGATATGTATCTGCTAAATCACGCTGTACATTCGGTCAATTCTTTTGGTCCGGCCTCAATAAGAGATAAAAGGGTTTATGAAAGCGGGGATAAATTATTGAGAAATGATAAGGGTAAATTTGTCGACGTAAGTGAAGAAGCCGGCATCTTTGGTGGCTATAATAGTTATGGTTTAGGAATTGCTACTTCCGACTTTAACAATGATGGTTTTATAGATATTTATATTTGCAATGATTTTCATGAGGATGATTATTTTTATCTGAACAACGGAGACGGAACCTTTTCTGAATCACTTAAACAGTATTTTGGACATACTTCACGCTTTTCAATGGGTAGTGATGTTGCCGACATAAACCATGACGGATTTATGGACCTGATCACCTTAGATATGCTCCCTGAAGAAGAAAAAGTACTTAAATCTTCTGACGGTGATGAAGGGTTAGATATTCTGGATTTGAGAATTAAAAAATTAGGATACCATTTTCAGTTCAGCCGTAATATGTTGCAAATAAATCAAGGGGGAGAGAATTTTTTGGAAACAGCACTGCTCAGCGGAGTTGCGGCAACCGATTGGAGCTGGTCTGCCTTATTTGAGGATTATAACCTGGATGGAGAAACGGATCTTTTTGTTTTTACAGGTATACCCAAAAGGCCGAATAATCTCGATTATATCAAATATTTCTCCAATGAGGAAATTCAAAAAAAGATCGATCAGACCAATCTGATAGATAAGGAAGCCTTAAAGTTAATGCCATCAGGAAATGTTAAAAATTATATTTTCGAGGGTGGCTCGGGAATTCGATTTAAGGATCAAACGGGTAACTGGATCAGCAATGATACACTAATTTCTAACGGTGCAGCCTATGCAGATTTTGACAATGATGGCGATCTTGATGTAATTACGAATAACCTTAATCGGCCACCTACTTTATACAAAAATAAAGGAAATGCCTTAGGAAGTTTTCTCAGTCTTCAATTTGAATATGACAAACAAAATGTATTTGGCATAGGTACTAAAGTGATTGCCTTTGATCAAGGTAAAAAACAGGTTAAACAGTTATTTACAACCAAAGGATTTCAATCCAGCTCAGAACCTATGCTACACTTTGGTTTTGGTCAAGCAGCGGTGATCGATTCGTTGTGGGTAATTTGGCCTGATCAAACTATCCAGAAATTGTATAATCAGAAAACCAATAAAAAATTGGTGGTTAAGGCATCAAATACCCGAGAAGATTTTTTCACTCTTCATCATTCTGATACCAATCAAAAAGTATTTATTCCTATCGATATAGATTCTCTTGGAATTACCTATGAACACCTGGAAAATGACTACAATGATTTTAATCGCCAAAAATTAATTCCCTATAAAATTTCAGATAAGGGTCCGGCTACTGTGGTAAAAGATTTTAATGGAGATGGATTAGATGATCTGTTTTTGGGGTCTTCCATTTTCAATCCGTCAAAACTATATTTTCAGAAAAACGGAATGTTTTTTGAAGCAGAACAAAATGTGTTAAAAATGGATTCTTTGAAAGAAGATGTTTCTGCGGTTATTGAAGATTTCAACGGAGATGGCCAAAACGACCTTTTTGTGATGAGTAGCGGTGGTGATTATTATAGAGAATCGGTTAATTTGTTAGACAGGATATATTACGGAGATAAAAATGGTTTAAAAAATAAAGCAGATGTTTTGCCTTTGATCTATGAAAATGGAGGTCTTGCCCGCGCTGATGATTTTGACAAGGATGGTGATATGGACCTCCTGGTCGCTGGGGGTTATAAGGCATATGATTTTGGTAAAATTCCAGGCTCATACTTATTGAAAAATGAAGGCGGGAAGTTTTTGCCTTATCAAAGCGAATTATTCGAAAACTTGGGAATGATCACCGACCTGCGGTGGATTGACTTGGATCAAGACGGGTTTACCGATCTCGTAGTCATTGGTGAGTGGATGACTCCTAGATTTTTTAAGAATAAAGAGGGGAGTTTTGAAGAAGTTTTTCTTTTAGAAGATGAAAAATTAAATGGGCTTTGGCAGCAAATGGAGCTGTTTGATATAGATGGGGATGGAGATCAGGATATTGTGCTCGGGAACTGGGGCTTGAACAGTAAGTTTAAGGCGAATGACAACTTTCCGTTACAGATGTATTACGGAGATTACGATAACAATGGGACTACTGAAACGATCATTTCAATAGAAAAAAACGGGAAATATTATCCGCTATTGGGAAAAGACGAACTCGCTTCACAGATCAATTCTTTAAAAAAGAAGTTTACCTCCTATGAGGCGTTTGCTGGGAAACAAACAGAGGAAATTTTTGATAAAGAAGTTCTTTTAAAAATGGATAAATTTGAAGTCCGGGAATTGGCAAGTGGCTATTTAGAAAATATCGATGGCAAGTATAAGTTTCGCGCTTTTGCTGATGAATTACAACTCGCACCGATCACCCGTTTTCTGGTATACGATTTTGACAAGGATGGGAGAGATGAAATACTTCTAGGCGGCAATTTTACAGGATTAATACCATTCCATGGAAGGTTAGATGCCATGCCGGGGTATATTTTAGAAAGTCCGACAAACTTTATGTCAACAGCCCGGCTCGGTATTGATTTATCTAATAAACTGGTAAGAGGTCTGGAAATAATTCATTTGAATGATAAAGATTTTTTATGGATTACCCTGAATAACGCGAAGCCCGAATTATATAAAATACAAAAATGAAAAAAATGAGAAAGAGTTTAACCTTACTAGGACTGAGTTTGATTATACTGTCCTGTGCAAAAAAGGAAGAAAAGATTGAGTTAACACCTCGTGATTTTCACAAGGCGATGGATAAATTGACATCGGTTATCGTGCACGATATTTTTTCTCCACCTGTTGCCAGCAGAATATATGCCTATTCATCCGTTGCAGGCTATGAAGTAATGGCACAGGGGGATCAAAATTATAAATCCATTGAAGGAATGGTAACGAATTATAGCGCCACGCCTAAACCAAATCAAAAGGATCTCAATTATGAAATGGCTTCGATCATCGCTTTTCTGGAGGTTGGGAAAGAACTTATTTTTTCGGAAGATCTGATGAATGTGTATAGCGATAGTTTATATAATTCATGGCAGGAGAAGAATGCAAAAGTTTTTAATGACTCAAAGGCCTACGGTATGGAGGTAGCTGATCATGTAAAAGCTTGGTTAAAAGAGGACAATTATAGTCAAACACGGACAATGCCAAAATTTACCGTAAAATCTGATGATTTATCTCGTTGGCAGCCAACACCCCCTATGTATATGGATGGTATTGAACCCCACTGGAGTAAAATCAGACCGTTTGCCATTGATTCTGCAGCTCAGTTTAAGCCCGTTCCACATCCAGAATTTAGCATGGAGAAAAACAGTAACTTTTACAAAGAGTTAATGGAGGTGTATACATTTGGCGGAGGAAGTCCGGACAAAGAAAAGGACAAAGAGCGTGTTGAGATTGCCAGCTTCTGGGACTGTAATCCTTATGTGTCTATGACAAAAGGACATTTGATGTTCGCAACAAAGAAAATTACTCCCGGTGGGCATTGGATAGGCATTTGTAAAATAGCCTCGGAAAAAGCTGGAGCGGATTTTTCTAAAACTGTCTATGTCTACGCCAAAGCTTCTATGGCAATGGCTGACGCTTTCATCAGTTGCTGGGATGAGAAATACAGCAGTAATTTAATTCGTCCGGAAACAATCATCAATAATACCTTTGATGAGAGTTGGCTTCCCGTTTTACAAACACCGCCATTTCCTGAATACACCAGCGGGCACTCTGTGGTCTCAGGGGCTGCTTCTGTAATTTTGACCGAGATTTTTGGAGATAATTTTGCATTTGAAGACACTACAGAATTGGTTTATGGATTGCCGGTTAGAAGTTTTGGGTCTTTTTATGAAGCTTCTTCCGAAGCGGCGATAAGCAGATTATACGGCGGGATCCATTATAGAGCGGCAATAGATAATGGTTTAATCCAGGGTAAGAATTTGGGGCATTTTGTAGCTAATAAACTTGAGCTGGTCAATTGAATATGACTTTTAAAAGATTTTTTTTAGTTGCAATCGGCTTATTGGCGTTTTGGTATCTGTTTTTAAAACAAAGCGATTATATCATCAGGTTTAAAGTGCCAACTTCTCCTGGTGTGACTTATGCCTTGATCAAGGATTGGAGCATAGAATTAGAAAAACAGGAAGGAACCGGAATCAAGATTCTGAAAGATAAGAAGTATCAACTTCTTCAGCTCGAGCTTAAAAAAAGTGATCGGACTTATGAGCTTTTTTGGAAACTTCAAGCAGAAAATGATTCGCTCACGCAGGTTTCTTTGGGGTTTAGGCAACTTGGTAAAAGGATATGGAACAGGATTACTGCACCTTTTTTTAAAAGTGAGTTCAAAGAGGATATCATTCGTATTTCTAAAGACTTCAAAGAGGGAGTCAAACTCAATTTAACTGATAAGTTTAAAGTGAATAAGGTGGTTTTGGATAAGCTGCCCGAAATGAATTATGCCTTTGTAGAGGTGAAAAAAATATCGGTTTTCAATAAGGCAGAACAAATGATGAAACATAATTATGAACTGATCCATCAGGTGGATGAGCTCAAAATTGCCAGAAAGGGTTTTCCATTTGTCATGGTAACAGATTGGGATATAGATAAAAATGAGATAGACTATAGATTGTGTATTGAAATTGATCCAGTTGACAAACCCACTTTAAGAGGTACGCTGAAATTTGATCGATTAGCTGCTCAGCCTTCCCTTAAAACCATCTATAATGGAAATTATATCTATTCAGATAAAGCCTGGTTTGCTCTCCATGATTTTGCCCTAAGAAAAAGTTATGAGGTGAGTCTAAAACCTGTTGAATTTTTTCATAATAATCCCTTTACTGACACAAAAGAAATCGAATGGGTTACTGAGGTATACTTACCTTTGAGTCAATGAATTTATGCATTGATTGGCACTTTATGTTCGAAGAATTTGTAAATGACAATTATTCGGTTATTTTTGTTCACGCATTTGTAAAAAAGAGTGAACGATAATAATTTCATCACATTTTTAACTAAAGTCAGACCTCATTATGTATCATTTGTTACTGAGATAGATAATGTCAATTCGTTCAGAAGATTACATTTGTAACTGGAATTATTAATTAATATGAATAAATAAAAAAAATGATTAATCAAAAAAGAATTAGATTGTTAAGTCCTGTTTTTTTGGCTGTTTTGCTTTTTAGTTTAGCGGCGTGTCAGAAAACTGAAAAGGAAGCAGAACCTGAAGAAAAAGTAGAAGGAATTGTGTTGGCTAATATGGATGCCAATGTAAATCCGAAAGACGACTTTTTTAACTATGTCAATGGTACTTGGCTAAGAGAAAATGAGATCCCGGAAGATGAAGTGAGTTGGGGTGGATTCAATGTGTTGAGAAAATCTACACGAAAAGATTTGTTGGAGATCATTTCTTTCGCAAAGGAATCCGGTGCATATAATGCTGATACTGATCAGGGAAAAGCACTTTTATTATTTAGGTCTGAAATGGACACTTTAACCAGAGATAGTTTAGGTGTGAGCCCGATTTTACCTACTTTAAAAAGTATTAACGATGCAAAAAGTATTTCCGAGCTGCAAAGTTTAATTGCCAAAGATGTGACTATTTCCAATCCGTTCATCGGGTTTGGTGTGGGTGCTGATTTAAACAATAGTTCAATGAACACCATGTACATTTCTCCGGGTCGATTAGGATTACCCGACAGAGATTATTACATCAATCAAGATGAAAAATCAAAAGAGATCAGAGAGCAATACAAGCAATTTATCGTAAATCTTTTGAGTTTTACTGGAGTGGAAGGTGATGAAGCTAAAAAAACGGCAGAATCAGTTTTGGCTTTAGAGACAAAACTTGCCGAGCCTCGAATGGATAAAGTAGAACGAAGAGATGCCAGAAAGAGAAATAATCCAAGAACTTTGGCAGAATTGCAAACCATATCTCCGGTTTTCCAATGGGAAACTATGTTTAAAGAAGCCGGAATAGAGAAGGAAGTAGATTCTGTAATTATTGCAGAACTCAAATATATGGATGCGCTTAACAAGGTTATGAAAACTACATCTTTAGACGATGTAAAAACCATGGTTAAATGGTCTACTTTGCGAAGAGCTGCGGGAAGCTTAAGTACTGAGATGGAAAAAACCAGTTGGGATTTTTATTCTAAAACGCTAAGAGGTGCAAAGGCGCAACAACCTTTGGACGAAAGAGCTCTGGGAACAGTTACTGGTTCTGTAGGTGAAGCGCTGGGTAAATTATATGTCGATGCTAAATTTCCACCTGAAGCTAAGGCTAAAGCTGAGCAAATGATCGCCAATGTCATCACAGCTTTCCAAAATAGAATTAAGGTACTGGATTGGATGAGTGAAGATACCAAAGCAAAGGCGATTGAAAAATTAGAGAACCTCACTGTAAAAATAGGTTATCCTGATAAATGGGAAGATTATTCTACTTTATCAATTAAAGAAGGAAATTCATTGGCAGAAAACATGAAAGCCGTTCAGGAATTTGAAACAGCTAAGAATTTTTCTGAATTATACGAACCGGTAGATAAGGGAAGATGGGGAATGGCACCACAAACTGTAAATGCTTATTTCAATCCCAGAAATAATGAAATTGTATTTCCTGCAGCAATTTTACAACCACCATTTTATAATTATAAAGCTGATGAAGCAGTGAATTACGGTGGAATGGGTGCTGTAATCGGGCACGAAATTTCTCACGCTTTTGACGATTCAGGTTCGAGGTTTGATAAGGATGGAAACTTGAAGAACTGGTGGACAGATACTGATTTAGAAGAGTTTACAAAAAGAGGTGATGCCTTGGCAGAGCAATACAGCAAAATTGAAGTATTGGATAGTGTTTTTATCAACGGTAAATTTACTTTAGGAGAAAATATTGGTGATCTTGGAGGATTATTAGGTGCTTACGATGGTTTGCAATTGTTCTTTGAAGCCAATGGCCGACCAGAAAATCTGGATGGATTTACACCTGAACAAAGATTTTTTATGAGCTGGGCGACTGTCTGGAGAACCTTGATGAGAGATGATGCCTTAAGAAATCAAATTTTAACAGATCCGCATTCTCCGGGAATGTACAGAGCTACTCAACCTCTTAAAAACATAGATGCATTTTATACTGCGTTTGATGTAAAAGAAGGGGATGGAATGTATCTGGCTCCGGAAGAAAGAGTAAGGATCTGGTAAGAACTAAGATCTTTTTACAACAAAAAAGAGGTGTTTTAACACCTCTTTTTTTATTTGATCAAAAGGGTAATTCATATAGGGGAATATTTTTATTATGACAGAAAAGTTTTGAATAACCCATCACATTGTCAATATTCTCCAGCGTGCATAAATAGGCTACAACATGGCATAGCCCTTCGAACAATTGATCTTTACTATAACGGTCAGTAATTGATTTTTTTTGCACCGAAGATTTTTTATATCCGCAACTTTCCAGGAATACAGATTCTATTTTTAATAATTCTGAAGGTAAATAACCAAAATATTTTCGGCCCATTAATTCGTGAATCCTGCCTAAATAATTCAATTCCTGGGACCCGTGTTTATCAGTAAAATGTTTCCAGAAATCTTGGTTATCGCAAATATTTCCAACAGCACATCTGTAACAATCTTCAGGATTTAAAGTGTTTTGATGAAAAGATGTATAGAGTTTGGTGATAGCATGTTCTAGTCTTGAGGGAATGTTCATGATCAAAAATTTATAGATGACGATTGCACTAATTTACAAAAAATGGTATTTGAATGCAAAGATTAGCAGTAAGAGGAAGTTGTAGAAGGCCGAATTGATTTCATTTATTCTTGACTTGCTTTAGTGACATCGACAGGATTTTCTTTGCTTCGCTCAAACATCCTGACAAAGCTCCGCTTTGAAAATCAACAAAAGAATACTCACCGCAGTAAAAGACAAAAGCAAGCTGTGTTTTTTAGCTTGCTTCGTATTCAAATTTTTGTTGATTTATTCGTGACCTCAACAGGATTTGCTTACACACTTCCTTGGAGCGCGCTTCTGCAAAAAAGAAACCATGCAGCTTGTGCTGCTGGTTTCCCATTTCCATACAAAGCCTTGAGCAATCTCAGCTTTTCCTAGAAATGAAAAACCGCACTCCGTGAGCGCGGTTTCTTGCTTCAAGTGACCTCGACAGGATTTTCTTTGCTCCGCTCAAACTTCCTGACAAAGCTCCGCTTTGAAAATCAAAAAGTACAAAATCAAAAAAGCAAGCTTATTGATTTCGCTTGCTTTTTGATTTAATCGTGACCTCGACAGGATTCAAACCTGTAACCTTCTGAGCCGTAATCAGATGCGCTATTCAGTTGCGCCACGAGGCCATTTTTGGGCTGCAAATATACTTTTATTTTAAAGAAAAGAAAAAATATATCTCTAAAAATTACGCTTTCATTTCCTTTTCAAAGGCTTCTAGTACAGGTTTTGCCTTTTCTACATCACGTTCAAAAATAAAAAGCTCTACCTGAGAAGGAGATCCGCCGTAAAAACCGGACCGCAATCCTGATTGAAAGTTGTTTTTTACCAATGAAGGAATGTTTTGATCGTCGAGATCTAGTTGTAATCGCTGAATTTCTATCAACGAGCCAACAAAAAATTTTACGTGTTTATCGTGGTCGTCCATGGGGAATAGTTTAAGCTTAAATTTACAAAATTTAATCCAAACTATTTCGTGTTACATAATATCTCCAGCCGATAATGGCCAATTGCCATTTAGACGCTTTACTCATGTCTAACTGCTTTTTTCCAAAACTAGGGAGGACTGCTTTATTGATGAAGGCAAGTGCTTTAAAAAGTTCCTTTTTCATGGCGCAAAAATAGGAAATCAAATAAAAAAAATCATCTATTGAAACAAACATACAATTATTTCAATAAATGATTCTCTTGTAAATACAGAACTTATTGTTTCGTCGTAATCACAATGACACCATTTTTGCCCTTATCACCGTATTTTTCAGTGGCTTTCTCACCCTTTAATACTTCCATTTTTTCGATCTTATCCGGTGAAATATCATCTATAGAGCCATCTGTAATTTCCTTTCCATCAACGATCATCAATGGTTTTTCATTATCAGAAGAAATAAAAACCATTGTTTTTTCTTTCTTTTTCCCATCTGCCTGAATGATGATTTTTTCACTGGCATCAACATCACCATCCTCTTCAATAATTACTTTATAACTTTTTCCGTCATCTTCACTAAATGTTTTGACCTTCATTGATTTTTGACTTAAGGTATCACCATCTTTTGAAATCCAGATCAAATCGTCATCACCCGCAGATTTTATTTTTATAACGTGTTTTTTTCCTTCTTCACTTATAAAAATCCTTTCACCTTCAGAAATAATTGATTGACCGTCACCATCAGTGGAGATGAACATTACATTTTTTTCACCATCTTTTTCGATGATTATTTTTTTATGGTCATCTTGAAGATCTGAATCAAACCAAGTGATATGATTTTCTGAGGCAACATTGACATTGCCTAAGGAAAGCTTTCCTTGATCATCCCAGGAGATCTTGATAGGACTAATAGGGACAGTGCTGTTTTGAGATAGGTTAACTTTGTTGCCGGTTTTTGATTTGGCTGAAAGTTCGATTCCTATGATTTCATGATTACTATTGTACTTTAACTTGCTATACTTGAATTCGATTCCTTCTGACTTAAGTTTTGCCTGTAAGGCAGACAATTGTGTTTTTGTAAAGTCTTTTGAAATAATTTCAACAGAAAGTTCCTCTTGAATTATGGTCTGGACAGCTTTGTTTTGTGCTACCGTTTTGATGTTCATGGTAAACAGGAATAATCCTAACAGAGGAAGTACAGTCAAAAACTTCCATTGATTCACTTTTTTTGATCTTGTTTTGTGTAACATAGTTATTCGTTTTTTAATTGTTGAATCATAAAATTGGGTTGTAAAGGGGTAAGGTTTTGTTGGAACAGATTTCAATAAGAGGTATGGATAGTCTTTTTTATTTTGAACAGAGGAAATGGTATAAGCATCTGCAATAAATTCTAAGTTTTTTTGAATTTCTTTTTTGTAGAGCCAAGCAATTGGATTGAACCAAAAAATGATTGAGATTAAATTTGCCATCAACACATCTACACTATGCCACTCTCTTACATGTGCTTTTTCATGTAACAAAATATGTTCAAATTCATTTGTGTCAAAAGGTTGATTACCTGTAATGATATATTTGAAAAAGGAGAAAGGGCCTACTTCCTTATTCGTTTTAATCCAAAAGTAATTGTCCAGCTTATTTTTCTTCTCCTTGGCGATCAACCTGAATAAAGAGAGAAGTCGAAGAGTTAATAGCGATGTTAACAAAACAAGCCCAATCATGTAAACTGTCATGAGTATCCCGTCCCAATCAAAAGGAGTTTGTGTTGGGGTAGGTGGATAGATTAAACCGGACGCAGCACTGAGCGCGATGGTATCGACAAAAACAGTTCGTTTAATCTCGATCAGCGGAAGGATAAAAGTATTTAAAGCACCGATCCAAAAATACCAGCGTATTCCTTGAAAAAACGTCTCTTTTGCTAAAAATAGGATATAAACAAAGTAAAACAAACTTAAAATGATGCTCGATTTTCCCAAATAGATTAATAATTCCATGACACTATTGTTTATTCTTTTCTATGATGTCAATTATTTCCTTGAGCTCTTTTACGCTTATCTTCTCTTCCTTGGCAAAAAAAGAAACCACGTTCTTATAAGAGTTCTCGAAATAGTTCTGAATGGTCTTTTGCATAAACTTTTTGCGGTATTCCTCTTTTGAGATCAGGGGAAAATACTGATGCGTTTTGCCAAAAGTGAGATGGCCTACAACTCCCTTTTCTTCCAGATTTCTAATCATGGTAGAAACGGTATTGTAATGAGGTTCGGGAAGAGGTAATTGCGCGATCACATCTTTTACAAATGCCTTTTCCAAACTCCATAGCACCTGCATGATTTCTTCTTCTTTGTTCGTTAGTTTTTCCATTTTTTAAACTTTGACACAAATATAAACTATAAAAATAGTTATATAACTATATAATTAGTTTAATTTAACAAATTTTTAATATTCTTCGGAAATTTTCTTCAGTTTCAAATTGGAGAGGATTAAATTTTATATTTACTAAAACTTTTGAAAATGAATTACCTACTCATATTGGCCGGTTTTATATTCTTGGTATTAGGAGGGAATTGGCTGCTAAAAGCTGCAGTGGGGCTATCATTGCGGCTCAATATTCCAAAAATTGTGATAGGAATGACCGTTGTTTCTTTTGCTACTTCGGCGCCGGAACTTATTGTAAGTGTCAATGCGGCTTTGAGTGGATTTGCAGATATATCTTTGGGGAATGTGATAGGATCTAATATTGCCAATTTAGGTTTAGTCCTGGGAATCGTGATCATCCTTTCTACCATAAGTGTAGAGCGCAGTTTCTATATCACAGATTGGCCGGTGATGATGTTTGCTTCTATTCTCTTCTATTTATTTATTAAATTCGATGGAATTATAAGCAGAGGAGAGGGAATTATCTTTGTCTTCCTTTTAGTGTTTTTTCTTATTTATCTGCTTAAGTTTCAAAAACAAGCAGTGGTTGAGGATGAAGATATGGAAATAGTTGATATGCCGGTTTATTTGTCCATTATTTATTTAGCCATTGGTGGATTGGGTCTTTGGGCAGGTTCAGAACTGCTAGTTAAAGGAGCGGTAAATTTAGCAAATCAATTGGGGGTTAGTGAACGCATCATCGGTGTGACCATTATTTCTGTTGGTACAAGCGTTCCTGAATTAGCCGCCTCCATTATTGCGATCATCAAAAAGGAAAAAGCCATTTCTTTAGGGAACTTATTAGGCTCGAATATATTCAATATTTTTGGTGTGATTGGAATCACTTCCATTATTACTCCGATCAAGGCCGTTGATGAAAGACTTATTTCATATGATATGGTTTGGATGTTGGTTTTTGCCCTGATCATTTTTCCTTTGGTTTTTGCACCCGTAAAAATGAAATTGAGCTGGAAAGAGGGTCTTATCCTGCTGGGATCTTATGTCGTATTTATTGCACTGATGCTTTAATTCTGACATCAATAATACTATAGCTTCAGAAGACCCTTATTTTATCGACCTTAAAAAAAATGGGGGATATAATTATTTAAATAGAAAAAATTATCAAAACACCCTAAAAAAAATTGGGTATAGGTTTGGATATGTCTATTATTTTATATTTTTGCGTGGTAATTTTTAGAAAAATATTCCTATGACCACATTCAGATTTGAAGTATTAAAAGAAACCTTGAACAGGAAGCCTGTTGAAGTTACAGAAACGGTTAAACGTTCAGAAATGTTTGGCTGCAATGTATTTAGCGAAAAAGCAATGCGCCAATATTTAACAAAAGAGGCCTACAATGGTGTTTTGAGTGCAATAAAAGTAGGGGCAAAAATTGATCGCAAAATTGCTGATCAAGTGGCTTCACTTATGAAAGAATGGGCAATGTCTAAAGGAGTAACCCATTACACGCATTGGTTTCAGCCCTTGACCGGAGGAACGGCAGAAAAGCATGATTCTTTTTTTGAACCTATCGGCGAGGGAAATGCAATAGAAAAATTTGGAGGAAGCGAATTAGTTCAACAAGAACCTGATGCTTCCAGTTTTCCAAATGGAGGAATTAGAAATACTTTTGAAGCTAGAGGTTATACTGCTTGGGATCCTACTTCTCCTGCTTTTATCTTAGGTACCACACTTTGTATTCCAACAATTTTCGTGTCGTATACAGGCGAAGCGTTGGATAATAAAACGCCTTTGTTAAGAGCCTTACAAGCCGTTGATAAATACGCAACGGCTGTAGCCAAGTATTTTGATAAAAATGTAACTAAAGTAAATGCATCCTTAGGATGGGAGCAAGAATACTTCTTAATTGATAAAGCTTTGGCAAGTGCTCGTCCGGATATTGTTATGACAGGAAGAACTTTATTAGGACACGCTCCTGCAAAAGGTCAGCAGTTAGATGATCATTATTTCGGGTCTATTCCTGCCAGAGCACTTAATTTTATGCGTGAATTGGAACAAGAATGCATGAAGTTAGGGATTCCGGTTAAAACAAGACATAATGAAGTTGCTCCAAATCAGTTTGAATTAGCTCCTATTTATGAAGAAGCCAATTTAGCTGTAGATCATAACTCATTGTTGATGGATCTTATGGGTAAAGTAGCGTCTAAACATAACTTTAAAGTTCTTTTACACGAAAAACCATTTGCCGGAATTAACGGTTCAGGAAAACACAATAACTGGTCTTTGAGTACAGATACAGGAGTAAATTTATTGAGTCCTGGAAAAACACCTATGCGCAACCTACAGTTCTTAACTTTCTTTATCAATACGATCAAAGCGTTAAAAGAATATGAAGAATTAATGAGAGCCGGAATTGCATCAGCGAGTAACGACCACCGTTTAGGTGCCAATGAAGCGCCACCTGCTATCTTGTCAATTTTTATTGGAGCGCAGTTAACAGAGGTATTAAAAGAATTGGAAGAAGTAACTAATGGTAAGCTTTCTCCAGAAGAAAAAACAGACCTGAAATTAAATGTGGTTGGGAAAATTCCTGAAATCTTACTAGACAATACAGACAGAAACAGAACTTCGCCTTTTGCTTTTACAGGAAATAAGTTTGAATTTAGAGCTGTGGGATCTTTGGCCAACTGTGCGATTCCGATGACAGTTTTAAACTCTGTAGTCGCCAAGCAACTCAAAGATTTTAAAGATGAAGTGGATGCTTTGATCGAAGAAAAAGACCTTAAAAAAGATGAAGCTATTTTCAATGTATTAAGAGAATATATCAAAGACTCCAAAAAGATTCTTTTTGAAGGAAACGGATATAGTGCAGAATGGGAAATAGAAGCAGCAAAAAGAGGTTTGAGCAATAATAAAACTACTCCAATTGCTCTGAAGGCTGATGTAGCTCCTAAAACAATTTCCTTGTATGAAGAGTTAGAAGTGATGAATAAGGTAGAGATTGAGGCTCGTCATGAAATTAAATTGGAAGAGTACACAAAGAGAATTCAAATTGAAGCAAGAGTATTAGGAGATATCGCCTTAAATCATGTGGTACCTACTGCCCTGAACTATCAAAATATACTGATAACAAATGTGAGTGGTTTAAAAGAAGTGTTCGAAGAGGAATTTAGAACTATTGCCAAGGACCAAATGGACTTGATCAGAAAAATATCTGTACATACGAGCGCCATCAGCCAAAATGTGCACGATATGATTGAAGAACGTAAAAAGGCAAATGTTATTGAGCATGCAGAAGATATGGCTATCGCCTATTGCGATAAAGTGAAACCTTATTTCGATATCATCAGATACCATTGTGATAAATTAGAATTAATGGTTGATGACGAAATGTGGCCTCTTATCAAATACCGCGAAATGTTGTTTACAAGATAGAATTGGTTAGAATTAGAAGAAAATCCTGTTGCGCTTACGTATACAGGATTTTTTTTGGCACGAAAAATGTAATGAGCTGCCATGTTTTGTTAAAATGATGTCTATATCATTGAGACAAATATTATATTTGAACAATATTTTCTTGCAACAATTGTTACAATATAGAAGGAACTATTAAAGTTAATTTGCAAAAAATTTAAATAAACAATTATGGGATTTTTTAATTTATTCGGAAGTAGTGTAGCTACCCCGGCTATTGAAGAGTATTTAGACAAAGGTGCAGTGGTGATTGATGTAAGAACCATTGCAGAATTTGTTGAAGGGCATGTTGAAGGATCTAAAAATATTCCCTTAGATACAGTAGAAGCAAAATTAGAAGAAATAAAAAAACTAGGAAAACCAGTGGTTACTTGTTGCAGAAGTGGTGCGAGAAGCGGTACAGCTGCAAATTTCCTAAAACAAAATGGTATCGATGCCATCAATGGTGGTCCTTGGCAGAGTGTTGCTGCTTGTAAAAAGTAAGCATTGAATCATATACTAAGAAAAAAGAGGATCAAATAGATCCTCTTTTTTTATGAAATGTCAAATGAGGGTATTTCTTAGCGATAGCCATTTGTTTAAGCGCTAATTCTGCCAAGAATTTTTGATGTACGGCAGATTCTTCATGAAACGGTTTATGTTCCATCGATGTAAAAACGCGATCAATTTCTTTCATGTCTTTTTCAATAGCAGGATCGATCCAAGCTGACGAAAATTGTTCCCAAATATAGTTAACAGCAGTTTCACTGGGATGAATCAGGTCTTTATCGTAAAACCTGTAATCTCTTAGGTCATCCATCATGATTTCAAAGGACGGAAAATAATTGGCCAATTTCATATCGCAAACCTTATGAATTGCGCTCAGAAGTAGGGCCTTACTTCTGGAATTTTCTATAAAACCATCTTTGAGATGTCTCACCGGACTCAGGGTAAGAATGACTTCAATACCTGGTGTTTGTAACTTCAATTTCTCAATAGTCCGGATCAAAGAGTTGGAAACTTCTTCTTCGGATAAAAGTATTTTATCAAATTCACTTTGAGCGACTTTATGGCAATTGGCTACCACTCTTCCATTACTTCTTTTATAAACCCAGGCAGTTCCTAATGTAATAATTAAATGAGTGGACTGCGATAAAAAAAGATGTCCCTCGTCAATACTTTGGTTGATATTTTCTAAGGTTTTTTTAGGATCAACAGATGAAAATTTAGAATGATGCTGATAACTGAACCAAATCTCATCTAATTGATTCAAATCATCAATCTCGTAAATTTTTCTGTCTAAATTTTGCGAAATAGCATTTTCTATGGCCAAAGGATGAAATAGGATACCATGAGAATTTGTAAAGGTCCGGAACTGAAATCGTTTTAAATAATTTGAAATATGATCTGAAAAACAAGAACCAAAAAGAGCAATTTTCGAATCGTAATTGATCTGTGGATTGCCTTTTTCAATTTTTATTTCTGTCCTAAATTTCATCTAAATAATATAATTTCTGGCTTCGGCTAATGCTTTCGAGATTCCTTCAGGGTTTTTACCTCCGGCTGTGGCGAAGAAACTTTGACCTCCACCGCCACCTTGAATATGTTTACCTAATTCCCTAACTATCGTGCCGGCATTTAATTTTTTCTCTTCAGTTAAGTTCTTAGAGATGTAGATGGTCAGCAGTGCTTTCCCATCTGATTTTGATCCGTTGATAAAAAACAAATTAGACACTTGGTTTCCTAATTCGAAGGCCATATTTTTAATTGTTCCGGCATCCATTTCGATGGAAGTTGCTAAAAAATTCACTCCGTTTAACGCTTCGATTTGATCGATAAGCTCATTTTTAAGCGATTTTGCCTTTTCTAGAATGAGTTTTTCTACTTCCTTTTTCAAACTGCTATTTTCTTCTTGCAATTTTAAAATGGCTTGTTTGGTATTCGCGGGATTCTTCAATAAGGATTTTAACTCATCGTATTCATTATCCTGGGCCAGGAAATAATCTTTTACAACCTCATTCGTAACTGCTTCAATTCTTCTAATACCGGCGGCAACGGCACTTTCGGAGATTATTTTAAAATACCATATGTCCCCTGTGTTTTTTACATGAGTACCTCCACAAAGTTCAATCGATTTACCAAACTTAATGGTTCTTACGGTATCGCCATATTTTTCTCCAAAGAGCATCATTGCTCCTTGTTCTTCCGCCTTTTGAATTGGTATATTTCTCTGCTCTACCAGGTCTAGTTTTTCGTTTATCCTGGCGTTGACAAAATTCTCGACTTCCTTTAATTCCTTATCGGTTACTTTTGAAAAATGCGAAAAATCAAATCGCAGATTCTTGGCATAAACAGCCGAACCTTTTTGGGTGACGTGATCGCCTAAAACCGTTCTCAAACCCTGATGTAACAAATGCGTGGCAGAATGATTACAGGCCACGGCAAACCTGTTTGTCTCATCTACAACGGCTAAAAAGGATTGATGCAATTCTGTCGGCAAGGTTTTGGAATAATGCAGAATGAGGTTGTTTTCTTTTTTTGTGTCAAGAATATAGAAAACGTCGCCATTATCCGACTGCAAATATCCTTTATCTCCCATCTGACCTCCACCTTCCGGATAGAAAGGAGTCAAATTAAAGACCAGTTGAAACCAAACACCGTCTTTTTTTGAGCTTACTTTTCTGTATCGCGTAATTCTTACATGGGTTTGTAAATAGTCATAGCCTATAAATTCTTCTTCATTGTCCTCGATCAGGACAACCCAGTCTTCCGTATCTAGGCTTGCGGCAGAACGTGATCTTTCTTTTTGTTTTTGCATTTCCTTCTCGAAATCCTCTTCGTTAAAAGACAAGCCCTTCTCTCTCAGAATGAGCGCGGTAAGATCCGGTGGGAATCCATAGGTGTCGTAAAGTTCAAAACATTTTTTCCCGGACACTATTTTTCCTTCATTATGTTGAATGAGCTGGTCCAGAATGATGAGCCCTTGTTCTAAGGTTTTTAAAAAAGCATTTTCTTCTTCCTTGATCACAATTTGAATCAGGTGCTTTTGATCGATTAATTCTGGGAAAGAATCACCCATTTGTTCTGCAAGTACCTGCGACAATTGATAAATAAATGGTTCTTTTTTGTTTAAAAAGGTATATCCATAACGAATCGCTCTTCGCAAAATTCTTCGGATCACATATCCGGCACCCGTGTTTGACGGCAATTGTCCATCTGCAATAGAAAATGCAACAGCCCTTACATGATCGGCAACTACCCGAATGGCGATATCTGTTTCATTATTTTTTCCATATTTGAAATCAGTAACCGCTTCTATTTCTCTGATTAGGGGTTGAAAAAGATCCGTGTCATAATTAGATTTTTTCTTTTGAAGTACTGTACATAGTCGCTCGAATCCCATTCCGGTATCAACATGCTTGGCAGGCAATTTTTCCAGTTTACCATCCGCTTTTCGATTAAATTCCATAAAAACGAGATTCCAAATTTCTACCACCTGCGGATGATCATTATTGACTAGATCTTTTCCGGAAATTTTGGATTTTTCTTCTAAAGAGCGTATATCTACATGAATTTCACTACAAGGTCCGCATGGTCCCTGAGCGCCCATTTCCCAAAAGTTATCTTTTTTATTTCCGTTGATGATTCTATCTTTATCGATCAATTTAGCCCAACAATCATAGGCTTCTTGGTCAAATTCTAAATTTTCATCTTCGCTTCCTTCAAAAACTGTGACGTATAAATCGTTTTTATCAATTTTATAAACTTCTGTAAGTAATTCCCATGCCCATGCGATGGCCTCTTTCTTAAAATAATCTCCAAAACTCCAATTTCCAAGCATTTCAAACATGGTATGATGGTAAGTATCTATACCAACCTCTTCTAAATCATTGTGCTTTCCTGAAACTCTGAGGCACTTTTGAGTGTCTGCAATTCTGCTTTTTTCGACCTTCTTTTGACCTAAGAAATATTCTTTGAACTGATTCATCCCCGCATTCGTAAACATTAGGGTTGGGTCGTTTTTTATAACTATTGGTGCCGAAGCAACAATCTGATGTGATTTTGATTCAAAAAAATCCAAGAATTTTTTCCTTATTTCTGAGGAGGTCATATATTGAGCGATTTGTTTTCTATACTGTTAGAGTAATAAAAAAAATTGTAATTTTGTTAATCTTGCTTTTTTGCAGTTTAACACCGCAAAAATAGTACAATTAAAGATTATGGCGAAAGTAAAATATTATTACGATTCAGATACTTTATCCTATAAGAAAATACAAACCAGAAAGCGAGACCGGTTTAGAAGAGCAATGCTTTTTATTATTGCTTCTGCCTTATTTGGATTTTTGTCTGTAACCGTTTTATTGCAATACATTGCCTCACCAAAGGAGAAGGTAATGCAAAGAGAATTGGAGAATTTAAAGTTGAATTATGAGCTGCTCAGCAAACGTATGGAGCAGTCTCAGCAAATTCTCAATGAAATACAAGATAGAGATAATAATATATATCGCGTTTATTTTGAAGCAAACCCTATTCCTGAAGAACAAAGAAAAGCAGGTTTTGGAGGGGTAAACAGATATAAATCTCTCGAAGGTTTTGATTACAGTAAGATGATCACAGAGGCCACTAAGAAAATGGATGTTCTCTCAAAACAATTGTATGTTCAATCAAAATCTTTGGATGAAATTTCTAGTTATGCCAAAGACAAAGAAGCTCTTTTGGCTGCAATTCCGGCCGTACAGCCTGTAAGTAATCAGGATTTGACGAGGATGGCATCTGGTTATGGCTGGCGCTTGGATCCGTTTACCAAGGCGAGAAAATTTCATAAAGGCATGGATTTTACGGCTCCTAAAGGAATTCCTATTTATGCTACAGGAAACGGAGTAGTAACCCGTGCAGACAATGCCTCATCGGGATTTGGAAATCACATAAGAATCGATCACGGTTTTGATTATTTAACGATCTATGCCCATCTTTCAAAATATAATGTGAGAAAAGGGCAAAGGGTAAAAAGAGGTGATCTGATCGGTTTTGTGGGAAGTACCGGACGATCACAAGCACCTCATTTGCATTATGAGGTTTGGTATAAAGATCAAGCGGTCAATCCCATTAATTTTTATTACGGTGATCTTACGCCTGAAGAATTTCAAGAAATGTTATTGCGCTCATCCCAAGAAGGACAATCTTACGACTAATGCATATAGACCTACCTGATAAAAGATATTATAAAATTGGAGAAGTGGCCAAAGCTTTTGGTGTCAATACATCTCTTATTCGGTTTTGGGAGAATGAGTTTGATGTACTCAAACCCAAAAAGAATAAAAAAGGAAATAGATTATTTACCCCGGAGGATATAAAAAATCTTCAAATGATTTTTTATTTGGTAAAAGAGAAAGGCTATACTTTAGAAGGAGCAAAGGTTAAGCTTAAAGAAAAGCCGGAGCAAGTGGTTCAGTCCCACGATATAATTTTAAGGCTTCAAGCGATCAAAGAAGAATTATTAAAAATTAAAAATCAACTATAAACTTTAACTTAAATTTTAAAACAATGAAAAAATGGCTTCCCTTAATTATTATCGTAGTTCTGCTTATCGGTCTTTTTAGATGGGGTGTAGGTTTGAATAATACCATGGTAGAAAAGCAAGAAACGGCTAAAACGCAATGGGCGAACGTTGAAAGTGCTTATCAGCGCAGAGCAGACCTTATTCCTAATTTGGTCAATACCGTAAAAGGTTATGCCGGACATGAAAAGGAAACTTTGGAAGGTGTGATAAATGCACGTGCAAATGCGACAAAAACGACGATAGACCCTACCAATGTTACTCCTGAACAAATGGCTGCTTTCCAAGAATCACAAAATACATTAAGCGGTGCATTGAGCCGTTTAATGGTGGTTGCAGAGAGATATCCTGATCTAAAAGCAAATCAGAACTTTTTAGAGCTTCAAAGTCAATTAGAAGGAACAGAAAATAGAATCAATGTGGAGAGAAACAGGTATAACGAACTGGCAAAAGATTATAATGTCTATGTGAGAAAGTTCCCTGCTAGTGTTGTTGCCAATATTTTGAATTTTGACCCACTTGTTTTATTTGAAGCAGCAGCCGGAAGTGAAAAAGCTCCCACAGTGGATTTTAACTCTTAGTTCAATAACTACAATTAGAAAACAATATGGGCATTGTCGAAGATTTTTTAACTCCTGAAGAAGAGGAGCAGATTGTTGAAACGATCAGAGGTTCTGAAAAAAGAACTTCAGGTGAAATACGTGTTCATATTGAAAATAATTGTAAAATAGGATGTTTAGATAGAGCCAAGGAGGTTTTTAATTATTTAGGGATGGATAAAACAAAAGACCGCAATGGTGTTTTGTTTTATGTGTCCGTTCAAAGCCACATGTTCGCCGTCATAGGCGATTCCGGTATAAATGAAAAGGTTCCGAAGAACTTTTGGGATAGTGTAAAGGATCGTGTTCAGGAAGAATTCGCAAAAGGTAATTTTTGCGATGGGTTGGTTTTAGGAATTATCGAAGCTGGTCAAAAGCTGAGTGAATATTTTCCTTATCATCATTCCGATGAGAACCAGTTATCAAACGAGATTTCCAAAAGTTAAATTGCTGAAAAAGAATTTTTATGTCTGTTTTTTATCCCTTAAAAGTAAAGGAAGTCCGACGAGAGACTGCTTCTTCGGTTTCCGTTTTGTTTGAAGTGCCTGCACAACTTGAAAGTGAATTTCGATTCAAACCGGGCCAATATGTGAACATCAAAAAAAAACTCCATGACAAAGAATTGAGAAGAGCCTATTCTATCTGCTCTTCATTACATAGTGGAGAGGTTCGTATCGCGATAAAGAAAGTTAAAGGAGGTAGTTTCTCTGTTTATGCCAACGAAAAATTAAAGGCGGGAGACGTGCTTGAGGTAACAGCACCAGAAGGACGCTTTATTTTGGATCCTGAAGATAAAGCCGATAAATATGCCATGTTTGCCGCGGGTAGCGGTATTACGCCAATTCTTTCCATGCTCAGTTCACTATTGGAATCTGAAAATAACTGTAAAGTGGTACTTATCTATGGCAACCAAAGTGTAGAAGAGACAATGTTCTTGGATAACCTTGAGTCATTGAAAAAGAATTATCCGGATAGACTTGCAATCCATTATGTATTTAGCAGAAAATTATCTGAGAAACATCATTTTGGAAGAATTTCTGACGGCCTCATCAAAACCATTTTAAAGGAAGAAAATATTGATCCGTCTATTAATGGAATATACATTTGCGGCCCTGAAGGTATGATCGAGCAAGTTAATAATTACTTGCACAAACATCAATTCAGCGAGGATCAAATTCACATTGAATGGTTTAATGTTTCTGAAGAGAAAGAAGTGAGTCAAAGTGAATTTAAAGGGGCAGCAAAAGTTAAGGTGGTCTTGGACGAGGAAGAGACATTTTTTGAAATGCGTCAGGATGAAACTATACTTGGCGCTGCACTTGCACATGGGGTAGACGCACCATATTCTTGCCAGGGAGGTATATGCAGCAGTTGTTTGGCCAAAGTAACCGAAGGCGCCGTAAAGATGGATAACAATCGAATTTTGAGTGAAGCGGAATTGGCGGAAGGATTAATATTAACTTGTCAGGCACATCCCATTACACCGGTGGTTTCTATTGATTATGACGATGTCTAAGCTAAACTAACAGAATGTTCAATGAAAGTTTAAATGCAATATTACTAGGAGTTGGCCTTGCTTTTATGATCGGTCCTGTTTTTTTTACTTTAATAGAGACCAGTGTCACAAAAGGGGCGAGAGCAGCCATCGTTTTTGATTTGGGTGTTATTCTAGCAGATATTTCGTTTATCTTTTTGGCATATTTTGGTAGTGTTGGATTTTTAGAAAGAATTCAAAACGACAGCAGAGTATATCTTTTTGGTGGATTAGTTTTAATAGCTTTCGGCATTTTTACGATTAAAAAGAAATCCGGTGAGACTGGGATTGCTAATTCTAACTTGAGAGTAAACGAACCTTCAAACTACCCTAAACTTTTTTTAAAAGGCTTTTTCTTAAATTTTATCAATGTTGGCGTATTGGCTTTTTGGTTTGCTGTGGTCATTGCTGTAACCGCAAGTTTAGGATTAAATCAGAAAAAAATCATTCAATATTTTGCCACAACAATGACTACATTTTTTATCATAGATCTGTTCAAAATTGTAGTTGCCAAACAGTTAAAGTCGAAATTAACACCCGTGGTATTGCATAAAATGCAATTTGGTTTGGGTGTCGTTTTTATTGTTTTTGGTTTAATATTGGCTGCTAGGCGCTTTATTCCATTAGAAATGTAGTCAACTGGAGTTAGTTCATCTTTATTTTTAAATCGTATTTATTGACTACGCGATCAAAAATTTCAGTTTGATTTTTTGATTTGAGGTCGTTATAAATATACCCGATTTTACCCGCTGCGTCCGATCTGTAGGGAGATTGCTGAGCACTGTATAGAATAAAAGAATGGACCAAATGGTCTAGGCCTGATTCTAAATTACCTGCACTGTATTCAATTAATCCTAAACCGTAATAACCTTCAGGATCTTCTGGAAAATATTCGCAGTATTTCTGATAATATTCGCTGGATTTTTCCTGATTCCCTGCTAGGTTATATACTACAGCAAGATTAATCAATGGAAGTTTTCCGTTAGGGTGCAGTTTTAAGGATTTCTGGTAGGCTTCAACAGCTAAATCCAATTGATCATTTTTTCTGTATGAAACACCAAGATTATCCCAGGCATACACGAATTCCGGATCTAAAAGAACTGCTTTTTTAAATTTTTCTATGGCATTTAAAATATCTTCTTCTTTTAGATAATCCATTCCATCATCATAGGCTAATTGAGCCAAAACATTTTTAGATGAGGCGTGACCCACATCTTCTGTTTCTGTGAATAGAAGGCTCTTTAAGGCTTTACAATGGTCTATCAGATGATTTTCCAATAGTTTATAGATCTCTTCAGATCTGCTGTCTTCAGCCCCTTTTGCCGACGCAATATCTGTAGGAATATTTTTAGCAATTGTTTCGCTCAAACATTTGTTAACAGCTTGGTTCTTATGTTTTTCTGCGGCACTGATTTTTTCTATACAATTACAAGACTCGCTAGAAAGGGATTCAATGTTCAGATTTTTTTCCTGAGCAAACATTGAACCAACCATAAAAATGAGAAATAACCTGATCAATTTCATAAAATTTTCATTAAAGATCTTCAAGTTATTTCTTGCCTAGATCTTATTAAACTCCTGTACTTCCGAAACCGCCGGCGCCTCTTGAAGTATCTTCCAAAATTTCAACTTCCTTCCAACTTACCTGTTCATGCCTGGCAATTACGAGTTGAGCAATTCTATCTCCATCTTCAATGGTAAATTTGTCATTGGATAAATTCACCAAAATCACCCCAATTTCACCGCGATAATCCGCATCAATTGTACCAGGGGTATTTAACACCGTGATACCGTGCTTTGCGGCCAGTCCACTTCGCGGTCTTACTTGTGCCTCATAACCTTCCGGAAGCGCAATAAATAATCCGGTTTTTATAATGGTTCTTTCCAATGGTTTCAGCTCAACCGGATTTTCAATATTTGCACGAAGATCCATACCGGCAGATGCTTTTGTTTGATATGACGGTGTTGGATGATTCGACTTATTAATTATATTAACTATCATTTTTTAAAAATATTTTGTAATTCAGATTTTTCTTTCCACAAAATGAGTGTGACGAACAAAAGTAGCAACAATACAGAAATACTGTAATTTCCATTAAAATAGTTTAGAGAGATTACAGAAATAACCAACGATACTAAAAGGTACAGCACCGTTTTGGAAATCGAGTAGGGTACAGGGTAGTGTTTTTGCCCTGTAAAATAGGATAAGATAACAATGGAAGCATAGGATAATAAAGTAGACCAAGCCGAAGCCATATAGCCTATTTTAGGGATCAGCCAAATATTGAATATGATGGTTATTGCAGAAGCTACCAGAGCAAAATAGGTTCCATATATCGTTTTATCGGTCAACTTATACCAGACAGCCAGGTTATAAGAAATACCGAGCATTAAATTGGCGTAAAGAATAACGGGAACAATCTTTAACCCGGAATAATATGATTCATCTCCTAATAAAAGTTTTGCAAATAAAGGTAAAAACAGAATCACAATGACCAAAAACAGAGACCCTAAAATTGTGAACCAGTTTAAAATTTTGGCATAAATCTCTTTTGCATTTCGGTCGGCTGCCTTGTTGAAGAAAAATGGTTCAGCCCCAAGTCTGAAGGCCATGGTAAAAAGCATCATAAACACACCCAATTTATAACAGGCTGCGTAAATACCCATTTGTTCTTTGCCAAGGTATTTCTCTATCAAAATTTTGTCCAGATTTTCATTGGTTACAAAGGCCAGGCTCGTGATGAGAATAGGGATTCCGTAGGACAACATTTTCCGTAAAAGTACTGTATCAAAGGTAATCTTGAATCTGAAAATGATAGGAGAAAGGATGAGTAGGGTAATGATACTGGCTATCAAATTCGACAAGAAAATGAAAATGACCAATGGATATTTTTGATAGGTTTCCTCAAGAATTCCCAAGTTGTGTCCTTGTTCCAAATATTTGGGCAGAAATAATAAGAACAATACATTAAAGATGGCGTAAATAAGAATATTGAGAATTTTAATGGCGGCAAACTTGATAGGTCTATTTGTCACTCTCAAATAGGCAAAAGGAACTACCACCAATGTGTCAAGTGCAGTTACGAAAATCAATATTTGTAAATAAATAGGATGACCGAATCCGAAATAAGTACTCAATTCTTCTGAATAATAGAGGGAAAGAACCAAAAAGACCAAAGTGACCGTTAAAATGGAATAAAAAGTAGTTGAAATGACTTTTCCCTTTTCTTTTTCTTTAGTGAAAAACCTAAAAAAGGCGGTTTCCATTCCAAATGTTAAAATTGAATTTAGGTAAGCTGCATAGACAAAATACAAAGTATTCTCTGCATATTTCTCACTGCTCAGTGTATTGGTGTGCAGTTTTACCAATAAGATGTTTATCGCTCTTGGCAATACGGCCGCAATACCGTATATCAGGGTATCTTTAAGAAAGCGTTTTAAATTGCTCAAATTTTGTTTCTTTTCGCGGTAAATGGTTTACGAAAGTATGAAAATTTATGAATTTTTAAGTTGAGAATTAAAGAAACAAAAAAACCCTCATCTCGCGATAAGGGTTTTGTATTTCAAGAATAAAATTTACTTAAGCTTCTGCTTTTTCAATAGAAACGTAAGACTTATTGTCTTTTTTCTTGGCAAATTTTACTATCCCATCAATTTGAGCATGTAAAGTATGGTCTTTACCCATATATACATTGTCACCAGGATGGTGTTTTGTTCCTCTTTGACGTACTAATATATTTCCAGCCAAAGCAGCTTGTCCACCAAAAATTTTAACGCCTAATCGTTTCGATTCTGATTCTCTACCGTTCTTTGAACTACCGACACCTTTTTTATGAGCCATGATGTTATATTTTTAATTTTTTATTTAATTAGGAGATTATTTTTCAATTCCTCCTTTAACGTCTTCTTGCCATTTAGCCAATTCATCCCATTTCCCATCAGCAGCCATTTGCGCTTGTGCAGGCCATGAATCGGGAACTTTATTGGCATACTGAGAACCTGCAGCTTCTAAAATTTCTTTTAGTTTAGAAACGTCAGTTTTAGCTAATTTCTTGAAAGAATCTATTCCTGCTTCTGCAAAGATAGATGCGATTTTAGGTCCGATTCCTTCAACTTTTTTCAAATCGTCTGCTTTTGTTGCAGCCGCCTTTTTAACCACTTTTTTTACTGGTTTTTCTTCAGACTTTACAGTTTCTTTTTTCTTTCCTCCGGTAGCTGAAATAGATTCAATTACGATTTCAGATAAAGACTGACGGTGTCCGTTTTTCTTTTTGTAACCCTTTCTTCTTTTCTTTTTGAAGACGATTACTTTATCACCTTTAAGGTGTTTTAGAATTTTTGCAGTTACTTCTGCACCTTCTATAACTGGGGCGCCAATGGTTACTTTGCCATCGTCTAACAACAAAACATGATCAAATGAAATATTTGACCCTTCTTCTTGTTGCAAACGATTCACAAAAACCTTCTGGTCTTTTTTAACTTTAAATTGTTGCCCTGCTATCTCTACAATTGCATACATAGTTAATGTGTTTTTCGCTTATTTGATTAAAATCAAAACCTTATCCAGATTTTGAGGGTGCAAATATACATTTTTTTTATGAATGTACAAATTGATTTTTACGCTAAAAAGGGTGGCTATTTTAGACTTTTTATAGATTTATTTCAATATAGTAAGGTTTTAAAGGAACAGGATTGTTTTTATTTAGGACAGAACATACTATTACGAAACCTTCCCATCGAATAAATTGGCTTTGGGATTGTGGCTAGAATCTGAAAGAATGTTGCATCCGGTCATCAACAAAGAGGGTGTTGATACTCAAAATGAAGTAGTAAAGGAGGAAAAAAGAGCCAGAATAGACAATGCTCCCTATGGCAAGATCATCTACAGAACAGGTGTGAATCAGTATTTATTTGACAAGCACCCTTATAAGAATTCGGTAATTGGATCTATGGAAGATCTGGATGCAGCCACTTTAGACGAGTTCATCGCCTTTAACAATAAGTATTACGTACCCAATAACGCAGTATTGGTTGTAGCGGGTGACATCAATATGGCCCAAACAAAGAAATTAATTGAAGATTATTTTGGTCCCATTCCTCGTGGAGCTGATGTCCCAAGAGTAAATATCAAAGAAACGAATGTCACACCACAATCTGTAACAGAATACGATTCAAATATTCAGATACCATTGCGATTATTCTTATTTTAAGTCAGGCCAAAATGATGTGGGAACAATAGCCAATCAAGTAAGAGGAGCTTTGTCTTATGGCAAGGAACACCCTTATGGAGAGTTTTCTACCGAAGTTTCTGCTACCAAGATAACATTGGAAGATGCCAAAAAATTCTACACAACTTATTTCAAACCGAACAATGCCTATTTGATCATTGTTGGAGATGTGAATTTCAAGGAGGCTAAAAAGTTGATTTCCGAGTATTTCAAAGATTGGAAACAAGGAGATTTGCCTGCCTATACGATTCCCGAAGTAAAAAATGTACTTAAGCCGGAAATTGACTTTGTAGATATGCCCAATGCGGTTCAATCGAATATCGCAGTTATACATATGATCGATCTCAAAATGGGTAACCCGGATTATTTCCCGGTACTTTTGGCGAATAAAATTTATGGTGGGGGAGCGGAAGGAAGATTATTTCTTAATTTGCGTGAAGACAAAGGCTATACCTATGGTGCTTATTCAAGCGTAGGTACTGACGAGAGAACCTCAACTACTTTTAGATCTTTTGCCACGGTCAGAAATGCTGTAACCGACAGTGCCGTGGTCGAATTTATGAAAGAAATCGAGTTGATGAGAAACTCGAAAGTAACAGAGGAAGAGCTGGCAGTTGCAAAAGCTTCTTATGTTGGGGATTTTGTAATGGCACTTGAGCAGCCCGCAACAGTCGCCAGTTATGCCTTTAATATTGAAAGTAAAAACTTGCCTGCTAATTTTTATGAAACTTACTTGGAAAAGATCAATGCGGTTACTGCGGAGGATATTCAGCGTGTTTCGCAAAAATACTTTAGTGCGGACCAGGCACGAATACTTGTGGTTGGGAAAGGGACTGAAGTACTTCCCAATTTATCTAAATTGCCTTATCCTATTCATTATTTTGATAAAGAGGGGAATCCAACTGAAAAACCTGAGTTGACAAAACCACTTCCTCCTGGGGTCACTAAACAATCCGTCTTGACGAATTATTTGTCTGCAATAGGTGGTGCTGAAAAAATAAACGGTTTGAAAAGTACCATGGTGGTATATGAAGCTGAGGCGATGGGAAATAAAATTCAGAGTGCAGAAAAAAGAACACCGACTAATTACGTGAGTGAAATGAGTATGGGAGGTAATGTCATGATGAAAGTATTGATGTCGAAAGAGGGCGTTACGATGAATGGCCAACCCTTGCCGCCAAATTTGGCGGATGATATGAAAAGTAACCTTGGAACTTTTGGGGAAATAGGACTTTTGGGAAATGAATCGGCTGTATTAACCGGACTGGAATCTGTTGATGGGAAAGATTGCTATGTGATAACAGACAAAGGAGAATCTGTCACATCAATGTACTTTTACGATGTAGAGAGTGGATTAAAAGTAAAAGAAACTCAAATTGTTTCTATGGGTGCAAATACGCAAACTCAGGACGCTTATTTTTCTGATTACAAAGATTTTGACGGAATTAAATTTCCTTCAAAGAAAACAGGAAATATGGGTCCGCAAAAGATTGAGTTTAACTTGATTGACGCCAAAGTAAATCAAGGAGTTTCAGAAGAGGATTTTAAATAAAAAATGAATATTATAGAAGAAAAGCCCAAGAAATTGGGCTTTTCTTATTTAGAGGAATTGATCAAGTAGACGCCAAGAAGTATGAATAATCCGAACAAAAGTTGTGAGAAGGCCAAGCGTTCCCCGTCTAAAAGTCCCCAAAAAATTGCCACTAAAGGAATGAGGTAGGTCACTGAACTGGAAAAAATGGGAGAAGAAATATGAACCATTTTGTAGAATAAAATATTGGCTAAGGCAGTACAAACCACTGATAAAATGCTGACATAGATAAGAGAAGTTTTTACATCAGTACTGAATGTCAAACTGAAAAATCCAGAGAAAAAAAGTACTACCAGGGCGGGAATGAGTAAAAAAATAAAATTACTTATGGTGATGGTGGTGGCATTTACATCACTCAAATATTTCTTCACGAGATTCACATTGAGTCCGTAACCTACAGAAGCAAAAATGATAAATAGGGCATAAAAGTAATTCTGATCGGGATTTATTTGAGATCCTTTCATAATTAAAAGGATAGCACCTGTCAATCCGACCAAAATTCCTAAAAATTGCTTTCTGATAAAGACAACCCCAAAAAACAGTACACCTATAATTAAGGTATTTAAGGGAGTTAACGAATTTAGGATGGACGCAATGGAACTATCGATATGATAGACAGCATAGATGAACAAGAATACAGGGAAAAAAGTACCACAAAAGGCAGATAGGAAAAGATATTTCCAATCTTTTGATTGGATGGTTTTGAGTTTTTTAAAACCTAATACACTTAGAAAAACGGCAGCAATCGAAATTCGCAGGGCACCTACTTGAACCGGACTTAGACCGATCAGCGCTTTTTTCATCAAAATAAATGAACTACCCCAAATAAGAGATAGGCAAATAAGGTAAAACCAGCGCAATTGTTTCTCATGCATAGCCTGTAGATTTTATCTATACAAAAATCAAATAAATTATTATAATTACTAACTTTGAACAAAATAAACTACCATGCAAAGGAATATATGTCTGTTTGGCACTATAATTCTATTATTTCTTTTTGGTTGTAAAGAGGTCGCTAAGGATACAGAGAAAACTCTTTCCGAAAAAGTAGCGGTTCAGGAGATCAAAAAAGTAGAAGTTGATATTGAAGGAATGACTTGTGAGATCGGTTGCGCGAAGCTCATTGAATCTAAGCTTTCAAAAGCCAGCGGGGTTCAATTCGTTTCTGTTTCTTTTGAAGAGAAAAAGGGTCAGATTGAATTTGATGCCAATGTGATAGACGAAGAACAAATCAAAGAAGTGATTGAGGCTACAGGAGGAGGAGACCTTTATACAGTGGTATCAAGCAAGTTAATAGAATAATTTTTAGTAATATTGCAAAACAAACCATAATACATTTAAAACCATGAAATTAATTAAGTTAGGAGTTGTCATCATTGTTCTTGCTTCAACAGTGATTGCCTGTAAAGAAACTAAAAAAGGAGCAGAAAAGGATGTACAAGAAGCTGTAGAGGTGATACAAGAGTCTGCCGATGATGTCAGTGAAGCTGTTTCTGATGCTGCTGAAGAAGTTGAAGAAGCGATGGAAGATGCTGCTGATGCTGCAAAAGAAATGGGGGATGCTGCTGCTGACGCCGCGAAATCTGTTGAAGGAGCGGCCAAAGCTGCTGGATTTGCAGTAAACTATCCAAAAGACACGAAATTGGCGGGTGAAGTCGATGCCGGTTTAAAAGAATTGTTAAAAGAGGATCCATCTTTGTCAAAATACTTTAAAGATGCATATGGGTATGCAGTTTTTCCGAAAATCACTAAAGCTGGTTTAGGAATAGGTGGAGCAGGTGGAGAAGGACTTGTTTTTGAGAAAGGTTCTGTAATTGGTAAAGCTACTTTAATGCAAGCTACTTTTGGATTACAGGCTGGCGGACAACAATACAGAGAGGTAATTTTCTTCGAGAACAAAGCTGCTTTGGATAGATTTACTAACGGTAAGTTCAAATTTTCAGGTGAAGCATCTGCGGTTGCTTTGAAAAAAGGAGTTTCTGCTGATATAGCTTATCAAGATGGTGTTGCGATCATTACAGATCCTATGGGAGGGGTAATGGCCGAAGCTTCAGTTGGAACACAAAAGTTCAAATATAAAGCTGGTATTTAACCTTCTTTAACTTCATGTAAAAAAAAGCCTTCCATTTGGAAGGCTTTTTTTTACCTCTGAAAAATATATAATTACCTTATTTTCAATTAATTATATTTATAAATAATTTTAAGATAATTTTAAGAAAAATTTGTTTTATAATGATTATATACATACTTTTGTGCGTTTTTACATACAAACTAAATATTTTAAACTATGAAATTATTAAAAGGTATTTTAACATTGGCAATTATTGGTTTAATTGCTGTTTCTTGTAAAGAAACTGCTAAAGGAGCTGCAGAAGATGCTTCTGACGCAGTTGAAGCTGTATCTGAAGCTAAAGACGAAGCTGTAGAAGCTGTATCTGAAGCTGCTGAAAAAACTGCTGATGCAGTAGAAGAAGCTGCTGACGAAGCTGCTGCTGTTATTGATTCAGTAAAAGCTGACGTAAAAGAAGCTGCTCACTAATTTACTTTAGTCAAAGCAAAACGGGAGATTTATCTCGGAAAAAGGAAAAAGGTTGCTACGCAGCCTTTTTTTTATGCCTTTTTGTAACGTATTGAATAGTAAAAAAAAAGTAAGCCAATGAAAAATAGCAAACCAACCAATTGATGTCCAACTCCTAAGTAAAGAGGTATTTCGGCACCATTAATATTTAATAGCGTCAAAATGCCCAAAATAACTTGGGTATTGATCAAAAGAAATACTATCCAAATCCAATAACTCGATAATTTTGATAATTTTTGACGGTATTTAAAGAAAAGCACAAAAGTAAGTGTCAAAAGTAGATAAGCGATCCCTCTATGTACAAATTGAATAAGTGCAGGAGCAAATAAATAGCTATCGTAATTAGTTAGGTTTTCCCACTTCCAATTTCCACCTTCTATGAGGACATTAGGAATAATTTGACCATTCATATCCGGCCAGGTGGGATAATATAAACCGGCCTTCATTCCACTCATCATCCCTGCAAAAATTAATTGGATGAAAGTTAATACAATCAGCCAAACAGTAAATTTTTTAGGTACATTCTTAATATTACCACCATATTTATAAACATCGGCAATTATCCAAACGAGTGCTGAGATGGTTAAACTGGCCAATATAAAATGGAGGGTGAGTTTATAGGCATTTACCCAGGGCCTGTTTACTAGTCCACTTTGCACCATGATCCAGCCGGCAGATGCTGTGAGCAATGTTAGTAAAATAACTAGGCCTAATCGTTTGATAAGTTGACGATCTATTGTTTTAGAAAAAATAAAATATAAGAACGGGAATAAGAAGATCAGTCCAAGGGCACGTACCCAAAATCTGTGAAAAAACTCCCAAAAATAGATGTATTTAAACTGATCTAAATCAAAAGTACTATTGATCTTATGATACTGTGGCGTTTCTTTGTAAAGGTCAAATGCCTCAATCCATTCTTTCTCATTCATAGGAGGTATAACACCTGTTACTACATCCCATTTAGTAATAGACAGACCTGAACCTGTAAGCCTAGTAATTCCGCCCAAGATTACCTGACCTAATAACATGACCAACCCGGTGATTAGCCAGATCCTGACAGTTCGGGAGTATAGATAATGTTTGTTTTTCATCGACTTAATTTTTCCATATAGTACTCTCCATGATTTTTTGTAAATCTTTTTCGATATAGGAAATGGCGGGTTGAATGGAATCGTAATTTGGTGTTACATCAAAATAAACGGCTCCGGTCATAAAGTGCTTTATACTGTCCGTGAGATGAAATTGCAATGGTGATGCCGCATTTCCAGTCACTTCAAACAATGAGCCATAAGTGTTGTGTTCTTTATTTTCAAAAGGTAAAGAGCTGATACCATCTGCTTTGATCGTATGATTAAAAGTGAGTTTTTCAGATTCACTAAACAGCTCTTGTAAATTGTTTTCTATGGGTCGGTAAGTAATATTTATGCTGGCTTTTAGTGCCGGATAATAAATATTTGTCCAGCATTTTTGATTTACCTGTATTTTCGCAAGCTGCGAATATTCAAATGTATAAGGGCAATCCGAAGATAAAGATTGGTAACTGGATTCAGGGTATTGCAACCGTAGCTGGGCTTTTGGTTTAGGAAGAACATCTTCACTACACGAAAAAAGTGATATAAAAATGAAAATGCTAGAATAAAGAAAAAATCGTTTCATACTAAACTGATTTGGGTGCATCGGGTAGAGTTATTTTTACCTGCTTAATTCGCTTTAAATCCAAAGATTCTATAGAGATGACATATGGCCCTATGCTGATTTTTTCCTTTCTTTTAGGGTATCTGCCCGTAACTTCCAGAATTAATCCGGCAATCGTTTCTGCATCTTCCATATACGACTCAAAAACATCTGGATTTATTTTGGTTATCTTGAAAAAATCTTTGAGAGAAACTCTACCTTCAAATAAATAATTTTGGGAATCAATTTTAGTGTATTGCGCATCTTGTTCATCAAATTCGTCGCTAATGTCTCCAACAATTTCTTCGATAATATCTTCAAGGGTAATGATTCCGCAAGTCCCACCATATTCATCTACAACAATAGCCAAGTGATTTTTCATTTCTTGAAACTCTCTAAGCAAATCGTCTAATTTCTTATTTTCAGGTACAAAAAAGGGTTTTCTGAGTAATTTTTGCCATTTAAAGGTCTTTTTATTGAGATGGGGGATCAGATCTTTTATATATAATACGCCAACGATATTATCAATGTTATCCTCGTAAACAGGAATTCTGGAATGGCCATTGTCTATTATTTTTTTCATGACATCCAAAAATTCCTCTTCGATGGTCAAGGCAAAAATATCCATCCTGGGACACATGACTTCGGAAGTTTCGGTATTACCAAATGTAACGATTCCTTGCAGGATCTTTTTTTCTTCCTTAGTAGTGGCCGTTTTTGAAGTTAATTCAAATGCCTGGGATAAAACTTCAACATTAAATTCACTGTTCTTTTTCGTGAGCCTTTGCTCTAAAAAGCTAGTCAGATTGATAAGCGGAAAACTGAGAAAGGTAAAAAACGAATTTAAAATCTTGATTGGTCTTGCCATTAAGGCTGCAAAATGTGCCGCATTGCGACTGGCATAAATTTTAGGCAAAACCTCCCCAAACAAAAGCAGAAGGAACGTTACTAAAATAATTTCCAGAAAGAATTTTAAAATAGGATTGCCAATCGATCCAAAAAAATGATCGCCAGTAAAAGCGAAAATTAACACGAAAAGAATATTGATAAAATTATTTGAGATCAATATAGTAGCCAATAATTTTGCCGGATTACTTAAAAGTTCAGCAACTAACTTCATATTTCCTTTTTTGGTTTTCTCCTCAGACAGGTCTGTTTTGGATAAGGAAAAGAAAGCAACCTCTGAACCTGATATGATTGCAGAAGAAAAAAGCAGCGCAACGAGCGTTAATATGCTTAAAACGACTGGCCAGTCGATATTCGATAAAAAAAGAAAAATCCGCGGTTCGGGGTCCAAATTCAATTAAATTTAGTTAATAAACAACAAATCAAAAGGGCAAATCATCTTCTTCGTCATTTGCTGTGAAGCTACTATGTTGTGTAGCTTGATTTTGATGAGTTGGTGTCGCAGGACTTGTACCTCCTGAAAGGTCTTTTTTAGTTGTAAGAAAGGTCATTTCTGTTGCATGAATTTCAGTAGAATATTTTTTCTGACCGTCTTGTTCGTAGCTTCGAGTCTTAATTCTGCCTTCAACATAAACTCGATCGCCTTTGCTCAAATATTTTTCGCAAAGTTCTGCAAGTTTATTTCGAACAACAACATTATGCCATTCCGTATTCGTTATTCTTTCACCGCTTTGTTTACTTACAAAGGTTTCATTAGTAGCAATAGGGAATCTTGCCAAACAATTCCCCTTGTCAAAATAATGTATTTTCACATCATCGCCCAAATGACCGATCAACATTGCTTTGTTTAAAGAGTTTGCCATAAAATCCTATTTTAAATCAAATATAAATAATTTTTCACTCAACGAAATTTCTCTAAAAAATTCGAGATAATTACAGGTACTGCAAAATTACTTACATTATTCCATTCTACAGCGTTTTTGTGATCGCTTTTTGTGTGAATGACCCAGAATTTAGCAAGTATTTTCTGATGGGTGAGGATATGGACGATATTATTTTGATTGAATAATTTCAGTTGAAACGATGCGTTCTGATCTAATCCATCTAAAATCTTTGAACCGAGGATGGAATCGTGTCCCAACTCTTCGCTCGATTCAATGAGAGGGAATTGATATAAATGCTGCCAGATATCTTTCCCTTTCCTTTGCTCAAGCACGGTTTTCTGATTCTCTATGTTGAACACAATAAAATTAAAATAACGGGTTTTGGTTTTGATCTTTCTAAGTTTATAAGGGAGCGAGTCTATCTTGTTGTTTTTGATCGCTAAACACGATTCTGACAAGGGGCAAATTTCGCATTTTGGATTTCTCGGAGTACAGATCAAAGCTCCAAGTTCCATAAGGGCTTCGTTGTGTAATCCGGGATCTTTGTTTGAAATGATCTTTTGAGCGATTTCTTTGAATTCTTTGACACCTGAAGAGGAATTGATTGCGGTATCGATATTGAAATATCGCGACAATACTCTATACACATTTCCATCGACAACCGCCCGAACTTCATTAAAACAGATCGAAGAAATTGCCGAGGCAGTATAATCGCCAATTCCCTTTAATTTCTTCAGATCTTCATAGGTATTTGGGAAAACACCATTTAATTGGTTTACAATTAGTTTGGCTGTGTAATGTAGATTTCTGGCTCTTGAATAGTATCCCAAACCCTGCCATAATTTAAGTACCTCATCTTCACTGGCTGATGCAAGTTCATAGACATTTGGGAACTGTTGGATAAATTGAATAAAATAATCTGTTCCTTGTGAAATTCTGGTTTGCTGTAAAATAACCTCAGATAACCAAATTATATATGGGTCTTTGCTTTCGCGCCAGGGCAAATCTCTTTTGTTACTTAAATACCACGAAATTAACAGGTTACTTATATTCATTAAAAAATGGACATTGTATAAAGGATTGCAAATATATCTTATTAAATTTTAAGGATTTAGCTTTTTAAAATTGATTTATTATTATATCTTTGCCGCCCGAATAATGAATATAAATAATTTTAATAATAATTAAGAATGACTAAAGCAGAGATCGTTGCCAGCATTGCGGATAATTCAGGAATTGAAAAAGGTGATGTTTTAAGAGTTGTTGAAGATTTAATGGCAGAAATCAAGGGTTCCTTAAGCAAAGGTGAAAATGTTTACTTAAGAGGATTTGGTAGTTTTATTGTAAAAGAAAGAGCAGAGAAAACTGGAAGAAATATTTCTAAAAACACGACGATAAAAATTCCTGCGCATAATATTCCAGCATTTAAACCAGCTAAGGTTTTTGTAGAGACTGTGAAGAACAGCGTTGAAGTAAAATAGTAATAAAAAAAACTTGTAATTATGCCAAGCGGAAAAAAAAGAAAACGCAGTAAAATCTCAACGCACAAGCGTAAGAAAAGAAGTAGACAAAATCGTCATAAGAAGAAAAAATAAATAGGTAGGTGACTTGTTCACCTACTTCTTTTTTACGACATTTACTAATAAGTTCATTGAAATAGAAGTTTTAATAAACTTCGCACGGTAAACAATAAAACGTATTTAATAATCATCTCAAGGTAAAATACACATATTTTGCCATGGGTATAAATTTGTATAGAGTGAAAACAGAATTAATCATTAGATCGAATTCCTCGGATATTGATTTTGCCCTATTAAAAGATGGAAAATTAGTTGAATTACACAATGAGGTAACAGACAATAATTTTTCGGTAGGAGATATTTTCTTGGCAAAAGTTAAGAAAACCCTCACCGGATTAAACGCGGCCTTCGTGGATGTAAAAAGCGAAAAAGATGCTTTTTTACATTACCACGATTTAGGTCCTCAACTCCTGTCCTTTTCAAAATTCACTAAATTAGTACGCACAGGGAAATTAAAAGATTTTACACTTAAAAACTTCCGTTTCGAAAAAGATATTGATAAAGGCGGAAAAATTGACGAAGTGATTAAAGGTGGACAAGAATTGTTGGTTCAAATTGTCAAAGAGCCCATTTCGACAAAAGGTCCGCGGATAAGTTCAGAATTGTCAATCGCCGGAAGGTACTTAGTTTTGGTACCCTTCTCAAATAGAATATCTGTATCTCAAAAAATAAGCAGCAACAAAGAAAAAGATCGTTTAAAAAGATTGGCTAAAAGTATTGTGCCAAAAGGTTTTGGGGTTATTCTCAGAACAGTTGCACAGGATATCAAAGTAGCCGAACTCGATAAAGATTTGCAGAACACCATGCAAAGATGGGTGAATATGTGCAAACAGATCCAACAGGCAAAAGCACCCAGTAAGGTCTTGTCTGAAATGAATCGCGCTTCTTCAATTTTGAGAGATATTTTGAATGATTCTTTTACTAGTATTGTGACCAATGATGCGAATTTACACGAAGAAGTTTGTGAATATTTGCGCAGGATTGCACCGGAAAAAGAATCAATCGCTAAATTACACAATGCGAGAGTACCTATCTTCGATTATTACGGTATTGAGAAACAGATCAAATCTTTGTTTGGAAAAACTGTTTCTATGCGCAAAGGCGCTTATTTGGTGATAGAACACACCGAAGCATTACACGTAATTGATGTAAATAGTGGAAATCGTTCTAACAAAGCGAATTCACAAGCTGAAACTGCATTAGAAGTAAATATGATAGCTGCAACAGAAATTGCCCGTCAATTGCAATTGCGAGATATGGGCGGTATTATTGTTGTTGACTTTATCGATATGCATTCTGCAGAACACAAAAAAAAGTTATTTGATCACCTTCGTGAGGAAATGAAAAATAATCGTACCAAACATAAAATTTTACCACCGAGTAAATTTGGTTTGGTTCAGATTACTCGACAAAGAGTGAGACAAGAAAGAAATATCGAAACTAAAGAAGTAGACCCGAGTAGTAATGGAGTGGTAGAAGCTCCAATTATATTGGCCGACAAGATTGAAGCCGACTTGAACAGATTGATAGAAGAAAAGCATGACGGAATAGTGCTGCACGCACATACCTTTATTGCCGCTTACCTTACAAAAGGTCTTCAATCGGTGAGATTTAAGTGGTTTCTAAAATATAAAAAGTGGATTAAAATTATTCCCCGTGACGCTTTTCCATACTTAGATTACCAATTCTTTGATAAAGAAGGTAAAGAAATAGGATGAATTTGATAAATAAACCTGCCCATGGGCAGGTTTATTTTTTATTTATCTACAATCAGTTTTTTATTGTATACCGTATAATCATCAAATTGTAGTTGAACAATATAAAAATGATCTTTTAGATCGCTTTTATTTAAAGACCATTGCTGATGATTTAATTCTCTCTCTATTACCGTTCTTCCCAAAAGATCAAAGACCTGACTTTTTATAATCCTTTTCTCACCTTTTGTTTCAAACAGAAACTCTTTTAGGTTTGTTCTTACAATTAATTCGCTCAATACATCGGAATTGATTATTGTCTTTTTTGGCTCTTTAAAATGCAATTGAAATCGATCATCGTATATTCCTTTTTCGCTCAAACTAAATTCATATGCTTCTTTCATGTCGTGAATTATGCCGAGATATTTGTCGTATAAGAGTATTTTTCTATCTGATAATTCACCTTCTTTTTTGTCAAGCCTTATGGATAAATTAATTTTTTCAGGAAAAGTCGCCTTTATACCTAAGTCAATAATTTGATCTTCATCAAAGTTTCCAATACCTTGGATGGCGTATTTAATGTCATTATTGAATGAATAAAATTGAAATAAGTCCTCTCCGGGTGGAACCAGCGCATCAAATTTTGCGTCAAATGCTGGAGTAGCACCTTCGATAAAACCGATTAAAATCTGATTGTAAATTCCCTCGTCATTTTTCACACTTAACCAAAGCCGGTCTTTTGATTCATTTTTAAAGAAAATATTTCCGGGATCCTTTGTGCGCATTCCATTATTAAACTCCAGGTTTCCGGCTTTCTTAGCATTTACAAAGACACCTTGACAAGAAGCTAGAAAGTTGGTAGGCTCTAAACCATCATCAGCAGCTTTAATTCCTCCTGTACCCAATACATATGCGGCGTAATTTGAAGAACTGTACTTGCCATTTATGGGTGAAGCGTGATGCGTCCAAAAATAGACAGCCCCATTGATGAGTTCTTCATTATTTTCATTTGAAAAAAGCTGATGAATATCTATAGGGGATGGATATGGATTTCCAATAAAATTCCAGTTGTTGTTTGAAACCGTGTCTTTCGGACTTGTATAAATTGGCACAAAAATTTTACCATTATTTATTTTCCCTTCAAACATAAAATCCTGTACAGGTTTAAAAGGGACTGAATTTTCAGCCAAGGCAGTATATCCTCTTCCGGGTACCATTAATTCCCCTGCTAATTGCCAGGCCTGATGCTGATTGTCTTCATAAGTGTCTTTATCATTATCCCTAAATTCTTCAGTATTGAACCAAAAAAATGAATTTTGATTTGAATTAAGGAATACTTCTCTGATTTTGGCTTGTACAACAGGTGAAGACCAATAAATATAATCGTTTGGTTTTAGATCATAAACTGTTTTATGAATTTCGAAATTATTTCCGTTCACTAGTCCTTGATCGTTTGATTGGATCAAGGCTCCCTCATGGCTAACAATGATCTTACCATTTGCGGTAATGTCATTTTTAATTTTGATTGAATTTTTAGAAGTGATCTCCAGTTCAATATTTTCATCAATGGTTAAGCTACAAGCTTCAAATTCACCATGGATTTCTGTGTTGAAATCACTTTTTATTTCAGCGGACCTAATCAGTTCCGGCTTACCATTTGTCCAGAGATTGTTGTAAAAAATAGCCGGACCAGCATAATGCTCCCCTAGTCTTTTACTAAAGCCGGTTTCCGCTTCATTTACTTCGTTTAAACTGAGTGTGTTCCAATCATCAAAATTAAAAACGGAAAATGGTTTGGCACCTTCACAACCATATTTGCGTACGTAACTTGCTTGGCCAGTCCATTGACCGGCTTTTCCAATCACATCAATTCTGTTCTGCCAACTCAGATCATCATTCGTGGAAGAGATAACGAGCATATCATTTCCCGTTATACTGGCAGTGGTGCTAGATATTTTTGGAAGACCTAAAGCATAAGAAGGAGTAATTGCTTTAGAATCGTAAAATAAAATGCTTTCCCCAGGTTTCAATGTGGGGATGGCTCTAGTCGCAGAAGGTTTTTGGTTGTGAGGATTAAAGGCTGTTTCATTTCTGTAAGTACAGAGATAAAATTGGCCCTCAGTGACATCTTCACTACTTATATTTGTAACTTCTATCCATTTATTAAAACCTGTGCCTTGATAATATTGCGAAATCAACAATGACCCATTAGTTTCACCGCCCACTTCCGCATAAATTTTAAGGTTGAACTCGGTTGCAGTAGGGTCGTTATTTTGGATTAAGATCTCTGTCTGAAAAGATCCGGTTTTATTTGGTAAAAAAGACAAAGTAAAATCTGCACTTCCGCCAGGTGGAATACTGATCGCATTTAAGGCTTCTAAATCAAAAAGATCCTGATGCTCAAGAAGTATAAATGAATTAATGTCAAGGTTAGAGATTCCATTATTTTGAATAGTGAAATCTTTCGAAATTGCGGTATTTGAAACATTATAGGTGCCAAAAAAGGTATTGTTTTCATACATGGTCATGGAATGATTATCGATTATTTCAATGCCATTTCCCAAGACCGAAATCCGGGGAGAAGGTCCCTTGCAATATGAGCTATGCTGTTGTAAATCTGAAACATCCTCTAAACTGAGTACTTCCCATTCATCAAGAAAAAAATCGCTCGTTGGGTAATTAATTTCGCGCTTTCTGCGAAAGGTTTTATTTTCATAAAAAGAGACCGAGTCTCCTATTTTACCTATTAAGTCAATGATCAATTCATTCTGCCTTAATGCAATTTTATCATCTCCCGTAAAATCTAGTACCGCAGAATTAGTGGACAAGTGGGCACTTACATTTAAAATTTCTGTTTCATCCTCAATGATAAAAACATCATATGCAGGAATAATTCCTTCGAGTTTTAAAGGGCTTATGTGCTGCTCATTTTTATTTCTGTAAGAAACTAGGTCATAGTTGTTCAAATCTATAGGAGAATCAGACGGGTTATAAATTTCGATATAATTATTTCGATGACTGGAGGACGAAGTTCCTTCTGCCAATTCTGAAATCATCAATTGACCACACGGAACAATTTCTGTCCCTGCTAATTTTACATTGTCAAACCCTGCATAAGCACCTTGCCCATTTTGTTTTATACTAATGATCAACTCAACGGTTTTTGCGTAGTTGGGAATATGGATCAATTCGGTTTTCCAGTTTTCTGTATTTCCACCGAGTTCTTGAGTAAAAAGCATCACTTCCTCTTGCGCTTCCTGATTGATGATCACCTGATATTTAATTCGATCTGTTGAATTGAACCCAAAGAAGAAGTAATCAAAAGAAAGCTGAACATTTCTGAAAGACGAAATGTTAACTTCGGGCAAAGAAATCGATTCAAAATCTGATCCGCCGCAATTTCCATTAAGGTCTTCAATGGCCCAAAACTGATCGCCTTCAGTGGGCAATAAATCTTTCCAACTTGTTTGAAAATCCCAGGTATCTCCATTGTTTGTGCAGGGTTGAGTTGAAAAAATTAAGGGATTCCAGCTGTCGCCTGAAGTTTCGAAACCCTGTTTCGCGATCAAGATTTGTGATTGAACTGAAATTGAAAATACAAAACATAAAAGGTAGGTAAAAGTTAGTTTCATAAGGTGTGACTTTGTGTATTAATAAGATCTACAGTACATTTGGTTTTTTAGTTAATGGCATGGACGAAAAAAGGTTAACATATACGATTGAAGAAGCTACAATTTTGTTAGAAAAGTATTGTGTTTACCAGGACAGATGTCATAGTGAAGTGGAGCAAAAACTCAGGCAAATGAATATTATTAGAGAAGGTCAGGAAAAAATTATTTTGCATTTGTTTGCCAATAACTTTTTGAATGAAGAACGGTTTGCCAAAAGTTTCGTGAGAGGAAAATACGGACAGAAGAGATGGGGTAAAATGAAAATAAAAGCGGCTTTAAAGCAAAAAGGAATTTCAGACAGAAATATGATAAGTGGTTTTAGGGAAATCGATGAAGATACTTATTTAAGTAACCTTCAGCATTTGGCTAGGAAAAAACACGAATTGATTACGGAGAAAAACGCCTACAAAAAACGACAAAAATTATATCTTTTCTTAGTTCAAAAGGGTTATGAACAAGACTTGATTAACGAAGTGATCAACCCTTATTTTTTGGATTAAAAAGGGGAGATTGTGGAGATTTTTTGCTAATCTTTTTCTTATCTTTGCTGGCCAAAAACAACAAAAAGATGAGTTTACAGACAGAAATAATGGAACATATTAAAACGGCTATGAAAGCAAAAGATACGGTGGCCTTAGAATCACTTCGAGCCTTGAAATCTGCTTTTTTATTGGCAAATACAAGCGGTACGAATGTTACATTATCGGAAGCTGATGAGCTTAAGATCGTTCAGAAATTGGTAAAACAAAGACAAGACAGTGCTGCCATTTATGCTGAGCAGGGAAGAGCTGATTTAGCAGCGCCTGAATTGGCACAAGCGAAAGTTTTAGAACAGTTTTTGCCTCAGCAATTATCAGAAGACGAATTAAAAAAAGCGATCGAAGAAATAATTTCTCAGACCGGAGCCAGTTCTATGAAGGACATGGGTAAAGTGATGGGAATGGCTTCGAAGTCATTAGGAGGTAAAGCAGATGGTAAAGCTATTTCTGAGGTCGTAAAGAAATTACTGAGCTAGAATAGAGAGTAGTATTTAAGATCTGGATCAGGTAGAGAAAACTTATAAGAAGAAAAGCAATAATGGCCCCGTGGCGCAACTGAATAGCGCATCAGATTTCGGCTCTGAGGGTTACAGGTTTGAATCCTGTCGGGGTCACTATTAAATCAAAAAGCAAGCGAAATCAATAAGCTTGCTTTTTTGATTTTGTGCTTTTTGATTTTCAAAGCGGAGCTTTGCAGGATCATCGCAGATAATCCTTTATACCGATTGAGAAGAGCAAGCGAAATCAATAAGCTTGCTTTTTTGATTTTGTGCTTTTTGATTTTCAAAGCGGAGCTTTGCAGGATCATCGCAGATAATCCTTTATACCGATTGGGCAGAGCAAGCGAAATCAATAAGCTTGCTTTTTTGATTTTGTGCTTTTTGATTTTCAAAGCGGAGCTTTGCAGGATCATCGCAGATAATCCTTTATACCGATTGAGCAGAGCAAGCGAAATCAATAAGCTTGCTTTTTTGATTTTGTGCTTTTTGATTTTCAAAGCGGAGCTTTGCAGGATCATCGCAGATAATCCTTTATACCGATTAAAAAGCTTGCTTTTATTCGAGGCAATTCAGGCTGTCATGTTAGGTGAAAATAAATCACTATTTCAATCACCGAGAGAAAAATAAAGCATAACTTTAATATGCATAATTAAATAATTTTAAAATGATAAAGAGAACATTAAAAATGGCAACTATGCTTATGGCAATTGGCATTTTATTTACATCTTGTTATTCGTACACTACTGTAGTAGGCGACGGAGCCAAAGGTAATGATACAACATCCAAATGGAATCATTATCTCATTGGAGGACTTGCTCCAATTGATGTGTCAAATCCAAAAGATTTGGCAGGTGGCGCTGAAGATTATAATGTAAAAACTGAAATGAGCTTTGTGAATGGGCTCGTCAGTGTTTTGACATTTGGAATTTATTCCCCAACAACCACAACCATCACCAAATAATTTTATCATTTCCGGGCCATCTTAAAAGATGGCCCTCCTTTTTTATGACGGTTAAAAAAGTGATTCATATTGCTTCTTTGGGTTTCTTATTCTATTATTTGGTAAAATTGATTTACCTCTTATCTCTAGGATTTGCCCAGCTAACAGAATTTGGTTATGGTTATTTTACAGGTGTTCTTATTCTAATTTTTGTATTCGCTTTAGTCGCTTTTAAAACCAAAAGCAATAAGCCGAATAAGCGCCAGATTTAATAATTCTGACCTAATTCCAAAGATCTTCTAAAATAACCCCAAAAGATAAGTACAATAACTGATGCGGTCTTAAGAAAGTGATCATCAGAAATTTCTCACTCAATTTTGCTTGATTTTTTTTTTGATGTTCTATTAAAAATTCTTTCTATTTCCTTAACATTGCAAGTATATAGTATATCATATCCAATTATATCATGAGATTTAATTTTATTATTTGTTTATTTTTTACGGTTTTCCTCAACGGACAGATTTTATCTGAAAGAGACCGGGCCCTTCTGAGAGATGAAATTATAGAAGACAGATTCAATAATCTGTTACCGCAGTTAATGGATAAAACGGGAATTGATATGTGGTTGGTTATTTCGAGGGAGTACAACGAAGACCCGGTAATGCGAACCATGCTTCCCTCAACCTGGTTGAACGCGAGAAGGAGAACCATATTGGTGTTTTTTAGAAATAAGGAAAAAAACAGTATTGAGAAATTAGCAGTGGCCCGTTATAATGTTGGAAGCAATATTCAATCGGCCTGGAATAAAGAAGAACAACCGGATCAATGGTTAGCCCTGGTTAATATGATCAAAGATAAAAACCCACAAAAAATTGGAATAAACACTTCGAAATATTTCAATATAGCCGATGGTTTGGTGAAAACAGATTACGATGAATTGATGTCTGTTCTGCCAAAAAATGATCAAGATAAAATAGTTTCTGCAGAAAACCTTTCAATTGCCTGGATTGAAACGCGAACCCAAAAGGAAATGGATCTTTACAATACCTTGGTTCAAATTACACATGATATCATCGCTGAAGCATTTTCATTGAAAGTGATTAAACCCGGCCAAACAACTTCTGATGAGGTGGTTTGGTGGATGCGTCAGAAAGTAACTGACCTGGGCTTGGAAACTTGGTTTCATCCAACAGTTGATATTCAAAGAAAGGAAGAACCTTTGAAAAGTCATATTGAATCGTTTTCTAAAGGTGAAAAGTCTGATGTCATCATGCCGGGTGATCTTTTGCATTGCGATTTTGGCATCACTTATATGGGTTTAAATACAGATTGTCAGCAACACGCTTATGTGCCTCAAAAAAATGAAACTGCTGTTCCGGCGTTCTTGCAGGATGCCTTTAAAAAGGGAAACAGGGTTCAAGATATTTTTACTGGAAATTTCGTTCAAGGTAAAACGGGAAATGAAATTTTAGCCAAATCTCTAAGTGAGGCCAAGCAAGAAGGATTAAGGCCCTCCATTTATTCACATCCACTTGGAACCTATGGACACAGCGCCGGGACTACTTTTGGTATGTGGGATGCGCAAGAAGGTGTTCCGGTAAATGGGGATTACCCGCTTCAGTATAATACTGTCTATGCCATAGAATTAAATACCACGGTCAATATTTCCGAATGGGGGAAAGATATCAGAATTATGTTGGAAGAAGATGGATTTTATGGCGAGAACGGTTTTAGGTATGTTCATGGAAGGCAGGAATCTATTAGACTAGTGGAAGAAGGTCCTTTATTAAAATGATCTTGCTAGAATCTATCGATAAATCTCTTGAAGTCTGTTAAAAATCTAAGTTGATCCATGACGCAATTCAGAAGTGCAAAGGTTTCGGATTTATCTGATTTAAACCGGATTAGTGTCGCATCTAAAAAGTATTGGGGATATCCAGATGAATGGATGGAAAATTGGGCAGAGGACCTTTTTATTTCTGCAGTGGATATTGATGAACATATAATCCAAATTGCTGAAGTTCAAGAGGGAATAGTTGGTTTTTGTTGCGTGTCAGAGGAAAGGGAGTTTCTTGAAATTAAGCATCTATGGATTTTGCCTGAATTTGTTGCAAAAGGTTATGGCAAAGAACTTCTTACCTATACTTTAGGATTAGTAAGTCATAAGGGAAAACCAATTCAGGTTGTTTCAGATCCAAATGCGGAAGCGTTTTATAAGAAACAAGGATTTACTACAATAAGCAATATTGAGAGTTATCCGCAGGGGAGATCTTTACCTCTTATGAAAAAAATGTAGAATATATGGATCACATTAAAATCATTAAAGAGCTCAATAGAAATAAATTAATTTTTAGGGAACTATTGGCAGCAATTCCAAAGGAACAATATATGTATAAACCTTCTCCAGAAAAATGGAATATGTTGGAAGTAGTATGCCATTTGAACGACGAGGAAAGAGAAGATTTTAGGTTGAGAACCAGGCAAGTTCTTGAAGATCCAAACGAAGCTCTTCCCTCTTTTAATCCTGTTGCGTGGGTGAAAGACCGAAATTATATAGCACAGAATTATGATGATATGCTGGATAAATTTCTAGAAGAAAGACAAAAGTCAATTATCTGGCTAGAAAATCTTAAGAATCCAGACTGGAGCAGATCATATATTCATCCAAATTTTGGGGCGATGAGTGCAGGTATGTTTTTGTCAAATTGGTTAGCGCACGATTATTTACATCTAAGACAGATGATCAAATTAAAATTTGATTACTTCCAGACATTGACAAATGAAAATTTGAATTATGCAGGTACTTGGTAATGAATTCATATGAGAAGTTAATTTCTGATAAAGTGATATTAATTACCCTCTTAAGCCTTGAAATAATCGCCTAATTTTTAAGGAATAGGCGATCTTTTTTGTAACTTGGCTAAACAACGAATTGAGCTTTTTTATAACCGCTTTAATTTTTATAAAAAATTGTTCTTCAACGCGAAGATTGATCATGAAATTGTTTAAGGTTTATTTACTTTTCTTTGTACTGGAAATATCTTTCTTAAGTATTTGTAGCGCGCAGGCTGGTCTGTTGGTACTTATCTTTGGAGATAAAGTCGCTAGTGAGAGCTTTCACCTCGGTTTGGATGCAGGTTTGACTTTGTCTGATTTACCGGATATTGAGGGCTCTTCAGGTGCAGGCTTTTATTTTGGCTTGAGTACCTATATTAAATTGACAGACAAATGGTCATTAGCGCCAGAATTTAAGCCAGTATCTCCGGTGAAGATCAAAGACGTGAATAATTTTTTTACGGGTATTGATATCCAAAATCCGAACACCTACATTAAAATAAATTATATAGACGTACCTGTACTTTTGCAATATGCAATAACAGATAGATTTACTGTGGCTGCGGGACCTCAGATAAGTTTTCTCAGTTCGGCAAATCAAGTGACAACAGGTAAATTGAGTACAGGAGAAAGTGTGGAAGTAAAAGAAAACTTGAAACCAATCTTGAATGATTATAATTTTCTGATTCCACTTCAGCTTTCCTATTCACTGTCTAAGATGAGAGATGGGAAAGGTTTGGATGTAAAAGTTAGATATAATATTGGTCTTCAAGATGCTTTTTCGAAAAATGATTACTATTCAAGCAGAATGTCTGTATGGCAGATTTTTGTGAGTTTTCCTTTTATCAATTCTTCTGATGAGGAGTAAAAAGGAATAGTATCGTCTATAAGAAGTTTAAAATGAGAACATATAGATATTTCACAATTATTTCATTTCTATTTGGTTTATTAATCTCAAATGGTCAGGAACAGAAATTAGACACCACCTTTAATGCGCAGAGTAAAACACTTTTGGTTGTTCCGCTTATAGAAAATAACCCGACCATTGAAACAGGTTTTGGAGGACTCGGGATGTTCTTTTTTACTTTAGATGAGGATGATGAGATCTCTCCACCTTCACTGATCTCAGTTTATGGGATATATTCAACTAATAAGAGTCATATTTTCACGCCAATGGGAAGATTTTTTTGGGGGGAGGATAGGAACAGGGCTTTGATTTCTGTTGGAAACATGCGGATGAACAATGACTTTGATTACAACGAAGAGGCCGAAGAACTGCGATTGGTTTTTTCAGAGATAAGAACGTTTGTAACCGCAGAATATAGCAGAAAGGTAGTTGGAGATTTCTATCTGGGGATGTTGTATTTAGGAACCCAGACCAGTTATAAATTTGATCAGGGAACCGATGAGGAAAATGATTTTACCAAAGACTTTTTTGAGCAGAATGGAATCGAGGACAATTTCGTTTCAAGTATTGGATTAAATATTTCTTTCGATAATAGGGATTATAATTATTATCCGACAAAAGGTCTCAGTTTTTCCATTCGTCCCAAATTAAATGCAGGATGGTTGGGAAGTGAGAATAATTATGTAGATACTGATTATGAAATCATTTATTTTCATTCACTTCGCCAAAACCACATTCTCGCCTTTAGTGTTGCCGGAGGTTTTGCCTTTGGAGATGTGCCTTTTGACGGATACCAGAACTATGGATTCAGAAATAGTTTAAGGGGTTATGAAACAGGTAAATACAAGGGAAAATATATGATTGCAAGTCAGGCAGAATACAGATGGAGGTTTTATGACAGGTGGGGTGCTGTCTTTTTTGCGGGTACTGGAAGTATATGGGGCAATGACAATAATGGTGAGGAAGAGTTTGAAAGGACCTGGCTACCCAGTGCAGGTTTGGGCCTCAGATACATGGTGTCTAAAGTGAAAAGAATCAATTTAAGGCTGGATTATGGTTATGGTGTTGATGGAAATCAAGGCTTGTATTTTGGGGTAATGGAGGCATTTTAATAAAGTCTTTTGTCAAAAATTTTATGAAAAAATATTCTTTTATTTTTTTGGTGTTTATCTTAATTTTTACAAATTGTGATAAAAGAGATAGAAAAAGTGAAACGGCTAAAGAAGATTCTTTAACCGAAGCTCAAGTAATCAAAAGAATTGCTGAACTTAAATCTGCAGGGTATGAAATTGTGGATTACCACGCTCATTTAAAAGGAGGCCTGACCATAGAGGATTTGCTCGCCCATGCAGAAAAGACAGGGATCAGTTATGGCGTGGCATTCAATGCCGGGATAGGTTTTCCAATTACTGATAATAAAACGCTTTTGGAGAATTATGAAAAGTATAAAAACTATCCTGTTTATATGGCCATGCAAGCCGAAGGAAGAGAATGGGTAGATATGTTTTCTGAGGAGAGTATGGCAACATTTGATTATGTTTTTACTGATGCCATGACCTGGACAGATAAAAAAGGAAGAAGGATGAGACTTTGGATGCCGGATGAAGTTTTTGTCGATAGTGAGGATGATTTTATGAATCAATTGGTTGATAAAATTGTAGAAGTAATCGAAAATGAACCCATAGATATTTATGTCAATTCTACTTTTTTACCCGAAATTTTACAGGCAAAGTACGATGAACTTTGGACGAAAGAAAGAATGGATCGAGTTATACAATCGGCAGCACGGCAAAATGTGGCCATAGAAATCAATGCGCGGTATAAAATTCCCTCAGCTACTTTTATCAAAAGAGCTAAATCAGCCGGAGTTAAATTTAGTATGGGTACAAATAATGCCGATGCCAATCTGGGAACATTGGATTACGCGATTCAGATGATAGGTGAATGCAATTTGCAACCTTCTGATTTTTTTAAACCAAAGGAGAAATAAATGAGTCATGTATATTTCTCTCTGTTAAACAAGAGACATTACTTTATTAGCTATATTTGAAAGTAACCTTAAGCATTTGATATTTTCAAAATAACTTAAAGCCCGTGCTGGAGAAAAACACTAAAAAACTAATTAATGCTTGGGCCTCGTTTGATTGGTCAAATTCAGTTTATAATTTAATTGTAACAACTGCTATTTTTCCCATTTACTATATCAGCACTACCGAAGCTGCTTTTGGAGGTGAAATGGTCAGATTTTTTGATATTGAAATAAAAAATACGGTTTTATTTTCCTATGCCATATCCTTTTCTTTTTTAACCATTGTCTTTTTGTCTCCCGTACTCTCCGGTATTGCCGATTTTAGTGGTTTGAAGAAACGCTTTATGCAATTCTTTACCTATTTGGGGTCTTTGGCGTGTATCGGATTATATTTTTTTACCGGAGAAAATATAGAATATGGCATTGCCTGTTCCGTCCTGGCCAGCATCGGATATGCGGGTTCATTGGTTTTTTACAATGGCTTTTTACCTGAGGTGGCCACCAAAGATAAAATGGATAAGGTGAGTGCCAAAGGTTTTGCCATGGGTTATATTGGAAGTGTTATATTATTGATGATCAATTTATTATTGTACCAAAATTTTGAGGTTTTCGGTTTTAAGGACGGAGGTTCTGCAACTCGATTTGGTTTTATTCTGGTTGGGGTATGGTGGATAGGTTTCGCCCAAATTGCTTTCTTTTATCTCAGGGATAGAAATACGGGAAAAAAATTTGAAATAGCAGCACTTCGTCAAGGTACTAAACAACTGAAGGAAGTATTCAATGTAGTATTAAAAAAAGAAGTGATGCTGCGCTATTTAAGCGCTTTTTTTCTTTACAGCATGGGGGTGCAAACCGTTATGCTTTTGGCTCCTCTATTTGCAGACAAGGAAATAGGAATGGAGGCAGATGAAATGATATACATAGTGCTTATACTCCAAATTGTGGCGGTTGCAGGCGCTTATTTTTGTGCTTGGTTATCAAAATTAAAGGGAAATGGATTTGCCATTAGTTTTACTTTGATCATATGGGTGGTGATTTGTGTGTCAGGTTACTTTCTTTTTAACAAGATTACTTTTTACACTTTAGCAGGTTTTTTGGGTTTCGTCATGGGTGGCATTCAATCACTTTCGCGTTCTACCTACAGCAAGTTAATTCCTAAAAATTCGAAAGACACGGCTTCATTTTTTAGTTTCTATGATATAACAGAAAAACTGGCTATTGTGATTGGTTCTCTATCTTATGGACTGATAGATCAGGTTACGGGAAGTATGCGAAACAGCATGGCTTTTATGTCTGTTTTTTTTATTTTAGGGTTTATCTTGCTTCAAACGGCTAAACTAAAACAAACCGTTCAAGGCTCTGTCATAATTGATTCAGAAACTATTTAAATGCTGTCTTGCATTTCTTGTATCTTTCTTTACTTGATTTTGTAGCTGAATATCAGAAAGCAAGTCAGGTAGTCAACTTTTTGATGTTCGAGAAAGAGCGACAGAATTGATGAAAGGAGGAATGCTCCCAGGTTGAGATTTAAAATCCTCCAAAGCGATCTGAGTTGTATTTTTCTCTTGATTCGAGACAAAGATATTTTTTAGATTGGTAGAGGTGAGAAACCAATAGGCGGAAAATACGGGATGGATTTTTAATCAGAGGAAAGCCCATGCAGACGGTAAAATTAAAATTAGAGAGAAGCATGAATAAGGCGTATATTTTTTGTTCAGACAGATTGGGATTCAGGAATTGGACTGAAAGTGATCTTCCTCAATTTGCAGAGCTCAATTCCGATCCGGAAGTGATGGAGTATTTCCCTAATTTACTATCTTCACATGAAACGAAGGAATTTATTGATCGATTACAAAATCATTTTATAAAACACGGATACAATTATTTCGCTACTGAAATTATAGATACAGGGGAATTGATAGGGTTTATTGGTTTGGCTTATCAAGATTATCCTTCAAAATTTACACCGGCTGTAGATGTAGGGTGGCGCTTGAAAAGATCAGCCTGGGGAAAGGGTTTTGCTAGTGAAGGAGCGAAAAGATGCTTGGAATTTGGATTTGAGGAATTGAAATTGGAAAAGCTCATTTCCACTTGCACTGAAAGAAATACGCGATCAGAAAGGGTAATGAATAAAATTGGGATGAGCAAAATGGGTTCTTTTAAACATCCTAAATTAAGGAAATTTCCGAAGTATGAAAACTGTATCTGTTATCAAATAACAAAAAAAGAATGGCTAGAAAAAAAATCACATGACTAATACAGACTGGATCGGTTTTATTGGAGTATTTCAAATTTTACTCGCTTATTTTCTAAATGTATTTGGCAAGATTTCTACCAAAGATTTGTCGTTTATATTATTAAATATCTTTGGTGCGGGAATGGCTTGTTTGGCTTCCATAATGATGAACTATATACCGTTTATTATTCTGGAAGGAGCATGGACGCTAATTTCTGTTCTATCACTGATAAAATACATAACGGGATTGGGCCCGAAATTTTAAACTCAAATCAATTCAAACGAGATTGACAACAGTTCAGGCAATATTTTTTTTCATTTTTCTTAAGAGCACTTTTCTTTGTCATATATAAAATTGAACCTAATGAATTTCATATTTATACTTGTCTATAGTTTTTGGTTATTATCGGAAATATTTCTCAGCAGATTTCGCAGATCGAAAAAAAATGATTTGAAAAATGCCGACAGAGGTTCTCTCCGTCTAATTTGGATATTGATCTTTATTGCGAATTTTTTAGGTGTTTATATTTCAAAAGAATTTGACCTTCCTATTTCGGATAATCCATTCATTCAATATATTGGACTTTTGCTTGTGTTGATTGGAGTAGCGCTCAGGCTTAAAATTGTTTTATCTTTAGGTAAATATTTTACGGTTGATGTAACGATTAAAGATGGCCATCAACTTAAAAAGGATGGATTTTACAAATATTTAAGACACCCATCCTACTCCGCATCGATTTTATCCTTTATCGGATTCGGTATTTCATTGAATAATTGGCTTTCTTTATTGATCATTTCAGTTTTGATTTTTACCGCATTCGTTTATAGAATTTCGGTGGAAGAAAAAGTGTTAATTGAGCATTTCGGAGAGGATTATTTAAATTATAAGCGAGAGACAAAAGGACTTATTCCATTTACCTATTAGTTACTTTCTTTCAATCCAGATCCGAATGAGAGAGACAGAATAAAATTGTTTTGCTTGAACCAACAGCTTTACAAAAGGTTTATTGCGGCTTGATCAATAAGAAAATAAATAGGGTCGGTTCGATTTAAGTAAAATACGAATCAATAGACAGTCGCCAATTGATTTTTTTAGTAAAAGTATGTGTTGAACCAAAAATAAGTTTGTGAAATAGTAAACTCTTTGGGTGAATTCTAGAAAAATAAATGATAATTTTACTTAAGACATATACTATTTGAACCAGAGTTAATTTGGTTAAAGAGTAAAGGCGAATGAAACCACAAGAAAATAGGAACATATTACCACCAAAGGAATTCGCTAAACGAGTTTTTAAATATGCTACTTTTTCAATTGGACTGTTAACCTTTTCATTGGGGATTGGGGTTTTAGGCTATCATTATATCGGTCATTTAAAATGGATAGATAGCCTGTATAATGCATCAATGATATTAACAGGTATGGGTCCCGTAGATGAGATGGAAACTAACGCCGCAAAAATATTTGCTTCTGTCTTTGCCTTGTTTAGCGGAGTTGTTTTTTTAAGTACGGTGGCAATTTTCTTCGCACCTATTGCCCATCGGTTGATGCATCTGTTGCGAATAGATGATATTGATGAAAGAGATTGAACACCTGATAAGATAAAAAGACAAAAATTAATTTTAGAATTATGTGGTGGATATACGCACTTTTAGCTGCACTATTTGGAGGTTTGACAGCTGTTTTTGCCAAAATTGGAATTAAAGATGTGGATACTGACCTGGCTACCGCCATTAGAACTGTGGTTGTGTTAGTCTTAGCTTGGTCTATCACTTTTTTAAGAGGAGGTACAAGTACCATGATGTCACTTACAAAGCATAATCTAGTTTTTCTCGGATTGTCAGGAATAGCGACAGGTTTTTCATGGATTTTTTATTTCAAAGCTTTGCAGTTGGGAAAAGTCTCCCAAGTAGCTCCTATAGATAAGCTCAGTGTTGCCATCGCTATCATTTTTTCTATTGTATTTTTAGGAGAAACATTGACGTTAAAGACAGCATTGGGGGCATTGTGTATTATCGCAGGGACGATTATTATTATATGGTAAATTCTAAAGATTGATATGGAAGCGTTCTTTTTAGATATTTTTGATTATCAGCATTACTATAACAAGAAGTTGGTTGAATTGCTCAAAGATGATGGTAAAAGCCCGTCTGAGAAAGTCATTTTTTTATTTTCTCATATGATTAATGCCCATCAAATTTGGAATGCCAGAATTTTGGATCAAAAAACAATAGACGCTTTTCAAGTTCATTCGATAGATGAATGTGCAAAAATAAATTTGGAAAATTATGCTCAATCGCTTAAAATTTTGAAAGAATCAGATTTTGACAAGATCATCTTTTACAAAAATTCTTCAGGTGTTACCTATCATAATTCTATCCGTGATATTTGTTTCCATATTTCAAATCATCATACTTACCACAGAGGACAGATCATGGCCAACCTAAGAAAAATTGGGATAGAACCAATTATCTCAGATTATATTTTTTATAAACGTTAAACGATTTATGAAAGGAGTGGAGCTCAGACAAGAAAAGCCAAAAGACTATGAAGCTGTCTTTGATCTGATTGACAAGGCTTTTCAAAGTGAAGAATTCAGTGATCAATCAGAAAAGTATTTGGTAGAGAAATTGCGAAAATCTGATGCTTTTATCCCGGAATTGTCAATTGTTGCTACGGTCGGAAATGCTGTAGTCGGGCATATTCTATTGACCAAGGTCAAAATAAAAAACGCCTCTGCCGAGTTTCCTTCTTTGGCACTTGCACCTGTTTCCGTATTGCCGAAATTTCAAAATAGAGGTATTGGCCATAAATTGATTGAACGTGCACATCAGAAGGCGAGAAAACTTGGCTTTACATCCGTTATTGTTTTGGGGCATGAAAATTATTACCCGAGATTCGGTTACGTGCAAGCAAATAAATTTAATATAGAACTACCTTTCAATGCTCCAAAAGAGAATTGTATGGCGATAGAATTGGTTCAAGACGGTTTGAAAGGGATTAGTGGTAAAGTAGAATATCCGAAAGAATTTGAGTGAAAAGGAAAGAACTGATGTCAGGAAAGGACCGATAATATTTCTGTCTTTACTTGTTCGAGTTGGATGAGATGAGCATAAAATGAATTGCCTGTGATTGCAGTTATAAATGCCTAGCCCATAAGGAAAAAACAGATAGATGTATAGATTGTGTAATGAAGAAATAAGGTCGGAAAACTGAATTTTCTTAAAATTCAGATAGTATATCCCTAAAATATATTGTTCCAAAAACAGGCTGAGAATAGCCTTATATTTAGTACCTTTACTATACATTTTTTCGGACGGTACTTCGCTATAAAATTCATCATCAATGCACGAATTAAAGCAAAAAAAGAATTTTGTTACCCGTGTAATTAGATTTTCAAATTCAAAATTATACTATTATGTAACTAGGTTTGGCAATGCAAACGAAATTGATATTCCTTTTGAAAATTTGAGTGGAGAAAAGGTTTCTTTTAAGCGCGCATTTCACTATCTTTTATGGTTAGCTATGTTATGCTTAATAGTTGGGGTCACTATTTTTTTTAGTGCGGATAATTCAGAAAATATTGGACTCTTGATGAGTATTTTGTTCATGGGTTTAGGGCTATTTTTTCTGGTTCTTTATTTTGTGACCAGAGAAGATTTTTGGAAAATAAGTCTTATTGAAGATAACTACATTTATATCCATAAGCAAATTCCCGATACCACCATCGTTAATGAATTTATTTCCGGTCTCATTAAATCGCGCAACAGATATCTCAAAGAGAATTTTGCCGTAATCGATGAAAACCTGAGTTATGAAGGCCAATTGGATCGTTTGAAATGGCTTAAATCGATTAAAGCGATCTCTAAAAAGGAATTCGAGAAAAAATATGATGAACTCAAACAAACACTAAATCCTGAAAAGGGTGACATTGGGTTCAAATACGATAATAGCATCAGGAATTTATAAAAAGGTGTTTCAATAATGCTACTGATCATCCTAAAAATCACATATGATTTAATATCCTTCAAATCATGAAAATGACTATAATAAGGTTTTTGTCTTCAATTTAAATAGAAAAATATACCGATAGTTGATTGATCATGATGCTTGCCACTATTTTTCTTTTTATATCGATGTATACAGGTAAAAAACGAATGGTAGATCGCTGGGAAGCTTGAATCTTTTTAATCGGATCTTTCTGTTATCTCTATTATCTGATTCAAAGGGGTTAATTAAATTCTCATTTCTTAAAATATAAAATTCAAAATGATAATTTCTGTGACATTTTAGAATAACTTTCCTATCTTATGTATAATTTACAAAAATATTTATGTCACATCTAAAGTTAATAACTGCTTGCTTTATTTTTCTAACTTTTGAACTAATTGCTCAAGAAGGTCAATTTAAACTTATCAAGGCACGTCAAGTTTTTGACGGAAATATATTCCATTCGAATAAGGTTGTTTTAGTGCAGGGGGAAAAGATTATCGCTTTCGACGAAGAATCGAAAATTAAAATTCCTGCAAATTGCGAGATACTGAATTATCCCAATGGCACTTTAATGCCGGGCATGATTGAAGGACATGCTCACCTTTTACTTCATCCCTATAATGAAACATCATGGAATGATCAGGTTTTGAAAGAATCTCATGCAGAAAGAGCAATTCGAGGGGCCGAACACGCTAAGAAGACACTTTTGGCCGGATTCACTTGTGTAAGAGATTTAGGTACAGAGGGAGCTTCTTATGTAGATGTTGGTCTGAAAGAGACAATTGACAAGCAGATCATTCCCGGTCCCAGAATGATCGTTGCGGGAAGGGCTATTGTTACAACAGGAAGCTATGGTCCAAAGGGATTTGCCGAACATGTGGAGGTGCCTCTTGGCGCAGAAGCGGCTGATGGGATTGATGACCTTACAAAAGTTGTGAGAGCTCAGATCGGTCATGGCGTCGATGTGATTAAAGTGTATGCAGATTATTATTGGGGCCCGGATGGGACGGCTCAACCTACTTTTTCTCTGGAAGAATTGCAACGTATCGTGGAGGTAGCCGGAAGCAGTGGGCGTAAGGTTGTGGCTCATGCTTCCAGTGAAGAAGGAATGAGGCGGGCAACCTTGGCGGGAGTAAGCACGATCGAACATGGGGACGGTGGCACAAAGGAAATTTTTGATCTGATGAAAAATAAAGGGGTGGCCTTATGTCCAACACTTGCGGCAGGTGATGCTATTTTGCAATACAGAGGTTGGAAAAAAAACACCGACCCTGAGCCTGAAAAGATAAAGATGAAAAGAGAATCATTTAAATCTGCCCTGGCATCAGGTGTGACCATTGTGGCAGGTGGAGATGTTGGTGTTTTTGCACATGGCGATAATGTAAGAGAATTAGAAATGATGGTGGAATATGGGATGACCCCCCAAGAAGTTTTGAAATCTGTGACAGCTGTGAATGCCGAAGTTTTTCAAATGGAAAATAGAATCGGTCGAATTAAAATTGGACTTTTAGCAGATATGATCATTGTTAATGGAGATCCAAAGGTGAATATTAGTAAACTAAGGGAGGTTGATTTAGTGATGAAAGGCGGGAAAGTGTATTAGCATGAACGAGAAACAGATAAAAAGCCCTAAAAAAAATTCAGGAACAGCTCAGTCCGACAAAAAAGACATAGGACAAACCAAATCATTTGTCGGCCTCAGTGATGAGGAAGTCATTCGGCAACGCGAATTATACGGTTCGAATAAAATAATCCGCCAAAAGAATCTGCTTTGGCACAACTTGCTTTCAGTAGCAAAAGAACCCATGTTCATTTTACTCCTTGCTGCCTCAGTGGTGTATTTATTGCTCAAATCCTACACCGAAGCATTTACTATGTTTGCGGCACTTATTTTTGTAGCAGGGATAGATGTTTTTCAAAATTTTAAAAGTCAGAAAGCCATAAAGGCATTGGGTCGCATAACTGCAAAAAATGTCAAGGTAATAAGAAATGCTGTTCCTTTGGAGATCGATGTTGAAGATCTCGTGACTGAGGATATTTTTATTTGTGAAGAAGGAACTATTGTACCTGCAGATGCTGTCATCCTATCGTCAAACGATTTTTCTCTGAACGAAGCTATCCTCACAGGTGAATCTGTTTCCGTTGAAAAATTTCAGGGCGATGAGATCTATCAGGGAACCCTTGTGATAAGGGGATATTGTTATGCGCAGGCAAAAGCAGTTGGCCTGCAAACGGCATTGTCAGGTATAGGTGAGTTGGTTGCAACAATAGATAAAGAAAAGACCCCTTTACAATTAAAAGTTTCCAAATTTGTAAAAGTCATGGTCATGGCAGGTAGTATGGCTTTTGCTTTAGTATGGATCTATCATTGGTGGGATAGTGGGAGTATGATCCATGGTTTACTCCATGGCCTGACCATGGCCATGTCTGTTCTGCCGGAGGAAATTCCAGTGGCTTTCTCCACATTTATGGCCTTAGGAGCCTACAGACTTTTGAGATATGGGATTATCGCAAGAAGTCCGAGAGCGGTCGAAACTTTGGGCACGGCAACAGTCATATGTCTCGATAAAACAGGGACACTGACACAAAATCTGATGACCGTGGCCCATACCGTTAATGCCAAAACAGGAGAAGTAGTGAGTTTTGAACATTCTCCAAAGCCATCGGAAGTACTGGAATACGCGATGTGGGCAAGTGAAGAAAAACCTTTTGACCCGATGGAAATATCCATCCATAAATACTATTCCGATCTGTTTATAGATGACCGGCGTGAAGAGTTCAGAATGGTGAAGGAATTTCCTTTATCCGGAATCTTACCAGTGATGACACATCTCTTTCAAAATGACTTATTGGAATACAAGATTGGTTGCAAAGGAGCTCTGGAAGGTGTTTTAAAACTTTGTCGCTTATCGGATGATGCCAGTATTAAGGCCTTAGAAGTAGGGAAAGTTTACGCTGAAAAAGGAATGCGGGTTTTGGGTGTAGCTAAAGGAGTTTGGGAAAAAAGTGAAGTGCCTCTTCACCAAAAGGAGATTGAATTTGAATATTTGGGCATGATTACTTTTTTGGATCCTATTGATGAACATATCCCTGAGGTCATCGATAGTTTTTACAGGGCGGGAATCGATGTAAAGATGATCACCGGCGATTACAAAGAAACTGCTCTCGCCGTGGCAGAATTAACCCATATAAAGTCTGAAAAAGTCATTACGGGGAATGAGCTGACCCAAATGAATGATAAAGATTTGATGAGGGAAGTGTCTGAAGTTTCCGTTTTTGCAAGGGTAAATCCGGAAGGTAAATTAAGAATTATCAATGCGTTGAAAAAGGCGGGACAGATCGTTGCAATGACAGGAGATGGTGTCAATGACGCCCCTGCTCTGAAAGCGGCCCATATTGGTATTTCAATGGGTAAAAGAGGGACTGAAGTAGCCAAAGGTGCTGCCGGATTAGTTCTTGTAGGTGATGATCTCGCTAAAATGACCGATGCGATTTTTCTTGGAAGAAGGATCAATCAAAATTTGATCAAAGCCATTCGATATATTATATCTATTCATATACCGATCATTATCCTGGTAACGCTGCCTATATTTATAGGTTGGCTTCCGGCTATGCTTTTTAGTCCTGTTCATGTTATTTTTCTTGAATTGATCATGGGCCCCACCTGTTCGATCATCTATGAGAATGAGCCTACGGTAAAAGAAGAATTGAAACGACCTATTTCTGCAAGTCATCAAAACCTGTTATCCAGGAGTCAATTATGGGTAACGATCCTGCAGGGGTTGGTCATTACTGCAGGTTGTATTTTGGCAGGGTTTTTCGCTAAACAAAAAGGTTTGGATGAAATGGGTATTCGCACCTATATTTTTTCTGCGCTGGTTCTCTCAAATATTTTCCTAACACTGGTTAACCGATCTTTTAAAGAAACGATACTGATTACGATAAGACGATGGAATAAGTTTATACCGTTGATCATATCGATTTCAATATTGCTACTCTTGAGTATATTATTCATTCCTGTTCTCAATGATCTTTTCAGTGTATATCCGCTAGACTTGAGTGATTTTTATCCATTACTGATCATTGCAATAGTATTTACATTGTGGATCGAACCGTTTAAATATTTTAGAGCAAAGCGTTGAGATTAGTTCGATAAAAAATAATGAGCTAAAATAAAATCCAAACTGAAATTTTGAAAAAGCCCTATTACATCTTACCGATAATTGTGTTGGCACAGTTTTTTTGTATCTCACTTTGGTTCGCCGGAAATGGCGTAATGAATGATTTGATTTCTGACTTCGATCTAAGAAAGAATGCCTTGGGGCATTTGACCTCTGCCGTACAATTGGGATTTATACTCGGAACACTAATTTTCGCAATTTTAACCATTGCCGATCGATTTTCTCCTTCAAAGGTATTTTTTGTAAGTGCAGTATTTGGTGCAATATGTAATTTAGGGATATTATGGAATGGGAATAATTTGGCGAGCTTACTTTTTTTTCGCTTTTCTACAGGTTTCTTTCTTGCCGGAATTTACCCTGTCGGGATGAAAATTGCCACAGACTATTTCGAGAAAGGACTGGGAAGAGCCCTGGGGTTTTTAGTTGGAGCCCTTGTTTTAGGTACTGCCTTACCACATTTATTGAAGGATATCACAAATTCTTTTCCTTGGCAAAGTGTTCTATTTCTTACATCAACTTTGGCAGTGATAGGAGGATTATCCATATGGATATTGGTGCCGGACGGTCCCTTTAGAAAGCCTGGAGCCTCCTTAGATTATACTGCATTTTTTGGGGTTTTTAAACAAAGTGAATTTCGATCTGCTGCCTTTGGTTATTTTGGTCATATGTGGGAGCTGTATACTTTTTGGGCATTCGTACCCGTCATATTGAATACCTATGGTAATCTCCATAAAACTAGTTCTTTTAATATCCCAATACTATCTTTTTTTATTATTGGGATTGGGGGTTTAGCATGTGTTTTAGGGACTTCTATTTCACAAAAAATGGGGACCAAAAAAACGGCTTTTATAGCCCTTTCTCTGTCTTGCGGATGTTGTTTACTTTGTCCTTGGATGTTTTATTTTGAAAATCAAATTGTCTTTATGGGCTTTATGATGTTTTGGGGTATGGTCGTGATCGCCGATTCACCGTTATTTTCAACTTTAATTGCGCAAAACGTATCGCCGCAAATTAAAGGAACTGCGCTCACCATTGTAAATTGCATTGGTTTTTCAATAACTATTGTTAGTATTCAACTGCTCAATCTATTGAAGGATTATAGCCATTCGACAAGTATTTATTTGGTCTTGTCTATAGGGCCAATAATAGGTTTAATGGCTTTGACGAAAAGACCTAAGCAGATTTGAATATTTATTTGTTCTTTGTCAGCTTCTCCAAATCCTCTAAATGATGTTCCAAAGCGCGAACAGAAATTTGGATTTCACGAATCAGTAAAGCCAAAGAAAAAATAAGTAAGACCAAGGCGATACCAAAAACCCATACTGCGATCAAATGTTGCTGAATATAGATCAAAAACATGGTCAGCACGCATAACAACAAACTCGAGATCCCAAAGATCTGCATGGAACGGGTCAAATATAATCGTTTCCTTAAATTTGTGATTTGCCTAATGATTGTTTCGTTTTTCGTAGCGACATATTGATCCCTCAAACTCCTTACAACGGCAGCATATGCCAAAAAGCGGTTGGTATAGGCCAGCATGATCAATGAAATGGCAGAAAAAAGTAAGGCCGGTGTGGTTAAAGTAAGTTGCTCCATGTAATAAATTTTTTCAAATTTACCTAAAGTTACCTAATTTGAACCCCTAATCAACCCAGAGCTTATAAATCATTTCTCAAAAAATGAATGTTTATTTTTTTAGGGTCATGATCCTTTCATAAATAATTCTTCTTTCAAAACCATTGGGCATTAATTCGTCCATTTTTGTTTTACCAAGGACATCATTCCATGCGGCGGCATTGGGCGAATTATCAGATGTTTCGGTAAATCGTAAATAATTCAGTGCATCTGAAAGTTTATTAAAACCATCAACGGTAAATACAGAAAAACGATCCTGATTCCCAGCCGGATAAATCACAGAGGACATCCCCCAATAAGTCATTCCGTTTAAAATATTTTTAATACTGGCCTCATGCAAAGGTTTCCAAAGCGATCTGTTTTCTTGAATGAAGGCATTTCTGTCGGTAGGTTTTCCGTAGTTGACCAAGGCATATTTGTACTCACCTGGTACATGATCTTCGGATTGAATATAATAATCAAAAGTAGTGTTAGTAAAGGATGCTGTTTCAATACTTTCCGGTTTTATATTTCCAATGGCATCCATATTGTCATTCCATACTTTTTCCGGATCCATTTTGTCAAGACTTTCATAGGTGTTAACAAATACATAGTTTGGTGTAGAGGGATCAGAATCGGTTATGCCCACTTTTCGCCATAGAGACCAAGAAACCAGCTGCCCCTTATTGATAGCAGATTGAGCAACCTTAGACCAGTGCTTGGTTTCCCGTTCCAAGAATTTTTCTTCTTGATCTGAAGGCACATGTCGATACTGTAAATAACTTATTTGTCCATAAGTGGCCATAGTCATCAGCATGATGACTAAGATTAAAGATAAATTTTTCATCATTAGATCAGATTAAAGTTAGATTCCTTTTAAAGTTACAAAATATTTAGATTATTTTGACATATAAAAAAGTCTTAACTAATTTGTTCTCAATTCTTTGAGAGAGTAAATAATGATAGCGTATATTGATTTAAAATCCACTTATATTTAACTTTAAAATATAATCACATGAATTTAGAGAACCAAATTTTCGAAACGGATAGATTGTTCTTAAAACCTACAGACATTGAGGATGCGGATTTTATCTTTGAACTGATGAATACCCCAAAATGGATGCAATTTATTGGGGATAGAAACGTAAAATCTAAAGAAGCAGCTCAGGCTTATATTAAAAATAAGATTCGGGCACAGCACAAACGCCTGGGCTTTTCCAACTATACGGTTATCAGGAAATCTGATCAGGCGAAAATGGGTTCATGTGGTCTCTATGATCGCGAGGGTTTAGATGGAGTCGACATAGGATTTGCTTTCTTACCCCAATTTGAAGGGCAGGGTTTTGGATATGAAGCAGCTAAAAAGGTGTTACAAATGGCCTTTGAAAGGTTCGGACTTGAAAAAGTGGTGGCGATTACCGATATGAATAATGTAGTTTCTCAATCACTTATCAAGAAACTGGGATTGAAATTCAGTCAAAAAATCCAACTTCCGGGAGAGGAGAAGGAATTGTTCCTATACGAGATATATCCGCAATAAATCTCTTTTGTTCACTCCATCCTTTAGGAAAATAGATAAATTGTTTCATCAGTGGAGTTTCTTTTAAACATGAAAATCTCGCAGATCATGATTGGAGATATTTTATTAATTTTACAGTTGTTCAGATAGGAGAGTTTAATCCTTTATGAATTGATTATCACATCAATATAAAACTACTTTTAAAACAACGAAATTTACTATCATGAAAACAATTAAGAACTTATTATTGCTTTCATTGGTCTTTCTAGGACTAGTGGCTTGTAAACAAAAAACGGAAACTAGTCAAGCGGACAATAGTGTTTCCGGAGAAGCTCAGGAACAAAGTGAAGCCGGCGCAGAATTGGCGCAGGAAACAGATACTCAAGAAGCGACTAGCTTTGAAAAAACCTTGAGTTTACAAGGAATTACATTTCACATTAAAACGACCGGTGAAGGGTCGATCAGAAATCTGACCATTGAGCCGGAAGGTTTGAGTATGGGTTCTAAGGTGGAAATGGAAACGGATGGAGCCGTGGTAAATGCGGAAATGGAAGATCTCAATTCTGATGGATCTCCGGAAGTTTTGATTTATACGACTTCTGCAGGTAGTGGTGGCTATGGCAATGTAATTGGATACAGCGTAAATGCAGGAAAATCTATGAGTGAGATTTATTTTCCTGAAATTGCACCAGACAGCGACGCAGCGAAAGGGTATATGGGGCACGATGAATTTACTATTATAGAGACAACACTGGTCAGAAGATTTCCGGTCTATAAAGAAGGAGACTCAAATGCAGAACCAACCGGGAATATCAGACAAATACAATACAAAATGGTTGATGGTGAAGCTTCCAGAAAATTTGTAATTGACCAAGTCATAGAAATTCCGAAAAATTAGATTTTTTTGATCAGCTTTTGAAATGAGAAAAATGGTTAAAAGGAAAATTCTTTTTAACCTTTTTTGGTATTGAGAGGGAGCAAAGTTTTTCTAATGATCAGCGGACTTTGTAAACGGTTGATTTTTCGATGGAAGTGATATTATTCATACTTATAAAACACCAATAGCAAATGATGAGATGTATAATTTTGTTGATTACAGGGATTTTGATGATTTCATGTGAGAATGAAAATCAGAATACCATCAATTCTCCTGAGGACTATCCCATTATTCCGAAACCAAAACAACTCAGCATAAAGAACGGCCGTTTTGTTTTGAGGTCAACAACTCAAATATATGCCTCTTCAACATTGAAAAACGAAGCGAATTATTTAAGCGAAATGTTGAAGCCGGTGGGTGATCTTCAAATAAATTTGAGTGATGAATATTCCTTAAAACAAAATATTACGCTTCGTTTAGATCCCGAAATTTTGAATAAGGAAGATTATAGATTGTCAATAAGCCCTCAAAGTGTAGAAATTTCCGCGAACTCACCTGTTGGTATTTTCTATGGTATTCAAAGTTTAAGGCAACTTCTGCCTTCTGAAATAGAAAGTAATACGCAAGAAAATTTATCAGTCACCTTACCTGCGGTGGAGATCGAAGATGGACCCAGATATCCTTACAGAGGAATGCATCTGGATGTGGGCCGACATTTCTTTGATTCTTCTCATATAAAAAGATATTTGGATCTCATTGCAATGCATAAAATGAATAAGTTTCATTGGCATTTGACGGAGGATCAAGGATGGCGAATAGAGATCAAAAAATATCCCAAACTAACCAGTATAGGAGGATACAGAGACGGAACAGCCATTGGTTTGGCCGGTACTAAAAATGCACCGTATACCTATGATACCATTCGTTATGGTGGTTACTATACCCAGGAGGAAATTCGGGAAATTGTAGATTACGCAGCTAGACGACACATTGAAGTCATTCCGGAGATAGAATTACCGGGACATTCTTCTGCAGCACTAGCGGCCTATCCGGAGTATGGAAATACCAAAGGGCCTTATCAGGTGGCAAAAAGGTGGGGCATATTTAAAGAGATCTATTCACCAAAAGAAGAAACATTTACTTTTTTAGAAGAAATATTAAAGGAAGTTGTGACTCTTTTTCCCAGTAAATATATACATATAGGAGGTGATGAGGTGCTCAAAGATGAATGGGAGCAGAGCTCTTTTGCCCAAGAGCTAATCAAAAGGGAAAATCTTGGAGATGAACAGGGATTACAGAGTTATTTTATCAGACGAATTGAATCATACCTGAATACGTTGGACAGGGAAATTATTGGATGGGATGAAATTCTTGAAGGAGGTCTTGCCCCAAATGCCATTGTCATGTCCTGGAGGGGAGAAGAAGGCGGGATTGAAGCAGCGAAACAACACCATAAAGTAATTATGACACCCGGCACACATTGTTATTTTGACTATTATCAGATTGACGGAGAGGAACAAAAAAATGAACCGCTCACGGGGAGCAAAAGAGTGACTACAGTTGAAAAAGTGTATAGCTATGAACCAACCCCAGAAATTCTGTCTGAAACAGAGGCAGCCTATATTCTTGGTGCCCAGGGAAATGTATGGACAGAATACATGCCTACCTTTGAACATGTCGAATACATGATTTTGCCTCGAATGACCGCCCTTTCTGAGGTACTTTGGTCCGAAAAGGAAGGCAGAAATTGGGAGGATTTTCAGAAGCGATTACAAGTTTTAACGCAAAGATTTGACGCAAAAGGTTATCGATATGCGAAGTACAGTCTTAATTTGAATGAGAAGAAGAATAATAAGTAAATCACGAAAAAATGAGACTACAGCTGATACCATTCATTTTATTGATGTTATTTATGGCTTGCGATAAGCATTCAGAACAAGATATTGTAGAGACTTCCAAAAATGAAATTCTTACAACAGAAAGGGATTTTGCTGAAATGTCTGAAAAGGAAGGAATTTCAAAAGCCTTTCTCTTTTATGCCGCAGAGGATGTTGTTTTGATGAGGGGTAATAAGCTAGTAAAAGGGAAAAAATCACTTCAATCCTATTTTACAGAAAATAAGGAATCGAATAAAAAGATCAGCCTTACTTGGAAACCGGATTTTGTAGAGGTATCTAAATCTGGTGATTTAGGCTATACTTATGGAAAGTATGTTGTCCGTTCTACCGACTCTCTGGGAGTGGTGACCTCTCAGGATGGGATTTTCCATACCGTTTGGAAAAAACAGGAGAACGGCGAATGGCGTTTTGTTTGGGATTAACTTGTGTGTGTTTTTTTCGATTAGAGAGCATTATAGGCTGATTCTAACCAGTCCATTCTGTCCATGTACCATGACTTCAGATGGTCAACTTCTTCCTGATAAGTATTAAACACTACCGGGTTTGGCCAGACATAGTTGCCAATTAAATTCCATCTATGATCATTTTCTTCTTGAGCCCATTTGAGATAGTACGCCTGCTCATCGATCTTATCGAGTATCAGACTTTCATTTTGTCTGAAATAATTAAAACGTTCTTTTACCAAACTAACAAAATAGGGGTCCTGAAACAATCTGCTATACCATTTGTGATCTTTTACCCAAAATCCGGTGGGATTTGTCGCATCGGAATAATCCACATTTCCAAAGGCAAGATCAAAATCCCACAATGGACCCATTTTTATTTTTTCACCCGGCATAACATTGAGAAAAATACTCGAAAAGTCTTTTGAATCTTGATTTTTAGAAATCTCACTGATCAAATACCAATCTATAAAACTATCCAGGTCGATATATTTTTGATAGCCATTTAACGGATCCTTAAAGTTATCGCTGTACAGTGTATTTTCGAATTCATTGATCAGATCTTTAATATAAGTAAACGCTGAACTTTCGGCGGTTAGGGAGGGCTCTTTGATATTGATCAGGAAAGTATTGGTCCTGAAATACACGTCATCAGGATCCAACCTGTCTAATTGGTCAATTTCCAGTAAATAGCCATGATCTCCCAATGCGACACGGTAATCACTTTCTTCTACCTTTTGGGAAATGTTGTAAGTTCCCATGTATTCATTGTTCACCATGACCTCCGCAAAAACACATTGAGGTGTCCAATCCAATTTACTCATATAACCCATTTCAAAGGCAATTCGATTCCGCAATAAAGTTTTATCGGAATACTCCGCTAAAAAGATCCATTTTTTGTCTTTGGGCATGCCCAGCATTTCTGTTTTATCTGAAAAGTTGAGCTGATAGGGCTTTTTAGGATGAACCCACCAGGTAGAATTACCTCTTCCTCTAATTTTCATTTCACTATGCTGACTATCTGCATATAATTTGTTGCCGTCAATATGTATACTACCCTCTCGGTAGTCATCTTTAGAATCGATGGCCTGGCTACCCAATGTATTGATATAGACTATGGGAAGACCTGTAAAACGGTCCAAATGAACTTCATAAACCCTGGTTTCCCCATTTTTTGATTTAACCGTATAGTTCAGTGTTTTAGTAAAATCGTTAGGTGTTTTTCCACTTTGCTGCGGAATATTACTCACCATCACCTCAGCACCTGTATGCTCAAATCTCGCCACAAGATTTTCCATCTTCGCATATATCGGCAATCTTCCAATGATTTCCTCATCTTTGATCTCCATGAGTTCTCCTGTTCCTAAACTAGGGTTTTCTGTGGGTAAAAATTTAAATGAGGTTATGCTGGTGCCATTGGCACCCGGATCATTAGAAGTGCTGTCCTCTCCACATGAGATGACTAGTAAACCGAATAAAAAAAGTATCAGCCTGATGTTGATCATATTAAAATGCATATGGAATGATTTGTGCATGGTTTATTTTATTAAAGTTGCATTTACTTTCAATGATTTGTCCTTTAGGAGGTTTATCTGTTGTCCATCACTCCTTAATTATAAACGTTCCCTGTTTAAAAAATTGTTTGGACCTTCACATTTTAAAAATGCGATGCTGTCAGAGCTATTTTTCAAACGGACCGACCTTAAAATTAAGGGCTTCGGTATAACCTGCATTAAAAAAACAGTTTTCGTATTTACAATTTTCCAAGAATTCATTCAAAGCCAACTGGACCTTATCTGATTCCGGTTTGTTTTTCCTTATTTCGGCAAAACTCGAACGATTACTTTTGGCATATGCTGAAATCAAATGATAATCTTTAGGTTCTGTAAAATTCATGATACCACTCAAATTGTTCATTTTTTTATAGGGCCAAAAGCACCAACCGATTTTGTTCTGATCCAATAAGGTTCTAAAATCGTTCACCCACTCATCTGAATTCTCGCCAGTTTCACCAATATAAACGGGGACCTTGTTTTTCTGACTAAAATCTATATAAGCTTGAATGGCTTCCTGATTTACATCGAACCAGTATTTATGAAATTCATAGACGATGTTCTCATCAATGATTGATTCAAAAACATCAAAATTTGTACTCCATACAGATCCATTTAAGAAGATCATATGGTTTTTGTCGACCTTCCTAACTTCCCTTGTAATCCTATTGTACAGTTCAAACAAGGAATGATTTAAAGTGTCCAGTTCATTTTCAAAATGATGAGCAATGGGTTCATTTACCAGATCGTAACCCAGTACGATAGGTTCATCGGCATATTTCTGGGCTATTTTAACCCATATTTCGGTCATAAGATCTTGTGATGATTGACTTTTTAATAAATAGGGATAGCCGTAGCTATCATCAATATTGTCACCGGTTTGTCCACCGGGAGCACAATGCATGTCCAATAAAACGTATAAGTCTTCCTGTTTGCACCATTCAATGATCCGATCAAAATAGGTGAAGCCTGCATTCTTTTCACCCATGTACAATTCATCAGTGAAGAGTTTGTAATGAAATGGCAGTCGGATGTGATTACAGCCAATTCTTTTCAAAAATTTGATGTCTTTTTGGGTGATGTAATTGTTCAAATATCCTTTCCAAAATACCTGCAGACTATCAGGACCTACTAACTCATATAGTAATTCATCAATTTTTCTCGGAGCATTTACCTGATCCATTTTGAACATATAGCCTTCAGGGACCAACCAGTTTCCTATATTGGTTCCTTTTAATAGGACGATATTGCCATTTCCATCTGCGATGTTCGGGCCTTCTGCCCTTAAAAATGCCTTTAATTGAACAGATTGAACAGGAGTGCTGTTTTCAGTTTTTTTACAAGAAAAGAAACTTGCCATCATGAGGATGATCAATAAATGTTTTCTTTTTAGATTCATAGCAGAAGGTGTTTTTTGATTAAGGATTGGAAAAAGATAAATTAGCCATGACAGCGAAATGATCTGATATAAACAAACCATTGGCCCTTTTATTTTTCAGATGCCTATAGGAGTTTATCTTAAAGTCTTTGACAAAAATATAATCGATTCGATCGTCTTCTGGGTAATTTGGGTCAAAACCGTTAAAAGTGCCCGGTGTACCTATAAAATCTTCGGAGGCAAATTCCATGCCGTCCTTCATTTTAGTTTTAATATTCAAAATGACTTTACTATTCGGAAGGGCATTGAAATCTCCCATGAGGACCACGGGGAATTTTTCCTGATTAATTTTTTCTATTTGCCCCAGAATCAATTCTGCCGATTTTTCCCTGGCCACCTCTCCCTTGTGATCAAAATGCGTGTTAAATACCCAAAACTTCCTTTTAGTAGCTTTATCTTCAAAAAGTGCATACGTACAAATTCTTTTGTGCGCTGCGTCCCAGCCTAGCTCACAGCAATCGGTATTTTCAGCCAACCAAAAGGTCGACTGAGCAATTAAGTTGTATTTTAGTGTATTATAAAACAACGGAGAATACTCCCCAGACTTTTTCCCATCTTCACGAGCCACTCCGAAATACGCATAATTACTTAACTTTTGATCAACGAAATCTAATTGAGATTTTAACGCTTCCTGAAGTCCAAAAATATCGGGCCTGAACACTTTTAAATGATCAGTTAGTTCTTCTTTGCGAAGTTCCCACTGATTTTCTTTGTCATGAGGAGTAGCGTATCGAATATTGAAGGTCATTACATTCATTTCTTGCGCTTGAAGATTGGGTAAAAAGATCATTGCCAGCAAAACTAGATAAAATTGAACTGTACGATTTATAAATTTCATAACTGGATTTAAATTAGTTTTTACAATTGAGGAATGATCCATGAATTATTTTGATGGTCAACACTTCCATGCATTTCTTCTGTAACGACTCTATCGATAATTTCTATGCCTTTTTTCGCCATTGAAGGGAAATTATCAATTCCGTCATTTGGGAAATTAATTCTCGTTCTATGGATGTTAAATTGATCTGAAAATTTCTGATGAAAGATTTTTTCAATTTCTGATTTTCCAATCATAAAGCCAATTAAACCGCCCCATGTAGCGGTTGGATTATCGGAATCCCAGCCGGTAAGAACACCAATTTTGATGGTTTCTTTAAAATCGCCTTCACCATAAAAAAGACTGATCAAACTGGCCCCGAAATTAATGCCTGCTGCAAAGCAACCATTGCAATAGAGATTTTGAGAAGTAATATCATAGCCATTTTCTTGGTTGACCTGGTACTTTTCATAAAGCTCGTCTCTCGTTTTTTCCCATGGAATGCCGGCAGAATAATTTTCTTTTACAAATTCATACATATCAGCCATATAAGAATCTTTTGGAAATACCTTTTTAGCCTCCTCTGCCATGATTTGAAGTCTCAATTTTATAGGATCATGTTGAGAAGTACTTGCCAAAGCATGCATCACAACGTAAAACTGAGAAATCTTTTCTGCATTTTCTCTGGCTACCGTTTGAATTGGAAGTTTGGCCATTTTCAGCCCAATATCCGGACGAGTAGGAGCAAAGAGCCCAAAAATTTCTGTAGTGAGTTGTGCATCTATCATATCGTAATGAGGATTATGCTCAGGAGAACCGGTTTCTGGAGGAATCATGCCCTTTTTCATCAAATCAAAGGCTTGTTGGTTAGAAACCCACAAATAATTTTCTTCTTCCTGTTTCATGTGTTTAAGCCAACCCTCTCTAATTTGTTCCCCTGAAAGCACACTCGTTTTATGCGTGTGTATCAGATGTTGGTACATGTATTCTATATCAGTATCATCATCTGCCCCCCAAATACTATCTGAAACAGCGTATATAAAATCTATGGTTGGAGATAAATTACTCGGAATTCCTTCAGCCCAAATACTCGGTTGATCAGGTTTTCCCCAGTCCTCTCTTGTATAAAAATCTCCCGTTTTGATCTCACCAATATTTCCAATTTTATCCATTTCGGTGATCAGTCCGGTCCAATTAGCAATGCATTGTCCTAACCAAAAGCCTTCTAATCTATTTGTGTATTCAGATCTCGAAAGAATTAGATGAGGAGATGTTTTGACCGTAACAATATCATTTTCAAATTGATTTTCTTTGGTCTGACTAAATCCGTTTGTTTGAAAAAAACATAATAGAATAAGTGATAAACAAGCTCTAAAAATTATTTTCCCAAACATATATTTCGAATTTTTGCTGATCTTTTATGTGTCAGATGATTAGTTGATTTTAATCTTTATTTTTTGATGAATATTGTTGGAAGCTGTACCTACATATATAATGTATTCACCGCGCTCTAAATTCCAATCGGAAATAGATTCATCATAAAAAGCGAAAGATTTAGGGTTTAGTGTAATAGACACTGTTTTTTCCTCTCCTTTTTGTAAAAATACCTTTTTAAAACCTTTTAACTCTTTTACGGCTCTTTCTACAACCGATTTTGGTTTACCGACGTATATTTGAACCACTTCTGAACCTTCTCGGTTGCCAATATTCTGAATATCACAAATGATCTGGAAATCAATATTTTCTGTAACCGAATTTTCACTTGCACGAACATTTTCAATTGTAAATTTGGTATAGGAAAGTCCTTCCCCAAAAGCGAATTGAGGCCTGATCTTTTTATGTTCATGCCAACGGTAACCTACAAAAATATCTTCTTTATAATATTGATCAATACTATCTCCGGGATAGGAAAGCTCGCCAAAATAATGCGCACCGTTATCAGTTAATTTTACAGGATAGGTAAAGGGCAGTTTTCCTGAAGGATTTACATCCCCACTTAAAATATCGGCCAAAGCATGACCGGATTCGCTGCCCAAATACCAGGATTGAACTAGTCCTTGAACTTTTGGCAGCCAAGGTATAGCAACGGCATTTCCGCTAATAAGCACAACGCCAATGTTCTTGTTGACAGATGATATCTCATTGATCAATTCATTTTGTCCAAAGGGTAGCTCATAGGATAGGCGGTCACCTCCTTCGCAATCTTGGTGGTGGTTCTTGTTGAGTCCCCCAATAAATAAAACGATATCAGCTTTTTTGGCGACAGCAATGGCAGCTATTTTTAGAGAATCAGCATCAAATTTTGAAGGAATCACATTGCCGTAAACCGGAGGTCCGGATGCATAACCCATACTGTGTAAAATAGTGGCATTTTTAAACCTTTCTCGGATGCCCTCTAGGGGTGATATTTCAAATTTTGGTTTGAGTTCAGAAGATCCGCCGCCCGGAGCCATTTTTCTCGTTGCATTTTCTCCGATAACCGCAATGGTCATTTTTTTATTCGGGTCAATTGGAAAGAATTGGTTCTCGTTTTTCAATAAAACGATACCCTCCTGGGCAATTTTTCTCGCTACGTCCAGATGTTCCTGATTATTTGCTTTGCCAAAAGTCCGATGAGGATTCATATTGGTTCTGTACATCAATCGCAGGATCCTCCTCACTTTCTCATTCACTATTTCTTCTTCGATCTCACCATTTTTAATCATTTGTAAAAAGGGATGGGCGAGGTAATAGTTGTCGTAGGCGTTTTTTAAGGTACTAGTCAAGCCATCGGTTCCGGTACCCATTTCCATATCAAGACCAAAGAGCGCTGCTTCTTTTGTGTCGTGTGCAGAACCCCAATCCGTAACCAAAACCCCGTCGAATTGCCATTCGCCTTTTAGAATTTTGTTGATGAGCAATTCGTGATGACTGCAATATTGACCTCTGAACTTGTTATATGATCCCATTACTGCCCAGACTTTTCCTTCCTGAACAGCAGCTTTAAAGGCAGGAAAATAGATCTCATTTAAAGCACGATCACTTACTTCTACGTTGATATGGCCGCGCCATTTTTCCTGATTATTTAGGGCAAAGTGCTTGAGGCAAGCTGCCACGCCATTTTCTTGAACTCCTTGAATGTAAGGCACAACTAAAGTTGAAGCCAGAAAGGGGTCTTCGCCCATATATTCAAAATTTCTTCCATTTAGGGGTGTTCTATAAATATTTACACCTGGTCCTAATAAGACATCCTTCTTTCTGTATCGGGCCTCTTCTCCAACACTTTGGCCAAAGGCTTTAGCAAGATCAGGGTTAAAAGTAGCTGCAAGACAAGTAAGCGCAGGAAATGCGGTAATAGAATCATTTGTCCAACCGGCATAACCCCAGTTATCCCAATTTATTTCACCACGCACTCCATGTGGTCCATCAGACATCCAAATTTCTGGAATTCCTAATCTAGGAACACCCGGGGTGCTGAATTTAGATTGGGCATGACACATAGCTACTTTTTCTTCCAGGGTGAGCAAGTTAATCAGGCTATCAATTCTCTCCTCACTTATCTCAGGATTTTGATGATCTGTTACCACATTCTTTGTTTTATCATTAGACTGTTCTTGCCCAATACTAATATTCGAAAAAAATAAAGTGACAATCACAATCACAATTCTACTTTTCATAATGATCTAAAATTAAAAAGGACTTGAAACTTGCCGTTTCATTGATAAGCCCAAATTTTTACTAACTAATGAATATAATCTCTATTTCTATTAAATTTTTTACTCGTGAGCTTATCATTGGGCCTGACTCTTTTTTAAAAAAGATTTAAAAAAGGTAAAATAAAAGGAACCTTTTCATGTAAATTTTATTGAATGAGACCTATGGTTTATAAACCGGTTAAAAAGCTCAATCAAATGGTCAGCAGAAAAGCTTTAGTTAACTCTAAAGGGTATATTGGCTGTGGCAGCATGATCATTGCCATCATCAGCATAAACAAACAACCTGTAATTTCCTGCTTTTGGAGCCCTTAATTCCAATTCTCCATCAGCCATATTCATAAAATGACCTTCTATCGGTTCCGGTCTTGTCTCATAATCTCCTCCATCGCCAAGATCAGTACTTTCCGGTAATATTTCCCAAGTATAACTGATGATATCATCTTCAATATCCTCGATGTTAACTTTTGCTGTATAGCTTTTACCCTCTGTTAATGTTACATTGTCGTATGCAGTTTTTTCATCTAAAACGAAGGATTCGATTTTCGGCGTTCTATTGGCCGGCCAGGTTGAATTCCAAATATAGTGCATCACATCAACCGATTCGGTTTCCTTGCCATCTTCTAAGAATATTCCATACCAGGTGGGGGTGCGCTCCTGCTTGTGTCCCCATAAAAACACATAAGAACCGATGCATTGTGCAGTATCTGACTCAATACCAATTTGATATCTTTTTAAATAATTAGCAGCCTTAACGGTACTGTTCTCTTCAATTGGCACATCCCAGCTGGTCTTGGGAACCTCCCAGTGTCCTGTAGCACCCCATTCAGTCACCATATAGGCTCCTTCCCAACCATATTCTTTGATCAATTGTGGTAGCTTAGTAATCGCCCCATACATTTGAAAGGAGAGAAGATCCAGATCAGAACATTTTTTTTTGATGAGGGAGACTTCTTTTTCAGATATGCCTGCCAAACTTGTGGTGGTTAAATGATTTGGATCAATTTCATGGATCATCTTAGATATATCATTCACAGCATCCCAAACTTTTGTATTGGTATACCGCAAATTAAGTTCATTTCCAATCCCCCATATCAAAAGTGCCGGGTGATCTTTTAAGGCCATCACCTCGGCTTTGATTCGTTCGAATTGTTCCCGTACCGCCTTTTTATCGTTATAGTCGAACCCATGTCTTTCTCTGGCAACTTCGATTCCCATCGTAACCATTAACCCATTTTCATAAGCTTCGTCCAAGACTTCTTTCCCACTTCTTTTACCATTATCGGTTCTCCAGGTTCGAAAGGAATTTCCCTTATGTTTTGCCAAAGCAGAAATATCTCCATACTCCAAACCAGCACCTTTGATATAAAAGGGTTCATCGTTTACAAATAAGGTGTATTTGCCTTCAACTTTTGTTAAGCTTACCTTAGGGGGGGCATTATTTTTCGAATCAGGATTAATCGGCTGATTTTCTTCTTTTTTACAGGCGGAAAAACTCATTAGACAAATTAAGATGACCCATGAAAGACTTTTCATTGGTTATGATTTGATTAATAGTTCTTCTACCTCTTCTAAGCTTTTGCCTTTTGTTTCTATGATAAATTTCATCACAAATAATAAGGATAAAAAGGCCATGATCGCATAAATTGCAAACGTTAGTGTAGGTCCGAGGTTGGTTAATTCCCATGGGAAAAATTGGGTTACCGTATAGCTCACTAGAGAATTAAAGAATCCAACTACTGAAATGGCGATTCCTTTTATATTCCCCGGGAATATTTCTGATAAAAGAGTCCACATGACTGGCCCTAATGAAATAGCGAATGCCGCCACATACAGAAGGATGGCTATGAGTACGAGCGTAGCATTGATCTGGATCAAATTCTTCACCTCATTTCGTTTGAAACTAAACAATTGCTCTTCACTTAAAATGGGTTGAACGTTATCAAATAGTTCTTTTTGAGAATTGAAAGTTGAACCCGACAAACTAGCCAAGGCTTCCCTCATATCTGTATTTTCTATATTTTTTAATGTTTTTTCATTTACCTTATAACTCGCATTATTAAAGGCCAATGTTGCCATGGACAGGGCAATCGTCATGGCCAATGTCCCGATGATCAATAGGGGCTTTCTTCCTAATCTGTCTATTAACCTGATGGCAACCAGGGTAAAAACGAGGTTGGTCAATCCTACTACGATCGCTTGCAAAAATGAGGAATCTGTTGATCCACCTGCTTGTTCAAAAATAGTTGGTGCGTAATAAAAGATGGCATTAATCCCCGTTATTTGTTGAAAAAACGCTATTCCAAATGCAATGACCATGATCGTTTGCATACGATAGGTAAATAGATCTGATAATGTGCCCTTTGATTCTTTTTTAGCAATTCCTCTTTGAATTTCTTCAATAGTAAGTTGGGCATAATCCTGACCACCGATCTTTATCAATATACTTCTTGCCGCATCGACCAAATTTAATCTTTGGATTAACCATCGCGGACTTCTTGGCACAATAAACAGGGCTAAAAAATAAAAAATGGCCGGAAAGGCTTCTACGCCAAGCATCCATCTCCAGCTTTCACCTTCTAGGTCTTTTAAAAAATAATTTGAAAAATAGGCGACAGAAATACCGATAACGATATTCAATTGATTCAATGAGACCAAACTTCCTCTGAGTTTAGGTGGAGCTACTTCCGCAATATAAATAGGTGCGATCAAAATGGCACCACCAATGCCTATACCGCCAATGATTCGCGCAATGACAAAAGTTATGTAGGTAGTTGCTGTGGCAGACCAGATGGCAGAGATGGTAAATAACATAGCCGTAATTAACAGCACCTTTTTCCTGCCGAATCGATCACTCAATGGTCCTGCAACGATGTTACCCGCCATGGCCCCGAAGATTACACAGCCTACAGAGAAACCCAGTTCCCAATCGGTCATTTCAAAATATGTTCTGATTCCGTTTATGGCACCGGATATAACTGCACTGTCAAATCCAAGAAGAAATCCACCAAGAGCGACAATTAAACTGATTAAGACAGTGTAGGATTTTTTCATTGGAGCGTTTTTAAAAAGGGATGAATAAAAATTTGTAAAATTAATTTAAAATGATCGTTTGAATTGAATGTTCCGGCATAGAAAGTTTAGCTGTTTTTCCATCAACCGTGAGAAAATAATCCAAGGGCTTGTCTCCGTCATTCATCGCCACGATCGCAATACTGCCGTCTTCATTCATAAAAGAGGTTGCGCTGAGCTGATTAGATGTGGTGCCTGTTGAAAGTCTTTTGGCTCCGGGACGGATGAATTTAGAAAAATGGCCTATGTAATAATAAGAATTGGTGAATATTAACTTGCCTGTTTTGGTGTTTCCGTGAACCGGCGCAAAGCAAAAGTTTCCAACATGGTTGGGCCCTCCATTTTCATCCAGTAAAATGTTCCAATCTGTCCAGGCAACCGTTCCGTTGTTAAAGTCATTGATCATGGATTTTCCGTAACGTTCCGAAAGTTTAGGATCTTCAATCCTTTCCATATCAAATCTTTCATTACAGCCTTCAGTGAAAATGAGCTTTTTATCAGGAAAAGCATCATTCACCTGAGCAACGTTCTTAAACATGGGAACGCCGTCTTTCCAGTCTTCATACCAGTGAAACCCCGTTCCCCAAACATATTTATTGGCCTCAGGATCGCTTAAGATCACGTTGGCTCTTTCAAAAAGCAGATCGCGATTATGGTCCCAAACAATTATTTTTTTATCGCCAAGGCCTTCTCGCTCCAATGTTGGACCTAAAAAATTCTTTAGAAAGTCGCGTTCTTCTTCGGCGGTATAGATACAGGATTCCCATCTTTGGGTAGCCATAGGTTCGTTTTGAATAGATAATCCCCAAATAGGAATTCCTTCACTTTCATAGGCTTTGATGAATTTGCCGTAATAATTTGCCCAAGCCTGTGCGAATTCCGGTTTTAATTTTCCTCCTTCCAACATGTTGCCGTTGGTTTTCATAAAGGCTGGTGGGCTCCAAGGACTAGCATAGGTCCTTAGTTTACCTCCGGCAGCCGCAATAGCTAATTTGGTGAATGGCAATCTGTACTCTCTGTCATGATCTATATTGAAAGTTTTTAGATCAGCGTCTCCTTCTTCAACATAGGTATAACTCCCACTTGAAAAATCACAACTGTGGATGATGGTTCGAGCCAATGAGTAGCCAATTCCATTATCTCTGCTGTAATAAGCTTCCATGAATAACTTCTGCTGATCCTCATCCAGTTTATAAAATGTTTCTGCTGCGGCATCTGTAAGTGCTGCTCCAATTCCAACGAGAGTTTGATGCTGCCTGGATGTATTTACTAATATGGAACCTTCCGTCTCTAACGGCTGTATAAAATTTGAAAAACTAAGCTGAGCCTGAGTTAATTTTAATTTAACGTCATTTTGTGCGCTTGTTGTATAAACAGCACTTTTTTCAATACTAAATGAATCTGGAACTATTTTTTCCATCTTTTCTTCTTTTACAGCCATTTGCTCCTTCTGGTTACAACTTATTATCAAAAGTGCAGTAAAAAATAAAATTGAAGTCAATTTTACATGAGTTCGGTTAAGCATAGGAGTTATATTTATAGACGTTAGGTTCGAGATAAATTTGGGTAAACCCTGCCTAATTCATAAATTATTTTTTTATTTCTTCAAATCATTGTTGATAAAGTCTTACATAGTCAATTTCCATTGTCGCTTCCTTAAAGTATGGATCGATGACAAACCAATCACCACCCATTGCCACGTTGAGGATAATAAATTGATCAGCAGTAAATGGCCAATTTTGACTGTTTTTAGTAGCCGGACTATACTGATATTTAAACACTCCATCAATTAAAAAACGGAGACTTTCCGGTGTCCATTCTACAGAATAAACATGGAATTCAGTATCATAATCTTCGAGTTTTGTAGCACCAACCCGGACATTACTGCAGCCTCCGGAGCAGGCCGGTGTATGTGTAGCGCTTGAAACTTCGGTAGGAATATGACCCCAGTGTTCCATGATATCGATTTCGCCACAAGCCGGCCAGCCAACCGTACCGTGGTTCGCGCCAAGCATCCAAATTGCCGGCCATGTTCCATCACCTTTTGGTAATTTAGCTTTCACATCTAGTCTTCCATAGGTGAAAACATGTTTTGAGTTCAAGCGGGCAGACGTGTAATACTGGGTTGAGCCATTATAGGTATAAGTTTCTTTTTTTGCCGTAATTTTTAGCGTTCCATCAGAGACATATGCGTTGTCTAATCTGTCGGTGTAATGTTGTTTTTCGCCATTCCACCAGCTGCCGTTATTTGGGGGTACTATTTCAAATTTCCAGTTTTCATCTGAAACGGCTCCATCCACGTCGAATTCATCTGCCCAAACCAGCGCATACTCCGGAGGTTTGACAAAAACGCTAATCGTTTTAAATTCATTAATTGATTTTGCGTCTTTTGAATAAGCGTATACGGTAATTGAATAATCATTCGTACCGGCTTTCGTGAAAGTATGGTCAAATTTACCCGTTGTATTTTGAATTTCGGGTTCAGTTCCAATTTTAAATCCATATTTTATGGCATCTTTTGCGGTAGCTGAACAAGTTATTTTCCCCGAACCATCTCCATCCGGATTGGAGGAATCTTGTCCGTTGATGACCAGATCAACCACTAAATTTGTTGGAACTACTGCTCCGATTTCAGGCGATGTCGAATCATCACTTCCACTGCAGGAAAGACTAAATAGAATAAAAAGGATATAGAATCCGGTTCTATTTAACAAAGGTGTATTAGAGTTATTTTTCATAAATTCAAAAATAGTAAAAAAAAAATACGCATCAATAGTTTTAATCTTTACCAGCCCGAAAGCCGGTAAAGATCAAAACACAAATTAATCTAATTATGAATTATGAATGAAAAGGTTATTCTGGTTTAAATATCCATGTCCAACCGCTACCGCAAGTCCCGTTCGAAATGAACAGGATTAACTCATCTTCGGTTAGTCGAACAATTTGATACAAAGCACTTGTGTTTGTTCCGCACTCAACAGCTCCTAAAATATTTCCGCCATTGATTTGAAGCATTTGATTGCCTACATCTAAAACAAAACTTGATTTGACTTCTGCTGCATCTGGTCCGGATTGATAAGTGAAATTGGCCGCTCCATCGAGATCGAATTTCATTTTACCCGCCTGATCAAAAGGAGGACAACAAGTACCTCCGGCATTCCACCATACACCTGCCCAATTATCTGGAGGGCTCATATACCACCATAATCTTTCATCGCCTCCAGTGCCATTGAACACCCAAGTCTTACCTGCGGCAGTATCGTCTCCCACTAAGTCATACCAATCTTGATCTAAGGCATTGTCTAATTGGTCTATCTGCACATCTATCGTTTTTTCAAAAAACTCGGCGCCTAAAGTTCCGACATAGGTAAAGGTGGCTTTTCCTGGGATAGGATAAATAATTTCGAATTTATCTGTCAGGGCCTTACCTAAATTGTAGTCCCAATAACCGGTAATCCCGGGTGTTGCCATTTCTAAGGTGATTTTGTTTCCACCCGGTGTACTTTGGGTTGCGATCAACTCTACTCCTGCAACATCTGTCGTGTTTTCGAGGTATTCCTCGTCAACAATTGGATCACAGGATGACACCATCAGTATCATCAATCCAATAAAAAGGCTATATATTTTATGTATTTTCATATTTCTCTTTTATTAAAATTTAACTTTTTTACCAGCCCGGGTTTTGTTCATAAACACCACCTGATAATCTAATTTCGGTTTCAGGTATGGGCACTAACCCTTTGGTTTCAGGTCTGTAAGTCACTCGGTATTGTGCATCTACTCCTCCGGCATTTTTCACACTGATCACATCGTTAAAGGCTGTATTGACATCTCCCCAACGAACGAGATCAAACCATCGAAGAGCTTCGAATGACAATTCGTGTAAACGTTCTTCTTTTAAAGCTTCCAAGGAATATCCAACAGGATCTAGTCCTGCTCTTGCTCTAACTTCATTCATACCTTCCGCAGTTCCTGTTATTTCAGAATGCATGAGTAATACATCAGCGAAACGCATAAAAATAAAGTCTTGAGCGTGCATTAACTGCATGTCTGCATTTCCCCAGCTGTATAATTGCACGAACATACCTTTACCACTGTGTTGTAAAGCGGTATATTTTTTATTAAAGTAACCGGTGTGGTGATCTGCATTGTCAGGAAATTTATAACCATCTGTTCCTTGATCAGCCTGCCCGAGCTGAAGAATTGAACCTACTTTTCTCGGATCGTCATCAGACCAGCCGGTCCATAATTTTGGGTTCACGGTTCCCCATCCCCATCCTTCTCCAAAAGGAGTTAAAGAATTACCGCGGATGGCTGTGAACAAACAAAGTCTGTTCGTATAGATATTACCATTCTGCCAACCCCAGTCTCCAAAAGAAAATCTTTGAACGAACATGGTTTCATAGTTTCCAGTTCCAAATGTTGGAGAATGTCCGTCCTGACCTACCCATGAAAGTCCTTCAGTCTCTGCCCAAGGCAGAACAGTTGAACCGGCACTTTGATTGAGATAAGAATAAGGCCATAAGTTTCTGAAATCACTGGCTAACTTGTGTCCGCTATTATTGATACAATCTTCCAAGTAAGCAGTTACTTCATTTTTAGATAAGGATCCTCCTCCTGCAAGTGGCAGGTCATTGGTGCCTTGACCTTCCATATTCGTCATGTATCCTGTGTAGAACAAAAATACCCTTGCCAAATAAGCTTCGGCTACCCATTTATTGGCATGTCCGTATCTGGATGTAGGAATGCTTGGGAATGGTGTTGCAGGCATTGTTTCAATAGCATTGACCAAGTCGGATGCAATTTGTGCAAAAGTATCTGAATAAGAAGATCTTCCTACATCTTTTGGGTCATCTACAGCCACGATCATAGGAACTCCACCAAAGAATTTGGCTAACCTGAAATAGAAGAAAGCCCTCATGAACAATGCTTCCCCAATTGCTTGATCTTTAAATTCCTGGGCTTTTTCAGGACTGTCAAAATACCTGGTAAAATCAGCTTCAGCTGTTTTTTCAATGATGGCATTTGCTCTGGCAATACCACTGTAGCACTGGGTCCACATATCGCGATAGGTATCCTCAGCAGGATCTTCAAAATTATCTACATATTTAGCAGATTTATCATCAGGTCCACCACCACCTAGCATCATATCAGACATTAATGTTGCCGCAATCGATTCGTTGCTGTGCACATTGGGAGTGTAAATGGCATTATAAACACCGGCCATAGATTCTTCTATGTCCTGAGGAGTCTTGTAAAAAGTTTCTAAACTTTTTCCATAAAGATTATCCGTGTCCAAATATTCTTCGCTGCAGCTCGTGGCAAGCACAATGGCTACAATTGAAGTAAAATATATTAGTTTTTTCATCATCTTATTTATTAATATTAAAATTCAACACTTAGACCAAACATTACTGTTCTCGCCTGCGGATACAATCCAAGATCTATTCCTGAAGCCCAACTTGCATCGTGTCCAAATCGTACTTCCGGATCCATACCTTTATAGTCCGTAAAAGTATACAGGTTACTTACTGCCGCATAAACCTTAAGATTTGAAATCGCATTAACTCTTGATAGGGCATCTCCAAAATCATAACCCACAGTTAAGTTGTTGATTCTTAAATAATCCGCATCGTACATAAAAATATCAGAGATCAGGTTCGTGTTTCGATTTGATCCTGAAGTTAATCTTGGGATGCGATTTGAAGTTCCTGCACCATGCCAACGATTAAAAATGTCAGTGGTGTAGTTTTGATCAAAATTATCTGCAAAAGATCTATAAGATTGCATGACCTGCATTCCGTACTTTCCTGCAAGCGTTGCGTTGGCATACACACCCTTAAACTCAAAATACAGTTGAATACCTACTTCATAGTCTGGGTTTGGATCACCTATCATGGTTTTATCTTTTTCATCAATGATACCATCGTTGTTTCGATCGACAAACTTTACATCACCTGGTCTTTGGTCAGAAAAATATGGCTGACCCGCATTTGGGTTTGAGTTCCCATCGTTATCAGTTGTTGGTACTACCCATGCGTCCACTTCATCCTGTGTTTGTAATAGTCCATCTGTTTGGAAAGCGTAGAAATACCCAATGGGTCGGCCTACTTCAACTCTGGAAATTTCTGCAGTTCCTTGAGATAAAACTGAGCTCGGACCATTGATAATACCGTTGGTATTGTCAATTCTGGTTACCTCGTTTTTGTTATGTGATCCACTTAAAGTTATGCCGTATTTAAAATCACCCCAACGGTCATTCCAATTAAGTACAAGTTCTACCCCTTGATTTTCGATATCCCCACCATTGATGTATGGGGGACCAGCACCGAAAGTTCCTTGAATACCTGCCAAGACCAACCAATCTTTAGTCGTTTTGTTGTACCAATCGAAGGTGAAACCTAACCTTGAATTAAAGAATTGTGCATCTAAACCAAAGTTTAGCTGTTCTGAAGTTTCCCAGGTAACATCCTTATTAGGAACATTGGCAGGGTAAGCTGTAGGACCTGATACCGGTTTTGTATCGCCGAAGAAATATCCGGGAAACGCATAGGTAATATTAGATGAATAAACAAAATTAGGGATGGATTGGTTACCGTTTTGACCCCAACTCGCTCTAAGTTTTAAAAAGTTCAGCGTATTGCCGGAATCATTCATGAAATCTTCGTTGGTGACAACCCAACCTGCAGAAACTGAAGGGAAATAACCCCATCTATTTCCTTCTGCGAAATTTGAGGAACCATCCGCGCGGAATGTCGCTGAAAGAAGATATTTTTCTTTGTAATTGTACTGCCCACGAGCGATGTATGACAATAAACCTCCACCTTGAGCGGCCCAGTCTTGACCCCAAACGTTGATGTCACTGATGCTTTCCGGACTTTGCGTATTGCGTATATAAGCATACTTTGGATCACCGGGAAACAATAAATTATTTCTCGAGCCACCGACCTCTGTATTGATTTGATTTTGAAGCATTTCAGTACCAATTACCATGTCTACATGGTGATCTCCAAAACTTTTGTTATACGAAAGGGTATTCGTCCAGGTCCAGTTATTACCAAAGTATTGACTTTGTTGAGCTCCGTCTACATCATCTCTGTATAATACGCCCAGATGATAAGTTGGATTCATAGATCTTCCGTGTCCAAACCAAGAATCAACACCAAATGCTGATCTGAATTTCAAATCTTGAATTGGTTCTAATTCGGCAAAAACATTTCCTACAATTCTGTTTCCTTTTCCATAATTGTAATTATGTCTGTAATACATAACTGCTATGGGGTTGGTCTGATTGGAATTTAAACCGTCTAAAGTTGGTGTAAAACCAAATTCACTTACATTGTTGTCTATGGCAGGTTGCCAATAGGCGGGCATTAAAGGATTTTGGACCAATCCATTATGAAGGTCGTTCCAATATATATTTCCTGTGGCCACACTTCTGTTTTCGGTATTGGTATAAGTAAAATTTTCTCCTACCGTTAAGATGGCATGTGAGGAATTCTTTTTAAGAACCATTTGAGTATTTAATCTTGCTGTAAATCTTTTAAATCCTGCACCGATGATATCTCCACCGATGATCCCTTTTTGATCGTAATAAGATGCACCCATAGAGTAAATGATATCTTCACTACCACCGGTGATATTCACTGCGTGGCTTTGAACAGGGGCGTCCTTATTGGTCATTTCATCGATCCAATTAGTTCCTTTCCAACCGTTTTGTAGGTCTGACCAAATTTCTTCACCGAGTTGTGTGCCAAGTCCATTGTAATTGTCATTTAACCATGAGTTGTTCTTAAGAATAGATTCCCAGTCATTTGGACCAAGACCGTCATTCAATCTTCCCTCATCCATGATGTACATATATTCTTGTGCATTCAATGGATCCAGGTTTTTATAAATATTTTGAAAACCGTAAAAAGTATCGTAGCTAATTTTAGCGGCTTGATCTCTTCTTCCTTTTACAGTTGTAACCAGGATGACACCATTTGCAGCTCTCGAACCGTAAATGGCGGCAGATGCAGCATCTTTTAAAACGTCAATGGAAGCAATATCCGAAGAGTTTAAATAATCGATATCACCAACAGCAATTCCATCTACTATATATAAGGGGTTAGAATTACCAATAGTACCTAAACCGCGAATGGTAACTCTGGTACCTGCACCCGGAGATCCACTGTTTCTTGTAATGCTAACACCGGCAGCAACACCCTGAAGTGCTTCCATCGCTGTTCCCGTATTCAAGGCAGCAATATCTTCTCCTTTTACATTTAAATTTGCTCCCGTTGTCAGAGCTTTCTTTTGAACACCGTAACCAATGACAACTACTTCGTCTAATTGATTTACATCATCTACAAGTACTACATCGATTACAGTCTGTCCTGCAATAGCAATATCTTGTGTTTGAAATCCTACATAGCTAAATTCTAAAATGGAATTTGGGCTAACATCAGAAATGGTGTATCGACCATCAAAATCTGTCGTCACACCATTGTCGGTTCCTTTAACAATTACATTTACCCCAGGCAACGGGCCTTGGGCATCTGAAACTGTTCCAGATATGCTTTGGGAGTATGTAAAACTGCAAAGCATAAACAATCCTAGAAATAATAAATTTCTAACTAATTTATGTTTCATAAATAATTTAATTTGAGTTGAGTAATATTAGAAAGCATTATTCACTCTTTATCAATATCAACCTATACAAAAATGATACAGGCTCAATAATGATAAAATAGTATTGAGTGATTCCGGATTTGATACGATCCAAATTATCTCTAAAGGACTATGCTAAAAGGGTCTTTTTTGTCGAAAAAGTAAGATGAAAGAATCAATAAATGATTAAATATGATAAGCCTTAAACTATTGGCCAGATCAAATGTTGAGGAAATGTTGAGGTGGTTTGAATATCTGTAAAGGTGCTTAAATACTTAAAATATACTCAACTAAGCTGTTTTCGTGCTCTAAGTTCATTTTTTTTCTCAATCGGTAACGTTTTATTTCTACACTCCTCGATGAAATATTCAATAGTGGAGCGATTTCTTTGGACGTTAAATTAAGACGTAAATATGTACATAATCTTAAGTCGTGTGGTGTTAGGGATGGGTGTGCGGCCTTGAGTTTATTTAAAAACTCTCTGTCGGTATTATTAAAGGCTTCCTGAAAAGTTTCCCAATCCGAATTTTTATTTAATTTTTGATCGATTGTTTTGATGACTTTTTTGATTACCGCTTGGTCATTTACCGGTTCAAGGTCAATTTTGATAGAAGTTAGGATTTCATTTAATTTGATCACATTGGATGTAGAATTAATCAACTCATTTGATTTATTTTCCACTTCACTTTGCAACTTTTCATTTTTTAATTGAACTATTTCTTTTTCATTATGGAGTTGCCTCAATAGCATGACTCTTTTTTCTTCTTCAATTTGTTTTTCTTTTTCCTTTTTAAAATGCCATCTATTCACCAGGTTTATTAAAAAAATCAATGAGAAAATGAAAAGTGCGTATAACAAATACATTTTATCGGTGAGATACCAAGGTTCCGCAACAGTAAACGAAAAGGAGGCGTTGTTTTTTGACAAGTAATTGCCTTGTTTCGCCCTGAGCTTAAACGTATAGTTACCTCCGGGTAAATTGGTATAAGAAACTTCAGGTTTTTTTGTCCAGTCGCTCCATTCGTCATAAAGTCCTTCCAATTTATGTTGGTATTGAATAGGATAAATTTTATCAAATGCAGTCACACCGAACTCAAAATAAATATTGTTTGATCTATTCTCAAAGGGTTCTGTTTGAAAAAAGGAAACATAAGCTTTCTCTTGATCTAAGACACTGTTTTTTATGGAGGCAATATTTACATAAAAATCATTTTTCTCTATTTCCAATTTATCGGTGTGAAGGATGGTATAACCATTCGTAGATCCAATGAGATATTCGTTCTTTTTTAATTTGGTAATATTTTCATACCCGGAGACCGTACCTCGTGAAGGATTTGAGAACGAAAACTTTATTCTATTGACCTCATTGGTCAGTTTACCGGGTCTCAAATTAATAATGTGCTCTTGGGTAAACCCCCAAATAGATTGATCTGTCGTGTCTAAAATTAAGGTTCCTGAAACATATTGATCATCTCCCAAAAACTGTCTAGAAAAAATGGAGTCTTTGATAAATAAATTGGCATTATCGTGGTATTTAAAAATGCCCAGATCAGAACTGTAATAAAGCTCATTTTTATACTTTAACAAATCCGATTTCAAGCCTTTTGGGACACTTTTTACGAGTGAATAACTGCTAACCTTTTTAAAATCCTCAGTGAGTTGAAGTTTGTAAATGCCCTTATATTCGTGATTTACGAATACGGTATTGTGATCCATCATTTCAAAATGTCTGGATGAAATATCAAAACCATCTACTTTTTTAAGAAATTGCCATTTTCCATTTCGTTTTTCCAGCAGGTTTAATCCGTTATAATTTCCTTGCATAAGCATAGAAGAAAAACCTTTGATCGCTTTTATATCCCAAGTGCCGTCAACATCTGATATTAATTTTGCCTTTTTCCCATCAATTTGGTAGGTTCCGTTGTTATGGCCGCAAAACAGATCTCCAAATAGAATTTTCAAACACCAAACTTGCCCTTCTGTGCCCGGGATCGATTGATAGGATTCATCCGAGCTGAAGGATTTCACAAAAAGGCCTTGATTGGTGCCTACGTAGAGCAAACCATTGTGTAAGACTGAATTGTAAACTGTACCCAGGCTGCCGTCTGTATCATTAAATAAAGTATAGGGCGAATTTAAGTTGATCAAACTAATTCCATTGTCTAAGCCCAACCAAATATTTTGGTCAGAATCTTGATAAACAGATAGAACTGTATTGTTTTGCAGACCATTCGATCTGCTAAAACGACCAATAATATTGCCGTTTTTATCAAGATGGAACAATCCTTTTGAAATGGTTCCCAGAACAAAACTTTCATCTTTGAGTTGAACACTGCTGAAAACACTTAAATTCTGTAGCTCTAGATCTGCAGGGATGTTCCAGCGGTTAATGATGTCATTTTTTAGGAAATAAAACCCGTTGTCTGAAGTTAGGAAAAATAAACTGCCCTCTTTGGAAAACATATGAATGATATTGCTCTCTTTTAAAACAGGATCATCAGAAAATAACCTGGAAATACCATTCTCAATTTTATAAATACCGCGATCGATTATCTGAAAATAGATATCTTTTTCTACACTGAAAGCTTTGGTAATCTTAGTGTCTGATTGAACAATTTTAAAACTGTAATTTATCGTGTCATAAAAATAGATAGCCTGCAGCGATTGAAAAACAACCCAATGATCAAAAGAAAATATCTTCCATATATGTTCGTCTTGACCGAGTTGATCTTTGATCGATGAGCTAAGCGAAAAATAGTCTAATGTGCCAAATTCATTCCTTTCCCAAAACCCAAATTCTCTGAAACAACCCGTATAGAGCCTGTCATTGATAATATTGACACTTCTTATGGCTGTTTGATTTGGTGAGGGATAGGTTTTCCAACTCGCACCGTTATATTCGAGCAATCCCTCATTATTCGCCACATAAATATATTTGTTTTCGGCCTGAACAATCGACCAGTTCTGATTACCTGCCAGATAGTCCTGAGTAGAAAAATTTTGTATAGGAGGTAATTCTTGGCCAACTAAAGGGTAGATAAAAAATAGTAAAATGATAAAATTTGCTGCCCGGAAAAAACGAGATGATAATAACTTATTCAATGACTCAATTTTAAACAAATATAGTAGATTTCATGAACAATGATTGTCATTATCGCACATGAATTCATTTGAGTTTACGGAATAAAAACCTACAAAAATTAGGATATGGAACGGAAGAGAAATGATTTATAACATTAGATGTCAATTATTTATTTATTTATTTTTGAAAATAGGAATGACTTTTAACAAGTAAAAGCGAACAATAAATTAATTTGTCTGATAACCAAACTAACGAATGATGTCTTTAAGAAAATTTAAATGGAAATCTATATTGATTCCAAGTATGATCCTTCCTCTAATTTTCATGGTACAATGCAAAAAAAGTGAACAGAAAATGAATGAAGAACCCTTAGTTGCGATGGAAGTTTCTGAAAGGGGAGAATCTGTCATTAAGTCTATTTTTCACCCGCTTTCAGGTATTCAACTGGATAGCACCAAGATTGAGGGTTTTTTAATTGATCATCCGGATTTTAAAAAATACGAGCAGGACTTTTATGAGTTTTATGGTCATCGCCATTACAATTATGCCTGGTTTGATCAACAGGGTATGATAGATCAGGCAATGGTTTTGTATCATCATCTTCAATCTGAAGATGATGATGGTATTGCCGTTGAAATACCTTATGAGGAAAAGCTCAAAGCTTTACTTGAATCAGTAAGTGAAGGAGACAATGATCAACCGGATGAAAATACGCTGGACACTGAACTGATGTTAACCGGGCAATATTTTGTCTATGCAAACAGAAAAATTGAGGGAAGTGAAGCGCTGGCCACGGAAAAAATGGATTGGTATCTACCGAAGAAAAATCTGAAATATGCAGAATTATTGGAGCAAATTGTTGAAGGTAAGGATGTAGAACAAGTTGAAGGAGCAGTAATGCAAAATCAATATGGCCAGCTTAAACAGGCATTAAGGGACTATAGGGAGATCCTACCTGGCGATACGCTTGGAAATATAGACATGTTGACCAAGCCTAAAGTGCTTAAACCTGGTGATTCATCTTCTGTGTTGCCAAAAATAAAAGGTAAACTGGCGATGATCAAAATGTTCAGAGATCAAGACAGAACAAATCATTATAACGAAGAGCTGGCGGAAGCGGTAAAGTTGTTTAAGACCACTCACGGTTTAAAAGGGGATTCTTTGATCACCAATGAGATGATAGAGCAATTGAATGTGCCCGTCGAACAGAGAATAGAACAATTGGTAACAAATATGGAACGTTTCAGATGGGTTCCGGCAGATTTTTCACATGATGAATTTATTCTTGTAAATATCCCTGAATTTCAACTGCATTATTATGAAAATAAAAAGGAAGTATGGAATTGTAATGTGGTGGTCGGTAAGCCGATGACCAATACGGTTATATTTTCTGGAGAAATGCAATATGTGGTCATGAGTCCCTATTGGAATATTCCCACCAGCATCGTCAATAAAGAAGTGAAGCCGGGAATAAAAAGAGATCCGAATTATCTGGCAAAACACAATATGGATTGGAATGGAGGAAATGTAAGGCAAAAACCAGGACCATCAAATTCGCTGGGCAGGGTAAAATTTATTTTCCCTAATTCCAATAATATCTATTTACACGATACACCGGCAAAAAGACTTTTTAATGAAGATCAAAGGGCCTTTAGCCATGGTTGTGTCAGAGTTGGTGAGCCGCGCGAACTGGCCATTAGGGTATTAAAACAAGATAGTACTTGGACACCGTCCAAAATTGATGCCGCCATGAGCAATAGCTATGAAACAACGGTTGTTCTCAAAAAAAGAATTCCGGTCTATATAGGTTATTTTACAGCTTTCTTTGATAAAAACGGGCATTTGAATTTTAGAAATGATGTATACCAAAGAGATAATCGATTGTTAAAGATGATTACCAGTTCTATCAAATAGTTTTCCTTAATTAAATGGTATTTACTTTTCTCTTTCATTATAATTGCATGATCTTCATTCGCAGATTTACATGAATTTAGTCATAAAAACAAAAATGATCTTCGTTGAATCATTCTAAATTTGATAGAAAATCTGCTTTTTGAGGAGGGACTACATGGAATTATTTCCTAAATTTAATGATTGAAATTTTAGGTATTTGATTATTTGAAAAAAGATATGATGAAGCAAACAGTAACTTTTAAATTAAATGGAGAACCAGTATCCCTTGATGTCCAAGGAGAAGAATCTTTGTTAACACTGATCCGGGTTCCTTTAGACCATACAGGCACAAAATACGGCTGTGGTATTGGCGAGTGCGGAGCGTGCACAGTCTTGATGAATAATGAAGCCGTCAGATCTTGTATGGTTCTTGCTGAGGACCTCAATGGTTCTGAAATTCTGACCATAGAGGGTTTGAGTTCGAACGGAGAATTACATCCCTTACAAAAAGCATTTATTGCTCACGATGCTTTACAATGTGGCTACTGTACCTCTGGAATGATCATGAATGCATACGGTCTCCTAAAAAGGAATGCTTCACCTTCCAGAGAGGAAATCATTTTAGGAATGGACAGCAATTTATGTCGATGTGGGGCTTATAACCGCATTGTGGATGCAATTCAAACCGCTTCAAACGAAATGAACAAAAAAGTTAAATTATGAAACGAGATCTTCAAAACGATATTTTTTTTAATGATCTATATCAGGCTCCGGTCTATGATAGACGTAAATTTTTAAAAAATTTAGGAAGCGGAATTGTTGTTGTTTTTTGTTTGGGAGACATCGGCTTGGTAAATGCTTGTGCCCCTGGTGCTGATGAAGACCTCAATTTTAATGCTTATTTGCGCGTAAAAGAAAATGGAAGAGTAGATTGCTATACGGGTAAAATTGAGATGGGTCAGGGAATAGTGACTTCTTTGGCTCAAGTCTTGGCGGATGAATTGGAAGTGTCTTTATATGATGTAGATATGGTCATGGGAGACACAGAACTTTGCCCCTATGATGCCGGGACATGGGGTTCTCTGACAACTAGGTTTACAGACCCTGTCATAAGAGCCGCAGCGGCAGAAGCGAGAGAAGTTCTGCTGGGTTTAGCAGCTGAAAAATGGGCTGTTTCAAAAGATGCACTTCAGGTCAAAGAGGGGGTTATTTCTGTAAAGGATGATCCATCAAAAAAAGTGACTTATGCCGAACTAACCAAAGGTCAAAAAATTGTGAAGAGTTTAAAAGAAAAACCGCAGATAAAAAAAGCCAAAGATTTTAAGATAATTGGAAAACCGATATTGAGTTTGGATGCTGAGGCTAAAGTGACCGGTAAAGCGAAATACACCGCTGACATCAAACTTCCGGGAATGGTTTATGCCAAAATAGCAAGACCTGAAATTTTTGGTTCAAAAAAGGTGAGTGTAGATACTTCAGCCTTGTCTGAATTTACGGGTATAGAATACGTAGAAATTGATGATTTGGTGGCCGTTGTCCATGAAGATCCTGAATTGGCTGATAAAGCCATGAAGCGTTTAAATGTGAAATGGAAATCACCGGACTTGAAGGTAGATCAAGATACCATATTTGCTTATCTGGAAGATCAGATCAAAGAGTCGAAAGTATTTGAGGAGGGCGGAAGTCTAAAAAATGGCAAGGCAAATTCAAAGATTTATCTCGAGGGAAAATATGTAGATGGGTACAAGGCACATGCGTGCATGGAAACACATGCGGCAACTTGTTACTTTGAAGGAGATAAATTGACCATGTGGGTTTCTACTCAAACTCCTTTCGGTACAAGAAGTCAGGTGGCCAAAGAATTAAATATGCCTGAAGAAAAGGTGCATGTAAAACAGATCTTTTTAGGGGGCGGTTTTGGAGGTAAAGGGTTCAACAGTCAGGCTGTAGAGGCGGCTTTGATTGCTAAGAAAATAGGTAAACCTGTGCAACTGGCCTTTACCAGAAAGGAAGAGTTTTTCTATAATCGGTTTAGAACTGCTGCCCTTATCAATGTGGGCGCAGGGGTAGATGAAAAAGGTAAATTGACGGCATGGGATTTTGATATTTATTGTGCCGGTACCAGAGGAACCAATCTGTTTTACGATATATCAAACAACAGAACAAGAATGTTCAATAAAGACGGTGTTCATCCTTTTGGCACAGGTGCTTGGAGGGCTCCAGGCAATAATACGACAACTTTTGCCCGAGAATCACATATAGATGTAATGGCGCATGCGGCAGGTATTGATCCGTATGAGTTCAGAATGAATAATCTGAAAGACCAAAATATGGTCGCTACCTTAAAATTGGCCGCAGAAACCTTTGGCTGGAAAAATGAGAAAAAATCAGGCCGCGGTTTTGGAATAGCGCTTGGACAAGATGCAGGGACTTTGGTCGCATTGATATCAGAAGTAGAAGTGAATAAGCAAACAGGCGAAGTGAAAGTGATCAGGGTAGTTTGTGCGCAGGATATGGGCCAGGTAGTAAATCCTCACGGTGCCACCATTCAAACTGAAGGAGGTATAACTATGGGAATTGGCTACGCCTTATTTGAAGAAATTGAATTTGAAGGCGGTATGATGAAAACGAATAATTTCAATAATTACGAATTCACTCGTTTTTCTAAAACACCACAGATTACTTGCGCTTTTATAGATAAAATGGATGCTAAACCACAAGGCGGCGGAGAACCCGCTATCATATGTGTTGGAGCTTCTGTTGCCAATGCTGTTTTCGATGCTTGTGGGGCTAGAGTAAACAGATTGCCGATTACACCCCAAAGAGTGATGGCCGGAATAAATTAATTTTGCAACGGATTGATATTAGTCATAAAACTTTTTTTATGAAAGCCTTAACTTTGATGAAATAAGTGTATTCAGGGGTCATTTCTTATATATTGAAAAGTTCCCCGCGTATAATTTCTAAAAGTTGGGTGTATGAGAACAGCTATTATTTATGCTTCGGTAGATGGTCAAACCAAGAAAATTTCCGATCGTTTAAAAAATATTCTCCAGGCTCATCAACAAAATATTGAAATGTATTCTATTGATGAGTTTCATAAGGATGTATCGGAGTTCGATCGAATAGTGATCGGCTCGAGCATCAGATATGGAATTCACCACAAAGAAATCATCGCATTTATCGAAGAGCAAAAAAAGAAATTGAACAAAGTAAAGACGGCATTTTTTTCGGTGAATCTGGTCGCCAGAAAACCGGAAAAAAAGACCGCTGAAACAAATCCATATGTAATTAAGTATTTTAAAACCACTGACTGGCGTCCGGATGAGGTTGATGTTTTTGCCGGGATGCTGGATTATAAGAAATATAAGTTTTTTGACAGAATTATGATTCAATTCATCATGTGGATGACAAAAGGACCTACTAATCCCGAAACCCGAATTGAGTATACGAACTGGGAAGATGTTGATCAATTTGGGCTTAAACTTTGTAATCTTTAATATACTTAGATAGTTAATTCATATAATCGCTTTTCTACATGATTAAATCCTAAGGTTTTGATTTGATTTAGTCTGAGTCAAATTTTCATTTCCTGTCCCTTATTTAATTTGATCGATTTTGTGTTTGTTCGGGTTTATTTAATTATTTTTAAATGAACGAATCATTTTATTTTTCAATCTTTCAAAAATGAAAATATCCTTCGAAAAGAAAATCGTCTTTGGATTTATTGTAAATATTATAGTTGTATTAGTACTCGGTCTTATTTATTGGTATCGATTGGCAAAAAAGGAGACAGTCGCTTTAGATTGGTTGGTTCTTCTATTGATCTTGATGTCATTGGTGATGCTTTCAGTCGTCTATATCGTCATAAAAAGACAATTGAAAGCGAGAAGGGAAACTGAAATATCTCTCGCGGAAAACAGAAAACTCATTCAATCGATTATAGATAATACTTCGCTCCCGATCTCGGTCAAGAAAATCAATGGTGAATATTTAACCATCAATAAACAGTTTGCGGAATTATTTGGGTTGGATGAGAAGAGTATCATCGGGAAAACCGATCATGATTTTTTATCAAAAGAAAAAGCGGATGCTTTCAGAAGCACAGATTTGGAAGCCGTAAAACGCGGTGAAGAAATTAAAGTAGAAGAGATCATAGAACAAATTGACGGGCCTCATACGTATTTATCGGTAAAGTTTCCCTTGTTCGATGCGAATAACAGGGTTTTTGCTGTCGGGAGTATAGGCACTGATATTACTGAAAGAAAAAATATAGAAAAGTCATTGATTGCGGGAGAAAAGTTTTTTATGCTTTCGATGGATATTTTGGTAATAGCATCAAAGGAAAAGTTTGTAAAGATAAATCCCGCCTTGAGCAAAGTCTTAGGGTATACCAGTGAAGAATTATTGAATCATCCCTTTAGTGAATATATTTATCCGGAAGACTGGCCTAAAACAAAAGAAGAGATCGAGAAATTACAACAGGGTGTTTCTACTTTAAATTTTGTCAATAGATGGGTCTGTAAGGACGGCAGTTTAAAATTTCTTTCTTGGACAGCCACTTCTGATACAGAAACAAAAACGCTTTACGCCATAGCCAGAGATATTACAGAGCAACTAAAATTGGAGCAAGAAGAAGAAAAGGCTTTGAATCAATTATACGAAAGTCAACAGCAACTGGCACTGATCGTTGATAATATAGGTGATGGAGTTATCGTGGCCAATTCTGACAAGCAGGTTGTTTTAGCAAATTATATGGCTCATCAGCTTTTTGGGATTGAAGATGACACCAAGATCCCGGCCCATTTTTCGGACCAATTTGAATTGTATTACCCAGATGAAAAAACAGTTTTTCCATCTCAAAATATGCCAATGGAAAGGGCGTTGGCAGGTGATCCTACTGATGATATTGACGTTGTACTTTATCATCCCGGGTTACAGGATAAAAGACGGGTCTTATTGAGCGGCAGGCCGATTATCGATCAAGAAAATAAGGTAGTTGCAGGCGTGGTGACCATTAAAGATATTGGAGAATACAAGAAGTTGGAAGACAAATTTAAAAGGTCTCAGAAAAAATTGAGAAGCGCAATTGGATACAGAAAAGATAATGAGCAAATTGATTTGCCAAAGGAAGATGAAGATGGAGAGACGGATTAGAAAGACGAGATTCTCATGATCAAACTAAAAAATGGGAAATGGTTTATTTGAATGTAATCATATTGATAATGCTACAATCCTCAAATTTAATTTTTGACTTTCATAAGGAGATGAAGTTCGATCAATGGCAGGTGGTTGATGATGTGGTAATGGGAGGGAAGTCGTCGGGCAATTTTGAACTAGACGCAAAAGGGAATGCAGTTTTTAGCGGTACTGTTTCTACAGAAAATAACGGAGGTTTTTCTTCTGTACGAGGAGAACTCGGTAAAATTCGCGTTAAAAAAGATCAAAAAATAATTCTGTTTTTAAAAGGAGACGGAAAAAAATATCAGTTTAGAATTAAGGAAAGAAGAGGCGACTACTACTCATATGTTTGTTATTTTCAGACAAGTGGTCATTGGGAACAGATTGAAATTCCATTGTCACAAATGTATCCTGCCTTTCGAGGAAGACAATTGGATATGCCCAATTTTGAAGGATCACAAATAGAAGAAATTGCATTTTTGATCGGCAATAAAGTAGGCGAAGAATTTTCTTTAACATTGGACAAGATTATTCTTCAATAAATTTAAATCTTAAATAGATGAATAAGGCAAGTCATATTGTTATTGCCGGTGCGGGAGGAATTGCGCAGGCCGCAGGATTAATGTTGGCTCAATGGTCTGAAGAAAAGATTTTTCTTTATTTGGGAAATAGAACCCTGTCAAAGGCTGTGTCTGTCGCAAAATGGATAGAAGAAGGCAGTACAAGAGAAGTGAATATTCGACCCTTTACCTTGTTAAATGAGCCCGATGCGGAAATGAAAGAAATTCTTACTAAGGCTCAGGTTTTACTCGATTGTTTACCCGGATCTTTGGCGCCTAAAATGGCACAGATCGCTAGAGATCATGAATTACATTATGTCAATTTAACCGAGTATGTGCAAGAAACGGAACAAATTAAAGAAATAGCAAAGGGGGCTTCAACGGGTTTTGTTCTGCAAACGGGATTGGCACCGGGATATATCAATGTGCTTGCGCATCATTTATTTAATTCCTTTTGCAAAGAATACAAGGTAGAAAAGGCAGATCGTTTAGAAATGAAAGTAGGCGCTTTGACAGAACATGCGATCGCTCCCTATTTTTACGGTTTTACTTGGAGTCCTGTTGGTGTTGCTACAGAATATATAAAAGATGCGATAGTAGTAAGAGATCATAATGTTGTAAGCAGACCATCCTTATCAGAAAGAAAGAAAATTCTTATTCACGGATTCGCATATGAAGAAGATTTGACATCAGGAGGAGCGGCAGATTTGCCGGAGGCATTAAAAGATAAAATAGCAAATCTCGATTATAAAACACTTCGGTTTCCCGGGCATTACCAATGGGTAGAAGAGCAATTAAAAACATTCGATAGCAAAGATCAAATTTCAGCTTTACAGGCTAAAATGGAGGATACGATTCCACATTTAGAGGAAGATCGGGTTGTTGTATTTGCGGCAGTGCAAGGAAAAGATGCAAACGGTTTGCTTCGCAGAAAGGAAATTGCTCAAATCATGAAACCCATGAAAGTAGGAAATCATATGCTGAGAGCTATTCAGACCACCACCGCAGCACCTATGGTTGAATTGGCACTGTGGTTATTAAAAACCAATAAACGGGGACTCATGCTGCAAAGTGAAATAGAGACAGCTCGTTTTCTTAATGGAAGAATTATTTACCATGTCTATGCTGGGGTAAAGATCTAGTTTATTGGCGTAGATCAAAGTGACAACCTATGCTATTATATAGGATTTAATCATTCTTTTATTCAAAAATTCCAAACACTTCAAGTGTATGATAAGTTTATAGAAATATTCGATTACTTTGTTTAAAACACTGTTTTTGTACGTAAAAAATTTCAAAGACAAAGTTTCTTAAGAGTCCAATAAAATATATAAATTATGAAATACGGTTTTTTTGATGACCATAATAAAGAGTATGTAATTACCAATCCTGCCACTCCCTTTCCTTGGATCAATTATTTAGGAAATGAAGACTTTTTTGGTCTAATTTCTAATACGGCAGGAGGCTATGCCTTTTATAAGGATGCTAAATTTCGAAGACTGAATAGATACAGGTATAACAACGTCCCAATGGATAATGGAGGGCGTTATTTTTATATCAATGACGGAGGCACGATCTGGTCTCCGGGATGGAAGCCGGTAAAGACTGAACTTGATAAATACGAATGCAGGCATGGTTTGAGCTATACAAAGATCAGAGGTGAAAAGAATGGATTGGCTGCCGAAATTACTTTCTTTATTCCTTTAGGACATTGGGCTGAAATCCAAAAGATGAAATTGACTAATAACAGCAGTCATAGCAAAACCTTTAAGTTATTTTCTTTTACAGAATGGTGTTTGTGGAATGCAGAAGATGATCAGAATAATTTACAGAGAAATTTATCCACCGGAGAAGTAGAAATAGACGGTTCCACGCTTTACCATAAAACAGAGTATAAAGAACGAAGAAATCATTTTGCATTTTATCACGTGAACGATACGATTGATGGTTTTGATACAGATCGCGAATCTTTTATGGGCTTGTACAATGAATTCAGTAACCCTCAGGTGGTCACCGAGGGTAAAAGTAAAAATTCTGAAGCGCATGGTTGGTCGCCAATCGCCTCGCATTACAAAGAAATTACCTTAAAACCGGGAGAAGAAAAGGACCTGATTTTTATTTTGGGTTATGTTGAGAATAAAAATGACGAAAAGTGGGAAAGCTATGGGGTAATCAATAAGTCCAGAGCAAAATCACTGATTGCTAAATTTGATACAGTAGAAAAAGTTGACCTGGCATTAGCTGAATTGGCAGATTATTGGTCCAATCTGTTGAGCGTTATCAATATTGAGCATGAAGATGACAGATTAAATCGTATGGTGAACATATGGAATCAATACCAGTGCATGGTTACATTCAATATGTCGCGGTCTGCTTCCTTTTTTGAAGTAGGAATTGGAAGAGGTATGGGATTCAGAGACTCTAACCAGGATCTAATTGGATTTGTGCATCAGATTCCGGAAAGAGCGCGCGAAAGAATCATAGATATCGCTTCGACTCAATTCCCGGATGGAGGGTGTTATCACCAGTACCAACCACTTACTAAAAGAGGGAATAATGCCATTGGAGGAGGATTTAACGATGATCCTATGTGGCTGATTTTGGGCGTTGTATCTTATATCAAAGAAAGTGGTGACTTTTCAATTTTAGATGAAATGGTTCCTTTTGATAACGATATGAGTTTAGCAAAAACCCTGTTTGACCACCTCACCATTTCTTTTGATCATGTGATCAATAATCTGGGTCCCAACGGACTTCCCCTGATTGGTAGAGCAGATTGGAACGACTGTTTGAATCTGAATTGTTTTTCTACAGATCCGAACGAATCTTTTCAAACTACAGAAAATAAAACCAAAGGGACCAAAGCAGAATCGCTAATGATTGCCGGTCTATTTGTGGTGTATGGCAAGGATTACGCAGAACTTTGTAAGGTTTTGGGTAGAACGTCAGAAGCTGAGCGTGCACAGAAAGAGGTTGATAAAATGATTCGTGCAGTGAAAACAAAGGGTTGGGATGGAGAATGGTACTTGCGGGCTTACGATTATTTCGGTAAAAAGGTTGGGTCACATGAAAATGATGAAGGAAAGATCTTTATCGAGTCTCAAGGCTGGTGTTCTATGGCAGAAATTGGAATAGAAGAAGGAATGGTTAAAAAATCGCTCGATTCTGTCAAAAAACATTTAGATACACCATATGGTATTGTATTGAACAATCCTGCCTTTACAAAATATGTATTGGAGTATGGGGAAATTTCAACTTACCCAAAGGGATACAAAGAAAACGCAGGGATTTTTTGTCATAATAACCCGTGGATCATGATCGCAGAAACTAAGTTGGGAAGAGGGAATGAAGCCTGGGAATATTACAGCAAAATATGCCCTTCATATCTGGAAGATCTTCAAGCACTTCATAGAGTTGAACCTTATGTCTATTGCCAAATGATCGCAGGGAAAGATGCTTTTAAGCCAGGGGAAGGTAAAAACTCCTGGCTCTCCGGAACAGCTGCCTGGAATTTTTATGCGGTTGTACAATATATCTTAGGAATTAATCCTGACTATGACGGATTGGAAATAAATCCATGTATCCCAAATGAATGGCCAGGATACAAGGTCAAGAGGAAATTTAGAGGAGCCAATTTGCATATAGATATTCAAAATCCAAATAAGGTTAGCAAGGGCGTGAAATCAGTTACCATTAATGGAAAACGGATTGATGGAAGCAAAATTCCTATTTTGCCTCCCGGAGATCACCAAATTAAGGTAGTCTTAGGTTAGTAAAAAAAGATCCGAAAGCAATCATAGTTTTCGGATCTTTTTTTGAAATTTAAAATGTGACTCAACCGGACAGATAGATACATGCCATTAAAAAAGAGTAACTTTGCCGCATAAATGCATTTTTATGATTTCAATTGGGCAATACAATGATTTAACTATTTTAAGAATGACCACAGTTGGTCTTTTTCTAGGGGATGAAGAAGGCGAAGATGTATTGTTGCCAAGCAAATATTGTCCGGAGGAATACAGCTTAGGAGATGTTTTAAAAGTGTTTGTTTATAGAGATCACGATGGAAAAAAGATTGCGACTAATCTTGAGCCTTATTTGTTGTTACATCAGTTTGGTTTTTTGAAAGTGACGGCAGTTTCCGGTTTTGGTGCTTTTGTGGACTGGGGTATGGTAAAAAATTTACTGGTTCCTTTTAAAGAGCAAAGACAAAAAATGGAAATGGGCAGGTGGTATATGATCTATATGGATCTCGACAAAGAAACAGACAGGCTCATTGGTAGCAATAAGATCGAAAAATACCTGAGCAATGAGACTTTAACCGTTGAAGAAGGAGATCAGGTGGATCTGCTGGTGATGCATAAATCGGATTTAGGCTATTCAGTCATTGTAAATCACCGTCATAAAGGTCTTGTTTTTGAGAATGAAATTTTTGGCGAGATCAAAATTGGGGATAAATTAACCGGCTATGTGAAGAAAATTCGTTCAGAGAATAAACTCGACATCAGTCTGCATCCTCAGGGCTATAAAAAAGCGATTGAACCTCATGCCCAAATTATTTTGACTAAGCTGAAAGAAGAAGGAGGGTTTTTACCCTATCATGATAAAACCAGTCCGGAGATAATTTATAGCACATTTCATCTCAGTAAAAAGGCTTTTAAAAAAGCAGTAGGAAATTTGTTTAAGAACCAATTGATCCGTCTGGACGAAGAAGGTATGCATTTAGTGCCGGAAATTGTTCAGGAAGAAACCGAAAGGTCTCAGGAATAGATTGACTTAAATCATTTTTTAATTCTTTTTTTTTGATGAACTTTAGGGTATAAATATTGATCTCATGAAAAAAGAGGAACCCATCAGCAAAATTATGACAAAAGAGGTGATCACATTGAATTTGTCTAATACATTATATACGGCAGAGAAAAGGTTGAAAAAAAATAATATACGCCATATTCCTGTTGTAAATGGAAAAAGATTGATGGGTATGATCAGCCTTTCCGATATACTGCGCATAAGTTTTATAGATGCCTATAATGAAGAGGGAACGGTTGATACGGCGATTTATAATATGATGAGCATTGAAGATTTGATGATCAAAAACTTGGTTACAGTACCTTCTCATACACCCATTTATGAAGTAGCTAAATTATTGGCCAATAAAAAGTTTCATTCTTTACCCATTGTAGATGATGAGCTTTTGGTAGGCATTGTCACCACTACAGATTTGCTCAATTATTTTGTTGAGAATTGTTAAGCCAGTTTTCGAGTTTTTTGATAATGATATCAGCCAATTTGTATTTTGATTCATGCGTCCAGCCGGCAATGTGAGGACTCAAAAGTACTTTTTCCGATTCGATCAAATATTGAAAAGGAGCAGGTAACCCATTATTGTCTGTGAACATATTTTCAAAAGAGCTTTTTTCGTATTCCAGTACGTCCAAACAGGCGCCCAGAATTTTCCCTGATGTAAGACCTGAAACGAGATCTTCTGTAACTACGGCAGATCCTCTTGCCGTATTGATGAGGTAGAATGGTTTAGAAAAACCATCGATAAAATCATTGTTCACCATTTTTTTTGTCAATTCCGTTTGAGGGGTATGCAGACTTAAAACATCTGTCCTTTCCATCAATTCTTTTAAACTGACCTGTTCGGCATTTTCGTCTTCCAAATTAGGAAGTATATCATGGAAAATCACTTCACAATCAAATCCTTTTAATTTTTTCGCAAATGCTTTCCCCATATTTCCATAACCTATGATGCCAACCGTTTTTCCCTCCAATTCTATACCTCTGTTTTCTTCCCTCAACCATACACCTTTTCGGACTTCCTGATTGACGATACAAAGTCGGTTAAATAGAGACAAGATCATGCCAAGAGCTTGTTCACCAACGGCATTCCTGTTCCCTTCAGGGGCTGCGATAAGATGAATATTCCTTTGTGAAGCATAGTCTAGATCAATATTTTCCAAGCCCGCACCAACACGCCCAATGAATTTTAAGTTTTTCGCTTTCGCTAAAAAGGCCTTATCTATTTTAAATCTGCTTCGGATCACAATTCCGTCGTAATGATGGATTTTATTTTCTATTTCTTCCTTGGACGAAATATAATCTTCATCAAAGCTCATATTTAATTGCTTGAGGCCTTCTTTGATTCTTTCGTGATTTGTGTCGAGCAGTAAAACTTTCATTGTTTTGAATAAATGGATCGATACAAAATTAGGATTAATATCTTAATGAATTAATTTTTCTATTTTAGCTACCTACACCCTAATATATCAAATATGATTCGAAAAATACTTTTTAGGTTTGGTCTGCTTTTTTTTCTTTTAGCATCTTTCCAAACTAAAGCCCAGGATTATTTCTTTGCAGATTACAAGCCTTTCGACAATAAAATACCAAGTCCTGAAGATTTTTTAGGATATCCCATCGGCGATTACCACACACGTCATGATCTTGTTGTTGCTTATTTGGAAAAATTAGCCAGCTTGTCGGATAGAGTGACCGTTTTTGAATACGGAAGGACACATGAACAACGCAAATTGGTGATGGCTATAATTACGAACAAATCGAATCATGATCGCTTAGAAGAGATAAAAAGAGCTCATCTGGAAGTTGTCGATCCCAATAAAAAAGTGTCGACTTTCAATAACCTTCCTTTAATTGTCAATTTGGGATATAACGTTCATGGCAATGAACCGAGTAGTACAGAGGCTGCCATGCTTACGGCCTATACACTGTCTGCCTCCAATCATCCCAAAATTGATGAAATACTTGCTGAAACGGTTGTCTTTTTAGATCCAACAATAAATCCTGATGGACGAGACAGGCATACACAATGGGCCAATTCGTTCAGAGGGCAACCCTTTATCGCTGATAAGAACGATATTGAACACAATGAAGGTTGGCCTTATGGGAGAACCAATCATTACTGGTTTGATTTGAATAGAGATTTACTTTTGGCAGTGCATCCCGAAAGCAAGGCCAAATTGAAATGGTTTCATGAATGGTATCCCAATGTAGTGACAGATTTTCATGAAATGGGAACGAATAGCACCTATTTCTTTGAGCCAAAGAACCAATCAGCTTCGCTGGTTCCGATTACACCCAAAGAAAATTATACGACATTAAATAACCTTTTCGCCAAGCAATTTGCAGCAGATCTCGATAAAATTGGATCTCTGTATTTCACTGCTGAGGTGTACGATTCTACCTATCCTGGTTATGGCTCGACATATGGTGATTTACAGGGTTCTTTAGCTTTGCTGTTTGAGCAAGCAAGTGCCAGAGGTCATTTACAGGAAACACCAACGGGTGAAATCACTTTTGCTTTTGCCATTAGAAATCAATATGTATCCAGTTTCTCAACTTTGAAAGCAGCCGTTGAGAATAAAAATACACTTTATGATTACCAAAGTAGATTCTTTAATGATGCCATTGAGAAAGCTTCAAAAAGTAAAATAAAGGCTTATGTTTTTGGAGATCCTCGGGATGAAAACAGAAATAAAGCCTTTTTGGAGGTTTTACTCACACATAAAATTAAAGTATATCAGGCAGGAAATGATCTTAAAATGGATAAAACGGATTTTAAAAAAGATATGAGCTTTGTTATTCCGTTGAAACAGCAGCAGTATTACATGGTTCAATCTCTTTTTGAAACTTTTGAAAAATATAGAGATAGTGTGTATTATGATACCTCAGCTTGGTCTTTGGTCAACGCCTTTAATTTACCGCACGCTGAGCTAAACAAATTGCCGAGCCTAGGAAATGAGATCACTAAAGAATTTCTCGAAAAGAAGAACAGGACTTTACCAAAATCAAATTATGCCTATTTAATTGACTATGCAGATTATAATGCGCCGGCCTTTTTGTATGATTTACAAGAGAAGGGGGTTGAAGTAAAAACGACTTCTAAACCTTTTAAAATAGTCGTTGAAGGTAAGAATCGTTCTTTTGGTCGCGGATCTTTAATGGTTTCTGTACAGGATCAAAAAATGGATGAAGATAAGTTACATAAGAGTTTGCTCGAAGGGAGTAATGATTTCGATGTGCAGGTTTATCCAATTCAAACAGGTATGACTGTCGATGGCAATGGCTTGGGTAGCAGGAGTTTACTGGCATTGGAAAAACCTAAAGTGATGTTATTGGTAGGTGCAGGTGTCTCATCCTATGAGGCAGGTGAAGTTTGGCATTTGATGGAGCAACGAATGAAATTGCCTTTGGTAAAAATGGATGTTTCTGATTTTGGTAAAGCAGATTTGAGCAAGTATAATAGCATTGTGATGGTATCGGGCAGTTATAGTGGTTTTGGTGCTTCAGAAATACAGAAATTAAAAGACTGGGTCGGTGCCGGAAATACTTTGGTCACCACAAGAACTGCAAATACATGGATGATCAAAAATAAATTAGTCGATGAATCACTTGTCGATAAGCCAAAAGACTCAACTGAAAAAAGAGTTGATTATGGTTTGTCTGACGGTTACATTGGCCGTAACAATATTGGTGGAGCTATATTTGAAGTCGATTTAGATATCACACATCCTATTGGATTCGGTTATTCGGAGAGAAAATTACCTGTTTACAAGAATAATAATGTCTGGTTGAGTCCGAGCAAAAATGTTTTTTCAACGGTTGCTCGATATACGGAAGATCCTCATATAGATGGATTCATTACCCCTGAAAATTTAGAATTGATGTCGAAATCGGCATCGATCATTGTCAGTAAAATTGGAAAGGGCCGAGTGGTTATGTTCGCCGATAATCCTAACTTCAGGGGAATCTGGTACGGTACTAATAAGCTTTTTACCAATGCGCTCATGTTTGGATCGATCATCAATACCCCACAATAATTTGATAAAAAAGAAAAGGCGGCTATACTTAAGCCGCCTTTTTAATTGTCAACTATTCCTTATTTCCAGAACACGGCATAGAGCGCCACTAAAATGATCATAATGGCAAATGCACCTATGTTGAATTTCGGACTTGTTTTGAACATCTGTTTATTCAACGGAATTCCCTTAGGATCTTCCGCTCCTTTATTTTGAATCAAACTGGCAATAATAATAACTACCATCGTCAGCAATGTAGTATAACCCATTTGATCCATAAATGGAACATCTATAAAGAACGGACTGTCCGACCAGCCTTTTGGAGCCACTTTGAAATACATGGCAATGGGAATAGAACTCAAGGCGCCAATAATAGCAGCCTTGTTGGTTGTTTTTTTCCAGAAAAGACCTAATAGGAATACGGCTAGAATTCCCGGACTCACAATTCCTGTATATTCCTGAATATATTGAAATGCCTGGTCTAAATTGCCCAAAAGTGGGGCTATAATGCAAGCAATGATCAAGGCTACAAAAGCAGAAAGTCTTCCGGTATTGACAGTTTGTTTATCGTTTGCACTGGGATTAATATACTGTTTATAAATGTCCATTGTAAAAATAGTGGAGGTAGAGTTAAGCATGGATGCCAAGGAGGAGACAATAGCTGCGGCCAGAGCAGCAAAAGCGACTCCTTTTAAACCGGTAGGTAAAAATTGAAGCAACCACGGATAGGCTTTATCGGCTTGTTCCGGTGAGGGAAGGTTTAGTTGCCCCGCAGCTCCCAAGTTGCTCATAATTTCTGGGTCATTGACCATGACATAGGCAGCGATCCCGGGAATTACCACAATAAGTGGGATCAATAATTTTAGAAATGCGGCTAACAAAATACCTTTTTGCGCTTCCGGTAAGGATTTTGCGGCCAGCGTTCTTTGAATGATGTATTGATTGAAACCCCAATAATAGAGATTCGCAACCCATAATCCGCCAACAAGGACACCAATACCGGGTAAGTTTTTATATTCAGGATTAGATTTATCTAAGATCATGGCAAATCTTTCCGGTACTGCCTCATAAACCGTTTTTAAACCGGCAAAAACACCTTCACCACCCGAAACAGTGCTTAGCGCCAGATAGGTGGTTGCAAGTCCCCCAAGTACCAAAAAGATAACCTGTATTACATCCGTCCATGCCACAGCGGAAAGTCCGCCATAAAGTGAATAGGCGGCGGCAAAAAGGGCCAGTCCAATAATACCATAAATCAACGGAACGCCTAAAATAGTTTCTATGGCTAATGCGCCCAGATACAAAACAGTGGTAAGATTTACGAAAACATACAAGGCAATCCAGAAAATAGCCAAAATAGTTTTCAAATTGGTTGAATACCTTTTCTCAACAAATTCGGGAATAGTATAGATTCCTTTTTCTATAAATATGGGTAAAAAGTATTTACCTACGATAATCAAAGTGATGGCTGCCATCCATTCATAGGAAGCTATGGCAAGTCCGGAAGCAAAACCGGAACCCGACATACCTATAAATTGTTCTGCCGAAATATTGGCAGCGATCAAGGAAGCGCCAATGGCCCACCAAGGAAGACTTTTGCTCGCGAGAAAATAATCTTCGGCGTTTTTTTGATGTCCCTTTTTATCTCTGGATACCCATAAACCCACTCCTAAAATAATCAAAGCATATACGATAAAAATGATATAATCGATTAACTCAAAATTTGTGGTCATGGTTGGGATTTTTAGTAAAAAATTAATAAATGTAAATTTTACGTAAATTAAATAAAATTATGAATACCCATAATTATTTTTTTATCTTTTTGAAGATATGAAATAATATTTAACTGTGGCTAACTTGAATTTAGTGAAGGAAAATGATTATGATTGAAGAGATAGGGGGAGTACAGGGCATAAAAAAAACGCCAAGAGAATTCTTGGCGTTTTTTGTCTTATAGAAAAGGAATTCTATCCTTTTAGCGCTTCTGCTCCTCCAACGATCTCTAAGATTTCGTTTGTGATAGCAGCCTGACGTGCTTTGTTGTATTGAAGCAGTAATTCATTTCTCAGATCTTTTGCATTATCCGTCGCCTTATGCATGGCAGTCATACGCGCCCCGTGCTCTGCGGCAAATGAATCTCTAATTGCTTTGTACAATTGTGTTTTTAAGGATTTTGGAATAATACCCAATACGATCTCCTTTTTGGAAGGTTCAAAAATATAATCTACGCTTGTATTTCCTTCTTTTTCAGGAGGTAAAATAGGCAAGAATTGCTCTTCCGTTACAATTTGCGTGGCAGCATTTTTAAACCTGTTGTAAACCAATTCGATCTTATCAAAAGATCCTTTTAAAAAGATATCCATCAAGTTTTCAGCGATAAGCGCTGCATTATCAAAGTTGAGATCATCAAAAAGAGTACTTTGATTATCGTAGATTTTACTCGTTTTCGATAATATGTCATGTCCTTTCTTTCCAATTGTCAAAATACTCACATCTTTGCCCGCATACTTGGTTTCACAAAGCATTTTTACATGCTTGACGACATTCGAATTAAAACCACCGCATAAACCTCTGTTTGAAGTGATCGCAACGATCAAGACTTTTTTAACTTCTTTTTGCTGTGTAAATGCGCCACCGTCTTCAGCATCCAATGTGGCACTTAAGTTCTGCAAAAGTTCTGTCAATTTATTGGAATAGGGCCTCATTTGAACAATTGCATCCTGTGCTTTTTTCAACTTGGCAGCAGATACCATCTTCATGGCACTGGTAATCTGCATCGTAGAACCTATAGATGTAATTCTGTTGCGTATTTCTTTTAAGTTTGCCATATGATCAATTAACAAAGTGCAATTTTCATTACACTTTTATGCTTAAATTAATTATAAGTCGATGCGATATCTTGCGCTACTTTTTCAATTGTTTCAGTAACTTCATCGGTCAATTTACCAGATTTTAATGTAGCTAAAACATCAGCATGCTTTTTTCTTAAGAAAGACAAGAATGATTTTTCAAATTCTTTCACTTTATCTACAGGAACAGACTTCAACAAATTTTTAGAACCCGCATAGATGATTGCAATCTGATCTTCTACAGTGAAAGGATCGTTTTGAGCCTGTTTCAGGATTTCAACGTTTCTTCTACCTTTTTCGATCACCCCTAAAGTGGCCGCATCAAGATCTGAACCAAATTTGGCAAAAGCTTCTAATTCACGGAACTGAGCTTGGTCTAATTTTAAGGTACCGGCAACTTTCTTCATCGATTTGATCTGAGCGTTACCACCAACACGCGAAACAGAAATACCTACGTTAATCGCTGGACGTACACCCGCATTAAACAAATCTGATTCCAAGAAGATCTGTCCGTCAGTAATCGAAATTACGTTGGTTGGAATATAAGCGGATACGTCACCTGCCTGCGTCTCGATAATCGGTAGAGCAGTTAAAGAACCACCTCCTTTAATTTTTCCTTGCAAAGAGGTAGGGACATCATTCATTTTTTGAGCAATAGAGTCATCCGAAATTATTTTTGCAGCTCTTTCTAATAATCGTGAGTGCAAATAGAAAACGTCTCCAGGATAAGCCTCACGTCCTGGTGGACGACGAAGCAATAAAGAAACCTCACGATAAGCTACCGCTTGTTTAGAAAGGTCATCATAAATGATCAATGCTGGTCTTCCTGTATCTCTAAAATATTCTCCAATGGATGCACCTGCAAATGGTGCGTAGAATTGCATAGGCGCTGCATCTGATGCATTGGCCGCCACAATAGTCGTATAGGCCAAAGCGCCTTTTTCTTCTAGTGTGCTGGCAATATTCGCAATGGTAGAACCTTTCTGACCTATGGCAACATAGATACAATAAACAGGTTCACCTGCATCATAAAATTCTTTTTGGTTGATGATGGTATCAATAGCAACAGTAGTTTTACCTGTCTGACGGTCGCCGATGATCAACTCACGTTGTCCTCTACCAATTGGAATCATTGCATCGATTGCTTTGATACCTGTCTGAAGTGGCTCAGTTACCGGCTGACGAAAAATTACACCGGGTGCTTTGCGCTCAAGCGGCATTTCGAATAATTCACCTTCAATAGGTCCTTTACCGTCAATAGGTTGTCCCAGTGTGTTTACTACGCGACCTAAGATGCCTTCACCTACATTGATAGAAGCGATACGATTTGTTCTTTTAACCGTAGCACCTTCTTTAATTTTTGTTGATTCACCTAACAATACAACACCAACATTATCTTCTTCAAGGTTCAATACAATACCTTCTAATCCTCCTTCAAAAAGAACCAATTCACCGTATTGAACATTGGCAAGTCCGAATACACGAGCAATACCATCTCCAATTTGTAATACAGTTCCTACTTCATCCAAAGAAGCTTCTCCCTTAAATCCGATCAGTTGTTCTTTTAAGATTGCTGATACTTCAGCTGGTTTTATTGTTGCCATTTTTATTGTTTATTTCTTTAATTAAAATTTTGGAACGTATTGGTTTTCTTCAAATTTATCTAGTAAATTATTCAAGATACCTTTTACACTAGAATCGTATTGCTTATCTCCAACACGTAAAATAAATCCACCCAAAACATCCGGGTCAATTTTGTTTTCTATTGAAATATCCGTTCCTGTAATTGTTTTTACTTTTTTTAAGATCTTCGCTTCAAGCTCTTTTGTAATTGGAAAAGCTGTTGTTACAAGTGCAACTTCAGAACCTTTCATGAAGTCGTATATGATCACAAATTCTTTTGCGACAAGTTCCAAGATATTGATTCTGTTGTTGTTGATCAATAATTGAATCACATCCATGGTGAGCGAATCTGTCTTTTTCTCAAATACTGCTTTTAAAATTTTACTTTTAACCGATGATTTGACAATAGGACTAACGATCAAATTTTCAAGTTCTTTATTTTCTTCGATGGTCTGATCGATCAACAACATATCGTTATAGACATTCTCAGCAATACCTCGTTCTTTTGCTAAGTTTAAGGTAGCTTTTGCATACCTCAATGCAGCTCTCGTTCCTTTCATCTGATTAATTTAAAGGCGCTTCGTCCAACATTTTCTCGATCAGCTTGACCTGTTTGTCTTTGTTAGATAATTCTTCTTTGATCAATTTTTCAGCAATACCAATTGACAATTCGGCTACCTGGTTTCGAAGTTCCGTGATCGCCGATAATTTTTCATTTTCAATGGATACTTTCGCTTGCTCGATAATTTTACTGGCCTGAACTTTTGCTTCATCTTTTGCCTCAGTAATCATAGAATCTTTGATCTCTCTAGCATCTTTCAGCATTTTCTCTCTTTCTGCACGAGCTTCCTTTAGGATCTTTTCATTACTGGCATTTAATTCAGCCATTTCCTGACGGGCTTTATCTGCTTCTTCTAAAGCTTTTTTGATACCCTCTTCCCTTGAATTTACAGCATTCAAAATTGGTTTCCAGGCAAACTTATTGAGTAACCATACCAATAAAGCAAAAAGGATGATCTGCCAAAAGAATAGACCGAATGAAAAGTCGTTGATTAATTTTTCCATAATATATTGACGTAATAAATTTGTTTAGTTAAAAACAACAGCTATAACCAACCGTTATAGCTGTTGGGAATTTTTGTTACACTGCAAATAAAGCAGCGAAACCAATACCTTCAATAAGCGCTGCTGCAATCAACATAGCTGTTTGAATTTTACCTGATGCTTCTGGCTGACGAGCAATAGCGTCCATTGCTGAACCACCAATTCTACCGATACCTAAACCGGCACCAATAACGATTAAACCTGCACCAACGATAGCTGGAATCTCCATATATATATATTTAAAAATTAAACATTCAAATTAATGACTTTCACTGTGCTCATGCTCATGATCTTCCACGGCAAAACCGAAATAAAGTGCAGAAAGCATCGTGAAAATATACGCTTGTAAAGCGGCAACTAATAATTCTAATATTGATAGGGCAAAAGCCAGTAAAAATGTCATTGAACTACCCATCCAGTTTTTGAAAACGAACATCAATCCAATGATGCTCATCAAAACAACGTGACCTGCCATGATATTTGCATAGAGACGAATCATCAAGGCAAAAGGTTTAATGAAAACACCTAATAACTCGATTGGCGCTAAAACAATTTTCATCAATGGCGGAACACCGGGCATCCAAAAAATATGTTTCCAATAATTCTTATTTCCAGAAATCTGCGTAATTACAAAAGTCATCAATGCCAAAGCGAAAGTAACGGCAATGTTTCCTGTTACATTCACTCCAAGTGGAGTCAAGCCAAATAAATTTAAAAACCATACAAAAAAGAAGATGGTCAACAAATAAGGCATGTACTTTTTATATTGAGGATCACCAATATTTGGAATGGCAATATCATCTCTGATGAACAAAACAATTGGCTCAAAAAATCTTCCTACTCCGGTGGCTATTGGTCCTTTACCAAAAGATTTTGCCAAACCGCCAAAGATCAACAGCATTAAAAGACCTGTTACGATCATCATAACCACACTTTTAGTTATTGAAAAATCTAAAGGTTTTTCATTGCTTGGATGATGTGCTTCGTCGTATTCAATGGTGCCTTCCGCGTCTGTTTTGTATATTTTATTGTGGTAGAGTTTATAATAATTCCCGTTATTTTCGGCTACGGTTTCTCCGTGATGAAATTTTCCGGATGAAAAAACCTGCAGACCATTGTCCCATAGAATTACAGGCAATGAAATCCCATAATGCTTCCCTTCTTCTTTATCGCTAAAAAAAGTAAAGTCGTGCGAATCTTGTAAGTGATGCTGAATTTCTTCCTTGATCTCAGTTTTTAGATCTTTCTCCTCATGCTGGCCTTCGTGTTCATTATGCTGTGCAAACGAATTGAAATTAATTACAAAAGCAATGATTGTAAGGTACTTAACGAAATGCTTACGCTGCATATTTTTTTGTTTTTGTGGCTTTAAAAAATCGGTGCAAATGTAAGATTTTTATTTCTATGAACCCAAATAAAAAAATACTAATTTTTTAGAATCTTGATCAAACCTGAGGTTTCTAAAATTAAACAGATGAGGTATGGGATGAAGAATGTAGTAAATTCAATTGTTTCGAGCTGCTGATCCGCTTTATAGACAGGATAAAAAAAGATAAAAAATACGGCAAATTTAAGCATGCTGCCAAACATAAAAAGAAAGCCTAATTGATCGTGATATTTTTTTCTAAAATGAAATAAAGACGCATAAATAATCAATGCAAGAAAAAAGTTGATTAGGTAGGACCATATAATGAGATGATCAAAAAGGGGCAGATCGAGTTGATAAAGTACAGAAGTGTGAACGAAAAAAACAAAAAATAGACTAATACTCAGAACGAAAGCAAATCGCGATACCTGGGCCATGGAACTATTTAATTGTTTATATCTTTAATTTGTTGGAGCAAACTGTAAAATGAAATCACCACAGCCAAAAGGGTGAGAATTATGGTGAACCAATTATGGTCATTAGGGTATTTGCCATCCAGCCATTTCCCGAAATAAGCACCCAGATAGATCGTGATCCCCATTTGGAGTCCTGCTCCTGTTAAGCGAATATATTTATTAAGCGGTTTTTTTGGATTCGGCTCCGGCATGATTTATTTGTTTTATGGCACCTTTCATGCTGCATGTGGCATTGAGCTCTGCTCCTGGTTCAACCATAAGTTTACCCAATGATACTTCGCCGTTTACAATGGCAGATTCTTTTAATGACAACAATTGCTCTACGACTAAATTACCTGAGAAATGTCCTTCAATATCTGCATTGGTGCAATCGATGGTTCCGATGACGGTTCCCTCTTTGCCTATAACAACTCTTCCTGCAGTTTTGATGTTACCTTCAATTTTGCCATCGATCCTGAAATCTCCCTCAGAATGTAAATCTCCTACTAAACTTGTGTTTTTCCCGATGATATTTCTTTCTCCAACTACGCTCGGTGTCCCCCTTTTTTCGCTAAACATATTTTTTGATTTTAAGATTATTTTTTTTCATCCATATTGGCCAAAATGATTTTGGCATAATTGCTTTCTTCTGTGTTTGGAAATTGAATGATTAAATCGTTTAGTTGTTTGGTATAAATGTCTTTGCCCTCTTTTTTTAACGCAATAAATGCTTTTAAAAGTTCAACTTTGGGCTCGAGCGTTAACGTTTCCGCACCGCTTCCCAAGATATTTAACAAACTGAGTGAATAATCAAATTCGCCTTCTTCATAACAAATATAAGCCTGTTTATAAATATTTTCGGGGGAGGATTCATTGTTTTCAAATGAGATCACCTCTTCGGGGTGACTGATCATTTGGGCATATTTACTATCTGAATAATTAGTAACGATTTCATTGGCCAGTTTATTGCCCAGATTGGGGTTAAACTGCTCATAACATTTGTACAATTGGTATTTTGCAGGCAGCACATATGATTCTTCCGGATGATAACCTAAGAATTTTTCGAAATGGTCTGCTGCAATTTCGTATTCTTTAAACTGTTCTTTGTACAATAATCCCAAATTGTAATGTGCTAAATTTCTCACTTTGGAGATGCTGTCTAAGGTTTCCGGTTCTTTGGGGATGGTTTGTATGTAGTAATCGGGGTTGTAGCGCTGTTCTAAATCGATCGTTTCAACCTTTGAAATATCTTGGGCCACATTTCCACTTGCCAATTGAGAAAATATCCAATTATCAGTAAGTGCCCGGTTTCCATATCTGTTTTTAAAATCTTGTTTCCCCATTTGAACCACCGGAGTGTTATAAAAATAGAACTTTTCATTGGCTCTTGACCCTCCGGAACTTCCCAAAAATTCATTGCCTGTGGCATTCATTCGCTCTTGCTGAATTTTCATCAATTCATCTTTTTTGCGCAATGCATCTACATAGTCTAAGAAATATTGTTTTTGTCCGGCCTCATTTAAACTGGCCAGATATAAAATGCTATCGCTTACTTTTAACTCATTTTCATAGAAAATCACCTCTTCGAGACTTTTGTTTTTGGCTATAATTCTCCTGACTCTTTTACTGTTTAGATCAACATTGGGTATTTGTAATAAACTGTCGTAATATTTTCCGGCCGCAGCAAATTCTGCGTTGTCAAAATACCAGTTTCCCAGGGCTTCGTAAGAAAGGCTTTTTTGATAAGGCTTATTGCTGTTCATTAAAATGGAAAGAGCAAAATATTCTTTGGCCTTGTCTTTAATTCCTTTTTTCTCAGCGATCAGTCCCGCCTGATAGTAAATTTCATCAAAATAGGCTCTGTTTTCTCTGTCATCGACCAGCTGTCTCAAAGCAAAAATCAGGGCATCGGTACTGTCTTTTTCTGAGAAATTTTTAGCCCTTTCAATTTGCCCGTGTACCATGTATTTTCTCGGGATTTTTTTGAGATAGGTAAGTGCTTCGAACATCATATTCGACGAGTCGATTTTTTCCTGTTCACGATATAACTGTCCTAAAATAAAAAGGTTTCTGGCCCCTTGATTTTTATCTGTAAAATAGTATGTCGCCAGTTTTAAATTGTCTATGGTCTGCTGTAAACTGTCTAGTTGATTGTAAGCCATGGCCAAGGCGGTGTAGGCTTTTTCATTTAATTCTTCATCCAGATTACCGCTTTTAATAGTTTTGTCTAATGTTTCGATAGCCAATAACTCATTTTGCAATCGAATATCTGTTTTGGCCTTCCAAATTTTGGTTTCGTAATAAAGGTTAGCATTGGGATATTTTTCAAGCGCATAGGTAAAAGCTTCTCTGGCCGGAACAAATCGCTGACTAAAATACCTCGATTTGCCGAGCAATAAATAGGCTTCGTCAATTTGGTTGTTTCGCTCGTAACCATCGATGACCATCGAATGCTTTTGAATTGCTTTTACTGCTTTTTCTTCAGCTTTATCAAAACCAACTTTTACAGGATTTTCTGTCTGACTTTCTCCTGGCATAGGTATTTTATCTTCAATATTGATAGCTTCTATGGGAAGAATTTCCCAAAAATTATCTTCGTATTCGGCATCCAGTTTATCTTTCGCTTCATCGAATGCCAAATTGCCATTATAGAGCACATTGTACTTGGAGACCATGGCATGTGAAGAACGATTGATAAATGTGTCTTTTTTGGTAGAACAACCAATCAAAACAGCAAATATACCGAGCGCGAAGAATAAGATTTTTGTCCCTTTTTTCAAATCACAATTCCAACGGTTTGAAACCTATTTTTTAGATAAACGATGAAGTGTCTGTAAAAGTACAAATTAAAACGAAAAGAAGATAAATTAGGCAATTTGTTTGTATTCAGAAAATTGTTTCGACATTTCTTGAGATAACTTTTCCGGTACAATTTTGATCAGAATAAATGTGACCAAGCCCATTAAAACCATGATGGCTGAATAAATGAGCAAACGATTATCTGTCCAAAGGATATCATCCCATATATGGCCAAATAGTTGAATAGGAATTCCGGCCAGACAGACTGCTCCTCCCAAATTTAAAATATTGTGCTCAAAAAGCCATTTTCTATTGGTTTCTTTGGTCTTTTGTTTCATTTTTTTGTGAAAGCCATAGAGATGGATTGCGATATATCCATACACCACAATAAAAAAAGTGATCAGGAGGTATTTAGGTTCTGCTAACGATCTAAGGATGGAATAACAGACTGCCATTAAAAAAAGAGTCAGTAATATTTTTGGGACTTTAAAAAATTGAAGAAAATAGGTACCTGCCAATCTCCAATAATATGTAGAGAGCGCATTTTGCTTTTGTTCTATCACATCGCTAAACCCGAAAACGCCGAATTTTTTAAAGGATACTTTTTTTGCTTCCTCAAAGCTTAAATCTTTGTTGTTGTCCATGATATGTTCAATATCGTTAGCCAAATGATCTACCAGTTCCGTCTGAAGATCATACCATTCCACATAATGTTGTCGGGTAAATTGATATAGATGATCTATTTGCTCTGCGGTAAACTCCCTCATTCCAAGCTGTATTTAGGGTTCATTAGATCTTGCATGGTTTTGATAAATCCCTCCAATTCGGCTAATTTATTAACCGTTTCTTTATTCCCCTGCTCAGTTAATTTGTAGTATTTGCGCATGCGATTGCCAATATTCACAATTTCGACATCCAGGAATCCATCGGCTTCTAATTTATGAAGAGCGGGGTAAAGAGCACCTTCAGTAATTTGAATCTTGTCCTGCGTTAATTCTTTTACTTTTTGGGTAATTTCATAACCGTACATCTGGTCGTTTTCAGACAATAATTTGAGCACAATGGTTTGTAAAGATCCTTTTACCAATTTTTGCATAAATAAAAGTAGTAAAAAAACACATACATAAGAAACTTAGGTATATAATTTTTTAGGCGGAAAAGAAATTTTCTAATTCTTTGAGTGTTTCTACCGATGTTTTGAGGTCTTTGGTAACCTCTCCTTTTTCTAAAACTACGATCCTGTCACACACTTCTGTAATATGTCCCAGGTCATGACTGGAAATTAACAAGGTGGAATTGGTTGTTTGGTTAAGGTTTCTGAGTAATTTTTTTAATCTGATCTGTGTGGTCGGATCCAGATTGGCAAAAGGTTCATCCAGCACGATTACTTCAGGCTGACCGATCAATGCGCCCACGATGCCCACTTTTTTCTGATTTCCTTTAGAGAGATCCCTTAAAAATTTTTTTTGTCCCAGAATTTCTCCGTTAAACAATTCTTCGTATTGAAGCAATGAATTTTGAAGATCTGCATCATTTACATTTCTCAATTTGGCAATAAATTCAAAGTACTCTTCAGGTTTTAAATAGCCTATTAAAAAGCTTTCATCTAAATAAGCCGAAGTGAAATTTTTCCATTCTTCGTTGTGGCAGACATCAATATCTTTGTTTGTAATTTTCCCGGAACTGGGTCGGATGAGATCGAGAATTAAATTGAAAAAAGTAGTCTTTCCTGCACCATTATTTCCCACTAAGCCAAAAGATTGACCGGAAGGAATGGTAATTTTCTGAATGTTAAGGACCTCTTTGTCTCCGTATTTTTTGGTTATTTCTGTAGCTGTAATCATGGTTTCATTAATTGTCTTGGTTAAATGCTTCTATCATGGGGTACTTTACCGCTAAGTATTTTGAAGTGATTAATCGCATGAGCTTTGTATGAAACAAAATACCCAATAATCCGAGAACGATCAAAAATGCGAGTCCGCTTTCAAAATTGATAAACTTAAAGGGCAAATAAAAGAAAAGCACAGGCAGTACCATAAGGGGTATGCCAACCAGCCACTGCACGGCACCAGTACCTTGGTAATTAAAAGCGGCTCTCTGGTCGAGGTTGATCTTCTTTCGGTTAAACGAGCCCGCATATAGCAGCACATGAGTATTGACACCTATGTTGTACACCATCGCTGCAAAATGGATCAACAATACTTTCCATCCAAAATAAACATAAGGTATACTGAGCACAAAAAGAATCAATGCACTGAGCATCATCAAGGTATATTTGGAATTGAGATAATCTTTGTACCGAATATTTTGACTCATCAATAATTTGTAATAACTGCTGTCCCAAGCGGGGATAAATTGCCCGAAATTGATCATGAAAATTCCCGTGACGAAGATGCCCACAAAAACATACATGGCATCCCATTGCTGATATACTTTGTTAGGGTAGAAGAACAAGCCGTACAAAAGACCGATTACCAAAATGAATACGGTAGAACGAGAACGTTTATTCCTCCAAATCAATCGAAGATCCAATTTTAAAAAAGGTGCACTACTTCCAAATCTTTGTGTCCAGGACAAATCGGAAGAATTGATGGTCATCGCTTTGTTCTGTACAGAACGATCTAAATACAATTGCTTTTTAAGATTTTGGAAATTAAGTAAATATAGCCCGATCAATACCAGCAAAGGAACGATCAAATAGAATGGATTTGCGACAATGTACTCGACACCACGGGATAAAAAGGTGTCAAATTGAACGATTTCAAAATAATTTAATCCGAATAAAATAGAGGCAATGACCAATAAGGGGAGGAACGATAATTCAGATTCGGACGACTTACTTTCGATGATAAAATTTAAAAAATTGATGATCAAAGTTGCTAAAACCACAAAAATAATCCAGGTAAATATTTTTCCAGAGTCATATGCTCCTTCCACCGCAGTGACAATTCCAAAAGGAATAATGGCGAACAGGGGTAGAAAATTAAAAAAGGAAAAAAGAGATTTTCTCAGGACATAATGAATGATTTTTGATTTTTTTATGGGCAGGGTGAGTAGCGGTTTCACTTGCATTAAAGGTAGTTTCTGAAAAAAGAACCGCATCAGCAAATCAGTCAGAAACCAGTAAAACAGAAATGAACTCGCTACGACCAAAGGATCTCGATCCGGAAAAAATTTATGGATAAGAGGATATAAACTAAACCCTAAAGCGATGAATACAACGATAAAATAAAGAGCGACAAATCCGAGCAAAATATTCAGGGCAATGCTCTTTTGCCAATAGGAAGAACGAAAGAATTGCTTATTTTCTAGTTTTACAAAATCAGCAGTCATAGTTTGGTTTTATACTTTGATTAGTGGAAAAACCTGCCGAAATGTTACAGGCGAGAATCAGAAATACTCAAAATGGCCAAATTCACTGTTTATACTCAGCTTATTTTTAGCAGATTTTTCTACTCTACCCACAATTCTGGCATCGACATGAAAGGATTTGGAAATATCAATAATTTCCTGTGCCAGTGATTCGGGCAGATAAATTTCCATTCTGTGACCGCAATTGAACACTTGGTACATTTCTTTCCAGTCCGTTTTTGATTGTGCCTGGATCAATTGAAACAAAGGTGGAACCTCAAATAAATTATCTTTGATCACATGTAAGTTCTTTACAAAGTGTAAGATTTTAGTTTGTGCACCCCCGCTGCAATGGACCATACCGTGAATGGATTTTCTGTGTTTTTCAAGTATTTTTTTAATGATAGGTGCATAGGTCCTCGTTGGAGAAAGTACAAGTTTTCCAGCATTTAAATCTGTTCCCGACACCGGGTCTGTCAATTTCATAGAACCGGAATAGATGAGATCTTCGGGCACCTGATCATCAAAACTTTCCGGATATTTTTTGGCCAGAGATTTCTCAAAGACATCATGCCTGGCACTGGTTAGTCCGTTACTTCCCATGCCGCCATTGTACTCTGTTTCGTAGATCGCCTGACCAAAAGAAGCCAATCCGACAATGACGTCTCCTGCCTGAATATTTGCATTGTCTATCACATCTTCTCTTTTCATTCTGGCGGTGACAGTTGAGTCGACAATAATAGTTCTTACCAAATCTCCTACATCTGCCGTTTCTCCACCAGTAGCATGAATAACAAAACCATGCGCTCTTAACTCGTCGATCAATTCTTGGGTACCATTGATAATGGCCGATAAAACTTCTCCTGGAATCAAATTTTTATTTCTGCCAATGGTAGAGGAGAGCAATATATTTTCTGTTGCCCCAACACACAATAGGTCGTCAATATTCATGATAAGTGCGTCTTGGGCTATTCCTTTCCAAACAGAAAGATCTCCTGTTTCTTTCCAGTACATATAGGCCAATGACGATTTTGTTCCTGCGCCGTCTGCATGCATGACCAGACAATAGGCTTCATCTTGGGTTAAATAATCGGGAATAATTTTGCAAAAAGCCTGTGGGAAAAGTCCTTTATCTATATGTTTAATGGCCTTGTGAACGTCTTCTTTTTGTGCTGAAACACCTCTTAAATTATAGCGATTATCTTTCTGGCTCATCACTTATTTTTTTCTGTTTTGTTCTTTAAATATAGATATTTTTTGTCGTAATCGATGATCGCTTTACCTTTGAAAAGGATGTCTGCACCGATAATTCCCGTCACAGGATCAGCATTTTGACTGACCAAAGCTTCATTGATATGACTGAGATCGATCAAGACCAAATTAACCTTGGATTGCTTGTATTTACCAATTTGGATCAAATTGTTTTTGGCGAGTTTTGTCTCTAAATTAGTCGCACCAGCGCCACTCGCTTTTTGGTCTGTACTCTCGGCGTCTAAAGAAAGATTGTCAATAGTGTCGAATCCCACACAAGAGTTGGAAGCTCCTGTATCCAAAATAAAATTTCCTTTTACCTTATTTACTTTCGCCTTTATCTCAAAATGATTTGTATTGATCTTTTTGAGCTTTATTTTTTGGTAACCTTGGTTTGAAAGAAAATCTGTAAGCTTGGTCATCTATCTAAATAACGGATTTAAACTGATTGATGAAACGAAGATCGTTTTCATAGAACATCCTGATGTCTGGGATTTGATAAAGCAGCATAGCTATGCGTTCTATTCCCATTCCAAAAGCATAACCGCTGTATTTTTCAGGATCGATTTTCACATTTTTCAACACGTTTGGATCAACCATTCCGCAACCCATAATTTCAAGCCAACCGGTACCTTTGGTAATTTTATAATCGGTTTCTGTCTGTAAACCCCAATAAATATCTACTTCAGCACTTGGCTCAGTAAAAGGAAAATAGGAAGGCCGAAGTCTGATGCGGGATTTGCCAAACATTTCTTTTGTAAAATAGATAAGTGTCTGTTTTAGATCGGCAAAAGAAACATCCGTGTCAATATACAAACCTTCAACCTGATGGAAAATACAATGCGATCTGGCAGAAATGTCTTCATTTCTAAAAACCCTTCCCGGTGAAACAGTTCTGATTGGCGGCTGGTTGTTTTCCATATACCGAACCTGAACAGATGAGGTATGTGTTCTCAATAAGATATCTGGATCCTGCTCGATGAAAAAAGTATCCTGCATATCCCTAGCCGGATGGTATTCGGGTAAATTCAATGCCGTAAAATTATGCCAATCATCTTCAATTTCTGGTCCCTCTGAAACAGTAAAACCTATTCTTGAAAAAACTTCCAATATCTGATTTTTTACGAGGGAGATCGGATGCCTTGTGCCAATTTCGATCGGCTCTGCAGGTCTGGTAAAATCAATATTGCTCTTTGTTTTTACCTTACCGCTTTCTAAGTTTATTTTTTGGGAATTCAATGTGTCAGTGGCCAGCTGTCTCAAATTATTAAGTTCTTGCCCGATTTCTTTCTTTAAAGAATTGTCAACCGATTTAAAATCAGCAAAAAGTGATTTTAAAATTCCTTTACTGCCTAAAAATTTGATTCTGAACGCTTCTAATTCCTCGGTGTTACTTGCCTTAAACGCCTGAATTTCTTGAACTAATGCCTGAATTTTCTCCTTCATTGATCTTTGAGAGCTTAAAAAAGGCAAATTTACATTTTTTTGATTTATCAGAGCGCCGTATACGCAATTTTGATGGGAATTCTGAAAGATAAAATTATTTAAAATAATTCGGAAAAATTGAAATGTGAATGAGAGGGGGTATTATTAATTTAATTATTTTTGTTTAATGAAATTATTAAATTATAAATAGATCTAGCCAAAAATTATGAAATCAAAAATAAAAGCATTTATGGATGAGGTGATTGAGCGTAATGGTCATGAGCCTGAATTCATTCAAGCCGTTCAAGAAGTGGCAGAAACCGTAATTCCTTATATCGCTCAACAAGAAATTTACAACGGGAAAAACATTTTATTGCGCATGGTAGAACCCGAAAGAGCTATTACATTTCGTGTGGCCTGGGTTGATGATACCGGCGAAATTCAAGTTAATAGAGGATATAGAATTCAAATGAATTCTGCTATAGGCCCTTACAAAGGAGGTTTGCGTTTTCATCCTACCGTAAATATGAGTATTTTGAAATTCTTGGCTTTTGAACAGGTTTTTAAAAATAGTTTGACAACTTTACCTATGGGCGGAGGAAAAGGAGGGTCAGATTTTGATCCCAAAGGAAAGTCTGACGGAGAAGTCATGCGTTTTTGTCAGAGTTTTATGTCTGAATTATACAGACATATTGGTCCAAATACAGATGTCCCCGCAGGAGATATAGGCGTAGGGGGAAGAGAGATCGGATTTTTGTACGGTACCTATAAAAGATTGAGAAACGAATTTACCGGAGTACTGACCGGAAAAGGTTTATCCTGGGGAGGATCGTTGATCAGACCTGAAGCAACGGGTTATGGCGCCGTTTATTTTGCAAAAAACATGTTAGAGATGCAAGGTAAAAATTTGAGTGGTAAAACAATTTTAGTATCCGGTTCCGGGAATGTTGCTCAGTATGCTACTGAAAAGGCAACTCAGTTGGGGGCAAAAGTGGTCACTTTATCAGATTCTTCTGGGTATATTTTTGACGAGGAAGGAATTGACGCCGATAAATTGGCTTTTGTAATGGATCTGAAAAATGTGAAAAGGGGTAGAATAAAGGAATATGTTAAAAAATATCCCAAAGCAAAATATCACGAAGGCAAAACGCCCTGGCATGAGAAATGCGAATTAGCTTTTCCTTGTGCCACACAAAACGAACTCAATGGAGCTGATGCCAAAAAGTTAATTTCGAATGGTTGTATTTGTGTTAGTGAAGGGGCTAATATGCCTTCTACACCGGAAGCAATAGCTGAATTTCACAAAGCAAAAATTCTTTTTGCACCCGGTAAAGCATCTAATGCAGGTGGTGTGGCTACCTCAGGTTTGGAAATGAGTCAAAACTCTTTGAGATTAAATTGGACTAGAGAAGAAGTTGATGCCAAATTGCAAAAGATTATGAGCGATATTCACGATTCGTGTATCAAATACGGAACCCAGGATGACGGCTATATTGACTATGTGAAAGGTGCCAATATTGCCGGATTTGTTAAGGTAGCTGATGCCATGCTGGCTCATGGGGTTGTATAAAGCTAAAAGAGATAAAATGAAAAAGGGTTGAATTTTCGACCCTTTTTTTCGATTAAATTGAAAGTTTCTCCACATTATTGAATAACTTCCGAGTTCAATTTTTACAAAAAAATGAAAAGAAATCCGCTTCCCGACCTTAAAACTTATGAGTTTGAAGAAGTTGCTTTCAATGAATTGATGCGTGATCGAATCAATAAGGTTTTGATCGTATGTTCAAACTACGATTTTTACATGCTGGAGGAAGATGGTCGTATTGATGAACGGATTTTTAATGAATACACCGACCTGAACCTGAGATATCCTCCGAGTTTTCTTCATGCGAACTCTGCGGCACAAGCCATAAAATTGATGCGCTCAGACAAGATTGATCTGGTCATTACCTGGCTTGACATTGGAAAATACAACGCTTTTGAAACCTCAAAACAAATCAAAGAAGCCTTTCCAAAGGTCCACATTGCTGCAATTAGTCATTATTCTTCCGAGCTGAGAAAAAAAGTGTTAAATGCGCAAACCGGAATCATAGACGCTGTTTTTCATTGGAGTGGAAATGTCGAGATTTTCTTAGCCATTATTAAATTGGCCGAAGACAGAATGAATGCAGAACGAGATATCAATGAAATTGGTGTAAAAGCTATCCTGCTAGTTGAAGATTCTATCAGATTTTACTCCCGGTACCTTCCGCTTATTTATAAAATTATTTTAAAACAAACCCGCTCGTTCATGTCGGAAGGACTCAATGAACACCGAACGATGATGTTGATGCGCGGGCGGCCAAAAATTCTTTTGGCTACAAATTTTGAAGAAGGAATTGCCCTATTCGAAAAATATAAGCATAATTTATTAGGGGTGATTTCCGACGTAAATTATTTCAAAGGAGGGAAGAGAGATCCGAAGGCAGGGTTTGAATTGTTGAAGTATGTTCGCAGTATCGAACGATACTTTCCTTTTCTTATTCAATCATCTGACATTGAAAATGAAAAAATGGCCCTGGAATTAAAAGGTAAATTTTTGCATAAGCATTCCGAGACAGTTGGCAGTGAAATAAAGGATTATATCACCAAATATTTTTCTTTCGGTGCATTTGAGTTTTGGGATCCTGTCCAGATGAAAGTTTTGGCTACAGTAACAGATTTGAATGAATTTCAAAAAGCGTTGACGATCGTAACAAATGACGCCATTGTTTACCATTCAAAAAGAAGTGAATATAGCAAATGGTTGCAATCGCGTGCCTTATTCTCTTTGGCGAATTTATTCAGTAATGTAGAATATGAAGATTTTGATGATGTAGATCAAATTCGTGATTTTTTGATCGATGGAATCAAAGCCTATAGGGTTTTCAGATCCAGAGGCGTTATAGCGAAATTTGACAAAAATCGCTATGATGAATACCTCGGTTTTGCCAGAATCGGGGATGGCGCATTGGGAGGAAAGGGGAGAGGCCTCGCTTTTATAAATACCTTTCTTAAAAGACACAAATTATATAATAAGTTTGAGGATGTCATTATCTCCATCCCCCGAACGGTCGTTGTAAGTACTGAAGTTTTTGATGAGTTCATGGAAAAACATGACCTGATCAATTTTGTAGCTACTTCGAATGATGATGAGGAGATCTTAAAAATGTTCGTATCTAAGCCTTTGCCGGATTGGGTATTAGAAGATATCCGCGTTTTTCTGAACGTCACTAAATCACCTTTGGCCATTCGTTCTTCAAGTGTTTTAGAAGATTCACACTATCAGCCCTTTGCCGGTGTCTTTGCTACCTATATGATACCGAATACGAGAAAAGATAAGATGTTAGAAATGGTAGCAAACGCCATAAAATCGGTGATGGCATCTGCCTTTTATCAAGATAGCAAAGCCTATTTGAAGGCTACTTCACATACCATAGAAGAAGATAAGATGGCTGTGATCTTGCAAGAAATTACAGGTAAACAATACAAAGATGTCTATTATCCGAATGTGTCAGGAGTAGCCAGGTCGATAAATTTTTATCCTATTGGGAATGAACTACCCGAGGAGGGAATTTGCAATATCGCGCTGGGTCTTGGAGAAATTATTGTGGGAGGTGGACAAACTTTGCGCTTTTCTCCCCATCATCCAAAACAAGTTTTGCAGCTGTCCTCTCCCGGCTCAACCATGCGAGAAACGCAACAGTATTTTTACGGTTTAGACATGGATCCCAATAGCTATGTCACCTCTACTTCAGAAGCGATCAATAAAAAGAAGATCAACATAAGAAATGCCGAGGATCAATCTTCTTTTAAATTTGTGGCATCTACCTATGACCTGCAAAATAATGTGATCAGACCAGGCGTGTTACAAGAAGGCTTTAGAGTAATCACTTTCGATAATATATTAAAATACAACACTTTTCCTCTGCCCCAAATTCTCCAGGACCTATTGAAAATTGGTCAGGCTGAAATGAGCAACCCCATAGAAATGGAGTTCGCCATTAAATTGGATGTGCCGAGCGGACAACCAAAAGAGTTTAGTTTTTTACAGATTAGACCAATTGTAGAAACTTATGATGGAAAAGTGGGCAGCTTGGGAGAAGTGCAAGAAAAAGATACGATCGTCTATTCAAATTCGGCCTTAGGAAATGGTAGATATGACCATATTTATGATTTTGTTTATGTCAAGCCTGAAACTTTTCAAAGTGCTAAAACAAGAGAAATAGCCAAGGCAGTAGAAGAGATTAATAAGAGATTTACGCTGTATAACGAGCAGTATGTGCTCTGCGGCCCCGGCAGATGGGGTTCAAGTGATCCCTGGTTGGGAATCCCTGTCATATGGCCACAGATTTCTTCCGCGAAAATTATCATCGAGGCTGGACTGAATAATTTCAGAATCGATCCGAGTCAAGGCACTCATTTTTTTCAAAACTTGACTTCATTCAAAGTGGGATATCTAACCGTCAATCCTTTTGTTGGAGATGGATTTTTGGACATAGATTATTTAAATAGTCAGGAGGCTGTTTTTGAGAATCAATTTTTAAGACATGTCAAATTTGAGAATCCATTGCAGGTTATAATCGATGGAAAAACAAATAAAGCGGCAGTTTTTAAAGATGGCTTTATACCTGAGTCACATAAAAATCAGAGTGAAATGTCGCTCGATGAGTTACCACCCGAAGGGTTTATGTAATTAATAGAAACTAAATAAAAAGATTTAATAAATACAGATATGAACGTAAAAGAAATATTGAATAATTTAGAGACTAGGCATCCTGGTGAGCATGAGTATCTTCAGGCAGTTAGAGAAGTGCTGGAATCAATTGAAGAGATCTATAATCAGAATCCGCAGTACGAGGCGGCAAAGATTATTGAACGATTAGTTGAACCCGATCGCATTTACACTTTCCGCATTTCTTGGATGGACGATGCCGGAAATGTCCAGGTAAATTTGGGCTATCGTGTACAATTTAATAATGCTATTGGCCCTTATAAAGGAGGAATTCGTTTACATCCAAGTGTGAACTTGAGTATTTTGAAATTCCTTGGTTTCGAGCAGATCTTTAAAAATGCTTTGACCACTTTGCCAATGGGAGGAGGAAAAGGTGGATCTGATTTCAACCCGAAAGGAAAATCAGATAACGAGATCATGCGCTTTTGCCAGGCTTTTATGCTGGAATTATGGAGGGTGATTGGTCCTAATACCGATGTGCCAGCCGGAGATATTGGAACTGGTGGAAGAGAAATAGGATTTATGTATGGCATGTATAAAAAACTTCAATTTGAAAATTCAGGTGTTTTTACCGGTAAAGGTCTCAACTGGGGAGGTAGCTTGATCAGACCGGAAGCTACAGGTTTTGGAGCCACCTATTTCACCAAAGAAATGTTAGATACAAAAAATGACACTTTTAAAGATAAAATTGTTTCGGTTTCAGGTTTCGGAAATGTGGCATGGGGAGTAGCACTTAAAGTGACAGAGCTGGGAGGAAAAGTGGTGACTATTTCGGGCCCTGACGGCTATATTTATGATGAGAAAGGATTGGATTCGGATAAAATTAATTACTTATTGAGTTTAAGAGCTTCGAATAATGATATTGTTTCCCCCTATGCCGATGTCTTTCCTGAAGCGAAGTTTTTTGCAGACAGAAAACCTTGGGAGGTTCCTTGTGATATCGCCATGCCAAGTGCTATTCAAAATGAGCTCGATGAAGAAGATGCAAAAATCTTAATCGCAAATGGTGTAAAATATGTGGTTGAAGTATCCAATATGGGTTGCACACCCGAGGCAGTTGAATTATTCCACAAGAACAAATTGCCATTCGCTCCTGGGAAAGCTGCAAATGCCGGAGGTGTAGGTGTTTCAGGTTTGGAAATGTCACAAAACGCAATGAAAATGAATTGGACAAAAGAAGAGGTCGATGGCAAATTGCATCAGATCATGTCTTCCATTCATGAGGCTTGTTCGAAATACGGAACAGACTCTGACGGATATATCGATTATGTAAAAGGTGCCAACATTGCAGGATTTATAAAAGTGGCAGACGCCATGATGGATTTGGGCGTTGTTTAGTCAAAAATGACAATAAAAAAAGGCCTTAACAAAGGCCTTTTTTTATTGTCAAAAAATATCAATTTATTTTTTACTTCTCATGTAAGCGGCTAGGGCTTGCAGTTCTTCCGCAGTTAAATCTTTGACAAAGCCATCTAAGTTTGCCTTCATAATGGCAACTTGTCCTGGATCAGTATCAACAATGGCTTCGGCATTTCCTTTTAAAAATTGAACGATATTACCATTTTTTTCGTCGTAAATTCTTACAATATCCTTAACTGATGGACCAACGACTTTTGTGTCTATTTGGTGGCAAGAAACACAAGTTTTTTCAGTGAATAATCTTTCTCCCATTACTAATTGATCTTCAGCTTTCACAGGCTCACTTTGCACTTCGGTTTGAACCTCGGGCTTCATTTCCGGAGCCGCTGGTTTTTCTTTTTTATCTCCACAACTTACAATGAACAAGGAGGCTAATAGGGCTGAAAAATATAATTTTCTCATGATGTTAGGTTTAAATTTAGTATTGAGCACAAAGTTAAAGAATTAATATATGTTTTAAACAAAGATTTTGGGATATTTTTAGGGAAACACAGATAAGAGAAAACTCTAAAAAATAATGTAAATTTGCACTCCTTAAAGAAAGAAAATGTTAGAGAAAATTAACTTAGTAAAGCAGCGTTTTGATGAAATCGCAGATTTGATTATTCAACCTGATATCATAGTAGATCAGGATCGCTACATCAAGTTAACCAGAGAGTACAAGGACCTCGAAGAAATCGTTGAAAAAGGCAACGAATATATTGCTGTAGTCCAAAATATCGAAGAAGCAAAAGAAATTATTTCTGATGGAGCTGATGCGGAAATGATAGAGATGGCTAAACTTGAATTAGAGGAAGGCCAGGCAAAGATCCCTGTGTTAGAGGACGAGTTGAGATTCATGCTTATACCAAAAGACCCGCAGGATGCTAAAAACGTTATCGTAGAAATTCGGGCCGGAACCGGAGGGGATGAGGCGAGTATTTTTGCCGGAGATCTATTTAGAATGTACCAGAAATTTGCAGCTGAAAAGGGCTGGAAAGTGGAAGTGGAAGATTTGAATGAGGGGACTGCTGGTGGATATAAAGAAATTATTTTTAGCCTTACCGGCGATAATGTTTATGGAACAATGAAATTTGAATCAGGAGTGCATAGGGTTCAACGTGTACCTCAAACAGAAACACAGGGAAGGGTGCATACCTCTGCAGCTACGGTGATGGTTCTTCCTGAAGCGGAAGAATTTGATATTGATTTGAAAATGAGCGATATCAGAACAGATTATTTTTGTGCATCAGGTCCGGGTGGCCAATCTGTGAATACGACTTATTCTGCCGTGAGATTAACTCACGTTCCTACGGGAATTGTCGCGCAATGTCAGGATCAAAAATCGCAACATAAGAATAAAGAAAAAGCCCTGAAAGTATTGAGATCAAGACTATATGAGCAGGAATTGCAAAAGAAACTGGACGAAGATGCAGCTCAAAGAAAAACCTTGGTGTCCAGTGGTGATAGATCCGCGAAAATTAGAACGTATAACTATCCTCAGGGTAGGGTGACAGAGCACAGAATCGGTTTGACGATCTATGATTTAAGTAGTGTGATCAATGGTGATCTGACTAAAATCATCGAAGAACTGAAGTTGGCAGAGAATGCAGAGAAGATCAAATCAACAGGTGATTCTTTTTGATCAGTAGTAGATCGTTTTACATCGAATCAATTCCCTAGGGCATAAAATAACAAAGCCGGATCAAATTGATCCGGCTTTGTTTATATAAGCAAGAAATTGTTTTTATTTATTTTACTTTTTCTACAATGGCTTTGAAAGCCTCAGGGTTGTTCATCGCTAGATCGGCAAGAACTTTTCTGTTCAAGTCGATATGGTTAGCTTTTAATTTACCCATCAATTGTGAATAAGAAATTCCGTTCAAACGTGCACCCGCATTGATACGTTGAATCCATAATCCACGAAAGTTTCTCTTGTTGTTCTTTCTATCGCGGTATGAATAGGATAATGCTTTTTCAACTGCATTTTTAGCAACTGTATAAACATTTTTACGACGACCAAAGTAACCTTTGGCTTGTTTTAAAATCTTTTTTCTTCTAGCTCTTTTAGCTACTGAATTTACTGATCTTGGCATAATTTTAATTTTTTTTGTGTGAGGCAGACCCGGTTTTTTGGATCATTTGATGGGCACTGACACAGGGTTAATATGAATTACCGAATAAACTTTTGGTTTATTTCAACGTTAATTGTTCTTTGATACTGTTTACATCAGTTGAATGAACCAACGTAGCATGTGTCAATTTTAATTTACGTTTTTTGCTTTTTTTAGTCAAAATATGACTTTTAAAAGCATGTTTTCTCTTAATTTTTCCAGTCCCTGTCAACTTGAAGCGTTTCTTGGCACTAGATTTTGTTTTCAATTTAGGCATCTTCTCTCGGTTTATAATTCTTGCTTATAATACTTTTATTTCTTTTTCTTAGGAGCCATGAGCATGGTCATTCGCTTACCTTCCAATTTAGGCATTTGCTCAACGGTTCCGTAATCTTCCAGATCTTGTGCTAACTTGAGCAATAATATCTGGCCTTGGTCTTTGTAAACAATAGACCTTCCTTTAAAAAATACGAACGCCTTTAATTTAGCTCCACTTTCGAGGAATTTCATGGCGTGTTTCTTTTTAAAGTCGTAATCGTGGTCATCTGTGTTAGGACCAAACCTAATTTCTTTAACAACCACTTTGGTCGTTTTAGCTTTTAAAACTTTCTCCCGCTTTTTTTGCTCGTAGAGAAATTTCTTATAATCGATCACTTTGCAAACAGGAGGAGACGCATTTGGTGAAATTTCTACCAAATCCAACTCTTGTTCCAAGGCAATCGCTTTCGCTTGGGCGATGGGGTAAACGCCTACTTCGACATTTT
>CAVQQR010000006.1:0-38252 GCA_963715015.1 uncultured Flavobacteriaceae bacterium
GCTCTCAGAGCACTCTCATAGAGGGGAGAGGTGGGGTCTGTAGGAGGGAGGGGTAAGTAAGGGAGAAGTTTGGAGGGAGAAGTTTGAAGTGGCATGTGGCAGATTTAATGATAAATGTTGAATGATGAATTTTGAATGATTTGATCTCAATGCCTAAATGACGGTGATTGGAGAATTTAGAATTTAGATATTAGATATGAGACTTTAGATATCAGATTTTAGATTTGTTCCTTATTCTTAGTCCTTTATCCTTGAGAATTGAGATTTTAGATGTGAGATGTGAGATGGCAGCCTTCGGCTGGGTTATGCGGTAATGCGGTGAAATGGTGAAATAGTGAAATGGTGCCTTGCAGGCAAGGATAAAATTCAAAGGATAAAGTATAAAGTTTAAAGTGGAACTACCTTTAGCCTTTAGTCTTTATCCTTTATCCTTGCCCGTGGCGGGTTATACAGTTCTCAATACTAATATCTAATATCTCAATACTAATATCTCAATACTATTTCAAAAATATGTGCGGTCTAAAGTATAGACCCTGATGCGTTTGTCTTCATTGGATTTGACCGATCTGATCTGTGCTTCTTTTTCATTGAATAAAGTTTGCAGCTTGATATTCAGGTCGTTGATCTTTTGCACTTTGAGTCGTTCATTATGTGCCGCACTGAATTGTTCTTTTTCTACGATCTTGAGGATCTCTGAAGAGGGCACTCTTTTAGCCGACAATAACAAGTTCAGGATCTCCATGGTTTCCTGATCGCATTCGGTGAATTTATTTTTGTAATTCAATCCATTATTGAGGATGACCACCTTTTTTTTCTTTTTACTCAATTGAACCAGCCATTTACCCAGGAAAAATAAACTCGCAGCGCCTAGTAGATAGAAAAAATAGGGAAGGTAACGTCTTGGGGAGCTGGTATAAAAAGTTGTTTCGTAGAGCTTTTCCCCTATGAATTGATCAGTGGTAACCACGCTCATATAACCCGAATTGTTTCTGGGATAGGAAAAAACGATCTTGTCATCGAACATCATATGAATGTTGGCATGCCCCAATTTACTCACAACACTCCTTTTGTAAACCGTTAGTCGGTTATTTTCTGGATCTATTTCAAATACCTCATTGTCTTGAAAAATAAATTTCCGGCTGCCCTGATCGGCTTCAAGGATGGCCTGGGAGGCCCTGTTGGGCTGCCAGTTCGAGCTCCCGAGGTGAGTCCATTTTTGGTCTGTAAACGAGTACTGCCAGACCTCATTTGAACGAAGTCTTTTGATGCGATTCATGGGATCCAGCTTGAGCCCGTTAAAAAGGAAAAGTTTATCTTCTGTTTTTAAGGATCTGGGACTAAAGATCTGGGGTGCTTCAACTGTGTGATCCTTGTAACCTGCATATTCCCATTCGCGGGTCTCATCGCTGAAATAGGTAAAGATGTTGTGAATAGACCAAAACCCATACCCGCCATACCTGAAGAGCTTGTTGTTGTGTACAAAATAAGGCGCACCATTTTGCATTTTATGCAAATAGGACTGGTCGATACGCTGTATCGAATCATTTTTTAATTTGTACACCAAACCTCCATCTGCCTGCAAAAAGTATACCTCGCCATTTTTTGTGATACCGTAACAGGTTTCAAAATGAAAGTCTTTTGCTCGTGTAAAAGGCTTGGAAATGCGCTCCATCGAATTGAGGTTGATGGTGAGGTAATGATCTTTAAGGAAATAATACATGCGGCGATTATCCACATCGGAAACTGCCGCACTGTACATTTCATTTGAATCTGTGATCAGCACTTCCTGACAAGGGCTTTTGTGGGCCATAAAAAGCAATAGGACAAATAAGCTCAAGGATCTGAGATCATTGAAGCTATGCCATTGATACCCCCTTGTGCATGTTGATAAAATTCTGTCACTTCGAGTGAATTTCACGAATGAAATGAGTGAAATTTGTATCGAGCAGAAGAATTTTAGTCGATAAAAAAGTTCTCGATACGATTTTTTTATCAAAAAATCACTCGAACTGACATGGTTGATAGGATTTAAAATCATCATGCACAACGGGACTTTACTAAGTTATTTTTAATGGATTCATGTTTGCTTTTTTAAAAATAGGTTTTGTTTAGCCTATATACCCTGATGCGTTTGTCTTCTTTTGATTTGACCGATCTGATCTGCGCTTCTTTTTCTCCGAACAGCGTTTGCAGCTTGATATTCAGGTCGTTGATCTTTTGCACTTTGAGTCGTTCATTATGTGCAGGACTGAATTGTTCTTTTTCTACGACCTTCAGGATCTCTGCGGAGGGCACATCTTTTTTGCTGATCAACAGGTTCAGGATCTCCATACTTTCCTGATCGATTTCGGTGAATTTTTGCTTATAGCTCAGTCCGTTGCTCAACAATACCACCTTATTCTTCTTTTTTCGCCATATAACAAATCCTTTTACAAGGAAAAACAAAAGTATCATGCCAAGCCCAAGGTAGAGGTAAGGGAGGAAGCGTTTCCAGGAACTGAGGTAGAATTTTCCTTCATAGGTCTTCTCGCCGATAAACTGACCTTTTGGAACTTTTGCCAGATAGGTTGAATTCCCTTTGAGGTAGGAATAGACGATCTGATCCTCGTACATCATATGCATTTGTGCGTGCGCCAGTTTACTTACCGGGTTCTGTTCATAAATGCGCAGGATGTTTTTGTCGAGGTCTAATTCCATGATCTGGTTGTCCTCAAAAATAAATTTTTGGTGATCGGCATCCAGTTCGCCAAAAGCTTCTGAGAATCTGTTCAATGCAAAATTTGAGTTGCCGAGATGGGTCCATTTTTCTTTTTCAAAAGAATAGCGCCAAACCTCTTTTGTGGGAAAGATCTTTATGCGGTCCATCGGATCCAGGGTCATCCCATAAAAAAAATATAAATAGTCTTTGGTTTGCCAGGTGAGTGCACTAAATATCTCCGGTGCTTCCCGGCTGTGGTCTTTGTAGGCTTTGTATTCCCATTCTTTGGTGTCATCACTGAAATAGGTAAAGATGTTGTGGATAGACCAAAACCCGTAGCCACCATAACGAAAGATCTTGTCATCGCGCACAAAGGCCGCTGCCCCATTTTGCATTTTATGTTCATAAGATTTGTCAATCCGTTGAATCGAGTCGTTTTTAAATTCATAGACCAAGCCCCCGAAATGGAGTAAAAAAAAGATTTTATCATTTTTTACGATCGGAATACAGGGCTCGAAATAAAAATCTTTATCTATGGTCAGCGGAGTAGATTTTCGCTCCATAGTCTTGAGATCGACGGTGAGGGTGTGATCTCTGAAAAAATAATACATCTTTTTATTTTCACGATCGGGTACTGCTTTATAGGAGTCCGGAGTCTCGCTGATCAGGACTTCCTGACAAAAGCCGGTGAGCGAGGCAAAAAACAGCCAAAAAAATAATCTCATTATTATGCGATAATATAATAAATACAATTTACAACATAATTTTGAACTGTCGATGTTTACTTTTCATGATTTTGTGCATAAAGAAGTAAATCTTCAAAATAGCTTAAAATGACGGATGTAAATCTTTTTTTCCTGGAACTGTCTCAAAGCATTTCTAAAAAATCACTAAAGGAATCAAACCGGGTTTCTCTCGATCCGGCAATTCAGCATAATTTTTACGATTGCTCTTATGTACTAGATCTTTCAGAAGGTGAAATGAAACACCTCAGGGGTTTTGACACCTTGTTGGGATTTGATGAAGGAGAAATGGATTTGGCCAAGTTTTTTGATGGGATCCATCCGGATGATGCTCCTCTGGTACAACGGGTCATCTGCCTGGCTATTTTGCACAGCATGGAAAATCCTGACCCCAAAAGAACCTTTAAATTGATGATCACCTTCAGGCTCCGAAACAAGTTTGGAAAATATATCAGGGTTTTGAATAAGGCGGAAGTACTTGGCTTAGATCAAAACAGCACACCCATACAATTAATGGTTCACTTAAAAAATATCTCTTTTATGGATCAGGTAGGGGTACAGTGGGATTTTGTGGCAGCCGATCTGAACAGGGATGAATTTTTCAATGAAGTTTACGAACCTTACCGGGCATTTTTTACACAAAGAGAATTGGATATCATCAAAGAATTGGCTCAGGGTATCACGAATAATGAAATAGGGGGTAATTTGTGTATCAGTCCGCATACGGTAGCCACACACAGAAAAAATATATTGAAAAAGGCACAGTGCAGCACTGCAAATCAACTAATTAAACTTTGCAGGTCTATGGGTATCCTTTCCCCCGATACCCATTTTCCCAAAATACCCTCTAAGGGTATTTTCAGGAATGACTGAGATGCCTATATTGAATTTTTAAAATGGATGACGGTCATACCCATTAATCTGCTGGTAAAGAGCAAATTATGGATATTTTAGATAGACATGGATAACAACGAAATGCTTTTGTTTCTCGCCAATTTGCCTGATACATTTGATGCAATGGCTGAGAAAAAAACTGATTTTGTTAAGTACAAGGATTTTGTTCCCCGTAAGGATGAATGTTATTATGTGATCGATTTCACAGAGAACAAGATTGTTTATGCCAGGGGTTTTTTAACTTCCATGGGTTATCCGGATGAGCGCATCGATCTGAATCTGATGCTGGATAGTATACATCCTGAAGACACGGAACTGGTCTACAGGGTGAGTAAAGCGGCAATCATGTACGCCATCGAATTTGCTAAAGCGCCGGAAAACAATATACTTAGTATGACCTATCGCATTAAAAAAAATGATGGTCATTATGCTAAGTTCCTGAGTCAATCGGTAGTGTTACGAACAGACGAAAACGGTTCCATGTTGCGCACTTTGGTAAAGCTTACCAATATCAGTTTTATAGACAGCTCCAGCCCCGTATTCTGGGAGTTTAAAGCCAAAGGTCTGGATAAGCAAAAGTTTAAAGCACAAGTTTATGAGCCCTATCAGCGAATTTTTACGAAGAGGGAACACGAAATTATCTTCCTGCTCAACAAAAATTTAAGCAATACTGATATATCGAAGCAGTTGAATATTAGTATCGGGACAGTGGCAACCCATCGAAAGAATATTTTGAGAAAGTCTCATTGCCACAATGTGGCAGATCTTATTGAATTTTGTGTCAGACGGGGTATTTTATGACCAGCAGCAACCTGCCAGATTTATGCCCTGAAACCTTAAGTTTCAGCTCTATTTTCATTTTACATTATTTTTAGTAAAAGGACATATACGCTATAAAAAATAGGGTTTAATGTATTTCATATAATGAAAAATACCTTAAAAGGGTATTGTGTGAACTTTGGATGAGTGCTAATTTTGAAGATTCGTCCCTTTTATCAATTGAATTTATTTGTATGGGGTGATTAATATAGATAAAGATAGAATTGTAATATTTTCATCTGCCCTAATTTATATGTTCTTCTTTATTGAGCCGGATGCTCTTAGAAGGTATTCCAGGGTAGTTAAACCATTAAAAACCGAATCAAATAACAAATAACCATTTTAAGATTAAAGAGGAAAAGTTTTTTAGATTGCTCATCCTTTTTTACCATTAGTTAATTGTTCACCATGATACCTTTGGTAAATTTCCCCCAAGGCTGAGCAATTTTAATATAAATGGAAACCATGACCGAAAAATTGTTAATTGAGGAAGAGAGTTTCAAGATCATTGATGCTTGTATTGTTGTAAATAAAAAACTGGGGAATGGTTTAGAGGCTGGAGACTACATAAAAGAATTGGAAATGGAATTGAAAAATTTTGACATTCCTTTTTGCAAAGAGAAGAAACTAGATGTTTTTTACGATGGCCTAAAGCTAAACAATGCCTTCATCGCTCCATTTGTTTGTTTTGATAAAATTCTGCTCCAAGTGAAGACGTTAAATGAACTGAATGAAGTACATCAACGGCAATCTATCAATACTTTAAAGGCAACCAACTTACCGATTTGCCTACTCGTCAATTATGGCGAGTTTGGCCTTACCTGGCAAAAATTAGTCTATACCGGGGAATAAATAAATTCTCCTTTATTTCATTCTCCATTATTTTAATTTAAGAATGTCTTATAAAGAACTTTATAATAATGAGTTTGGCACAGAAATGTAAAATAGTGTTGTAAATACTCCACATATTTTGCTCTTTTCACTTGAGGGAAGTCTAATTTTAGTGAATATGTCTAAAACTCTAGCTTCGAAATTTATAATCAGTTTGAGCGATCCCGAGCTATCGGGATCGTATTGAGAGCGATTAGAAAAATTGATTCTCGATACAAATTTCATCCATTTTCAATGCCTGAAATTCATTCGAATTGACAATTATTTCATTACAACCTGCTCTTCATAATTTATTATCAGTTTGAGTGATCCCGAGCCATCGGGATCGTATCGAGAGCGATGGGAAGTAAACATTCATTCTCGATACAAATTTCATCCATTTTTAATGTCTGAAATTCACTCGAATTGACATTTTTTTTCAATACAGATGCACTTCGAAATTTGTTGTCAGCTCGAGTAATTCCCAGCATTGGGATCGTATCGAGAGCGATGGGAAGTCAACATTCATTCTCGATACAAATTTTAGTCATTTTCAATGTCTAGAATTCAGTCGAATTGACAATTGCAAAGATCCACCTGAAGGATCTGCTAAAATTATTTCATAAAAAAACGCTCGGGGTTTCCGAGCGTTTTGTATTTATTGCTTTAGAAGCTTATTTTACTTCTTCAAAATCTACATCCTCCACATCATCTGAGCCTCCTGCATTGGCAGGTTCTTCCTGTGGTGCCCCCGTGGGTTCACCGGCTCCTTGTTGAGCTTTGTACATTTCTTCGGAAGCCACTTTCCAAGCTTCATTTATTTTCTCCATTGCCGCATCGATCTGTGCGATATCTTTCGATTCGTGAGCCTTTTTAAGTTCTGCTAAAGCAGCTTCAATAGGTCCTTTTTTATCTGCAGATAATTTATCGCCAAATTCCTTTAACTGACTTTCAGTCTGGAAGATCATAGAGTCTGCTCCGTTGATCTTGTCTGCAATCTCTCTTGCTTTCTTATCAGATTCAGCATTTGCCTCAGCATCGGCTTTCATTTTTTTGATTTCTTCTTCAGACAATCCTGATGAAGCTTCAATTCTGATATTATGTTCTTTACCGGTTCCTTTATCTTTTGCGGATACATTGATGATACCATTTGCATCGATATCGAAGGTCACTTCGATCTGAGGTACACCTCTGGGTGCCGGTGGAATACCATCTAAGTGGAATCTACCTATGGTCTTGTTGTCTGCAGCCATGGCTCTTTCACCTTGCAACACATGAATCTCTACAGAAGGCTGGTTATCGGCCGCAGTTGAGAAAACCTGTGATTTCTTTGTAGGAATCGTCGTGTTAGACTCAATTAATTTGGTCATTACATTACCCATGGTTTCGATACCTAATGAAAGTGGTGTTACGTCTAATAGAAGAACATCTTTTACATCTCCGGTTAACACACCTCCTTGGATCGCAGCACCAATCGCTACAACTTCATCAGGGTTTACACCTTTAGAAGGTTTTTTTCCAAAGAATTTTTCCACTTCTTCCTGAATTCTAGGCATACGGGTAGAACCACCTACCAAAATCACTTCGTCAATATCTGAAGTACTCAAGTCAGCATCTTTTAAAGCAGCACTTACCGGGGCCATAGATCTTTTGATCAAAGCATCAGATAATTTTTCGAAATGAGATCTTGTCAAGGTTTTTACCAAGTGCTTAGGTCCTGTAGCTGTTGCAGTTACATAAGGTAAATTGATTTCTGTTTGCGTGCTTGACGACAATTCAATTTTTGCTTTTTCTGCAGCTTCTTTCAATCTTTGTAAAGCCATCGGATCTTTTCTAAGATCAATTCCTTCTTCTTTATTGAATTCTTCAGCTAACCAGTCGATAATTACCTGGTCAAAATCATCACCACCTAAGTGTGTATCACCATTGGTAGATAATACTTCAAAAACACCATCACCAATTTCTAAGATAGAGATATCAAAAGTACCTCCACCTAAGTCGTATACGGCAATTTTTTTGTCGTGACCCGATTTGTCTAAACCATAAGCCAAGGCAGCAGCAGTAGGCTCATTGATAATTCTGCTGATCTTTAAGCCAGCAATTTCTCCGGCTTCTTTGGTCGCTTGTCTTTGCGCGTCGTTAAAGTAAGCAGGCACGGTTACCACCGCTTCTTTTACTTCATGACCCAAATAATCTTCAGCCGTTTTTTTCATTTTCTGCAAGATCATGGCAGAGATTTCCTGTGGCGTATATAAACGACCATCTATATCTACTCTAGGTGTATCGTTATCGCCTTTTACTACGGTATAAGGTACTCTTTCAGCTTCTTTTTTGCATTCTGAGTATTTATTACCCATGAATCTTTTGATAGAGTATATGGTCTTTTTTGGATTAGTAACGGCCTGACGTTTTGCAGGATCACCAACCTTGCGCTCTCCACCTTCTACAAATGCAACGATAGAGGGTGTAGTTCTTTTTCCTTCAGCATTAGGAATTACTACCGGTTCACTTCCTTCCATCACAGAAACACATGAGTTGGTTGTTCCTAAGTCTATTCCAATTATTTTACTCATAATTATATATTTTTTTATTAGTTGTTCAAAATTATTTTCTCTGCTTAGGTCAATCTTTGTGCCATTTGGAAAATCAGCTGTTTTTTGGCATGTTTTTGCTCATTCTTATGTCAGGCTGTCAGTTTAATCCTGATTTTCAAGACAATTCAACATGAAATGATTTTAATATGACAATCATTTTTTATTCCTTCTACATTTTGCGAACTTTGCCAAAATTTGAAGATATGCTCGGATTAAAATTTGATACGCCTGCATCTTGGGCCAAGATAGCTGAACAGAATTTGCAACAATTGTTAACAGATCACGCTTTTGCGGAACAAAAGGCTTCTGCCTCTGCGGTCTCCTTGATCATTAATTTTTCTGAAGAAACTGAATTGGTCAAAGCCATGACTGAAATTGCCATTGAAGAATTAGAACATTTTCAGCGCGTACATGAGATCATGGTCTCTCGTGGGATGACTCTGGGAATAGACCAAAACAGCGCCTACGCCAAGCATCTGATCAAATTTTTTCCAAAAGGAAAAGACAGAAAGACCAATTTAATTAACCGTTTGCTGATTTCAGCTGTCATTGAGGCAAGAAGCTGCGAACGATTTAAAGTTTTGTCAGAAAATTTGGAGGATAAAGAACTCGCCGATTTCTTTAAGGATCTTTTGGCATCAGAAGCAGGGCATTACACGCTGTTCTTAGGATTTGCCAGAAAGTTCGAAGACAGAGAAATTGTGGATAAAAAATGGTCAGCGTTTCTGGATTATGAAGCTGAATATATGAAACTGCAAGGGAAAACAGGCACTGGTACATGGTTAAGCCTAATTGTTCAGACTAAATACCTTCCCGGTTTCGGCCAGTTCCACCGGTGAAAGATCTCTGTCGCTTCGTGCAGGAATCTTTGTTCGTCCTTGTAGCGGCTTGAAAAGTGTCCTAGGATCAGCAATTTTACGGCTGCCTTTTTTGCGATGGTCGCGGCTTCCCTGGCTGTACTGTGTTTGGTTTTTTCTGCCAGTTCTTTGTTGTCTTCTAAAAAAGTAGATTCGTGATAGAGTAAATCCGCCTTTTTAATCATGGGTACGCACGACTCATGATAAGAAGTATCACTGCAAAAAGCGTAGTTCAAAGGTTCTTTCGGGCTTTCAGTTAAAAGATCATTGGAGATAATCTCACCGTTCTCACGGACAAAATCAAAGCCTTTTTTGATCTTGTGGTAATCGCAGATCTCAATTTCCGGATATAATTTGATTTTATCCATGGCCAGTTTCCTGTCTTTTCTCTTTTCTTTAAACAGAAAACCATTCGTATAGATCCTGTGGTTTAGTGGGATCGTATACACAGATACCTGTTTGTCTTCAAATATCAGTTCACTTTTTTCGCTGGTGAGCTCATGAAAATGCAAGGGAAAATCCACCCAGGATTTGCTCAGGCGCAACTGCATTTCTATAATGGTCTTTAGATCTTTTGGTCCGTAAATATGCAATTCATGCGGGCGATTCAGTAAACCAAAAGTCGAAATTAAACCGATCAGACCAAAAAAATGATCGCCGTGTAAATGCGAAATAAAGATATGTCTGATTCGAGAAAATTTTACTTTGTATTTACGGAGTTGCATTTGCGTACCTTCTCCACAATCGATCAAAAAATGCCTGTTATTTATTTCTAGGTATTGCGAGGTTGGATGGGCATCACTTCTTGGGGTAGCCGAATGACAACCCAATATGGTGAGTCGAATACTCATTTGATCACAATTCTTTTAGAAATAATCTTATTTTCCGTTTTGATTGAATAGATATAAATGCCCGGAGCCAAATCGTCTCTGTAAAAAGTAATGGTATTCACCCCTTTATTCGATTTCAATTTTTGAACAGATAGGCTATTTCCCAGAAGATCTTTTACAAAGAATTCCAGTTCAATCTCCTCGTCGGCAAAAAATCTGATTCGCGTAGAAACACTAAATGGATTAGGCGAAGCCATCACATCGTGAATGACTGTCTCGGCAGCATCCAAAATTTCCTTATCACGAATATCATCGCTTTGCGCAATGGCCGTTTGAGAAAAAAGAAAAGTAAAAAAGAAAATTACGAGTAGTTTTTTTACCATATATACGCTTTAAAATCCTAGATCTCTTTCAATTTCTTCAAATTCGATTACATCTTTGGCTTCCTGCACAGTGGGTGTAATAAAAATATCTTCCACCAGGTCATTCATTTCAATTAAATCAGATACAATCACAAATGATTTTTTATTTTTTTTGTGTTTTTTAATCAGCGACGAAAATAATAAGATTTCCTGAACATCTATATTTTCCTGGCCAGAAATGTCTAAAATGATATTTTCATCCTTAATATTGGGATAATTTAGAAAAAAATCCTCAAAGAAAGAGATTTTGTTATTAGAATCTTTCAACCATTTTGCTGATTTCGGTTTGACCGTGCAGATACCTTTTGATCTTTTTATATCTATCTCTGAACCCATCATTTATTCATGTTTAATTTGTTCTGCCAATAAATAAATCACTGCCATTCTTATGGCAACACCATTTTCTACCTGATTTAAGATGATAGATTGTTTGGAGTCAGCTGCGTCACTTGTCAGTTCAACACCACGGTTGATCGGGCCGGGGTGCATGATCACAATTTCTTTGTTCAATGAATCCAAAATCTTTTTGTTGATCCCAAACAATTGTACATATTCTCTGATTGATGGAAAATATTTAATATCCATTCTTTCGTGCTGAACCCGCAGTACATTGGCAACATCGCACCATTCCAACGCTTTGATCAATGATTTTTCATAGGTAACACCTAGGGCTGTGATATGTTTGGGTATGAGGGTGGTCGGACCGCACAACATTACTTCTGCTCCTTGTAATTTTAGTGCATAAATATTAGAAAGGGCTACCCTTGAATGCAATATATCACCAATAATGACCACTTTTTTTCCCGCAACAGAACCCAATTTTTCTCGGATAGAGTAGGAGTCCAGCAAAGCCTGGGTTGGGTGTTCATGGGCACCATCACCCGCATTGATGATCTTGGCGTTCACGTGCTTCGATAAAAAATAAGCAGCACCTTCGTTGGGATGGCGCATCACGATCATATCCACCTTCATGGATAAGATATTATTTGCCGTATCTATTAATGTCTCTCCTTTCTTAACACTTGATTGAGCGGCCGAAAAATTAACAACATCGGCAGAGAGTCTTTTTTCGGCTAACTCAAAAGACAGCCGGGTTCTTGTACTATTCTCGAAAAACAAATTTGCAATCGTAATGTCGCGTAGAGACGGTACTTTTTTGATGGGACGGTTGATGACTGATTTAAAATGATCTGCTGTTTTAAAAATAAGATCGATGTCGTTTTTGTTGAGGTGTTTAATTCCCAAAAGATGGTCTACGCTAAGCTTATTCATTTTTTTCGGGTTCTACTTTTTTCTGTTTAATAATTCACACTTTTTCTTCCATATAAACGGCATCCGTCTGTCCATTTTCTTTCCAATCCACCCGCACTTGTTCATTGTTAATGACATCTACCTGGCGACCTCGATAATCTGGCTGAATGGGTAAATGCCTGCTAAATCGCCTGTCTATTAAGACCAATAATTCTATTTTCTTTGGTCGGCCAAAGGCTTGAATTGCAGTTAACGCCGCACGAGTACTCCTTCCGGAATAGAGCACGTCATCAATAAAAACAATCTTTTTGTTTTCGACTAAAAAGTCGATTTCGGTTTTATTGGCTTCAATCGGGGCATCCCTTCTTCTAAAATCATCTCGGTAAAAAGTGATGTCTAATTTACCTTGTAAGATTTTTTTAATCCGATATTCTTTTTCTAAGATATTCACCAATCTGTTGCAAAGAAAAACCCCTCTCGGCTGCAAGCCAATAAGAATAGTTTCTGAAAAATCTAAATGGTTTTCGATAAGTTGACAAGCCAAACGGTGGAGGATGATTTCAATCTCTTTTGCATTAAGTAAGGTCTTTTTTGTCATACCGGGCACAGTGCATAAGTGTTTAGCAAATTTACATTTTTTTGTGTGCGAATAGAAAAATATTTTATGTTAATTAAATTGTTAAGAAAAATAAAAGGGCTGCCGTGAGTTGGAAAGATGAAATTGTAATTTAGTTTGAAAGAAATTGTGCATATGAATCAACAATTTTTCGACGACTTTGGGGGATTGCCGTTATCGAAATTTGAATTCATGCTGAAAACCAATAGCGTTTATTTTTTTGATGCAAATGAATTTGAAGAAATCATTCTATACTACATAGATAATGGAAAGTTCTCTCTGGCCAATAAAGCAGTTCAGCTCGGATTAAGACAACATCCATTGTCTGTAGACCTTAAGTTGGTACAGGCGGAATTGTTGGTGCTCGAAGAGAAATTTGAGAATGCAGAGAAAATCTTGAATGAACTGCAAGAAATAGAGCCGGCAAACGAAGAGATTTATATTCAAAAAGCAACCATTTATTCTAAAAAAGGTGTTCATAAAAAGGCGATTGCCTATTTGAAAATTGCCTTGGAATACAGTGAAGATCCCAGTGAAATTTACTCTATGATCGGTATGGAATATCTGTACCTGGATGAGTTTGAAAGAGCACGTGAAAACTTTGCCATGTGTTTAGATGTAGAATTTGACAACTATTCCACCCTATACAATGTTATTTACTGTTTTGATATGACCGAACAGCATGAAGAAGCAGTAGAATATCTCATTTCGTATATAGAAAAGGATCCGTATAGCGAAGTGGCATGGCATCAATTGGGCAGACAATATTTCGTGTTGGAAAACTATAGTAAAGCGTTAGAAGCTTTTGAATATGCCATTTTAATTGACGATACTTTTATTGGTGCCCATCTGGAAAAGGCTAAGACCTTAGAAGAATTGAACAGGTTAGAAGAGGCAATCGAATATTACGGATTAACCATGGAGCTCGATACAGAAACTCCTTTCGCATTTTTGCGCATTGGCAAGTGCTATGAGAGCCTTGGTGATCTGGATAAGGCCATGGAGTTTTATCATAAGACAGTGAATGAAGATCCTCTTCTGGACAAGGGTTGGTTGGCGCTAACCGATATTTATATGAAGAAGGGAATGTTGGAAAAGGCCATGCAAAATATTAAAAAAGCATTGAATATTGATGAAGAAGTCCCTGATTATTGGAATAAAATAGGTGAGATCTACGTAAGATTAAATCAATTGGAAGCGGCAGCAGGTTCTTTTCAAAAAAGTATTACCCTGGATCCTGAACAGTTGGAAGTACATCTTTCTCTTTCTGATGTGTTACTTATTTCAAAGGATGAATCTGAAGCCTTATTGGTGCTCAAAGAAGCTAAGGAAATATTTAAGTCGGATGCAGAAATTCTATTCAGAATAGCTGGCTTGAACTATCTGTTAGGGAATAAAGAAAGGTCATTTTATTATTTGGAAAAGGCGCTGACGATAAATTATGCTTATCAAGTTATTTTACAAGAGCTTTTCCCCGATTTTTTGACTAATCCTACAGTCCAAAAACTACTTAAGAAATACAATAAGTAGGTCAATCTTTTCTGGAACAAGCCAATAAAGTATTTTTTAATAACATGGCAATGGTCATTGGACCAACTCCACCTGGTACAGGAGTGATAAACGCCGATTTTTGTTTTACAGAATCAAAATGCACGTCGCCGGCCAAACGAAATCCACTCTTTTTAGTCGCATCGGGCAATCTGGTAATTCCTACATCTACTACTGTAACATCTTTCTTTACCATGTCTCCGGTTAAAAATTCCGGTATGCCAATAGCAGCAACAATTATATCTGCCTGACTTGTAATTTCTTTTAAGTTTTTGGTTCTGCTGTGCGCTATGGTCACTGTAGCATTACCGCAATTGCGTTTTTGGCTCATCAAAATGCTAATCGGTCTGCCAACAATATTACTTCTTCCCAGCACAACTACATTTTTCCCGGAAGTTTCTATGTTGTAACGTTCTAATAATTCCATTATTCCAAAAGGAGTAGCGGGCAGGAAAGTAGGCAGTTCCAAACACATTTTACCCACATTCACAGGATGAAATCCGTCGACGTCCTTATTCGGATCTACAGCCAATAAAATTTTGTCCTCGTCAATATGTTTAGGCAATGGCAATTGAACAATGAAACCATCTATATCTTGGTCCTTATTTAAAATGGCAATTTCGTCTAGTAATTGTTCTTCCGTGGTATCTTCGGGCAAATCGATTAAAGTTGAATTAAAACCAACTCTTGCACAGGCTTTGACTTTACTGCTTACATAGGTCATGCTTGCTCCATCGCTTCCGACAATCACAGCAGCTAAATGCGGAATTTTTTTTCCGGCATTCTTTCTTAAAGCAACAGCCTCTGCTATTTCTTGTTTAATTTCTTCTGATGTCTTTTTCCCGTCGAGTAATACCATTATTTAGCCGTTTTAGTAGATTAATTCATCCCCTTCATCATCTGCATCATTTTTTTGGCTCCACCTCCCTGCATCATTTTCATCATTTTACTCATCTGAGAAAATTGCTTTAGCAACTGGTTTACTTCTTGAACCTGTGTACCGGATCCTCTAGCAATTCTTTTTTTCCTGGATCCATTGATCAATCCCGGATTTGTTCTTTCCTGAGGTGTCATCGAATGGATCATGGCTTCAATTCCTTTAAAGGCATCATCGTCAATGTCAACATCTTTCATCATTTTGCCTGCCCCGGGAATCATCCCAACCAGATCTTTCATGTTACCCATTTTTTTGATCTGTTGTATTTGTTTCAAAAAATCATCAAAACCAAATTCATCTTTGGCAATTTTCTTTTGAAGCTTTCGTGCCTCCTCTTCATCGTATTGTTCTTGGGCTCTTTCAACCAATGAAATAACATCACCCATGCCAAGAATTCTTTCTGCCATCCTTTCCGGATAGAAGATGTCAATGGCATCCATTTTTTCTCCGGTACCAATAAATTTAATTGGTTTGTTGACCACAGATTTGATCGAGAGGGCTGCTCCACCACGGGTATCACCATCTAACTTGGTTAAAATAACGCCGTCGAAATTAAGAATATCATTAAAGGCTTTGGCCGTATTTACTGCATCCTGACCAGTCATCGAGTCGACCACAAATAAGGTTTCCTGGGGTTGGATGGCTTTATGGATATTAGAAATTTCATTCATCATTTCTTCATCCACTGCTAATCGACCTGCCGTATCTATGATCACGGCATTTTTTCCGTGCTCTTTGGCATATTTGATCGCATTTTGAGCTATCTGTACAGGATTCTTGTTGTCTTCTTCTGTATATACTTCTACACCAATTTGCTCCCCCACTACTTTTAACTGATTGATCGCGGCAGGGCGATAGACGTCGCAGGCCACAAGTAGAGGTTGTTTCGATTTTTTATTTTTGAGGAATAGGGCAAGTTTCCCTGAGAAAGTTGTCTTACCGGAACCTTGTAATCCGGACATCAAAATAATAGAAGGATTACCTGATAAATTTATACCTGAGGCTTCGCCACCCATTAACAAGGCGAGCTCATCTTTAACGATCTTCACCATTAACTGCCCGGGATTCAGGGTCGTTAATACGTCCTGGCCAAGAGCTTTGTCTTTTACTTTGGCGGTAAAATCTTTAGCAATTTTGTAATTAACGTCGGCGTCAAGAAGTGCTCTACGAACCTCTTTTAGCGTTTCTGCGACATTAATTTCTGTAATACTTCCATGTCCTTTTAAAACATGAAACGCCTTATCCAGTTTATCACTTAAATTAGTAAACATACCCGTAAATTATATTTAGGCTGCAAAGATAACAATTATGAGGAAGCTTCAAACCCCGTAAAAAGATGTTTTCGGTAAAATTTATGTAGTTAGGAGCCTTTTTTAAAGGTAATTGATGTACTGTTCACGCAATAGCGTTTACCCGTTGTATCTTGCGGTCCGTCGTCAAAAATATGTCCTAGGTGTCCTCCGCATGATTTACATAAGATTTCGGTTCTAATCATACCGTGACTTTTATCGACTTTGTATTCTACTGCTCCATCTATGGCATCATCAAAACTCGGCCAGCCGCAATGGCTCTGAAATTTTGTATTGGACTCGAACAATTGTGCATTGCAAGCAGAACAGAAATAGGTTCCCTTTTCAAAGTGATTTGTGTAGCCGTAATCTCCGGGCCTGTCCGTTCCTTTTTCCCTTAAAATATAATATTGCTGAGGAGTGAGGATTTTTTTCCATTCATCTTCGGTTTTGTTTACTTTAACAGGCTTGTTTTCCATATTATTTTGTGCTGAAAGGGTTAGACATTGGAAGATAATCAATAATCCGAATACATTTAGTTTTTTCATTGTTCTTGCATAAATTTTATGGTACGATCAATCACATTTGGATCTCTAAATATTTTATGATGCCCTAAACCATTGGTAATTAACAGAGTTCCATTTGATAATTTTTGACGTATTGAAATGGCACTCCTTACAGGAACAAATGCGTCAGTTGTATCGTGTATCACTAGTGTAGGAATGTCAATATGCTGTGCCGCCACCGTAGAATCATAGTCGTGAATCCCAATTTTAAATCGTTTAGCATACTTGTTCAAAATGATCTCTGCAATTTCTTCCCTCACCTCAAATTTTTGTACAAAGCTCCTCAAAACATCGATGATTCTGTCATCGGCACCAAGTGTGATGGCTTTTTTTACATTAAAACCTCTGGAAATACTATTCAATAAAGCCATTGCCCCCCAGGAATGCCCAATAGCATAATCAAAAGGACCATATTTTTTATCTAGTACTTGAATTGTTTCTACATAGTCCAGCATATTTGTGATTTTACCACTTGATAGCCCATGTGCAGGCGCGTCAGGACTAATAACCATCATTCTATTTTCAAGAATTTTATCAGCCATATGGTATAGTTGACTGCCTCTTCCAGCCCAACCGTGAAGCAGAAGAACCTTTGTTTTAGAAAAGCCATAAGAATAAACCATTACTTCTTTCCCCGTACCAGGAATTTGCACGATTTCATTTTTTGCACTTTTTCTAAAGATCAATTCTCGTTCAGGAGTGTCGAACTTAGGTGGAGTTTCAAATATTTTCGACAAATATATGGCAGCGAGTTTTGGAGATATAAACTCAAGCGACTTTCCACCATAGATCAATGACTTGGGAATTCTAAACGCCTGATTTTTTAATTTATCTGTACTTTTTTCATTCATGCTTTTTTGATTATGAGGGAGTGTTTATTTGAAATAGCGGTAAAGTTATTATTATCTTTAGGAAATTTGTAATTTCACGGCAAAAACAAAAGTGAATTTAGAAAAAGGAGATAAAAAACTGCTCAATAGTTGGGCTTTTTACGATTGGGCGAACTCAGTGTATTCTTTAGTCATCAGCACAGCTATCTTTCCAATTTATTATGAAAGTGTTACCCAAACAGACAGTGGATTAGTCAACTTTTTAGGTACGCAATTCAACAATACTACACTTTATACTTATTCTTTATCGGTATCTTTTCTGGTTGTGGCATTGATCTCGCCTTTGTTGTCAGGAATTGCAGATTATGTAGGAAATAAAAAGAGCTACCTTAAGGGGTTTTGCTATTTGGGAAGTATTTCTGTTATGATGCTCTATTTTTTCAATAGTATAGATACCCTTTGGATAGGCATATTGTTTTCTATTTTAGCGAGCATTGGTTTTTGGGGAAGTTTAGTATTCTATAATGCCTATTTACCTGAAATAGCTTATAAAGATCAACAAGACGAAGTGAGCGCTAAAGGGTTTATGTACGGTTATTTGGGATCTGTACTTTTGTTGATATTTAATTTAACTATGGTTATGAAGCCTGAGTGGTACGGAATTGCCAACACCACTTTAGCACCCAGATTATCTTTTTTACTGGTAGGAATTTGGTGGATTGGTTTTGCACAGGTAACCTTTAAGAATTTACCGGATGGCAATTATAAATCCAAAGCCAATAACAAGCATTTATTTTTTAAAGGCTATAGAGAGCTCCGCAAAGTTGTAAATGAACTATATGATCAACCTGTATTACTCAATTTTTTAGCTTCTTTCTTTTTGTATAGTATCGGTGTTCAAACTGTTATTTTGGTGGCGACCATTTATGGTAAAACCGAAATTGGGTTGAGTACGAGTAGTTTAATAATTACGATCATTATGATACAAATAGTGGGTATAGCCGGTGCTTTTTTATTCTCCAGGTTGTCAGGTAAAATAGGGAATATAACAACACTTAAAATCACCATTTTGATCTGGTGCGCTACTTGCTATGGAGCCTATTTACTTCAGCCGGAGGATCCTTATGTAACGTATAAATTTTTTGGATTGGGTTTTTTGATAGGCCTAGTATTAGGGGCAATTCAAACCCTATCCAGATCCACCTATTCAAAATTATTACCTGAAACCAAAGATAATACCACCTATTTTAGTTTTTTTGATGTCACAGAAAAACTAGCGATCGTTTGGGGAACTTTTGTGTTTGGCTTAGTTCTCGCGATAACAGAGTCAATGAGGGTTTCAATTCTCCTCATTACACTGTTCTTCTTTGTAAGTCTTATCGTTCTGAGTTTTATCAAAAGAAAAGACCTTCCTTAAAAAGTCAGGAAATATAATTTATTTACTTTTTTGAATCGTTGATCAAATGTACGTCCATTTGTGGGAATGGGATATTTATTCCTGCTTCATTCATCGCTTTGTACACTTTTTCGTTGGTCTCAAAAAAAACAGGCCAGTAATTCTCACCTTTTGCCCAAACCCTTGCTGCCAAATTTACAGAACTGTCGGCCATCGCTGAAAGTGCTACAAAAGGTTCCGCTGGTTCATGTAATATCCTATCATCTTCATTAAATATATCGAGGATCAACTTCCTGGCCTTTTCAACACTTTCGCCATAGGCAATGCCAAAGGTAAAATCAACTCTTCGCATTTCTTCTTTAGAATAATTTATTAAAGAGCCATTGGATAAATTTCCATTTGGAATGATAATGATCTTATTGTCTGGTGTTTTAAGTGTGGTATGAAAGATCAAAATTTCTTTTACAGTACCTAAATATCCCTGGGTTTCTATAAAATCACCAACCTTATAAGGTTTAAACACTAATATAATTACACCTCCTGCAAAATTTTGAAGTGAACCTTGCAGTGCTAAACCAACAGCTAAACCTGCTGCACCGAGAATAGCAATAAAAGATGTCATTTCAACGCCCAACATGCTTAGGACGGTAATAACAAGGAGCAATTTAAGGATGATACCGAGTAAACTTTTTAGAAATGGTTTTAAGGATGGGTCTAAATCTTTTTTATCCATCAAAATATGAAGAGCACGAGTAATTTTGCGGATAATGAATGTACCGAAAATCCATACAATGATCGCTCCAACTAATTTTGGCCCATAAGTGATTACAAACTGACTTAATTCAGTCATCAAGTTTTCAATTTTCATATATTCTGCTTTTTTTTATCTTCTCCTGTAAGATGCTTTCGGTGTTGCAGCTCTAGTTGTTTGAGGTCTGGGAGCAGGTTTTGATTGCGCCGACGCCGGACGTGAATAACTAGGATGTGATGTGGTAGGTTTTTGATATGACGGCGTACTTGGTCTTGTGCTCGGTTTTGAACTCGGTTGATTTGTACTCGGTCTTGCAGCCGGTTTAGCTGTTGTTGGGTTCGTACTTGGTCGAGTAGTCGGTTGACTTGTTGATGGTCGTGTTGCAGGTTTGGCTGAAGGGTTACTCGGTTTTGTAACCGGCCTTCCTGTTGTTTGGTAATCCTTTTTCTTTAGATCATCTCTGCTAGTTACACCCTTATCTCGCGCTACTCTTTCGAGGTCAGACTTGTTATTTATACCCGCTTTATTAGCAGTTTGCTTTCTGTTTTCTGATAAAGCAGCCCTATTGGAAACTCCGGGATTTCTCTTGTTAAAACTCTTATCAGGATTGTTGTTGAAATAAGAATTGTTATTATTGTTAATGGTATTTCTGGAATTATTTATCCGAACATTATTGTAATTGTAAGTGTTGTGAACATTTACATGCACATGTACATTGCTCCTATAGGCATATGGTGAGTAGGGTCTCCACGGATTCCAATAAGGAGGGTGATAACCCCAGTACCATGGAGAATGCCAGGGATGATAAGTTGCCATCCAAAAGAATGTGAAAAAAACGGGTACTACCGGATATACAGGATTGATATAATAATTGGGTCCGTACATATCTACATTACCCACTACTTGTACCTGCGTTTTATTGCTCTTATCTTTTACCACATCTATGGTTGCTACCTGCTGGTATTGATCTTTTCCGAGAACTGATTCAATCGATATAGTATGGACATTTCCGCTCGCAGATTCCATTACTCTCAAGAAATCTACTTCACCGTCGTTATTGAGGTCGAGGTTATTGATCTGGATTTTTGGATCATTCAATCTGCGTTCAAAATCTTCAATATCTTTGGACTCACCAAAAATGGATGCCACTGCCTCAAGATCTAAATTATCACTGATATCAGCATTTGCGGCTTCAATGGTAGTGACGTCTTGTGCGTAATTGATCGCAAAGCAAAAGAAGAAGATGGTAAAAAGAAATTTTTGATACATTTTCATAGTGTGAATGAGATAGGTTATGGTATAATCACGAATCGTTCCAAAGATAAACAATTTTTATTTTTTCATTTAATTGTGGGCGATATTGAGCGTTTTTTTTCAAAAATTTTGGCTGCGATAAACATTTAGAGATTAAATTCCTTACTTTGTTCATCGCTCAACAAAGATTAATTTTAGGACATACTTATTGAACCTCAAGACCTATATATCTGAATTTAACTATAATATAAAACTAGCCTACCCTGTTATGCTCGGACATTTGGGCCATATTTTGGTGGGTTTAGCAGATAATGTCATGGTGGGGAGGTTAGGTGCAGCTCCTTTGGCAGCAGTTTCTTTGGGAAATAGCTTTGTATTTGTTGCTTTTGCGCTAGGGATCGGTTTTTCATTAGCCATCACGCCTTTAATTGCAGAGGCAGATGGAGAAAAGAATATTTTACGAGCTAAACTCTATTTTCATAATGGCCTCATCATGTGTTTGATATTAGGTATTGTGATGTTCATTTTATTGATTTTTTCGGCACCCCTGCTGAGATATATGGATCAACCGCCGGAAGTTGTAAATTTAGCAGTACCCTATCTGTATATTGTGGCTTTTTCAATGATTCCATTGATGATCTTTCAAGGATATAAACAGTTTACCGACGGTTTATCGAGAACTAAATACGGAATGAATGCCACATTAATTTCAAATGTAGTAAATGTTGCACTAAACTTTGTTTTGATCTATGGATTTTGGATTTTCCCGAGAATGGAAGTGAATGGCGCCGCCTTGGGGACATTATTTTCCAGGTTTGCTATGATGTTTTTTATGATCTATATCGTTCATTCTAAAATAGAGTTTAAGCTCTACTTGGACAATTTAAAGAAAATCAAGCTAATTAAACCGGCAATGCAAAGGCTCATTAATTTGGGTTTTCCTTCTGCCATGCAAATGTTGTTTGAGATCGGAATTTTTACTGCTGCCATCTGGCTGGCAGGAACATTGGGAACAATAGACCAGGCTGCTAATCAAATTGCGCTGAACTTGGCATCGATGACTTTTATGATCGCTGTTGGCTTAGGTGTTACTGCAACGATTAGAGTAGGTAATCAAAAAGGGCTCAAAGATTACAATAACCTGAGAAGGATTAGTTTTTCCATTTTTCTTCAAATTTTTATGATAGAATTCATTTTTGCCATTTTGTTTTTTCTTCTTAAGAATATTTTGCCCATGGCCTATATTGATAATAGAGAAGTAATTGAAACCGCAGCTTCTTTATTGCTTATCGCAGGGTTGTTCCAGCTGTCTGATGGCATGCAAGTGGTCGTTTTAGGCGCACTTAGAGGAATGCAGGATGTTAAAATTCCAACCTATATAACTTTTGTCGCCTATTGGGTAATAGGATTGCCGGTGAGCTATTTACTTGGCAAAAAAATGGGTTTTGGCTCCCAGGGAATCTGGATCGGATTATTAGTTGGATTAACTGCCTCAGCGGTTTTTTTATTTTTGCGATTTAATTACCTTTCGAAAAAATTAATTCATCAAAACTCCTGAAGATTTATGGGTGTTGTACTTAACCAAACATATAAGAATACCCTGATTATTTTCTTAGGATTTTTTATAGGTGGAATCAATGTTTTGTTTTTGTTCACCCATTTTCTTAGTGATGATTATTATGGATTGGTCACTTTTTTACTTTCCACAGCTAATTTATTGATGCCACTTTTGGTCTTAGGAATGCAAAATACCATCGTTAAATTCTTTTACAGCTACGAAAAGGAAAAAGACAGAGATCAATTTTTACTTTCCACATTGGTGATGCCTTTATTTATTATCCTTCCTATTGGTTTTTTCGGTACTGTGTTTTATGATAAAATAGCTGATTGGATCTCTCAGGAAAATGCGATTATTAAAGATTATACTGCCCTCATTTTTGTCGTTGCGGTGAGTATGGGTTATTTTGAAGTCTTTTATTCTTGGTGCCGTGTTCATTTAAAGTCAGTTTATGGCAATTTTATAAGAGAGATATTCGCTCGATTAGCCGTGATGATCTTGTTATTTTTCGTCTATTTTAAATGGATGGATGAGGAACAATTTATATACACTGTGGCCATTGTTTACGTGGTAAGGATGTTGATCATGATGTTCTATGCCTTTAAGGTGTACAAACCAGAAAGTTTTAAATTAATTTGGCCCGAAAATTTTAAAGAAATTCTTTCTTTTTCGTTCTACATTATTTTAGCCGGATCGGCGGGAACCATTTTACTAGAGATAGACAAATTCATGATACCTCAAATGGAACAGATCGCCAAAGTTGCCTATTATTCAGTTGGGGTCTATATCGCATCTGTTATAGGAATTCCGGCTAGAGCTATGCAGCAAATCATTAATCCGATTACGGCAAAAGAAATTCAGAATAATAATTTGGAAGAGGTCAATAACCTTTACAAAAAAAGTACTTCAACGCTGCTGGTCTTTGGAGGATTACTTTTTCTATTGATTAATTGTAACGTCGAAGATCTCTATCAGATCATTAATAAACCCCAGTTTAGTGCAGGTATTTTGGTTGTTTTGATCGTTTCAATGGCTGAAATGATAAAATTAGCTTTAGGGACTAATGGAGCTATTTTAACTAATTCTAGCTATTATAAAAGTTTTTTTTACTTTTCGATTAGTATGGCAGTAAGTGTAATACTTCTTAATAAAATACTAATTGAAATGTTGGGGATAAACGGCGCTGCTATTTCTACGCTCATAGTTGTTGCTGTTTTTAGTGTAATGAGAATTATTTATGTTCAGAATAAAATGAAAATGCAACCCTTTGATAAGAAGATTTTTATCCTGATTATTGTTATTGGATTGGTGTATTTTATTTTTGAGAGAATAGATGTATTTGAAAACCCAATCTTGAATATTGGCGTTAAATCAGCTTTTATTATTTTGATTTATAGTGTTTTGATACTGAAATTGAAGTTGTCTGATGAATTTGAAAAAATGTTTAGAAATCTTTTAAAAAGAACATAGTGGACTTTGTACAGCATGTATTAATTGGTTTTTTAATGGCTTTTGCGGGACTATTACCGCCCGGAATGTTAAATATGACTGCTATGAAAACCGCGGTCTCTGTAAATAAAAAGGCGGGATTTTTGTTTTCTCTTGGAGCAGCACTTGTCGTTATTCCTCAAGCATTTATAGCTTTGTATTTCGCCAATTACTTTGCCCAACACCCTGAGATCATTGAAAACATTTCCTTTTTAGGCGTGGTTGTCTTGTTTTTATTAAGTGGTTTTTTCTTTTGGCTTGCCAGAAGGAAAAATTCAAAAGAAAGTAAAGTCCAAAATGGAAACTTCTTTTTTATGGGCATGTTGATGTCTATGCTAAATATGTTGGCCATACCATATTATTTGGTCTATAGCACTTTATTGGAAGCGAGAGATTTATTAATTTTAGAGAGAAATTATATTTTGTTTTTTATTCTGGGTGCTTTTTTAGGTGCATTTTCGCTCTTCACATTGTTTGTTTTACTTTCAGATGTTTTAATAAAGAGGGCTAAATATATTGCCAGAAATTTGAATTATCTATTGAGTATTTTGTTCTTTTTTTTAGCAATTTTTACTTTGATTAAATTATTCAACAATTAATTATTAAATTCACGAACATAATAGTTTAGCATGATTAAAGCCATTCTACAAAATCTTGAGAGAGGAAAAAAACTTGTAATCGACGTAGATGATTCTCAATTTAAGGACAATTCTGTAGCACCCTATTATTCCAGTATCGGAATTCACATGCGCCATGTTTTGGATGTTTTTGATTGTATTTTTGATGGTTTACCGACAAAGAGTATCGATCTTACAGACAGAAAGCGAAATACCTTAATAGAACAAGATAAAGAACTTTGCATTAGCTATTTTGATCGAATCAATGATAAATTGTGTGCTCTTTCAGATGAAGAATTGGAAATGACGGTGGGAGTGCATGACGATTTAGGTTTAGGTAAATTAGAAGCAAAATATAGCTTAGCTGCAATTTTAATTCAGGCGCATAGTCACGCTATTCACCATTTTGCCAGTATTGGTTATATCATTCATCAATTAGGAATTTCTTTGCCCGATGATGATTTTGGATACAATCCTACTACCCCAAGAACAGAAAATATTTCTAAGAATTTAAATTGATTTGATTGATACGCTTGAGCTCTTTTGAGTAGTGGCGCAGAAACTTTAAATTATGGATGTATTCTTTGACTGTTGGTAGTTTTGCACCTTTTTTTACCACATTCATTTTGGCAATTTGATCAATGATCAACCAATGGTTCTTAATTGCTTTGATTGCTGCAAAAAAACCTGCCTCAGGGTGAGAAGCGTCATAGATATGGGTAGGTTCGGAAATAATGCCGTTGACCTCGATTATTTTGAAATGCTTGCCATCTACAAGATCCTCAAAATTATCATATTTAATATCCATTCTTCCATAATACCAACCTCCCGTTTGTAGACTTATTTCATCTATTAAAGCCGTAAGTTTTTCATTGATCAAATGGTTTCCGTTTAAAAATTGTGTCCCTTTGGAATGATTTCCAATATCGGTCAAGACAATTTCTTTACCTTTTGGGTAGATCTTTTTTAAGTTTTTATGATGGATATTTCTGAGTAAATCTATATATAGCGAAGCTCTTGGGTCTTTTGAGATAAGAGTTTCCAAAGAGCTTTCTCCATCTCCGAAAATCTTTAAATACTTTTTTAAGGTTATGGAAGTGATTTTACCGTTCATGGAGGAGGGCAATCTGTGATAAAATATGCCTATTTCATTTTGATAGTCTATATACTCCTGAATGATCGTATCAAATGGGAATTTTGCAAGATAATTTTCTATCATTTGCTCGTTCTCAATTTTTTTTACCATGTATCCTCTAAACCCAATATCAGGTTTTAGTATACAGGGAAAACCAATGTTCTGCTCTTTGCATTGGAGCAATACCTTACTCAGCTCCGTATTTTTATTGATTAAAATACTTTTTGGTGTATACTTTTCCGGAAGAATTTGAAGTGTCTGGTATTTACTTTCTGTTCCGTTACCTGACAAAAATATAGCAGGATTGGTTACTGAAAAATAGACCAGACTTTTTGCGGAGATTGTTTTTTTAAGGAAAAAGGGGAAAAGAGGTAGATAATACAAATAACTGGGCCAATATTCCCATTGGGTAGTTTTTATATAAAACGTTCTAAGACCCATGATCAAAAAGTGCTTTCAGAATAACCCGAATTCCCTGTGTTACCAGTAAAATTGTGAAGATGGCTAATATAATACCCAATATTAACAGCAAAAATGAGCCGTTTTTATTGATCAATTTAAATCCCATAGTAATGATTACAGGGGATAGAAATAATAGAGGTAAAGCAATGGCCAAATATTTGAACCCTTTCATTAACAGCGGATTGGATTTCAACTTTTTGGATTTCGACATAATAAATGATTTAGACTAAAATAATCATTTATACATAATAGAAACAAAAAAACTCCAATATCTTGGTAAAAATATTGGAGTCTTTGACTGAAAATTAAAATTAAGCTAAGGCCTTCTCTAAATTTACTTTTAAAGCTTCTAGGAAGTCCTCAGTGTTTAGGTAATCATTTGTTGTCAATTTGTCGCCGTGGATCAAAAGTGCTAGATCTTTAGTCATTTTACCACTTTCAACAGTGTCAATACAAACTTTTTCTAACTGATGACAAAAATTTATTAATGCTTGGTTATTGTCTAATTTACCTCTGTGTTCCAATCCTCTTGTCCAAGCAAAAATGGATGCAATTGGATTTGTAGATGTTTTTTTACCTTGTTGATGTTGTCTGTAATGGCGTGTTACAGTTCCATGAGCAGCCTCTGCTTCAAGGGTTTTTCCATCAGGCGTTACCAAAACAGAAGTCATTAATCCTAAAGAACCAAATCCTTGGGCAACGGTATCAGATTGTACATCACCATCGTAATTTTTACAAGCCCAGACAAAACCTCCGGACCATTTCATGGCAGAAGCGACCATATCGTCAATCAATCTGTGTTCATAGGTTATTCCTGCTTTGTCGAATTTATCTTTGAATTCATTTTGATACACTTCTTCAAAAATATCTTTGAACCTTCCATCATAAGCCTTTAAGATGGTATTTTTTGTACTCATGTACAAAGGCCATCCTTTTGTCAATGCTTGATTAAAACTTGACCTCGCAAATCCATAAATAGATGAGTCAATGTTATACATGGCCATTGCCACACCATCTTCTTGATAGTTATAAACCTCAAAAGTCTGTTCCGGATCTCCGTTTTCAGGCTTAAAAGTCAAGGTCAATTTACCCTTTCCTTTTGTTACGAAATCCGTCGCTTTATACTGATCACCGAATGCATGTCTACCAATACAAATCGGCTTTGTCCAACCCTGAACGTAACGAGGTACATTCTTCATGATAATGGGCTCTCTAAAAATAGTACCACCCACAATATTTCTGATCGTTCCATTAGGTGACCTCCACATTTTTTTCAAACTGAATTCCTTTACTCGGTCTTCATCCGGAGTAATCGTAGCACATTTAATACCAACATTGTATTTTTTAATCGCTTCGGCGGCATCGATAGTTACCTGATCGTTTGTTTTATCTCTGTATTCTATACCTAAATCAAAATATTTAATATCAAGATTCAAATAGGGCAAAATCAGTTGTTCTTTGATGAATTTCCATATTATTCTTGTCATTTCATCGCCATCAAGCTCAACAACAGGATTTGCTACATTTATTTTGGTCATGATTGTCTACTTTAGTTTAAAATGCTGCAAATATAAAAAACAATTAAAAGTTTAGCTATTAAAAACGAATTAAAACTGGATTAATCAAATTTGTTCAAAAACAAAGAGGCCATACATTTCTGAATGGCCTCAATTGAGAAAGTTTACACAATGATTTGTGTGACTTTTTAGGGAGATAACTCCTTGGTGTTTTTCACTTCCATTTCTTTCTTTATGCGCTAAACACTTTGAAATAAAGCTGAAAAACTATTTTGAGTCAAGTGATTTCGATACATCCATTTTCATAACAATAGCTAGGGAATGCACCTTTATCATACTTAAAGACTCGCTCAAATTTAACGTTTGTGACTCATTTAAACTGAATTTGGAATTTTAATTTACAAACACTTTGTGAACATCGCTTATAAACAATTGTTTATAAAAAGGACTAAAAACAAAAGCCATAAAAAGATATTACCCTTTTTATGGCCTTTTCAGAAACTTTTACAAATCTTTTGAATCGAATTCAAACTATTTATAACTGTTTCGTCAAGCTCACTTCAAACATTCAAGCTATTGCTTAACTTTTTTCCGTGAACTGCGGTTTCGGAAACTATTTTTACCAAATGATTCGTGCTAAATACTCAGCAAAAATTTCCTTGACCTAAAAGTTAACTCTAAAAGAATTAACTTTTCAATTTCAGAAATCAATCTTTATCCCCGAGTTAGACTTGGTTTTAAAAATCTCTCTCTAAAACTGTTCAGTAAAAGTAATATGGAATTCAATCTTAGCCAAGATTTACTCATTTATATTATGAACATTTTATCCTCCGCAGATATTAACAATTGTGCATAAAAAAAGTCCTGTAAACTACAGGACTTTTGAAAGCTAAGGCTTTTATATTTAAACTCTTTTTTCTTTGATTTGAGCTTTTTTACCTGTCAATTCTCTGTAGTAGAAAATTCTTGCTCTTCTCACTTTACCTCGTTTGTTGATCTCAATTTTTGAGATAGCAGGCAAGTTAATCGGGAAGATACGCTCAACCCCAACTGTACCAGACATTTTTCTGATCGTAAAAGTTTCAGAAGCTCCTGATCCTCTTTTTTGAATCACCACTCCTCTAAAGAACTGAGTACGTGTTTTTTTACCTTCAGTAATTTCATAATACACCGTAATTGTATCTCCTGTTGAGAATGAAGGCAATTCGTTTTTGTTCACAAATTCGTCTTGAACAAATTTTACTAAATTTTCCATTTTTCCAATAATAAATTGTTATTCAATAACCAACATTCACGATTTTCGTCAGAGGTTAATTTTGAGCTTGCAAATTTAGAAATATTTTTTTGATAAATAAAAGAAGAAAGTATAAATAATTTTGTCTGATCTAAATGAGTAAATACCTTTAAAACTGTAAGTTAGCATAAAGTCCCATTGTATTGTCTTCGAAAGTTGGACTTAGCATAGCCTTCCACTGTTTTTCTTTAAAGGGTTGCCAATTTTTAAGTGGTTCAATTCGGTAAACCAAATCCGCAACCAACATACCTATTCCAGCCCCGACTAAAACGTCTGATACCCAGTGTTCATTATTCATAACGCGCAAAGCGGCCGTTCCTGTTGCTAAAAAGTAACCTGAATAAGCGATCCACTTATTTGAATCATTAAATTCACGGTGCAACACTGTGGCCATCACAAAAGCCATGGAAGTGTGCCCCGAAGGGAAACTATCTGCCTCGCCATTGGGCCTTTCTTCATTGGTTAACTTTTTAAGACTGTATGTAATCGCTCCATTGGCCAAAAGTGCTATCCCTAAATACTTTGTTTGGGTAAAGGCATCATTCTTACTTTCTATTTTTAATAGATCAGCACCGTACATCACAAGGGCCGGAGTTGCAAACAGAAAATCGTCAAAACTAGTTTCAAAGCCATTTAATCCGTTTTGAATATCTTCCTGTAGATTTTCTTTTCCAAAAGTTCCGTCAGAATAATTCACAAATAAACCGGCTCCGATTAAGGAAATCGGAACGACCGAGCTTTTTAAAAATGATTTTTTTGAATCAATTTTTGGTAGATCAACCGAAGAAGAATCTACTTGGGCAGAAAGTTTAAGTATACTTAAAAATGCGATAATTAAAGTTTGAATTTTCACGATTTTTTGTCTTCATTTAAAAGATCTGGCCGGATGAGTTTCGTTCTTTCCAGGGACTGTTCATGTCGCCACTCATCTATTTTGGGGAAATTTCCAGACAATAATATATCCGGCACTTTCATTCCTTTGTATTCTGCCGGTCTTGTATAAACCGGTGGAGCCAATAAGTTATCCTGAAAAGAATCTGTCAGGGCAGAAGTTTCATCACCTAAAACTCCTGGTATTAATCGGATAACGGCATCACATAGCACAGCTGCGGCCAATTCTCCACCCGATAGTACATAATCTCCAATCGATATTTCTTTGGTAACGTATTTATCTCTTATTCGTTGGTCGATCCCTTTGTAATGACCTGTGATGATGATTAAATTTTGATAAGTTGAAAGTTGGTTGGCGGTTTGTTGGTTCAGGGTAGGGGCATCGGGTGTCATATAGATAACCTGGTCGTAGGTTCTTTCAGCAAAGAGGTCACTGAGACATTTGTCTATTGGTTCGATCATCAATACCATCCCGGCACCTCCGCCAAACTGATAATCATCAATTTTACCGTAGCGATTAAGGGCATAATCGCGCAGGTTATGAAAATGGATCTCGGTAATCTTTTTATCTATGGCCCTTTTTAAAATAGAATGTTCAAAAGGACTTCTGATCAATTCCGGAGAAACAGAAATAATATCAATTCGCATGGGACAAAATTAAAGTTTATTTCTGATTTAAAGTGTGGCTCTTTTGTGCTTTGACCATTCGCTCTTTTTTCTGGTAATCTTTTTTGATTTCGATATTTATAAAATCGTGCTGCTTAAGTATGTCTATTGTTTGATCTCCTTTACTTTCGTTGATCTCAAAATAAAGACGGCCATCGGGATTCAATTTTTCTCTTGATAACTTTGCAATAACGCGATAAAAAAGCAGTGCATCCGTGTCTTTTACGAACAAGGCAGTTTCGGGTTCAAAATCCAGTACATTTTTTTTCATCATTTCTTTCTCTGATTCTAAAACATAAGGAGGGTTAGAAACGATGATATCAAATGTTTCGTTTATCTCCGGAGAATTTAAAATATCCACTTTATTAAATTGTACGCTCACCTCATTTATCAATGCATTTTCTTTTGCCGTTTTAATTGCTTCAGCTGAAATATCAAGTGCAAAAACTTTTGATTTGGGCAGGTTTTTGGCTAATGAAATGGCAATACAACCTGAACCGGTTCCTATGTCTAAAATTTTTACTTCTTCATTTTTGTTCGTCGAAGAAATGATCCAATCTACTAATTCTTCAGTTTCCGGTCTGGGAATCAGCGTGCTGGAATTCACTTTGATTTTAAGTCCATAAAATTCTGTATGCCCTATGATGTATTGTAACGGATATTCCTGTTGTAAAAGCAATAGGGCCTTGTCGAGCTTAGTTTGTTGTTCTGCAGATATCTGTTGATCTAATTGAAGCGCTAATTTATGCCTGGGTAAGTCGAAAAAATCCTCGCACAAAATCCTGAAAAAGAACAGAATTTCTTCTTGGGTAAATTTTGAGGCTAATGAATTTAGAAAATGCGTTTGATTTTGTTTGAAAGTCATTTAGTTGGTTATAAGGTTTTAATCATCCAAACATTACACGCGTAGTGAGAAGTATTTCCCAAAGCTTGATTGATTTGTGTAAAACCATTTTTTATATACAAATTGATGGCAGACTGCATCTGTGGAAAAGTCTCTAAATAACACTGTTCGTAATTGCTTTTTTTTGCGTAGTCAAGGCATTTTAAGATCAGTTCTTTGCCCACTTTTTTGTTTCTGGCTTCGGGCAGAATGTACATTTTTTGCAATTCACAAATATTCTCATCACTTCCGCTCAAATGTTTAATACCGGCGCCACCAACAATTCTATCATTTAGGATCGCCACAAAATAAGATTCATTGCTTTCTTGATATGCTTCAAACATGGAATCGGTTTCTTTATCCATATAAGCCGTGCCTTCCTTTGCGGCATCATGCTCAACTAGAACGGACTTAATGATTCGCGATACCTCTGCATTGTCAGTAGGTAAAATAGGTCTTATTATTAAGGTATCATTCATATCTTTGTTTCTTAAAAATTGCCTAAAAGTAAATATTATCGCTAAAACTTTTGTTGAAAAGTATGAGTCGAGATGAATTTTATATGCTGAGGTGTTTGCAGCTGGCTGCCAACGGATTGGGAACCACCTATCCAAATCCTTTGGTCGGTGCTGTTGTGGTCCATAATGACAAAATTATTGGAGAAGGATGGCATAAAAAATCCGGCGAAGCTCATGCGGAGGTAAAAGCAATTGATTCTGTTAAAAACCATGATTTATTAAAAGACTCAACACTTTACGTAAATCTGGAGCCTTGTTCCCATTTCGGAAAAACGCCGCCTTGTGCAGATCTGATCATTGAGAAGAAGATCAGAAAAATAGTTATTGGCTCGCTTGATTTTAATGATAGGGTATGTGGAAGAGGGATTGAAAAATTAAAATTAGCTGGTTGTGAAGTAGTTGTGGGCGTCTTAGACGAAAAATGTAAAGAATTGAATAAAAGGTTTTTTACCTTTCATTTAAAAAAACGGCCCTATGTTGTGTTAAAATGGGCAGAATCTTTTGACGGATATTTAAGTCCTGAACGTTTTGAGGAGGTTAATTTAGGTGACGTCAAAAACAGAAAACCATATTGGATCTCGAGCACATATTCAAGAATTTTTGTGCATAAATTAAGGGCTGAGGAGCAAAGTATATTGGTAGGAGCGAGGACGGCACTCATGGATAATCCCAAGTTGGATATCAGAAGTTATTCTGGTAAAAGTCCGCTTAGAATTTTAATCGATCGTAGGTTATCCTTAACCAAAGATTCTAATCTGTTTGATGGATCAGCGGAAACTCTAGTTTTTTGTGAAAACTTGCCAGAAAATAATGAATTTTCACCCAAAGTAGAGTTTGTAAAACTCGGGGTTAAAGATCATATAGAAGAGCGAATATTAGACGAGCTTTATCAAAGAGGAATTCAATCTGTTATCGTTGAAGGTGGAGGACAAACTCTGAGTGGGTTCATCGGGAAGGGCTTATGGGATGAGGCTATAGTTATTAAAGGGAAATCGATTTTTGGCAAAGGAACAAAAGCTCCCCAAATATCTGGTGAGTTGAAATCATCTTTTAACATAGTAGAGGATGAAGTTAGCCTCCTCCAAAATCAGGTAAACCTAATTTAAAATCAAAATAATTTGAACCCATCAGAACAAAACGATACTTTTCAAACCATTGTAAATCCGACTGATGAGGTTCTTTTTAAGGATAAGGGGAGTAAATTTTTTGGTTATGCTGTTCCGCTATCAGAAGAATCTGAGGTTGATTCAAAAATTCAGAACATAAAAGCAAAACATCATAAAGCAAGGCATTGGTGTTATGCCTATAAAATTGGCGTTGAGCCTTTTGTTTATAGAACTAATGATGATGGGGAACCTACAAATAGCGCAGGAATGCCTATTTATGGTCAAATTCTGTCACATGAATTAACGAATGTACTTGTGGTGGTCGTTCGGTATTTTGGTGGTGTAAAACTTGGTGTTGGAGGATTGATCAGTGCCTATAGAACGGCAGCACATATGGCTTTAGAATCTGCCACCACAATTCAAAAAACGATAGATGATACCATTGAGTTAAAATTCGACTACACGGATATGAATAAGGTGATGAAAATGATTAAAGATTTTAATCTCACTATTTTAAAACAAGAAATGCAATTATCCTGTGTATTCTTGCTAGCGGTAAGGAGAAGTCAAACCGAAGAGATCATTGAACTCTTTTCTGAAATGAGAATAGGTCAGTTTAGGAGGGTTGAATAAGCGAATTGATTTTATCTAAAAGAAAGGCAGGTGTTTTTGTTGGTCTATTTTTTTTCATGTCGACAAAGACAAGTTGAACTGTCGCTTCAGACAAAAGTTGATCCTTTTCGTTGTAAACATTAAAGTCAAATTCTATTTTGGCACTGGGGACTTTCGTTAGGATGGTTTCAATAGTGAGTAGATCATCATATTTAGCCGGATTAAAGTAGCGAATTTTCATTTCAAGAACCGGTAACATAATTCCCGATTCTTCAAGGCTTTTGTAGCTAACTCCAAGGTTTCTAAGCCATTCTACTCTGCCTACTTCTAGATATTGGGCATAGTTGCCATAGTACACATAACCCATTTGATCTGTTTCACCATATCGTACCCTAATTTTTGTTTTGTGGTTCAACATTTTTTTGTAATTTGCAGGGAAGTCTAGTGAAAAAAAAAATAAAAATCAATACCTATTTCGTTTTTTTATAATAAAGTTTATTCACACTTTTGTAGATGAGAATTAGGGGGAAAAAATTCTTTGAAAAAGAGTTAAAGTAAAATTTTGAAATCTAATTAATTTAATGAAACAAACAGCAGAATCTGTCTGGAACAATTGTCTATTATTTATTAAGGATAACATCAAACCACAAGCTTTTAAAACGTGGTTTGAACCTATAAGACCAATGAAGGTTACGAATGACGTGTTGACTATACAGGTTCCAAGTAAATTTTTCTTTGAATGGTTAGAGGAACATTATATTAAACTTTTAAGAGTTGCCTTGGTAAAAGAGTTGGGAGAAAATGCCAAACTTGTTTATGATGTAAAAATGGAAAATTCTTACAGTAGTAAAAATCCACATACAGTTAAGTTTCCCAGTTCGAATAGAAAACCTTTTAATTCGCAAGGTGTTACTGTGCCACTTGAAATTGATAAGCACGAATTAAAGAACCCTTTTGTCATTCCCGGAATACAAAAGGTAAAAATAGAATCTCAGTTAAATCCTAATTACAGTTTTGACAATTTTATAGAAGGGGAATCAAATCGTTTGGCGAGATCTGCCGGTTTAGCTGTTTCGAATAAACCCGGAGGCACCTCATTTAATCCATTGCTGATCTATGGCGGAGTTGGTCTTGGGAAGACGCATTTGGCGCAGGCCATCGGTGTTAGGATAAAGGATAAGTATCCAGAAAGGACTGTACTTTACATTTCAGCTGAAAAATTCACGCAACAATTTATAGATTCCATCAAAGGAAATACCAGAAACGATTTTATTCATTTCTATCAAATGATAGATGTGTTGATTGTTGATGACGTTCAGTTTTTATCAGGAAAGGCAGGAACACAAGATGTGTTTTTCCATATCTTCAATCACCTTCATCAAAATGGAAAGCAGGTCATTTTGACCAGTGATAAAGCACCGGTTGACATGCAAGATATAGAGCAAAGACTTTTGTCCAGATTCAAATGGGGACTGTCTGCAGAATTAGTATCTCCAGAATTTGAGACCAGAGTTTCGATACTCAAAAATAAAATGTTCAGAGATGGTGTAGATATCCCTGATGAGATCGTCGAATACATTGCTAAAAATATAAAAACTAATGTAAGAGAATTAGAAGGAGTTTTGATTTCTCTTATTGCTCAAGCTTCTTTCAACCACAAGGAATTTACATTGCAACTCACCAAGCAGATCGTAGATAAATTTGTAAAAAACACCAAGAAGGAAGTCTCCATTGATTATATTCAGAAAGTTATTTCTAAATACTTCGAGATGGACGTGACCACTCTTCAGTCTAAAACCCGCAAACGTCATATCGTTCAAGCCCGTCAGCTGGCCATGTATTTTTCTAAAAGGATGACCAAGGCCTCCTTAGCGAGTATTGGTTCACAAATTGGAAGTCGAGATCATGCCACTGTATTACATGCTTGTAAAACGGTTGACAATCTTTTAGAAACAGATAAACAGTTTAGAAAGTACGTAGACGAAATTACAAAAAAGCTTACCTTTTAATAGATCTTCATGATTAGAGTGTTAATGGTTTGCCTAGGAAATATCTGCAGGTCGCCATTGGCCGAAGGTATTTTGCGTTCTAAAATAAACGCTGAAAAAATATTTGTAGACTCAGCTGGCACCGGCGCCTGGCATGTTGGACATTTGCCAGATAAAAGATCTATCGAGGTTGCTCAAAAGCACGATATTGATATCACTTACCAAAGGGCACGGCAATTTACAGAAGAGGATTTTGATTTGTTCGACTTGATCTATGTCATGGACAAAGAGAATTTAAGAAATGTGCAATCCATGGCACTGAATCGGGAGCAGAGTAAAAAAGTTAAGTTAATATTAGACGTCACCGAGAATCCCAGATACAGAGAGGTGCCTGATCCGTACTATGGAGGTGATCAAGGTTTTGATTTCGTGTTTCAACTTTTAGATGAGGCCTGCGATCAAATTGCCAAAAATCTTATCAATGAATAAAAAAGGGACTTTGTATTTGATACCCACAACACTTGGTGAGGTTCAGCCCGATCTCGTTTTGCCAGTTACGGTCAAATTGATCATTGAAAAACTAGATCATTTTATTGTCGAGAATAACAAAACGGCAAGGAGATTTATAAAGAATATTTGTCCGGAAAAAGTCCAAAGTGAATTAATACTCTATACGTTAGACAAAAGAACAACAGAACAAGAATCAAATTCTTTTTTGGATATCTGTGAAAAGGGACTGTCAATAGGTTTAATTTCTGAGGCCGGTGTACCCGGGGTGGCCGATCCAGGTGCCAATATTGTACTTTTGGCCCATAGAAAAGGAATTCCTGTTGTACCTCTCGTAGGACCTTCTTCTATTATCTTAGCCATGATGAGCTCCGGATTAAACGGTCAGAATTTTGCTTTTAACGGTTATTTACCGGTGGATAAATCTGATAAGAAATCTGCCATAAAAGATTTTGAAAGGTTGTCTAAAAGCAAAAATCAGAGCCAGATTTTTATTGAAACCCCTTATCGAAATAATGCGCTGTTTGATGATTTAAAGCAAAATCTAAATCCTGAAACCTATTTATGTATCGCTGCCGATATCACTTTAGGGACAGAATTCATAAAAACTTTAAAAATAAAAGACTGGAAATCTGTGCCTGTTGATTTGCACAAACGTCCAGCCATCTTTATTTTTCATCAAATGTAATTAAACGATTTGCGGGCTTTTATCAGGTTTAATGAATGAAGTGTCATACCCCGAGAATTTCTTCATATAGAATTGAACGTTTACCCCGTTCGCATCACTAAAGACATCTGTGCCGTTACTTCTCAGGAATTTTTTTACATTACCCGCACCAGCTAGGTGGGCGGCGGCTAAAATACCTGATTCAGTAATAACAACTCCATTGATCTTTTTACCAACACTTCGGTCTATATCTCTTTTAAGTATCCACTTATTTAATGAGCACAAGGCAATAAATGCTTTTTCCTGTAATTCAGGGTTTTCCATGAATTCATTGGTGTCATTAATTTTGAGGCGTTGAAGTGTAGTTTTACCGAACTGGTATTTTCCCATATAACCCAGTTCATTCACAACATGATATTTACCTTGAGATTCTTTAAAAGCTAGGGCTTCTCTAAAACCGATAAATGACTTGTCTATGGTAGGAGTGTAAACAACTTTGAAGGGTTGTATATCCTTTTTTACCGTAGTGATGGCCGTTTCGTTAAAATAATCCTGCCAATCGCTGTAATGGTTATTCTGCTCAAATCTGATCTGCTCAACGAGCACAAAGCAAAATGTTACGAATACGGAAATCGTAATTAAGTAACTTTTCATCTTTTTCATTTCTGATTTAGGTTTCATTGATTGATTAATGAAATACTAAACCAATTTTAATTTGCCGGGCAAAGATACGGCAAAAAAATGTTTTGAAATACAATTAACAATTAATTAATACTTTGAAAAGCAGCTTTTTAAAAAAAGATGGGGTGGAAAACAATGTTTCCATTGCTAGTAATTTCAAGGGTTGGGGAAGGAATTTTTATAAAATTCAGGACATTAAAAGTTGTCTTTAAAAATGCTGATTTTGTGTTAATTTTTGTTAAATCTACGTCCAAACTGGTGTAAAATTGTCTGTATGGTTTCTGAAAAATCACCTCTCCGGAGTCAGTTTTTATCTCTTTTGGGAGGTCTTCTGCCCCATATCCAAAAGAAACATTTAACCATTTCGGGATTTTACTCTCTTTAAAGAACGACCAAATATTGGCAGATAACCAATAGGTCTGACCATTGTAATCTTTTAAAATTTGCTCTAAAGTATTCGTTCCAAGGTTCGGGTCGAGATCCGGGTAACTAGTGCT
>CAVQQR010000007.1:0-120338 GCA_963715015.1 uncultured Flavobacteriaceae bacterium
AAAAAACCTTAGTCTCGACTCGATTGGATATTCTATACCAATAAGGAAATAGAAAAAATTAATTCATCTTATTAATGAAGAAGTATCCAGATTAAGTGGAATTCCTCAAGAATAAATTATGTGCCGCGTCACTTAACCTGATTTTTAATGGTCCTACTTTGATACTTTCAAATAGTTGTCGAGAGGCTCCAAAATGTTATTGGATGTACTCATTTCTTCTGAAAGGGCTTGAGCTTCAGTAATCATGGCAGTAGTTAAACCCCTAGTTGTTGAAATATTATTCCTTGCCTGGTTTTGAGGAGAATTATCCATCGTAGTTGATATCAGAAGAAGTGCAATGCCCGCAACCTTATTTTCTTTCACCCCCTGACCACGTATATACAACATTCCTAGATTACCAACAGCCAGTCCATCACCTTGAACTGAAGCCTTACGATACCACTCATTCGCTTTTTCGAAATCGACTGTAGTACCAAATCCATTTTCAAAGCACACTCCAAGATTAAATTGGGCAGCCGAATTTCCCTGCATAGCAGATTCTTTATACCAATAAACGGCTTCCTTTGCATTTTTACTAATTCCAAGACCCTGCTCATACATGAGTCCAACATTGTACTGAGCATAAACATGCCCTGCCTTGGCCGCCACCAAAAAATCTTTAAATGCCAATGGCATATTGTTGACATCAGCAGCCTTTAGCCCAGACTCAAAATACGCTACTCCTTTAGATGAATTAGCGGTTTCTTCTTGAGTAGAATTAGAGACTTCTTCGTGCGCTGGACTAGAGGCTTCTCCTTTACATGATATCATAACATGAAGACACGCACTTAGCAAAAGGATTCGAAATGTGATTGGCACTATTTTCAATGGTTTCATTTTTTATCTATTTTAAAGGAGGTTCTAACGATTAGAAAGAGACTAGATTTGCACTATTTTTTCGATTAAGCGCTAAGTCGTTTTTTTATTAGATAATCAAAAATAGTATTTCTATAACAAAATAAGTTGTTAGTAGTATTCTTATTTTAAAAGTCACTTCTAAAAACGTGCGCCACTCCTTACAATTGAAAATGGCCACCCCGACACTACATATCGCCATAATTTCTTTTCCATTCGTTTTGTGTTTGTTCGGATATTGTTTTAAACCGGCTTTTTCATTTTTTGGAGTCAATAAAAGGAAAGTTGAAAAATTGGAGTGTTGATACTAATGACGTACGGCAGCCAAGTATTACATTTTATTTCATTTGCCACAATCTCCACCAGGGTACTCCCGGAGCGTCGTGGTGCTCGTAATGATAACCGAAAAAATAACAACTGAAAAAGGCCAACAGGTGATTTTTTTCAAGGGTTCTGGACTTGTGTTTGTTGTCGTGCTCATGACCGTCGTTGTGCGGTATAAAGGTGCCAAAATAGAACAACTGAAAGGTAGAAAGAATGCTTGGCAGACTCCAAAAAAGAATCAGGTTCTCCAATGGAAAGATCAACCATAACAACTGTAGACTAACGGTTATCAAAATAAGCTGTCTCACCGTGATATATCGTTTTAAGAAATTCCAGTACCACAACCAAAATTTCCCCGAATCATGGTAATCAGGATCTTTATCGGTAGCTACAAATCTGTGATGTTCATGATGCTTCACAATAAGTGCGTCGTAAGAATTAAAAGCAAATAAAAAAGAAGTGATATACCCAATGACATAGTTAACTTTTTTGTTTTTTGAAACCGAACCGTGCATGGCATCATGGGAGGTAATGAAAATTCCGGTGTACAGGTGAGTTTGAATGTAAATAAAAAGGTATGTTAATGGGTTACTGAAGTCAATAGTCCAATTCAGCAAAAGAAGAAGACTCACACTCCAAACAACAATCAAGAAGATGGCCATTACAGTTCCAACCGGATCGACAGACAATGATATGAATTTGCGAGACTTCAAATCTTATTTTTTGTTTAACAAATATAATTATTTATTAAACAATAATACCACTTAATTACCTCCTTAAAAATAATTTTAACATAATTTAAACACACATAATATACTTTATAAATTGTATTTCAATCATTTACACATGGTTTGATCACTTTTATTATTGTTTATTTTTTTATTTATTTAATTCTACAATGGAGTTATTTGCGACTAAACTTTTATCTCAATAATTATCTCCCACGGCTGAGATCTCAACCTTGTTAACCGAACAAAGTAATCTGTCATCCCAATATATGTTATCAGGACAGGGTAATCAACAAAGAAAAACAAGGCGCGTAGATCTTGCGCTTGATATGCGATCCAAATACTCAATAAATAGGGTGATGCGATTTATGAAAATAGACTAATTGTACATGACGATCAGATTGGCCATAAAAATCAAAGGACAAGCTTGAACAGAATTAATTGATCCAAAACCAAATGAGGATTCTTCTGGGTTTTTCTTAATTATCTTTTTAAGATGTTTTAATTTACATAAGGTTTTTTAAAAAATGGGACACTAAACGAAAATAAACTGAAGTTAAATAAGATAAAATATACCTGTTTTTTAAGTTGTGGTCACAAATGTAGTCACATAAAACAAAAAAACCTCAGTCCCGAGCACTCGGGATGAAGCTTTTCATTAGCTAACTTCTTAAGTATTAAAACTTAACGTTAACAACACAACTATTTTTACTCTTAAAAGAAGCGGTCTGGACGGGACTCGAACCCGCGACCCCATGCGTGACAGGCATGTATTCTAACCAGCTGAACTACCAAACCGTTTGAGACTAATTAATTCGTCTCGTATAAACTCTTATAAAAAGAACTATTTCTTTGTTGTTTAAGAAATCGCTCTCTCTTTATGGCTTCTGTTCTTGTTTCAAATTTTTCAAAATAAACTATTTCCCAAGGTCTCTTACGACTTGTGTACTTTGATAAACCCTCATTATGATCAAATAATCTTTTTTCAAGATTATTGGTCTGTCCAATATAATAAGATTTATCTAACTTACTTTGAAGAAGGTAAACATAAAACATGTAATGAACTTTTCAATGCGGTTTGCGTGACAGGCATTCCCGAGTCCTCGGGATAACCAGCTGAACTACCAAACCATCGCTTAAAGCGGATGCAAATATAAGTTGGTTTTTTATTTTTGCAAAATGTTTTTTTACTTTTTATAGAATTTGTTGTCTTTTCAATAAATAGGCACTCAATACTTTCTCAAAACCTTGGTGTATATCTACAGGAACATAATCTATTTTATACTGCATACATTTCATTTTGAGCTGCTTAAAAAATTCTTCCATCATTCTTTTATAGTCCTCCCTGTAATTTTGTGCAAATACATTGATCCTTTCTCCCGTCTCTACATCGACAAATTTTTTAGGTCTTTCGTCGAAATTGAGCTCCAGTTCATATTTCCCTGAATAAATGTGGAATAATACGACTTCGTGTTTATTGTATTTTAAATGGCGTAAGGCCGAGATCAACTCTTCTTCTTTTTTGTCTGATTGCAACATATCAGTAAACAAAAAGATCAAGGACCGCCTGTGAATTTTTTCTGCAATCTCATGGAGTATCTGATAAGTATTGGTGGTTTTACTGCCCGGTTTTTGCATAAGTTTTTCGAGCTGGTCCATCAACATCCGCTTTTGCCTTTCGCTTCCTTTTGCCGGGGCGTAATAATCCAATTGATCAGAATAGATACACAATCCAAACGCATCCCGTTGCCTTTTTAAGATCTCCAGCAAAGAAGCAGCGGCCAGTGCAGAAAACCCAATTTTGTTCAGATTTTCCAATTTCTTATTCTCACTTTGGGGAAATGACATAGATGACGAATCGTCAATGATCAACTGACAGCGCAAATTGGTCTCTTCTTCATAGCGCTTCACAAATAACTTCTCTGTTTTCGCAAATAACTTCCAGTCCACATCTCGAACACTTTCCCCCTTATTGTACAATCTGTGTTCAGCAAATTCAACAGAAAAACCGTGAAAAGGACTCTTGTGCATCCCTGTAATAAATCCTTCTACCACCTGCTTGGCTAATATTTCAAGCGGCGGAATCTTTTCCAGGTATTTGATATCGTTCATACTCATAAACCAAAAGTAAGCATTAATTAAAAAGAAGGCATAAAAAAAGCCCGATCAAATCGGGCTTTTCATTTTGTTGTGTTCAGCTTATAACAAAGCGTTCAATTTATCTGCATATACGTTTTTAGGCGCTACACCTACTTGTTTATCAGCTATTTCACCACCTTTAAACATTAAAACGGTAGGGATATTTCTCACACCGTATTTTGCGGCGTATTCTTGGTTATTGTCTACATCTACTTTCGCGATGACTACTTTATCTCCAAACTCACCATTCAATTCATCGATAATTGGGTGTAACATTCGACAAGGTCCGCACCAAGCTGCCCAAAAATCTACCAATACCGGTTTATCTGATTTCAATACTACTTCATTAAATGTAGCATCTGTAACTTCTATTGCCATAATTTTAAATTTTGATTCCTGATTTGAGCACAAAAATAATCAATATTTTAATGCTCAGCACCATTTATAAATTCGTTTTTCTTATAACTGCATCAGTTTTACCTATTTAGAACACTTCTGAGGCGATGGCTTTGATGTTGTCTGATTTTCCCATCGAATAAAAATGAACCACCGGCACACCTGCTTTGATCAATTCTTTGGATTGCTGAATCGCCCATTCTATCCCTACCTGCCTGACATCCTTATTCGAACTGCATTTATCCACTTCCTTGACCAGCTCATCCGGCAATTCGACCCTGAAAATCTGAGGTAATACATTCATGTGTTTCTGAATGGCTATTGGCTTGATTCCCGGAATGATGGGCACCGTAATCCCTATTTCTCTTGCCTTTTCTACAAATTTGAAGAATTTTTTATTGTCAAAAAACATCTGTGTAACCACATAATCCGCCCCTGCCTCTACTTTTTCCTTCAATCTCCTCAAATCAGATTCCATACTGGGCGATTCAAAATGCTTTTCCGGATAACCGGCCACTCCAATACAAAAATTGGTCTGATGACTAGCGTCTACAATTTCGTGCAGGTATTTTCCCCGGTTGAGATCGTGTATCTGTTTGACCAGCTCAACAGCATAGTTGTTTCCATTTTCTGTAGGAACAAAATAAGCTTCATGCTTCATGGCATCCCCGCGCAGCGCCATCACATTTTCAATACCCAAATAATGACAATCTACCAGAACATATTCTGTTTCTTCTTTTGAAAAACCTCCGCATAAAATATGTGGTACGGTATCTACACCGTATTTATGCATGATAGAAGCGCAAATACCGACGGTACCCGGGCGCATACGGGTTATTTTTCGCTCGAGCAACCCGTCTTTTCTCTGGATAAAGATATGCTCTTCTCTTGAAGTGGTCACATCGATAAAAGGAGGTTTAAATTCCATCAAAGGATCTATATTGTCATATAAATGTTGAATGTTTTGACCCTTTTGAGGCGGAACAATTTCAAAAGAAAACAAGGTCTTCCCTTTGGCTTGCTCGAAATGATCTGAAATTTTCATGCTGTTGTTATACTGTTTTTTGATACATCCTTAGTTCATAAGATTGGGTGACAACCATCTTTTTGCTTCTTCAAAACTCATACCCTTTCTTTCGGCAAAATCTTTTACCTGATCCTCTGTAATTTTACCCAGTCCAAAATATTTGGATCTTTCATTGGCAAAATAATAACCAGAAACAGAGGCCGCAGGCCACATGGCCAGACTTTCTGTGAGCTTTACACCAATTTTATCCTCTACTTCCAGCAAATCCCAGATCGTTAATTTTTCGGTGTGATCCGGACAGGCGGGATATCCGGGTGCAGGCCGAATTCCTTTGTATTTTTCTTTGATCAGTTCCTCATTGCTCAATGTTTCTTCCGGTGCATAACCCCAATACTGACGACGAACTTCCATGTGCAAATATTCGGCTAAAGCCTCAGCCAAACGATCTGAAATTGCCTTGATTATGATGGAATGATAATCGTCGTGATCAGACAAATATTTTTGAGATAGTTCGTCTGTTCCAAAACCGGCTGTGACACAAAAAGCGCCCATATAATCTTCCTTTCCGGTATCTTTAGGCGCAATGAAATCGGCTAAGGCTATATTCGGAATTCCCTCTTTCTTTTTGCTCTGTTGTCGCAAAGTGACAAATTTGGTGCGAATTTCATTTCTTTTAGAATCCGTATAGACTTCTATATCATCACCCACTGCATTCACAGGGAAAAGTCCGAAAATGGCTTTGGCGGTCAATAATTTTTTATCGATCACTTCTTTCAGCATTTTCTTGGCATCTTTGAATAACTTGCTCGCTTCTTTCCCTACCACTTTATCCTCCAAAATAGCAGGATATTTACCGTGCAGCTCCCAGGTTCTGAAAAAAGGTGTCCAGTCTATATATGGCACAACTCTTTTGAGATCCACCTCATCAAACTGTTTTGTACCCAGAAATTTGGGTATCCCTATTTTCTCCTTTTCCCAATCTATTTTAAATCGATTCTTTCTAGCCGCTTCTATAGAAAGCATCTCCTTTTTTTCATTTCTCGCAAAAAAACCTACGCGAAGTTTTTCATAATCATTTTTGATCTCCGATTTATAAGCAGAAGAAGTTTCCTGTTGCAATAAGTTCCCAACAACAGTTACTGCTTTTGAAGCATCCAAAACATGCACCACTGCATGAGTGTAATGCGGGTCAATTTTTACTGCCGTATGCGCCTTTGAAGTGGTTGCCCCACCGATCAATAGAGGAACAGAAAAGTGCTGTCTTTGCATTTCTTTGGCCAAATAAACCATTTCGTCAAGTGACGGGGTGATCAAACCGCTCAAGCCAATCACGTCTACTTTTTCTGCCACAGCCGTTTCCAGGATTTTTTGCGGAGGAACCATGACACCTAAATCGACGATTTCATAATTATTGCACCCCAATACTACGCTTACTATATTTTTACCGATATCGTGCACATCGCCTTTCACTGTGGCCAATAAGATTTTTCCGGCTCCTGAACTTCCTCCCGGGTTTTTTAATTTTTCTTCCTCTATATAGGGAATCAGATAAGCCACAGCCTTCTTCATAACCCGAGCCGACTTTACCACTTGGGGCAAAAACATTTTTCCAGAACCGAAAAGGTCTCCCACTACGTTCATCCCGGCCATTAAATTGATCTCGATCACATCCAATGGTTTAGAAGCTGCAGTTCTGGCTTCTTCCACATCTTCCAGAATATACTGATCGACACCCTTTACCAGGGCATGGGTAATTCTTTCTTGCAAAGAAGCTTTTCTCCATTCCAGATCAACTTTCTGTTCTTTCTTAACACCCTTAAATGTTTCTGCAAAATCCAACAATCTTTCGGTGGCATCTTCGCGTCTGTTTAAGATCACATCTTCTACCCTTTCTAAAAGATCTTTAGGAATTTCGTCATAAACTTCCAGCATACTTGGGTTTACAATACCCATATTCATGCCTGCTTTGATGGCGTGGTATAAAAAGACAGAATGCATGGCTTCACGCACCGCATTGTTGCCTCTGAACGAAAAAGAAACATTACTCACCCCACCACTTACACTGACCTTTGGTAAATTTTCTCTTACCCATTTCGTGGCATTGATAAAGTCTAAGGCATTGTTCTTATGCTCATCCATCCCCGTTGCCACAGGGAAAATATTGAGATCGAAAATAATATCTTCAGCATCAAACTGTACTCGATTCACCAAAATGTCATAGCATCTTTTGGCAATTTCTATTCTTCTTTCCAGATTATCGGCCTGACCCACTTCGTCAAAAGCCATAATAATGACCGCCGCACCGTATCTTTTGATCAGTTTAGCCTGTCTGATAAACTCTTCTTCGCCTTCTTTTAAACTGATGCTGTTGACAACACTTTTCCCTTGAACTACCTGTAAACCAGCTTCAATGATCTCCCATTTAGAACTGTCTATCATTACAGGTACACGCGCTATATCGGGTTCCGATGCGATCAGATTCAAGAAATTAACCATGGCTTCTTTCCCATCGATCAATCCGTCATCCATATTCACATCGATGATCTGTGCGCCTCCTTCTACCTGTTCCCTGGCTACATCCAGCGCTTTGTCGAACTGCCTTTCTTTGATCAAGCGCAAAAACATTTTCGACCCGGCTACATTGGTACGTTCGCCAACATTGATGAAATTGCTTTCAGAGCTAATATATAATGGTTCTAATCCTGATAAAAACATAGCTAAATTTTAGTAGAAGATGATACTTCTTGGGCAATTTTTCTCGGTGTATACTTTTTTGCAATCTCCGCGATGGCCGTGATATGTTCCGGAGTAGTTCCGCAACAACCGCCAATGATATTGATCAAATTTTTATCCAAATATTCTTTGATCTGGTTTGCCATATCCTGAGGAGATTCATCGTATTCGCCAAACGCATTTGGCAGACCGGCATTAGGATGCGCAGATATTCCAAATTCAGATTTATCCGACAAGACCTGTAAATAAGGCGTGAGTTGTTTGGCCCCTAGCGCACAATTTAGGCCAACAGTAAGCAGGGGAATGTGTGATACGGAAATCAAAAAAGCTTCCGCCGTTTGTCCGGAAAGTGTTCGGCCACTCGCATCGGTAATGGTTCCGCTCACCATAATGGGGATCTCTATATTTCTTTCTTCTTTTACTTCTTCAATGGCAAATAGCGCTGCCTTGGCGTTCAATGTATCAAAGACCGTTTCAACCAGTAACAGATCTACCCCACCATCGATCAAAGCTTCCACTTGCTGTTTATAGGCCACTTTCAGATCTTCAAAAGTTACCGCACGATAACCGGGATCATTGACTTTAGGCGACATACTCGCCGTTTTATTCGTCGGGCCAATAGATCCTGCTACAAAACGGGGCTTTTCGGGTTCCTTTTTTGTAAATTCATCGGCTACCTCTCTGGCAAGTTTCGCCGATTCAAAGTTGAGTTCATACACCAGCCCTTCCATATCGTAATCTGCCATGGCAATGGTGGTACCCGAAAAAGTATTGGTCTCAATAATATCAGCTCCGGCGGCCAAATATTTGGCGTGAATTTCCTTGATGGCTTTTGGCTGGGTAAGCGATAAAAGATCATTGTTCCCTTTTAAAGAACTGGGATAATCCTTAAAACGCTCTCCGCGATAATCTTCTTCAGTAAAATGATATCGCTGAAGCATAGTGCCCATGGCACCATCTAAAACCAAAATTCTATGCTGTAATATTTCTTCTATTTTATGCATGTTGTACACTGTTTTTTCCTACCATTTCTTTGCTTTGGTTCATGAGGGTTTTGCAAAGATACTATATAACTGCTGCATTTCATTGCTTGCCGCCAATCGAATGGGCCTGCTCCTGTTAAATCAAACTTTTTCTTCGAGCGCTTTTTTGATCAAATTTGTTTCTTCTTGGGTTAATCTAATGTTAAGGGCTTCCGTTCTCGCTTTATCCGACATTTTAGCCCAGGTTTTTTGTAAAATGGAGATGATCTTTTCTTCAGTATGCTTTTTGGCAAAATCAGAAAAATAATCTTGCAAAAATACCAGGCAGGCAACATCCTCTAAAATTTGTGCTTCCTTATTTCTTTTGAGTTGTTTCTTTTTGATCAATGATTTTACCTTTTCGATCAAATCATGGTCATACCCCGATTTTTCAAGTAATTCTTGTACTTTTTCCGCGTGAAAATCTTTGAGCTCCTTTCTCCATCTCAAATATCCTTCTCGATTCATTTCATAGCTTTCACGGGGTATTTCCCACCGACCGATATGCTGAGCCCTAATGGCCAGCTGCAAGGGTTCAGAAGCATCTGGAAAAATTCGGTTTAACACTTCGGTCATTCGAAGGGAGTATAAAAACTCCTTTGCATAAAACCTTCCATTCGCCTCTTCAAGGGTCGGATCTTTTTGATTGACAATATCGATAAGAGAAATCGCTTTTTTAAATTCCGCCGACGTTTCATCCCTGCCGATCAAACCTTTGGTCAGTTCATTCAGCCGATTTACTTTTTCTTCAAAATCTCCTCCGAGTGTTTGTCTGTAAGCATGCAGGTTTTCAAGAAGATCGTTCATATTTTCAGGCAAAAATTCTTCAAAAAATTGTCGCAATCTCTTTGCGGTCGTCGGTGATTTTCCATGGGTAGAAATGGCAATCTTCAAATTCTCTTTGGTCACAATACCCCCCATATAAAAATCACAAAAAGGAGGATTGTCAGCCACATTGACCAATATGCTTCTTTCCCTGCAATCTCTATAAATTTGTTCGTTCACAGTCGACATCATCTGTAGCAGCGATCACTATTTGTCGCTTTTCCAGACTAGCCTGCTGATAGGTGTCCTCGATCAATTGAACATCAAAATCCTTGGCCAGGGTAACTAAATCCGGATGGAAATCTTTTGACAATACAGTTACTTTGGCATCCGGACTGGATTTAAGTAAAAAGGTCAGTTTTTCCAGTCCCACATTTCCGCCACCAACAATTAGGGTGTTTAAATTATGGACCTTTAAGAATACCGGGTATAAATTATTTCTTGCCATTTTTAATTTCTTAATATCAGCTTTAGGACAGTGCCTGTTCAAAATCTGCCATAATATCCTGTATATGTTCAAGTCCGATCGAAGTTCTCACCAAGCCGTCGGTAATGCTCACTTCCAATCTGTCTTCAAGAGACAGTTTACTGTGTGTTGTTGAAGCCGGATGCGTGACTATCGTTCTGGTATCCCCTAAGTTAGCCGAGAGAGAACACATCTTAATTTTGTTCAAGAATGCCTTTCCTGCCTCAATTCCTCCTTTGATTTCAAAAGCAACAATATTTCCCCCCAGTTTCATCTGCTTCTTTGCCACCTCGTAATTGGGATGACTTTTTAGAAAGGGATATTTTACCCAATTCACCTGTTTGTGATTTTCTAAGAATTCAGCCACTTTGATGGCGTTTTCACAATGTTTCTCGACCCTTACTGCCAGCGTTTCCAAACTTTTTGAAAGAACCCAGGCATTAAAGGGAGACATCGCCGGACCGGTATTTCTGGCAAATAAATAGATTTCGCGAATCAAATCTGCGCGTCCAACAGCAACTCCACCTAAAACTCTTCCCTGACCGTCGATCAATTTCGTGGCAGAATGCACCACAATATCGGCTCCAAATTCGATGGGCTTTTGGATATAGGGCGTCGCAAAACAGTTATCGATAATAAGAATTAAATTGTGCTTTTTCGCCACTTTAGACAGCAATTCCAGGTCGATGATGTCTACCCCCGGGTTTGTCGGCGTTTCTGCATAAAGAATTTTAGTATTGGGTTGGATCAATTCTTCTATTTTATCTGCTTCTTCTACTTTAAAATAGGAGGTAGTAATATTCCATTTCGGAAAGTATTTCGTGAACAACGTATGGGTAGAACCAAACACCGAACGAGCAGAAACGATATGATCTCCGGCCGATAAAAGCCCGGCAAACGTTGCATAGATGGCGGCCATTCCGGTAGCAAAAGCATAACCACTTTCCGCACCTTCCATTTTAACGATCTTATCGATAAATTCAGTGGTGTTCGGATTGGTAAATCGGCTATACAAGTTCTTCTCCTTTTCTTCGGCAAAAGAGGCGCGCATATCCTCCGCATCGTCAAAAATAAAACTCGACGTCAAAAATAAGGGTGTAGAATGCTCACTATAAGGTGTTCTATCCATTTGATTTCTGATGGCTTCTGTTTCAAAATGCTTTTCTGTACTCATACTAAACTGCTTTTTCTGTTAATCTCAAAATATCTCCAAAAACTCCTCTGGCCGTTACTTTTGCGCCGGCCCCTGCCCCCTGAATGACCAAAGGTCTTTCACCATATGACTCTGTGTAAATTTCAAAAATAGAATCTGAACCCTGAACCTGACCCAGCGAACTGCTATTGGGTACGGAAACCAATTCTACTTTCAATAAGCCTTTATCCTGACTCAAATCACCAGACAATTCACCCACATATCTCAACACATGATCGGGCTTCTGATTCGTTTTTATTTGATCATAAATCTCATCAAGTTCCTCCATTTTCTCTAAAAATGTCTCCAAATCAATGGAGTGTAAATTTTCAGGAATTAAATTATGTATGCTGATATCCTGAAATTCATTTTGCAGATCCAATTCTCTGGCCAAGATCAGCAATTTTCTGCCAACATCATTTCCTCCTAGGTCTTCGCGCGGATCAGGCTCTGTAAATCCTTGCGCCATAGCTTCGCGAATAATTTTGCTGAAAGGCTCATTTCTGACAGAAAACTGATTAAAAATATAACTCAAACTCCCCGAGAACACTCCTTTTATTTTGGTGATATTTTCTCCCGAAAGGTGTAATAATTTGATCGTATCTAACAAAGGTAAACCTGCGCCCACATTGGTTTCATATAAATAGGATTTTTCCGCTTTTTTCAGCTTTTGCCTCAGCGAGGTATAGTAATCATACGATTTTGTATTCGCAATTTTATTGGATGAAACGAGATCAAATCCATTTTCGACCAGAGGAAAATAATTCATAACAAAACCATCACTGGCCGTGTTGTCTACAGCGATTAAATTCTCCAAATGATTTTTTCTGGCAAACTGGATAACATCATTGATATTATAAGGTGTTTTCCCTTTTTCTTCTAACGCTAACCGCCAATTTTCATCGATACCATGTCTGTTGAGCAATACTTTTTTGGAGTTGGCCACAGCGAAGATATTGAGTTTCAAGTCTCGTCTGTTTTCAATTTCAGGACTACTTTTCAATATTTGATCGATCAAAGTACCCCCTACCAGACCTTTGCCAAACACAGCGATATTGATCTTTGTCGCCACACCAAAAATTCTTCCGTGGATCACATTGATCGCTTTGTTTAAGTCAGTTTCCTTGAGCAGCAATGAGATATTTTTTCCGGTAACCGTATTATTGATCAATATGGGTGAAATGCCATTTTTCATCAAAGCATTATAAGAAAAATGGAAATGGTCTAAACTTTGGCCAATTATAGAAACGATCACAAGATCTTTCATGATATGAACCCTGTTGACATCTTTTGTTTCAAATTCTTTGGCAAATTCTTTTTCCAAGGCCTGCTTCGCAAATTTTGCATCAGAACTACTTACTACAAAACCAATTCCTCTTTCAGAAGATCCTTGAGAAATGATACTGACACTGATATGTTCTTTTGCTAAAGCGGAAAAAATTCTCGCATCGACACCCGCTTTTCCTAACAATCCTCTTCCTTCCAAGCTGATCAAAGAAACATTTTCCTGAACGGTTACAGAACGGATTCCTTCGCTTTTTACCTCAGATTTGATCAGAGTTCCTTTGTTCTCCGGCTCGAAAGTGTTTAATAACCTCAGTGGGATATTCTTTTCGACTAATGGAATGATGGTTTTGGCATGTAAAATAGTCGCACCGAAATTGGCCAGTTCATTTGCTTCCTGAAATGTGAGTTCTTCAATTTTTTGCGCATCCTCAACTAATTCAGGATTGGCGGTATAAATCCCATTGACATGCGTATAATTTTCCAATTCCAAGGCATCCAGATAATTGGCCAATAAGGCTGCAGAATAGTTACTTCCATTTCTTCCCAAAGTGGTTGTATCGCCATCTAAATTAGAGGCTATAAATCCGGTTACGACCTGTATTTCATCATCTTTATCCTTAAAATGTCGGATGACATTTTCACGAGATACTTTTTGAATAGGGATGGCCTCACCAAAAGTATCGTCCGTTTTTATCAATTTTCTAGAATCTACCGGATCAGCATGAATACCTTCCTTTGTGAGCAAATTAGCCAACATTTTAACGGAAATAATCTCGCCTTGTGCAACGACCTTATCTTTTATTTTATGGCTGTAATCCCCCAAAAGTTGAACCCCGTCAAATACTTTTTTGAGCAGATCAAATTCATGTGAAAGATCCAAAGAAGGATCCGGTAAACTTTGGTAAGTCTTAAAAGCTTCAAATTTATCCTGAAAATCTTCTCCAAGCTTAGCCAAATTGAGCATATCTATCAGCTCATCAGTAGCATTTCCACGAGCTGAAGCGACGATGGCAATTTTCTCCTCTTGTGTTATCTTTTTCTTGACAATAGAAAGCACATAGTCCAGACCATCCCCATTGCCCAATGATTTTCCACCAAATTTTAGCACCTTGATCTTTTGCTTGTTTTTTGGCTTTGTTTTGGGCGATTTGAAAAGTGGAGTTAACAATTCCGACAACTGTTCATACTCGATCAAAAAAGCGTCGTGACCATGTATGGATTTGATCTCTTCATAAGAATTTTCCACTCCCGCTCTGGTCAGTATTTTTTGCGTATCCTTTATTTCCTGCGGAACAAAAAAGAAATCGGAATCAACACCGATTTGAAAAACACGGGCTTTTAACCTGCTCAAAACTTCTTCAAACGTCCCGCGATCTCTGGATACATCAACAGTACTGAGTAAATGATTGAGCATTTTATATGCTTGTAGCGTAAATCTGTTCTCTAATTGTTTGCCGTGGTACAACAACCAACTCTCTGTATTAAAAGTTCCTTGTTCGGCATTTTTCGTGCGATTGAACTTTTGTTTAAAAGAATCTGCTGTTCGGTAAAATAACATCGCCATCATCCGGGCATCATGGACCGGTTGTGAAGAATTGGACAGAATCTGCAATTGCGTTTTGTTATGCGCCAAAATCCAATCTGAAGCTTTCCAATCTGAAGCCACCGGGATTAAATTCTCTATGAGATCAGGAAAAGCAAAAGCCAATTCCCAGGCAATTCCTCCGCCTAAAGAACCCCCTATGGCCGCATATAGTTTTTCAATACCCAGCTGAGATAAAGCCCTTCCGTATAATTCGGCAATATCCCGGGCATTAAAATCCTCATAATTCTCTATGAGATTCTCCTGTTTTTCGTCATAGCCATTCCCCGGTACATTAAAAGCGATCACCGCATAGTGATTCGTATCAATAACCTTTCCCGGACCGATCAATGAATTCCACCAACCGTCTTTCCCTGCGACATTCGAATTTCCGGTGAGGGCATGATTGACCAATACAGTAGGTGCCGTATGGATAGGTTCTCCAAATACCTGATAACTCAATTCAAAAGACGGATAATAATAACCACTTTCTGTGGTAAAGTCTTTTATGCTGATAAAGTTTAAATCTTTTTTCAATTTCTTTCGTTTTTAAGCACAACTAGAGAAATTGTTATTGAAAAGTGGTGGTTCTTTACTGTTATCTATCCAATCTTGGTAGAATTTAGCACCTTCTTTACTGAGAAAGGGTTGCTAAGGCTTCACTGGGTCTAATCCCTCCGCCTTTCCGGATAACGATTTCTTTGTTTAAAATGAACTTGGGGCAAAAGTAATATATTACCCGTACTTTACAATAACAATTGCTGGCTAAATCAACTTGATTTCTTTTATTTCTCAACCAGTGATTGAACCTTTTTAAAAGCCTCTTTCAGATCTGCTTTTAGATCCTTCAAATCTTCTAAACCGACAGATAATCTGATCAAATCCTGAGAGACTCCTGTTTTGAGCTGGTCTTCTTCACTTAACTGTTGATGCGTTGTACTTGCCGGATGAATAATGAGTGATTTTGTATCTCCTATATTGGCTAAAAGGGAGAAATATTTCACCGAATCTACCACCTTTTGCGCCGCTTCATAACCTCCTTTTAAACCAAAAGTGACCAAACCACTTTGCCCTTTAGGTAAATATTTTTTGGCCAATTCATGATATGGAGCGCTTTTTAAACCGGGATAATTTACCCAACTCACTTCTTCCTGCTTTTCTAACCATTGCGCCAATTTTAAGGCACTTTTGCTGTGCTTTTTGATACGTACAGACAGTGTTTCAAGCCCTTGAATAATTTGAAAAGCGTTAAACGGACTCAAAGCTCCCCCGAAATCTCTTAATCCTTCCAATCTAATTTTGGCGATATAGGCCGCCTCACCCAATGCTTCGCTGTACACCAAGCCGTGATATCCCTTTGAAGGCTCCGTAAATTCCGGGAATTTACCGCTACTCCAGTCAAAATTTCCTCCATCAACAATAGCACCCCCCAGTGAATTACCTTGTCCACCTATATATTTGGTCAAGGAATACAAAACGATGTTGGCACCGTGTTCAATTGGGTTTAACAAATAAGGTGTTGCGACAGTATTGTCGACCAAAAGAGGAATCTTAAACTGTTTGGTGACAGTCGAAATTGCTTTGATATCTAGAACATCCAATTTTGGATTCCCGACAGATTCGATAAAAACTGCACGTGTGTTTTCTTGTATGGCATTTTGAACGTTTTCTGTCTCACCGGCATCTACAAAAGTGGTGTGAATACCTAATCTGGGCAGGGTAACTGACAGCAAATTGTATGTGCCTCCATAAAGTGAATTGGATGCCACAATATGGTCGCCTGCACGCAAAAGTGTTAACAAGGCGGTAGAGATAGCTGCCGTACCCGAGGCAAATACTGCTGCGCCTATTCCTCCGTCTAAAGCGGCCAACCTCCTTTCTAAAATATCATTGGTCGGGTTATTGAGCCGGGTATAAATAAAACCGGGTTCTTTTAGTGAAAACAGATCTGCGGCGTGTTGGGTATTCTTAAATACATAAGAAGTTGTTTGATAAATGGGCACGGCTCTGGTTCCTGAAGTTTCTTTTGTATCGTGACCTGCGTGTAATGCGTTTGTTGAAAATTTTTCTGTACTCATGATTTTGATTTTTTATGAATTAAAAAGTCCCTGTAGTTTTGGTATTACCACAGGGACTTTACATTTTTTGTTCAATCTAAATATGGCAATACCGAATCATGTTGGAAAACATCATTTTACACATCATCATGGTCATTTCTTTTGTTTTTTGCATTTTAATTCTAAAAAAAAAGCCTCTGAAAAATTCAGAGGCCATTGTATATTTCAATTTGTACAATACTATCCTCTGCCCTTGTTAAAGTGCATCATCATATTCATATTGTTCAAAGATTTTTTCATTTTCTTGACTATTGAGCAACAAATGTACATATATTTTTAAAATATCCTAACATTATTTTAATTCTGCATGACCAAAACTTACAGAAAACTCTACACACCAAATCACCACGAACTTGTATTCTGTAAGATTTAAGTTAGCAGGAAGGTCGTAGGTAAAATCACCTTCAATCCCTTTCAACTCACCCAAATTGATGTAATTTTTAGGGTCAGATTCCTTTGCCAAATACACATCCAATTTCGGACCCTTATCCGTCTTAAAATTTTTAAATGCTAACATTGTTCTTTCCTTGTTCGTGCTAGCTGTCCCTGATGTTGGGTGTGCCACAGAAACAAAATTACCTTGATAGATTTTTTCACTTTCTATCATGGACATCTCATTCATGTCAGAATCATCTGATCCGCAAGAACATATGATACCCATGAAAAGGAATAAAAGAACGGTTAACTGTTTCATATGCTTAAAGATTTTAAAGTTTGGTCAGCATATGATGAAAACCTTACAAATTATTTTTGCAAAATTTTATCATTTTATCGTTCTCTTTTGCATAAATTTGCTGCCATAACACGAGGAAAGATTTGAACTGATTGCAACCTCTTTAAAAAATGCTAAAGCAGTATCTACACTACTTTAGTATTTCCTGTTGTATTTGTTCGAAATCCTCTAAAATTATTAGAGAAATGTCATATTTATTCACATCAGAATCTGTTTCTGAAGGACATCCCGATAAGGTAGCAGATCAGATTTCAGATAGTTTATTAGATGCCTTTTTGGCCTTTGACCCTGAAGCAAAAGTTGCCTGTGAAACGCTGGTGACCACCGGACAAGTGGTCTTGGCTGGTGAAGTACACACAAATACCTATATAGATGTCGCCAAAATTGCGAGAGAAACCATCAATAGGATCGGTTATACCAAAGGAGCTTATCAATTTGAAGGAGATAGCTGTGGTGTAATTTCACTCATCCACGAACAATCTCAGGATATCAATCAGGGTGTCGACAGAGGAAAAAAAGAAGAACAGGGCGCCGGCGACCAAGGTATGATGTTTGGTTATGCCACCAAAGAGACTGAAAACTATATGCCGTTGGCATTGGATTTAAGTCATAGAATGTTGTTTGAATTAGCCGGTTTGAGAAGAGAGAACTCAGAAATAACTTACCTCAGACCCGATGCGAAAAGTCAGGTAACTGTTGAATACGCTGATGATAATGTCCCTCTTAGAATTGACACCATCGTATTATCTACCCAGCACGATGAATTTGACGAAGATGAAGTCATGTTGAAAAAAATAGCTGATGATGTCAAAAATATTTTGATTCCCAGGGTAAAAGCGACGCTGCCCAAACACATTCAAGCACTGTTTAAAGGGGATATTACCTACCATATAAATCCTACCGGAAAGTTTGTCATTGGCGGACCCCATGGCGACACAGGTTTGACAGGCAGAAAAATCATTGTTGATACGTATGGAGGCAAAGGCGCTCACGGCGGCGGTGCATTTAGTGGTAAAGATCCCAGTAAAGTAGACCGGTCTGCGGCCTATGCGGCAAGACACATTGCAAAAAATATGGTGGCCGCGGGAATTTGTGATGAAGTTCTGGTTCAAATTTCTTACGCCATAGGTGTAGTTAAACCTACCTCGGTCAACGTAAATACATATGGCACCTCAAAAGTTAGGTTGACAGATGGGGAGATTTCTAAAAAGATCGAACAAATTTTTGATCTCCGACCTTCAGCGATCGAAGACAGATTAAAATTGCGTAAACCTATTTATTCAGAAACTGCCGCATACGGACATATGGGGCGTGATCCCCGAACGGTAACAAAAACGTTTACCTCCCAATATTTTGATCCAATTACCATGGAAGTTGAGCTGTTCACCTGGGAGAAACTTGACTTTGTTGAAAAACTTAAAAAGGAGTTCGGTATTTAATCTAAACAAACATGGATAAAAAAGCTTGAGTTGTCTCAAGCTTTTTTATTTTTATACCATGCGCTGGAGTCTTATATTTTTCTTGTTCACCTCTGTTTTGTCTTCTCAAAATGTGGTAGCTACTTTGGAGAGTAGCCGAACCCTTGATGCAGATTATTTTATGGGAAAAGACCCCTTGGAAAATATCTATTATGTCAAGAATAACACGCTTTTCAAAAAATCAGAAAAATTAACGCTCAATTACCAGAATCCAAATTTGGGCAGGCTGAGTTCGGTCGACATCACCAATCCTTTCAAGATCATTTTATTTTACAAAGATTTTAATACCGTTGTGATTTTAGACAACAACCTCAATCCACATCTTGCTGCAATCGGACTTGGAAGTGTAAATTATGCCTTGGTGAGTTTTGCCTCAGAAAATAATTTATGGCTTTACAGCACAGAGAACAATATGCTCGAACTATTTGATTATCAATTAAATCAAACCAGAATTACTTCTCAACCTCTGTATTTCTATCATGCCGATTTTATAGCGACAGAAATATTGAGCACAAATCAATACGTTTATCTTGTCGGTCGGGAAGGAATCTTGGTCTTTAACCAATACGGTAGTTTTATGTCTTTTGAATCGAACACTCAATTTTCAGATCTCAAAATATGGGGTAAAGAAAGAGTTTTAAAGAAAAATAATGCTCTTTTTTTGATAAAAGAGGAAGACAGAGCCATTCTTTTAGACAAACAAGTCACCATAAAAGATTTTTACTTTTCTACAAATACTTTAATGATTTTCGATGGAGAACAATTAATGCAATTTAAATTAGAGCAAAAGTGAGCGAAATAGGTCTTTGTTCTAGGAGAGCCCATAAAAATGCGACATGAAACCTGTATTAGTCGCTATAATTTTTTATTTTCGCTAAGCTATTCATCAGTAAAATAAAATCTATGCACGTTGCCATCGCCGGAAATATAGGAGCAGGTAAAACTACCCTCACAGAATTATTGGCCAAACATTACAAATGGGAACCGCATTTTGAATCAGTGGCTGAAAATCCCTATTTAGATGATTTTTATGGTTCTATGGAGCGCTGGTCTTTTAATTTGCAAATCTTCTTTTTGAATAGTCGATTCAGACAAATTTTAGAAATCCATGAAAGTGGCAAAAATGTCATTCAGGATAGAACCATTTATGAAGATGCCCATATTTTTGCGCCCAATTTACATTCGATGGGTTTGATGACGAACCGGGATTTCAAGAACTATATTTCTCTTTTTGAGCTGATGGAAAGATTGGTTTCTCCTCCTGATCTGCTCATTTATCTCCGTTCGAGCATTCCAACTTTGGTCGGCCAGATTCACAGAAGAGGAAGGGAATATGAAAATTCGATCAGTATAGATTATTTGAGCAGATTAAATGAGCGATACGAGGCTTGGATCTCTCAATATACCAAAGGGAATTTATTGATTGTAGATGTAGATAACCTCAATATAGTAGATAAAAAGGAAGATCTAGGTTACGTGATCGACAAGATCGATGCGCAAATTCACGGTTTATTCTAAAAAAAAAGCTCCCAAAAAATGAGAGCTTTTAATTATTAAACTGAAATTATTTTATTCCTTTTTCTCCTTCATTAACTTTTCAACCTCATCACCTTTTAGCGTTTCGGTCTCAACTACATCTTTACCGTCAACAGTTGTCGTTGTTTTTACCTCAGCAACTTTTTCTCCGTTTTCATCAATGGTTATACGAACCTCTTTTTCAACTTTCTTTTGAACTGACGCAGTTTCGTGCAATTCTATGGCAGTTGCGTTATGCGCTTCCATTTGATCCACGTCTAAAGCGATACTTGGGGCAATTACCAGGGCTACAACCGACATTAATTTTAATAATATATTCAAAGAAGGACCTGAAGTATCTTTAAAAGGATCTCCAACTGTATCACCTACTACAGCAGCTTTATGGGCAGCAGTACCTTTTCGCCCGTCAGCTTCAATCATTTTCTTGGCATTATCCCATGCACCACCTGCGTTTGATTGGAAAATAGCCATCAAAACTCCGGAAGTAGTAACACCCGCAAGTAATCCGCCTAGCATTTGCGCACCACCAATAAAACCAACTGCTACCGGTACAAGTAGTGCCAATAGACCAGGTAAAACCATCTCGCGAATAGAAGCTTCGGTAGAAATTTCCACGCATTTTTCATATTCTGCATAACCATCGGCCTCATCAAATATTTTTCTGTCTTCAGCTGTTGCTTTACTCATATCAGAATCATATTTTCTCATGATCTCCAATGCAGCGTGTAATTGTGGGATGTCTTTAAACTGACGACGAACCTCTTCGATCATTGCCATTGCGGCACGACCAACTGCTTTCATAGATAAGGCAGAGAAAACAAAAGGAAGCATCCCTCCTATGAGTAAACCAGCCATGATATCAGGACGAGAAACATCGATTGATTCAACATTTGCCGTTTTCATAAATGCGGCAAAAAGAGCTAAGGCAGTAAGCGCAGCAGAAGCGATCGCAAAACCTTTTCCAATAGCAGCTGTTGTATTACCTACTGCATCTAATTGGTCTGTTCTTTCACGTACCTGTTTTGGTAATTCAGCCATTTCGGCAATACCACCCGCATTATCAGAAATGGGTCCGTAAGCATCAACAGCCAGTTGTATACCTGTATTTGCCAACATACCAACGGCAGCAATGGCGATACCATATAATCCCGCAAAATAATGAGAAACAATTATTCCGGTTGCAATTAATAAAATGGGAATGGCCGTTGACATCATCCCAACTCCTAAACCGGCAATAATATTTGTGGCTGAACCTGTTTCAGATTGTTTTACAATTGAAATCACAGGTTTAGTCCCTGTTCCTGTGTAGTACTCTGTTATTTTACCCACCAAGAAACCAGCTACTAAACCGGCTAAGGTAGCAAAGAAAACTCCGTTAGCGCCAAAAGGCAATCCTTCAACACTTTCAGGAATCATTCCTTGTATAATAAAATAAGATGCGATGATCATAAATAAACCTGATCCAAACTCACCTAAATTTAAAGCTTTATGTGGGCTACCACCTTCTTTAACTCGCACGAAAAATGTTCCTATAATAGACATCACAATTCCTACAGCTGCGAGCACTAAAGGTAAATAAACTGCACCCAATCCATCAAAATCCGGCGTAATAATCAAGGCACCCAATACCATGGTTCCAATAATCGAACCTACATATGACTCAAATAAATCCGCTCCCATACCGGCAACATCACCAACATTATCTCCAACGTTATCAGCTATCGTAGCAGGGTTTAAGGGGTGATCTTCAGGAATACCGGCTTCAACTTTTCCAACCAAATCAGCACCTACATCGGCAGCTTTGGTATAAATACCTCCACCAACACGGGCAAATAAAGCAATAGAAGAAGCTCCTAAAGAAAATCCGGATAGCACATTAAGTACCATTGGCAAGTTTTCTGCACCCGGCCACATGTTTTGGTAGAGCATAAATAAAGAACTCAAACCCAATACGCCCAGACCAACAACACCTAATCCCATAACAGATCCTCCAGCGAAAGCAACCTCTAAGGCCTTTCCTAAAGATTCTCTGGCAGCATTTGTAGTTCTGACATTTGCCTTGGTTGCCACGCGCATACCAATAAATCCTGCCAAAGCTGAACATATAGCCCCGACAACAAAAGATAAAGCAACAAGACCATTAGAACCTGGTTCCGAAGCACCTTTAAAATAAAGTAATATAGCAACTGCTACAACAAAGATGGCTAAGATCTTATACTCAGCTTTTAAAAACGACATTGCACCATCGGCAATGTGTTTCGCAATGTTTGACATTTTTTCGTTTCCGACCGCTTGCTTGGAAACCCATTGATTCTTAAAAAAAACAAATAGTAATGCCAATATGCCAAAGAATGGCAAATAGTTAACAATAAATTCCATTTCGTTATAATTAATTTTTGTGGGGTTAAAAGTAAGAATTAATAAGCGATAAAAAAATATTAATAGCCTTAACATTTAAATCAAAAAAAATATTTCAAAAATCCTTTTAGAAGTGGCTTATAGGATGTCTTTTTATCGCATTTTCTGTTTCAATCAATAGGCTTGACGCTGCGGATAAAAAGAAATTGGGAAATACCAATATACCCCAATTAATGACAACAGTGAGCACGGACATTTTACCAAAGAAAGTGACCGGAGCCTTGTCAAAAAAAATTGTTGGACTATCCGCAAAATCCCGATAAAATTTCATCATTCCATACCTCAATGGTTCAACCCTTTGACTGCAGTACAAACTGGTTAATTCACAATAATTGTTGAAAAACTCAACTCATACAAATAAAAAAGCCCCAACTTAAATAAAGCTGAGGCTATGTACCTTGGGTGGGAATCGAACCCACACGATATTGCTATCACTGGATTTTGAATCCAGCGCGTCTACCAATTCCGCCACCAAGGCATTTTATTTCAAAGAATCTCTCATCTTTCTTAACTTCTCTTTACCTACTCCCGATTTCCAATACTTCTCTCTTACTCTTGCATCGGGTCTAGTAAGGCACGACTCTGTATAAATCAATCTATACGGTCTATAAAATTTCGTAGTTCTTTCTCTACCGTCATTATGTCGATGCAACCTTAACTCTAATTCCTTTGTTAAACCTACATAAATATAATTATGTGTCAAACTCGATATCGCATAAACAATATACATCTTCAATATTTCAGCGCGCCTGCCTGTCGGCAGACAGGTCTACCAATTCCGCTCTACCTGTCGGTAGACAGGCACCAAGGCATTTTATTTCAAAGAATCTCTCGTCTTCCTCCTGTTTCCTTCCTTTTCAAAGGACGGCTAAAGGTCGAAAATTGCGTTGGCAAATATAGCAATAAATCGCTATTTGCAAATAAAAATGAATCAATTTCTCGCATGACGATTATTGCTGTTTGAGAAACCACCCATTTTCATAGGGCCAATTGAACTTTCAATTTTTCGAAGCGGAATCTCACCTGATAATGAAATATTTTATGTAATTTTGAAACCCGTTCTATTTTATATTCAATATATTAATAATCAGCTATTTATAATGAAACTTAAACTTCCTGATCCAAAAATTTTCGCTTGTTCTCAAAGTATAACCTTAGCCCAAGACATTGCAAATTCCTACGGTATAGAATTGGGTAAAATGCAAAAAAATGTCTTTAGCGACGGTGAATATCAAATTTCTTTCGAAGAATCCATAAGAGGTAGAAGAATTTTTTTAATAGGATCTACATTTCCACCAACTGATAATTTAATGGAGTTGTTATTGATGATCGATGCCGCCAAAAGGGCATCGGCCAGACACATCACGGCAGTTATGCCTTATTACGGATGGGCTCGTCAGGACAGAAAAGATAAACCTCGCGTACCCATCGCGGCAAAAATGGTGGCCAAATTACTGCAAAGTGCCGGGGCAACCCGTGTGATTACAATGGACTTACATGCAGATCAAATTCAAGGTTTTTTCGAAGTGCCCGTTGACCATCTTTATGCCTCTACTATATTGGTTCCCTATGTAAAAAATCTCAATTTAGAGGACATTACGATCGCATCACCAGATATGGGAGGATCAAAAAGAGCTTATGCCTATTCTAAATTCTTGAATAGCGAAGTAGTGATCTGTTATAAAGAGCGGAAAAAGGCGAATGTGATAGAACATATGGAATTAATTGGTGACGTAAACGGAAGAAATGTGATCATTGTGGATGATATGGTAGACACAGCCGGAACATTAACTAAAGCTGCAGAATTGATGATGGAACGCGGAGCAAAGAGCGTTAGAGCCTTGGCAACTCATGGAATTTTGTCTGGAAAAGCTATAGAAAGAATAGAACAGTCTCATTTAGAGGAACTTATAATAACAGATTCTATTCCTTTAAAACGTTCTACTTCTAAAATAAAAGTTGTAACTTGCGCCCCTTTATTTGCGGATGTGATGCATAGAGTACAAAACAATAAATCCATCGGCGATCAATTTTTAATATAAATAAATTATACACAATGAAATCAATTACGATCAAAGGATCTAAAAGAGAAAGCGTGGGCAAGTCTTCGACAAAAGCCTTACGTAATGCTGGAAAGGTTCCTTGCGTGTTATACGGAGGAGAACAACCATTACACTTTGCAGCAGACGAAATGGAGTTTAAAAACTTGGTGTACACTCCAAACGTTTACACTGCCTTAATTGAACTAGAAAGTGGTGAAAAACTAAAAGCTGTTTTACAAGATATTCAGTTTCACCCTGTTTCCGACAAAATTTTACATGTTGACTTCTATCAGTTATTCAATGATAAAGAAGTTACTATGAACATTCCTGTAAGATTAGAAGGAGTTTCTCCTGGTGTTAGAAATGGTGGAGTTTTGAGGTTCCCTAACAGAACTTTAAAAGTAAAAGCCTTACCTGATAACCTTCCTGATTTTATTACAGTTGATATTTCTACCTTAAAAATCGGGGATAAGATCTTTGTAACTTCTGCTCAAAGTGATAAGTACACCATTTTGCATCCAGACAATACGGTAATTGCGCAAGTAAGAATGTCTCGTGCTGTTGTGGTAGCTGATGAAGAAGAAGAGGAAGAAGAAGTTGAAGCAGCTGCAGATGCACCTGAAGCTTCAAATGAATAATCTTTTTTAAGTATATATAAAAAAGCTTTTCGAATTCGAAAAGCTTTTTTTATATCTTGACATTTGAAAAGAATAGGGATCATGAAAAAATTCTTAATTGTAGGACTTGGAAATATAGGTGAAACGTACCAAAATACAAGACACAATATTGGTTTTAAGGTGTTGGATAATCTAATTGCTAAAAACGATCTTAAATTTGAAACAAAAAAACTTGGGGATCTTACCGAGTTGAAAATAAAGGGCAGAACATTTATCTTATTGAAACCAAATACTTTTATGAATCTCAGCGGTAAAGCCGTAAAGTATTGGATGGAAAAGGAAAATATTCCAATTGAAAATATCTTTGTCATAACAGATGATCTCAATCTGCCTTTCGGGACGATAAGGATCAAAACAAAAGGAAGTGCGGGAGGACATAATGGGTTGCAAAATATTCAGGACATTTTGCAATCATCCAATTATAACCGCCTTCGCTTTGGCATTGGAGATGAGTTTCATAAAGGAAATCAAGTTGACTATGTTTTGGGAGAATGGACCGAAGGAGAAGAAAAACAATTGCCCGAAAGAATTGAAAAAATGCAGGAGGCCATGCGTTCTTTTGGTCTTGCCGGGATAAACACAACAATGAACGAGTTCAATAATAAATAAGCCCGTTTCCCAAAAAAAAAGCCCTGACCTATGGCCAGGGCTTTTTTTTGAATTTTCAATTATACTATTTCGCCATTTTTAAAGACTCCTTTATACTCTAAAGTTCCATCTTCATTGTACTGCTCAAAAGGTCCTTCTTCGACGCCATCAACAAAAGTGCACTTAAGACTCATGATGCCGTTATCAAAAAACTCGATAAAATCACCGTGTTTTTTGCCGTTTTTGAAGGTTCCTCTTTGGTACAACTTACCGTTGTCGTGATACTGTTCAAAACGATCATCATATTTACCGTGAACATTATAATCTTTATAACTCATGTTTTTTAGGTTTTAGTTACTAATGTCTGTCTTTCACAAAGATAACTAAAAGTCTCCCAAAAATAAAAGCGAATTACTCTACCGTAACGGATTTAGCCAAATTTCTTGGCTGATCTACATTACAACCCCGCATTACAGCAATATGATAAGACAGTAATTGCAGTGGAATAGTTGTTAACAATGGAGAAAAAGCCTCCTCTACATAAGGTATTTCAATGACGTGGTCGGCAAGTTCTTTTACCACCTGGTCTCCCTCGGTAACAATGGCAATGATCTTTCCTTTTCTCGATTTAATTTCCTGAATATTACTGACGATCTTTTCGTAATGTTCTGAATCAGTCGCAATGACGATGACCGGCATATTTTCATCAATCAAAGCGATTGGGCCGTGTTTCATTTCAGCAGCAGGATAACCTTCTGCATGGATATAAGATATCTCTTTTAATTTTAAAGCTCCTTCTAAGGCAACAGGAAAATTATACCCTCTTCCGAGATACAAACAGTTTGGTACATGTTGATAGATTTCTGCAATTTCTTTCACCTTGGCGTCTACACCCAACAAACGTTCTATTTTAGAAGGAATTAATTCAATCTCTTGAAGATACAATCGGTATTTTGAACTGCTCATTGTCCCTTTTGCTCTGGCTAAACGCAATGCCATTAGGGCCAAAACAGTAATTTGTGTTGTAAAGGCTTTGGTAGAGGCAACACCTATTTCAGGTCCTGCATGGGTATAGGCACCTGCATCAGTTTCTCTCGCAATTGACGAGCCTACCACATTGCAAACACCAAAAACGAAAGCGCCTTTGGATTTGGCCAATTTAATTGCGGCCAAAGTGTCTGCAGTTTCACCCGACTGCGAAATTACAATGAGTACATCCTTTTCTGATATAATAGGATTTCTGTACCTAAATTCAGAAGCATACTCAACTTCTACAGGTATTCTCGCAAATTCTTCAAAAATATATTCGGCTACTAAACCGGCATGCCAAGATGTACCACAGGCTGCAATAATAATTCTGTCTGCATTGAGAAGCCTTTTCATATTATCTTCTACTCCAGACATTTTGATGATGCCCTCTGAGCGAACCAATCGCCCTCTGAAAGTATCGATAATAGCACGAGGTTGTTCATGAATTTCTTTCAACATAAAATGCTCGTAACCTCCCTTTTCTATTTGCTCTAAATTGAGTTTTAACTCATGAATTTCTGGATCTACAAATGAGTCATCCTTGATCCTTCTCACATGTACTTTTCTGCCCTTTTTTATAATGGCCATTTCTTCATCTTCCAAATAAATAGCATCTTTCGTATATTCTATGAAAGGAGAAGCATCAGATGCAACAAAGTATTCTTCAAAGTTCTTACCAACACCAATGGCAATAGGACTTCCCAACCTTGCAACCACCATTTCATCAGGTTTGTTCTTATCAAAAACAGCGATAGCATAGGCCCCAACCACTTGATTTAAAGCAATTTGAACTGCCTGCCCCAATTTAACTTTGTTTTTCTTTTTTATCTCCTCGATTAGATTGACCAGAACTTCAGTATCTGTATCACTTTGAAATACATAGCCCCTTGTTTGAAGCTCTTCTTTAATAGAACTGTAATTCTCAATGATCCCATTGTGAACAATGACTAATTGTCCAGAAGCAGAAAGGTGAGGGTGCGAATTAACATCATTTGGCACCCCATGAGTAGCCCATCGGGTATGACCTATTCCAATCGATCCCTCTGCAATAATTTGCTCAGAAACCCTTTCCTCCAGGTCAGAAACTTTTCCCTTTGTCTTTGCTACATTTATCTTTTTCCCGTCAAAAAGCATAACACCTGCGCTATCGTAACCGCGGTATTCCAATCTTTTAAGTCCGTTGATAATAATAGGATAGGCCTCTCTATAACCTATATAGCCAGTAATTCCGCACACAATTTTGGGGTTTTAGTTTGTTAAACGCTGTAAAGATAACGCTATTTTGAGTAAAATATTTCCAGCTTAAGTCTTTTATCACTTACCTTAGGCAGGTTTCCATGAAGAGTTACCCCTTTCGGGATCCAGCTATAATCAGCGACAATAGTATCCAAATTGGTAAATGGATCATCTGTTCTGTGGTAGGTCTTTAAGGCCAATTTGGAATCTGTAAATTCGGTATCACGTAAAATTCTGCTTACGAATCGCGTAATTCTAAATTTATACTTTTCAGGGTCTCCATTTGAATCATAAGAGAGTACGCCATCAAAAACATCAAATCCATCTAAACGCAAATCCCTTAACACAGTATTATCCGTATAATTATACAAGAACAAACGAGAAGGTAGTTTTCCTTTTTGTTTGATATCATCGACATAAAAAGTGAGGTTCGCTTCATTAATCAACAATCCCTGACTTCTGAGTTCTTCCAAACTTTCTGGCGTAAATAATTGAATAACCGCTTCGGAACCAGCTGCACCCTGTACATATAAAGTTGATTCTCCTTCCTCTGTATTTGGCGCTGCAATGGCCATACCGGCAGGTGAACTGCCGTAATCTCTTTTGTAAATACCCGTTCTTGCACCACCAATATCAAACTTCATACTCGATTTAGTTCTGACCAAAACATTGGTTTCACCGTTCACACCGTTATAATTGAGGTCTTCATCTGCACCTTCATCTTTTGTCTCCTCAAAAGTATAATAGATCGTCATCCCACCTGTGGTAATAGGTAAATTCATCAAACTCCCATCTGGTCCAATAGATTCAATATAAATCCCTTTAAAATATCGCACGAAATTTTCGAAATTGTCAAAAAAAGGTGAATCTTGCTGATCTACAAATCTAGTCTTGAAGAATTCTTTATCCAGCTCAAACTTTATTGAAGGATTGGCTGTTTCTGTTTTGATGGTATCTATATCATTGACAGTATCCGGATCCCCATCTAAATACCTGCGTTCCACATAAAGAACTGTATCATTTCTATTCGGTTTGAATTCTCCAAAATACAACTCACTCAAAGTTTCATAATCTCTGTTGGAATAATATTTCTTTGGCCGGGTTGGGTTTTCAGGATCCAAAACATTCAAAAAGGTACCTAGTTCACTCACTTTAATCTGGTAGGCGAGATCTTCATTTCCATATATGGAATCTAAGGAAAAACTAGGCGTAATAATCGGATTTCCATCAGGATCTTTGATCTCCTCGCCTGTAATCGGATCTTTCGCATATTGAATGGTATCCTTTCTGGAATAATAAGGAATATCGAGAACGACCAAATCTATTATTGCGTTGTCACCAAAATTCACGCCCAGATCAGGAAGTCTTAATTGTGAGGCAAAATTAGAACCTACATATCCAAAATTTGCATTATTGTTTACACCAATCAGATAACCGGGTTGCCCTAAGACCTCATTATTGTCAACACGAGAAGAATCTACATTTACGGTGTATGCAACTACTTCAAATACCGTATCCCCTACTTGAAATCTCCCATTGTTGACCAAATCAACACCAATATTTTCTATGTCTTTCTCACATGATGCAAAACCTATAAAAACAAGCACAACAACAAGAAAAAATAAAGACCTAGCTAATTTATTTTTGACCATAAAAGTTGAGAAATTGAATGTATTTATTTTAAAAGGGTATTGAGATAAAAACCTGAATATGCTTCAGAAATATTCTCAGGCGCCTGGAAGCCTAAAATTGGTACATTTAAACTCGATACATATTTTTGTAACTCGTCGTTTAATGTTTCACTACCAATAATTACAGCGTCAGAATTATCCATGGCAATTTTCAGCATAGCATCAGAACTAATGCTTTCCAATTCTTGCAATTTTTCATCACTTAACTGATCAAATTTGATCTTTTCGATCAATTTTTCTTTGTCTAAACCTCCTTTAAAAGATTTATTATATACTGATGTGACGATCTTGCTGTTTGCAAAAAGTGGATCGTTTTTGTAAAATTCTTTGATATAAAGCGGAACCAGTGATGCCAACCAGCCTGATACATGTACAATGTCCGGAGCCCATTTTAATTTCTTAACCGTTTCCACAATGCCTTTGGCAAAAAAAATGGCTCTTTCGTCATTGTCAGAAAACAATTCATCGTCCTCGTTCAAATAGACGGCCTTTCTTTTGAAATATTCATCATTGTCAATGAAATAAACCTGCATTCTCTCTCTTGGAATTGAGGCCACCTTAATGATCAAAGGCATATCCATATCATTGATAATCAAATTCATCCCTGATAATCTTATCACTTCATGTAACTGATGTCTCCTCTCATTGATTACGCCAAATCTAGGCATAAACATCCTTATCTGTGTCCCTAATTCTTGCATTGCTTTAGGCACTTCAAACGCCATTTTAGAAGCCTCGGTCTTGGGTAAATAAGGTATTAATTCAGAAGAAACATAGAGTATTCTCTTGTCTTTCATTCATCGATCTTTTTGGAATGGGGCAAAATTACGAAAATATATGTAAATTTCGCGCCATTTTTAACAGTAATCCTCGCGTTAACATTATTTAACAGGATCATGAAAGTATTTTACAAGGTTTCAGAACTACAATCTTATCTCGCTAAGTTTAAACAGAATAATTCGCTTGGTTTTGTTCCTACTATGGGTGCTTTACACGCCGGCCATATATCCTTAATCAAAAGAGCTAAACAGGAAAATGAGCTCAATGTGACCAGCATTTTTGTGAACCCTACCCAATTTGATAAAGAGGAGGATCTGATCAAATATCCGAAAACCCTGAATTCAGACCTCGAGAAATTACAAGGATATTGTGATCTAGTATTTGTGCCAAGCGTTGAAGAAATTTATCCCGAAGTGGTTAGTTCCAAACAATTTAATTTTAACGGATTAGATAAAACCATGGAAGGTGCTTTTAGAAAAGGCCATTTCGATGGTGTTGGAACCGTGGTAAAGCGCCTTTTCGAAATCGTTGAGCCGACAAAAGCTTATTTTGGAGAAAAGGATTTTCAACAATTGACGATCATCAAAAAAATGGTTGAACTCGAAGGACTATCCGTTGAAATTATCGATTGTCCCATTGAAAGAGAAAAGGATGGATTGGCAATGAGTTCTCGCAACCAAAGACTCACTGCAGATCAAAGAGCTGAGGCCCCGATAATTTTCAAAACCTTGCAAATGGCACGGGCAATGTTTCCTGATAAAGAGATTTCCGCTATCAGGAAAATGGTAGAAGATACCTTCAAAAATAATCCGGTTCTCAAATTAGAATATTTTGAAATAGCAGATATCGAAACACTTCAACCCACTGATCAAAAAATTGACAATAAGACGTATAGAGCCTTTATTGCCGTGTTCGCAGATACCGTTAGACTCATAGACAACATCGCTCTAAATTGATTATCTTTGCAGCAAATTTTGACTTAAAATGAACATTGAAGTTGTAAAATCGAAAATACACAGAGTATCCATAACCGGTTCTGAACTCAATTATATTGGAAGTATTACGATTGATGAAGATTTAATGGAGGCCTCAAACTTGATAGAAGGTGAAAAGGTCCATATTGTAAACATTAATAATGGTGAACGTTTTGTAACTTATGTGATCACGGGTGAACGTAAAAAAGGGGAAATCATTTTAAATGGGCCGGCCGCAAGGAGAGTGGCCAAAGGAGATATCATCATCATTATATCTTATGCATCAATGCCTTTTGAAGAGGCTAAGAAATTTAAGCCAACCATTATTTTTCCGAATGAATTAACCAATTCCTTAGACTAATTCTTGAATAAAAAACTCAAAAAAACAATATTTACCTTATTGCCTGTTGCGATAGGAATAGGTTTGATCTGGTTTTCTATTTCGAAATTAACTCCGGAAGATAAACAAGCGATACAGTCATCTTTTAAATCTGCCAATTATTGGTGGATCTTTCTATCCTTGGTCTTTGGTATATTAAGTCATTTATCCAGAGCTTATCGCTGGCAGTTCTTACTGGCCCCCCTGGGCTATAAACCAAAATTTGCCAATAGTGTCATGGCAGTATTGGTAGCCTATCTGGTCAATTTGTTGGTGCCCAGAGCGGGTGAGATTGCCCGAGCCACGACGATTACGAAATATGAAAAAATTCCTTTTGAAAAAGCATTTGGCACCATTGTCTCGGAAAGAATTGCTGACGTCATCATCTTGTTAGGCATTACTTTATTGGCTTTTGTTTTGCAAACCGAACTGATCTCTGCTTATTTATTTAAAGAGGAGACGGAAAGTTCTCATATGAAATGGTACATTTTAATAGGCATGGGAATTGCGGGTTTTATTTTTTATCGTTTGATAAAGAATTCCTCAAATCCCATTATTCAAAAAATTCAAAACTTTTTATACGGACTCATTCAGGGAGCAATCAGCATCTTCAGAATGAAAAATAAATGGTCGTTTATCCTTCATACACTTTTTATTTGGTTGATGTATGTTTTGATGTTTTACGTGGTCACATTTGCCATTCCTGAAACACAACATTTGCCTTTTGGCGCCATCATCGTAGGATTTGTCGTGGGCGGAATCAGCATGGCACTAACCAATGGCGGACTAGGCACCTATCCTATCTTTGTAGCAAGTGCGTTAACTTTGTACAAAGTGCCGCTCAATCCTGCCTTGGCCTTTGGATGGATCATGTGGACCGCACAAACCTTAATGGTTTTAGTTTTTGGCGGATTGTCTTTCATATTCCTGCCTATCTATAACAGAAATCTTAAAGAATAACCCATGTCTCAATTTTACAGTCATGGAAAATTATTGATCACCGGAGAGTATTTGGTGCTTGATGGTGCCAAAGCCCTTGCTGTTCCTACCGTATTTGGACAAGATCTAAGCGTAAAAAAAAATGATTCCAACAAAATACATTGGAAAAGTTTTGATCATATGGGAGAGGTTTGGTTCGAAACTGAACTCGATGCTAACTTACTTCCCTGTCAAAAAGATCAAAAATCTCCCGACATTGAACTGAGATTGATTCAGATCCTGAAAGAAGCAAAAAAGTTAAATCCTCTTTTTCTGCATGACGAGCAGGGCTGTCTCCTAGAAACAAAATTAGAATTTGACAGAAACTGGGGGCTGGGAACTTCTTCTACGCTCATTAACAATATCGCATCGTGGGCAGAAATTGACGCCTTTGAACTTTTGCAACGCTCGATAGGTGGAAGTGGTTATGATATAGCCTGCGCTCAACAGGATCATCCTATCCTGTATTCCTTGGATCAAGGTCATCCTCAAATACAAGAAGCTAAATTCAACCCCGCGTTTAAAGAAAATTTATTCTTTGTTTTTCTTAATCAAAAACAAAACAGCAGGGAGGGTATAGCCAGGTATAAATCAAATCCTCATATGTCAAAACAAGTATTTTCAGAAATTGATTTGATAACCCAAGAAGTGATTCTTTGTAAAGAGCTCAACCGTTTTGATGAATTAATAGCAGAACACGAAAAGATCATTTCTTCCATCATAAAAATCGAGCCGGTTCAAAAAATAATGTTCAAAGACTTTTTCGGACAAATAAAAAGTTTAGGTGCCTGGGGAGGCGATTTTATATTGGCAACGGGAAATGAACTTACGCCTGATTATTTTGCTAAGAAAGGTTTTAAAACGGTTATTCCTTATCGAGAAATGGTGTTATGAAAACAAATGTGATCATCATTGGCGGTGGGGCTGCCGGTTTTTTTGCCGCAGTAAATATGGCTGAATTCAACCCGTATCTGCAGGTAACGATTCTTGAAAAGGGAAGTCGTGTTTTGGAAAAAGTAAAGGTTTCCGGAGGAGGTCGCTGCAATGTTACCCATGCTTGCTTTGAACCTAAAGAATTAGTCAAGTTTTATCCCCGCGGACAGAAAGAACTATTGGGCCCTTTTCATCAATTTATGACCGGTGATACGATGGAATGGTTTGAAACCAGAGGGGTTGAATTAAAAATTGAAGAAGATGGAAGGGTCTTCCCCGTATCAAATTCTTCTCAAAGCATTATAGATTGTTTGGAAAACCACGCCAAAAGACTGGGAGTAAAAGTAAAATTAAATACGAAAGTAGCATCCATAGAAGCGTTTGGAGAAACGTTTCATATCAAAACAGATAAAGAACTTTTTATTGCAGACAAATTATTAATAGCCACTGGTTCGAATACGAAAATTTGGGATCTGGCAAGTCAACTTGGGCATCATATAATAAACCCTGTTCCCTCTTTATTCACTTTTAAAATAAAAGCATCTTTAATCGAAAATCTTCCAGGAGTATCTGTTCCAACAGCTACTGTTTCCATTCCCGAAACAAAACTGGAAAGTTCAGGACCTGTGCTCATTACGCATTGGGGTCTGAGCGGACCAGCCATTTTAAAGCTTTCTGCCATTGCAGCGATTCATTTTGCCGAAAAGAACTATCAATTACAGGTGCAGGTCAATTGGCTGTCCAAATCTTATGAAAAAGTTTTCGAAGAGGTCCTTCATTGTAAACGTGAATTTTCAAAAAGACAAATTGGATTGAAATCTGTCTTTGAGCAGATTCCGAACAGACTATGGCAAAATTTTATTTCCGTCAGCGGCATCAACAGCGAACTCCGCTGGGCAGATGTGAACAACAAGGACCTGGAAAACTTGGTGCAGCTTATGACACAATCTGTATTTTTAGTCGACGGGAAAACAACTTTCAAGGAGGAATTCGTCACAGCCGGTGGCATAGATCTCAAAGAGATCGACTTTAAAAGGTTTGAAAGCAAAATTCATCCCAACCTGTATTTTGCCGGAGAAACTTTGAATATAGACGCCGTCACCGGAGGGTTTAACTTTCAAAATGCCTGGACAGGCGGGTATATCGCTGCAAGAGCGATCGCTGAAGTGTAAAAAAGTGATTCCTATTTAGCCAATTCTGAAGTCATCTGCTTTTTCCCGGCAGTTTCAAAAGAATAGCCCATTCCACTTACTTCTCCCTTAAATTCATCTCCTGCAATAGATCCGCTCAAGTTGAATTCCGAACCCTCATAATCGAAATAAGCACTCAAATTGCCGGCTATAATCTGCATGTTTTGAAGTTCAATTGTACCTGAGTCTGTTGTGAGTTTACCCACGTAATTGTTTTCTGCTTTATCAATATGGATCACCCCGTTAATGGTACCCATCGGCGTATCTTTTACAGCGATATCCCAATTTCCCTAAATGAGGATCAACTGCAGCAGCTTTTTTCGAAGTACCGCAACTCACTGATATGAATAAAATAATCATGACAAATGCAGACGATAAATTTTTCATAAGTTGAATATTTTTTTGTGAAAAGTAAAGGATTTTTGTAATAAATACAAGGCCGTAGACCCTCATATTTAACAGGTGAAAAAGTTGTGATTCGATCTTTTTAATCCCTGCTCTTTGCTACTTCACCCCGATGTGGTTTGAGCAAGTCTCTTACAGCGATCATATCCGATTCTTGCACAACAAGGGAGGCCGTACAATAAAATTCAGACAGGACTTCAGATCGGATGTCTTCTAAAGACATGGAAGATTGATCGCTAAATTCTTTTAAATGAACACAATGGTGCTTGGCTATCTGCTCGGCATCAGGACCGCGAAAATCCCAGATGAGCCTAATTTTTCGGTTTGACATGAACTAAAATTATTGGGCAAACAAACTAAAAAAACTAGAAGTAAAAAAATTTATCTTTGCACAAAGCAAAAACATGGCGCAAAACAAAGATTTTATTTTTGCCGATTCGATGAATGACTTACCCGAAAAAGTGAGTTTTGCATGGAAAAGTCCCAGCAATATTGCCTTGGTCAAATACTGGGGTAAAACGGATCCGCAGATCCCAAAGAACGCATCGATTTCATTTACCTTATCGGAATCTTACACAAAGACAACTGCTCATTTTACAAAAAAGAAACAGTCAGGTATAAGTGAAATTTCTGTGACGCTGGGAGGAGAAAAAATGGATTCGTTCGTTCCCAAAATCGCACAATTTTTAGAGCGGATAAATGTTTACACACCCTATTTATCAAATTACCATGTAGAAATTATCACTGAAAATTCTTTTCCACATAGCAGCGGTATCGCTTCTTCTGCCAGTGGAATGAGTGCTTTGGCACTTTGTGTGATGAGCTTGGAAAAAGTATTAAAACCTTCCCTATCAGCGTCTTTTTTTAAACAAAAAGCCTCTTTTTTAGCAAGATTGGGCTCGGGCAGCGCTTGCAGAAGTATAGAAGGAGAACTGGTAGTATGGGGAAAACACGAGAATGTGGTTGGCTCATCAGATCTGTTAGGAATAAAGTTTTCGGAAAAGATTGATCCTGTTTTTCATCACTACCAGGACAGTATTCTCTTGATAGACAAAGGAGAAAAAGTGGTGTCGAGTACAGTAGGACATAATTTAATGATCGATCACCCTTTTGCGGAACAGCGGTTTGAACAAGCCAATCAAAATCTGGCACGTTTGATGAGTACCTTGAAAAATGGCGATCTGGATACTTTTATATCCATTGTGGAATCTGAGGCCCTTACTTTGCATGCCATGATGCTCACCTCAAATCCCTATTTCATTTTGATGAAACCGAATACCTTAAAGGTGATCGAAAAAATTTGGAATTACAGGAAGGAAACCGGTGTTCCGGTTTGCTTTACTTTAGACGCGGGAGCCAATGTGCACGTCTTGTATCCTAAAAAGTGGAAAGCAGAGGTAGATCAGTTTATTCAAAGTGAATTGGTAAAATATTGTCAGAATAATCACGTTATACAGGACCAATCGGGAATGGGAGCTGTTCAATTGGCCTAATAATTGCTTATCTTTTCACTCAAAATTCAGCTTTGTCGACTCAATTGTTGTAATTTGTATATTTGTAAATCTTAAATGCTTAATTTTCAATTGTTATGAGAGGACCTCTTTTTTACGCGAAAATTCTTCTGTTTGGAGAGTATGGCATCATCAAAGATTCAAAAGGATTAGCGATTCCGTATAATTCTTATCAAGGAGCTTTGAAGATGAGTGAACAACCAACAGAATTAGCAAAGAGTTCAAATCAAAAACTAAAAAGTTATTTAATCTATTTAAAAAACCTGCATCACGAGGGTCTTTCCCTTCGTCTGGACGAGCTTGAAAAAGATATTGAACAAGGTATGTATTTTGATTCAAGTATTCCTCAAGGCTATGGTGTGGGAAGTTCGGGGGCATTGGTGGCCGCTATTTATGACAAGTATGCCAATCAAAAGATTACGGTTCTCGAAAATTTAACCAGAGATAAATTATTAAAACTAAAAGAATTCTTTTCGGTGATGGAATCTCATTTTCATGGAAAAAGTTCTGGATTAGATCCTTTAAATTCTTATTTGAGCCTGCCCATATTGATCAATTCTAAAGACCATATTGAACCTACCGGGAATCCCATCACAAAAAGAAGGAAAAGGAGCGGTTTTCTTGTTAGATTCTCAAATTATTGGCGAGACACAGCCTATGGTGAACATCTTCATGAACAAAATGAAAAATGAAGGATTTAGAAAAATGATCGATGAAGATTTTGCTAAGATCACCGATGTCTGTATCCACGATTTTCTCAGTGGCGATGCAAAATCACTCTTCAAAAATGTAAAAAAATTATCCAAAGTAGTGCTGAAACACTTCAAACCCATGATACCAGATTCGTTTCATAAGATTTGGCAAGAGGGAATCAGAACGAACGACTATTATTTGAAACTTTGTGGCTCTGGCGGAGGTGGTTACATACTTGGATTTACGAAAGATTACGAAAAAACAAAAGAAATTTTAAAAGACCATAAACTGGAATTGGTTTATCGCTTTTAACAATCCATTCAAAAATGGATCTATTAAAAATGGCTGAAGAAAATACGCCAAAAAAACCGGTTAAACACCCTTTCTTCTTTAAGTTTTTAAGCCTTCTTTCTGTGGTTAGAGGCTATAATATTCTGATCATGATCATGGCCCAATATTTGGCCGCCATTTTCATCTTTGCTCCCGAAAGATCCCTAAAAGACATCCTGCTCGATCTGGATTTATATCTTATTGTAGTGGCAACGGTATGTTCTATAGCTTCCGGATATATCATCAATAATTTTTACGACGCGAAAAAAGATGCCATCAACCGACCTATTAAATCGAAGATCGATAATTTCGTGGGGCAAAACACGAAATTAAACATCTACTTTCTTCTTAACTTTATCGCTGTAGTATGCGGTTTCATTGTTTCATGGCGAGCCGCTCTTTTTTTCGCGGTGTACATTTTTCTGATCTGGATCTATTCCCATAAATTCAAGAAATATCCCTTAACCCGATTAATTTCAGCCTCTGTTTTAACCTTACTGCCATTTTTCGTCATTTTTATTTATTTCAAGAATTTCTCTTACATCATTTTTACACACGCGCTATTTTTATTCTCTAGTGTTAATGATCAAAGAATTGATGAAAGATTTGGAGAATATCAAAGGAGATATTGCCCAGAATTACCTTACCATACCCATTAAATACGGCGAAAGATTTACGAAGATCCTCACATTTATTTTGGTCATCTTTACCCTAGACCCCATTTATTTTCTATGGAAATATCCCGAAATGGGCCTGATGAAGTATTATTTTTATTTTACCGGACTTGTCTTTCTCGTTTTTCTCTTTCTTTTGTGGAAAGCAAATTCAAAAAAAGATTACCTTATCTTACATAATATGGTGAAATTGGTCATTGTCATCGGGGTGTTGAGTTTGGTGCTCATAGACACATCCGTCATCTTACAAAAGATACTTCAGCCCTTGTAATATTTTTCCATAACACACTGTGATAGAATTGTTTTTGTACTTTTGCAAAAATTTAAATGCAATGGCAACAGACAACAAATCGTCGGGAGGACGACAACAAAAATCGGGACCAGCACCCATCAAAAGAAATTTAGCTGCAAAAAAAAATAAAGATTCTAAATCCACTGCTCCGGAGAGAACGGGGTCAAGCTCGGATAAAAAGGAGAAAACTCTTAAGCCTCGTCCGGAAAGAAAAGGGCCGGCAGGAGTGAATAAAGACAAGAACTTCAGACCACACCCTGAAAAGATCAAGAACTTTAAGGTGAAATCAGAAAACAAACCCGCTGCACCAAAAGTAGAAAAAGACACGATCAGGTTAAATAAATATATTTCAAATTCAGGAATTTGCTCGAGAAGAGAAGCTGATACCTTCATTAAATCAGGAAATGTAAAAGTAAATGGCGCTATTGTCACCGAAATGGGCTTTCAAGTTAAACCTGGAGATGAGGTAAGGTTTGATGATTCCGTCATTTCACAAGAAACCAAAAGATACATTCTGCTTAACAAGCCTAAGAATTTCATTACCACCATGGACGATGAAAAAGGAAGAAAAACGGTAATGGATCTGGTAGCTTCAGCCTCGAAAGAAAGAATTTATCCTGTTGGAAGACTAGATAAAAATACCACGGGTCTTTTACTTTTTACCAATGATGGTGAATTGGCTAAAAAATTGACACATCCAAAATTTGAAGTAAAGAAGATCTATCATGTATCGCTTGACAAAAAGTTAGCCTTGAGTGATCTGCAAAAAATTGCAGCCAATTTTGTTTTGGAAGGTAAAATGGTCTTTGTCGATAGCATTTCTTATATCGAAGGAAAATCGCATGACGAAGTGGGCATAGAGATTCACTCTGGAAGAAACCGGATCGTCAGAAAGATCTTTGAGCATTTTGGTTACGTGGTGACTAAACTAGATAGAGTTTATTTTGCCGGACTGACCAAGAAAAACCTGGCTCGAGGTGTCTGGCGACCCCTCACACAACAGGAGATCATCAACTTAAAAATGATTTAAGTACAAAAGCAAGACCGGCAGAAAAGCCGGTCTTTTTTTATGCTTCCAAGTTATCTGTTCTTTTCCTGAATATAAGTACCCCAACCCTTGATCCGTTTTTCTCCAGTTTTGAGCAGGGCTCCTGCATCCATCATACTGCTTAAAATAGGTGGAGAGTGCACTGAGAGTGCATGGAGAGTGCACGGAAAGCGCATGGAGAGTGCATGGAGAGTGCATGAAAAGCGCACTGAGAGCGCACGTTAAACGCATTCAAAAAGGATATGGGTATGCAATTAAGATGCACTTTCAATGCTATTATCTTGCTGTTATAGTTACTTGATCAGTCTAGTTGCAATACCTTAGCGCGCTGCATTATAAGAGTGACAGGAACATTTACGCTAAACGTTCAGAAGCGAAACCCCGGTTCGGTGGTGGATATAAAAATCTTTAAATAAAAAAGCCATCTTCAAATTACTTTTTAGATGGCTTCTATTTGCTTATTGAATGATCAACTGCCTGCTTTCACTGGCTTGATCTTTATAAATTTTTAACCAGTACAGAGCCGGTTTTAACTCACTCGTATCAAATCTGTGGTCAGCATTGAAATCTCCTTCAAAGTGCTTCACTTTTCTTCCGAGTACATCGTAAATTTCCACTTTATCAACTTCATTCCCCACTCTAAAATATCCTGTTGAGGGATTTGGAAATAGCGTTGAAAACTGCTCATTGACAAAGATGTCTGAAGACAAGGTGACTTGACTGCTTCCATAAATTTTATATTCTCCCGGAGCCAAACTAATTGGCGCTGAAACATTGGAAACATTGATTGATGCATCTGTCATCAGGTCATACCAGGTTCCTGTTTTTTGAAAATTAGGGGTAATACTCTGTGTGGTTACGCCAAAATTTCCCAAAATGGTGATATACTCTACGTCAGGGTTCTGACTTTTATCTCTCAGTTGAATTTTTTTCAAACCTGTTGTAGCCGCAACATCTAAGGTAAAATCAGCTGTTTGAAAGATGCTCAATTGATCTTTGAGCTTTAACATTTTGGTCCAGGCATCGTACAAGGCTTTTCTATTGGGTTCATTAAAATACTCCCATTTGATGGGCTTGTTACATACACGACAAGGGTCGTTAATGCTCACATCGTATCCCAATTCTCCGAACTGCCAGATCATTTTAGGACCAGGAACTGTAAAGTAAAAAGCGCCTGCCATTTCATTTCTTTTTAAAGCAGTAGCCAGGTCTTTTACATTGTAACTGCCACTCGAATTACCAAACGATACATTTTTGAACATCAATCGCTCTTCATCATGACTTTCCATATAGGCTATATTGGCCGGAACGGTCCAACCTCTATTCAAATAAGAAATCCAGGAAAAATTAGATTTACCCCCATCGTGATAACCCATGGTGGCTTCATTGTAGTTTCCGTTCAGGTTACTCCAAAGCATGATCCCTTTTCCTTCATTTAATCTATAATTCACCCATTCGGTTTCTTCCTGATTTGTGCCTAAATGTTCGAATATGACATAGAAATCAGGATCCTTTTCCCATTGATAATCGGCATATTTTTTCAAAACCTCTACCCTGTCCGCCTGAGGGTTATTTGTACAAGTTTCATTACTTGCTGAACAATTTTGGGTAAACCCTTTCGTCAAATCCCATCTGAAACCATCAATTTTATATTCTTCTATCCAATATTGAGTAGTTCTTTTTACATAATCTCTGGTAGCCTGTTTGCTGTGATTGAAATCGTTAAATACACTATAGCTATGGGTCGCCACACGATTAAAAAAGGGACTACTGGCAGTGGCTTCACCGGTATACCCTCCATTACTGGTATTCCACATTCTGAAGTAAGGATGCTGGCCTGTAGCATGGTTATATACCACGTCTAAAATGACCGCCATACCCCTTTTATGGCATTCATCGATCAATTGTTTAAAGGCATTAGGTGTACCGTAATATTTGTCCAGCGCCATATGAAATGCAGGGTTATAACCCCAGGATTCATTGCCGTCGAATTCACTCACAGGCATTAATTCTATGGCATTTACACCCAGATCACCCAGGTAATCCAATCTTGCTTTCAACGCATCAAAACTGTGCAGTACATCAAAATCTCTTAACAAGAGTTCATAGACCACCAAATCAGTTTTGGCCGGTTTTTCAAAACTTTTCACCTGCCAGTTATACGCAGCGTCTCCGGTTCGGAGCAAAGTGACCGCATGAGTGGTCTTACCAGCGGGATAGGCAGGTAAATTGGGATAGGTGACCGCATCTATGAATTTATCATTTGCCTCGTCCAAGATCGTCGTAGAATAAGGATCTGCTATACGAATTACCCCATCGACCAGATATTGATATCGTATATTGGTTCTGGCAGCTAATCCTGAAACTTCAACCCAAAAACGATCTTTACTGCTATCTTTTTTTAATAAATAACTTGCTGTTTTCTCCCAATTATTAAAATCCCCCAGGAGATAAACGAACTCTTTTTCCGGAGCAAAAAGTACAAAAGTAACTTTGGTAGGATCATTGGGATTGACATTCGCCCCATCCACTAAACCGGCAGGCAGAGGTGCTTCTGTTACAGGAGGAACCTCAACGGTACCAACCTGTGCAATATAATCCTGAGATTTTTTATCTCCTGTTCCATTTTTTGCTTTGACCAGAAATCCGATGCTTTCCAATCCTGTTCTGGCATACAAGGTGGTGGGAACAAAACTGATCGAATAAGTTCCGTTTCCATTATTGGTCAGCTTTTGCGCCTCATTTGAATTTTCCCAGGTGCCGTTTGTAGGTGAATTGACATCAGTAGCATCAGAAGGTTTTCTCGACCAGGCCCAAAGATAAATATCTGTTACACCCCAAAGAGAGAGATTGACATTAGAAACGGTAATCGTGATCTGTTCATCCTCGTTAAAAGGATCTGGTTCGACTTTGAAAGTCACATTTTGCACCTGTGCAAAAACACTACTTCCAGCAATAAGTAAAAATAAAAGTAAAAGTTTTTTCATAAGTCGCCTGTTATAAGACAAAAAAGGCTGTTGTTACACAGCCTTTTTCACTCAATTAAAAATAATTATTTCGCTGTAATGCTATACGTAGGATTATCCGGATTAGAAAGATCCATGATAATGCTATAGGTACCTGCAGTACTCGGAATATTAGCTCCGCCATCGTCTAGAACACCATCCAAACCATCATCTCCATAATTTCTACCCCAGTCGCTATTTGCTCTAAACTTGATCTCACCTGTTAAAAGCGTAATAGATGAAATATAATAAACACCTTCCTGGCTGAAATCAGGCGTAAATGGGAAATCAGGACCTCCGTCACCCCAGGCATTCCAACCTGATCCAACTACACCCCAGATATCAGTTTCTTCAATGGTGTAGGTGAGGTTATTCAAATCCATAGTGACCAGGTAATTTCCTTTACTCACGGCGATATTGGCTCCACCCGGATCTAAAGTGCCATCAGCTCCATCATCACCATAATTGGTACCCCAATCATTGTTAAATCTGAATTTGATTTCACCATCGGCCAAGGTGACTACGGCTTTCCATGTATCTGAGAAAGAATCGTACATCATCGGCATATCCGGACCGTCCCAACCATTGGTTGTTGCGCTACCTACCAGACCCCAGGTGTACTTTTCAACCGTATAGGTCAATGCATTCTCGTTGAAAGTAACCTTATAGGTTCCGGCTGTGGCAACGATATTCGCACCACCCGGATCTAAAGTGCCATCAGCACCATCGTCACCATAATTAACATCCCATGCATTGTCTTTCCTAATCTTCCATTCACCATCTAATAAGGTTACATAAGCCACATACACTCCCGCTTCACTAGTCTTATAGAAAGGAGCATCTGGTCCTGCACCACCCCAATCGTTATAGGCTGAACCAACAATTCCCCAAGGGGTAGAAAGGTCTAATACATCTGCATAAGCAGTTGCAGTAAGGTCATTCACATTAGAATTAATGGCATAACCCGTTCTGTCATTTAAGATCGCTTTCACCATAACCTCTATTTGAGTTGCCTGTCCGGGTTCAAGTTCAAGATTTAATAAGATCTTATTTAATTCTTCATTTTTGAATGTTTTAGAAAATGAAGTCCCTCCATTGGCTGATTCAGCATTGCTAAAGTCACCTCCTGCAAGATCAAAATAAACCTTATAATTAGCTGCGGCCGCATAACCAAAATCTGGTTCGGTCCATGTCACCGTTAACACGTCCATTCCTGCATTGTCTTTCTCCAATACTACGTCGCTTGTTGAAAGTGAAGAGGTAGTACTTGCATTTGGATTAAGTACGATCTGATCATCTTCCGAACAAGAACCGGCAATTAAGGTAACGGCCAGCAGGATCAAAATTTTATTTATAAATACTTTCATAATTTTTACTTTTTAAAATTAATATCCAGGATTTTGAACCAAAGTTGGATTCGCGATCAAATCGGATGACGGAATTGGATAAATATCTCTGAAAGATTCAGTTGTTCTACCTTCCATTACCCCACCTTTCCAAGGCCAGATACCTTGTGTAGAGAACTGACCAAAACGAATCAAATCGGTTCTTCTGTGTCCTTCCCAGAATAATTCTCTTGATCTTTCATCTAAAACAAAATTCAAAGTTAAATTACCTGAAGAAATATTTCCACTTCCACTGCCATATGCTCTTTCTCTTAAATCGTTGATATAACCAACAGCCGTGTTAGCATCTCCTCCTCCACCTTTTAAGAAGGCTTCTGCATACATCAAATAAGCATCTCCTAATCTGAACATTGGAAAATCGATGTCTACAAATTCTCCGGCACTATCATTACCTCTTTCTCCGTTTACGTCCACATTTCTGTATTTAGCAATCGCATATCCATCATTAAAGTTAAATGGATCTTCAATTTCAAGCGTTTGTCCCTCGCTAAAAAACATATTACGACTATCACCAGAAAAAGTAAGTGCATATTTATTGGTGTTCAAGTCCATGGTTACATAATAGATACCTTCAGAAGGAACCGCAATATTGGCTCCACCTGCTTCTAAATTTCCGTTATTTCCTCCATAGTTATTTCCCCAGTCTTCGTCAAATCTAAATTTGATTTCACCTGCTTTTAAGTCGGCATAGAGCGCATACGTATTTGTACCTGTCGACCTCATTTCCATGTCCGGACCATCCCAACCATTCGTTGTGGCACTTCCTACCAATCCCCAATCTGTTGCAGCTCCTAAGGCCGTATTCAATGCGGCAAGGTCAGGCTTGTCATCAAATTTTTGAACTAAGTTCTTGGTTGTTCTAAGACCTGCCCATCCACCATTGATTCCAAACTCTGCGGCAACCATATCTCCACCTACTGCAGCATGTGTCAAGAAAGTCGTACCACCGTATCCCAATGTGCTTACACCGTCAAATCTCACGGTAAAAATAGTTTCGTTTTGAGCACCATTTCTATCATTGTCGGCTAAGAATAGTTTTTGATAATCGTCAACTAAACTATAGCCTCCCTCATTGATCACTTTATTGATATAGGTCATGGCCTCAGTATATCTTCCGCTTCCGGTATATACTTCTGCATTCAAATACAATTTTGCCAATAACATCCAGGCTGCTCCTTTATCTGCGCGACCCAACTCATTTTGACGTGCACCTTTTAACGTTCCTTCAATCGCCAATAATTCTGACTCAATAAAATTAAACAGGTCTGCTCTTGAAATTTGTTCAGGAAAGAAATTCCCAACAATATCGTCTTCCGTTACAAAAGGGACGTTACCATAAAAATCTAAAGCATGCCAATAGCTCAAAGCTCTCATAAATCTCGCTTCAGCTCTGTACACTTCAATTTCTCCTTTTAAGGTAGCATCAACACCTCTCCCGTCTAACTTTTCAGTTGTGGTTTCTCTCAAAAACTGATTGGTAATACCAACCTGAAAATAAATACGGTCATACATCGCTCTGACGAATTCATTTGAAGGAGTCCAAACCTGATTGTGTAAATCGTGAATAGTTCCGTCTTTCCAAGCGATGATCGCTTCATCTGTTGTTAATTCCTGATGCTTCCAGAACTGACGGATATAATTTGAAAATCCTTCATCAATTCCCTGAATATCCGGTTGCCCTGCAGGACCTTGCTGACCACTTACGGCCAGACCCGCATAAACCCTTGCCAAAAATTGTTCGTAAGACTCAGGATCGCTAAACACCTGTGCCTCCGTCAATTCTGTGATCGGCTCTTTGTCTAATTCACTCTCACATGAAGTGAAAACAAGCATGAACATCACAATGATAACGCTCAAGCTAATTTTTGTTTTGTTTATAAATACTTTCATTATCAATGTATTTTTTAAAAGTTAACATTAAATCCGAACAACAAAGTTTGCGGACGCGGATAGAAATTATTGTCTATCCCTCCATTAATCTCCGGATCTAGACCATCGTATTCAGTAATAGTGAATACGTTTTGAAGTGTTGAGTAAACTCTCAATCTAACATCGCCATTTTTAAGATTAGTGAAATTATATCCCAATGTGATATTATCCATTCTTAAAAACGATGCATCCTGCACATAATAATCTGACCAATACTGTGGATTTCTAAAATTAGTATCTAAGATAGACGCATGTGCATTTCGTATAGTTCCTAAATCATAAAGGTTGTCTTGATTTCCATTCGCAGAAGCCACGTTGTTATAGGCGTAATTTCCTAAACTAGCTCTCATGGTAAAATTCAAGTCAAAATTTCTGTAAGTCATATAAGATGACAGACCCAATAACCAATCAGGGTTTGGACTGTTAAATATTCTTTTATCTGCATCCGTGATTGCTCCGTCTTCATTGGTATCTACATATACTCCCTCGATTGGATTCCCGTTATTATCGTATACTTGTTGGTATACCAAGAATGAACTTTGTGGATACCCTACTTTATGCGTTTGAATGGTATTACCAACTCCTCCACTTATTCCTCCGGTAGCCAGACCAGGTGAAGTTGGATCATCAACTGCATTCAATTTTTTAATTTCATTTTCTAACCAGGTGGCATTGAACATTAAGTTCCAGGTAAAATTCTCACTTTGAACAACGTCTCCATTTATAGTAAATTCAACCCCTTGTTTATCCAAATCACCGATATTAGTATATAAACTGTTAGAGAGGTTTGAACCCGCCGGAGGAGCAACTGTATTCAAAATATCTGTAGATTCAGATTTGAAATATTCTATAGAACCTGTGATTCTGTCCATGAAGAAACCATAATCCAAACCAATATTGTAAGTAGCTGTTTCTTCCCATTTGATTCCTGCATCATATCCGGCAGGTCTCAAGGTGTTGATATAACGATCTCCGAAAGGATATCTCACATTTTCCCGTCCTTCAAGATAAACCGGCAAATAACCGAAGTCACTACCAATTTCTTGCTGACCTGTTTCACCATACCCCAATCGCAATTTCAAGGTAGAAATCGTCTCTGAATTTTCCAAAAAGGCTTCTTCAGCGATATTCCATGCTAAGGCACCAGAATAGAAATTACCCCATCTGTTTTCCGGAGCAAATCTTGAAGAACCATCACGTCTGTAGGTAAACGTAAACAAATATCTGTTGTCGTATCCGTAGTTGATACGTGCAATATATCCCAATAATGAGTTCGTCGAAGCATAATCAAATTCTCTAACAGTACCATCTCCATCTTCATTGAAGCTGCTTTCTTGACGATAAAAATCCTGAAAAGATTGCCCTAACATAATATCAAATCTGTGAACATCATTAAATGTTTGTACATAATTTAAATAAACATCGGCAAGTGTATTTCTTTTCATATTATCGTATACGCCTTTTGTTCCTCCATTATAAAACCCACTGGCAGAAGAAGCCAAGGTCTGGTTGTATCCATCTACTTCAGAGTAGTCAAAACCGAAATTCGCCACGATGCTCAACCCTTCTAGAAACCAAAGAGAGTAATCGAATTTTGCATTACCAATAAAACGATCTGTTCCCGCATGACTAGAAAATTGATTTAAAAGTCCTAATGGGTTTCGTGGAGAAAGATTATTTGGTGAACCGTTGGCATTTAGCCATTCCCAATAACCTCCATAATTATCATTTCCGCTAAATACGGGTTTAGTAGGATCCATCGATACAGAACTTCCAATAGCTCCTTCATTGGCAAATTCATCCTGTGCGAATGAACCACGGATATTGAAATCCATCTTCAAACTGTTATCAAATAGGTTTTGACGGAAGTTTAATGCTGCCGTTTTTCTATTGTATTCAGAAGTTTTTAAGATACCCTCTTGATAAAGATACCCCATTGAAATTCGGTAAGAACTATTTTCAAAGCCTTCAGAAAATGATAAGTTATTATCTGTACCAAACGCAGTCTGATAGATTTGATCTTGCCAATCTGTTTCGTCATCTGTCAATAAAGCAGCCGCTTCAGGAACATTGAGTCCGTTGATCGCATCAATAAATTCATTTTTATTTAAAAGATCAATTTTGTTTTCCGCTTTACCCCAAGAAAACTTACTGTCCAGACTAATATTAAAATCTTGATGCATCTTTCCTGACTTTGTAGTAATAAGGATAACCCCGTTACTCGCTCTCGAACCGTAGATCGCTGTCGCAGAGGCATCTTTTAAAATGTTAAAGCTTTCAATATCATTCGGGTTGATCGTATTGAGTGCCGGTCCATCCTGATCTACAGGAACACCGTCTATTACGATCAAAGGACTGTTACTGGCGCTCAATGAAGAAACCCCTCCCCTGATTTTAATGGTACCGCCTTCACCGGGTCTACCACTCGGCGGAACGACGTTCACACCGGCAGATTTACCCGTGATCAATTGTTCTGGTGACACAATGGCTCCAGGGTTAAATTCTTCAGAGGATACGCGTTCAACAGCACCTGTTGCGTCTTTTTTAGTAGTTTGACCGTAACCGATCAAAATTACTTCTTCTAAACTCTCAGCAGATTCGTCCATCAACACATTCATGTTTTGAGAAGCCGCCATTTCCACATCATTGTATCCCACATAAGAAAATACAATCACGGCGTTAGGGTCATCTACTGATAACTCAAAATTACCGTCAAAATCTGTGGCAGTACCCGTACTTGTTCCTTTCACTAAAACAGTTACACCGGGTAGTTCGGATCCTGTAAGTCGGTCTGTTACTCTACCATTAATTACATCTTGTGCAGACATAATTACGGGAAACAACAACACCAAACTGAGGATTAATTGTCTAAATTGTTTCATAAATTATATTAATTTTTTAGCACTAATTATTTTAAAAAAACTTGCCTTTCTTTAAAATTTCGTGCGGTGAATTTACATATTTAACGATCATTTAACACTGAGTTAAATCAGGTTTAAAGTCACGAAAACGTTTGCGTGTTGATAAGTTTTCATACTCTAACGTTTGCGTAAATCTTATTTTTTCGTCCTTCAATTCAATATTTTACAATTTTGGAAGGTTAAATTGTCGATTTTATAAATTTTAACTTCATTTTTTTGACCCTCAAAATCAACAAAAAAATACTTTTTAGTGAGATATTCCCTATATTTAACCAATGAAATCGAAGATCACTTTAAAGAAAATTGCCAAGGAGTTTGACGTCTCGATTTCTACTGTTTCCAAAGCTTTGAAAAACAGCCATGAGATCAGTGAGGATCTGCGCGAAAAAATTCAGGCTTTTGCAAATTATTATCACTATAAACCAAACAGTCTTGCCTTAAATCTGAGAAGTCAAAAGACAAAAACCATTGGGATTATCATCCCTGAAATTGTTCATCATTTTTTTACCACAGTCATCAGCGGCATAGAACATATAGCCAATGAAAAGGGGTATAATGTGATGATCTGTGTTTCTAATGAATCTTTTGAGAAAGAATTGTTAAACATAGAAATGCTCGCGAACGGTATTGTTGACGGTATCATTGTCTCTCCTTCGAAAGAAACACTCAAAAAAAATGATTTCAAACATTTTGAGGCACTTATTGCCAATGGGATGCCTTTGGTCATGTTCGACAGAACCATCGATGAAGTGAAATGCAGTAAAGTAATTGTTGATGATGAAGGTGGGGGTTATTTAGCCACAAAACATTTAATAGATATAGGTTGTAAAAGAATTGCCATTATCACTACAGAGGATTTTTTAACGGTGGGGTCTCAAAGGACGCGAGGTTATTTAAAAGCACTCACTGAACACGAGCTACCCATTCGAAATGACTTGATCATCAGTATCAATGATCAATACGATATGACTGAACAAATCACCAAACTTTTTTCATTTAAGGAGCCTCCAGATGGGATTTTTGCGGTCAACGAAATTTATGCGGCCACTTCAATGAAAATTGCGCAGAAACTGGGTTGGATCGTGCCGGAAAAACTGGCGATCATTGGCTTTACCGATGGTTTTATTTCAGAATTTACAAACCCTCCTCTTTCAACTGTAGCCCAACACGGTTTTAGGATGGGATTGAGATCTTTTGAACTTTTATTAGAAGAGATCGAGCACCAGGAGGAACCCTATAACCATCGTTTTGAAAAAATCAGTACAGACCTGATTTTGCGAAAATCTACGATCAAAGAGTAATTATTTTTATTTTTTTTATACATTTGTGCACTTGCCTTTTTTAAAATTTCACAAGAAAGCGCTTCAAGCGCCATACATTTAATAAATTGTACCTGAACTTCAGTACATTGTAAATAAAGAACTTGTGGAAAAAAGAAAACTTAGTTTTTTAGAAATATGGAACCTCAGTTTTGGGTTTCTGGGCATTCAAATGGGTTTTGCCCTGCAAAATGCGAATGCCAGTAGGGTGCTTCAGATCTTCGGAGCAGATGTACATGAACTTTCATGGTTTTGGATTGTAGCGCCTTTAACCGGCTTGATTGTTCAGCCTATTATTGGACATTACAGCGATAAAACCTGGACCAAATTAGGCAGAAGAAGACCTTATTTCTTAGTAGGTGCCATTCTTGCGTCGATCGGATTAGTGCTCATGCCCAATGCGAGCATGTTCACTGCATTTTTACCTGCTTTATGGATTGGCGCCGGGATGTTGATGATCATGGACGCTTCTTTCAACATTGCCATGGAGCCATTTAGAGCTTTGGTGGCAGATGTTTTGCCAAGTGATCAGAGAACTTTAGGTTTTAGTATCCAGACAGTTCTGATCGGAATTGGAGCGGTCATAGGGTCTTGGTTACCTTATGCACTAACGAATTGGTTCGGCGTTTCAAATGTATCGGCAAAAGGTGAAGTTCCTTTAAACTTACTATTATCATTTATCATTGGTGCTTCAGTACTGATCGTTAGTATTTTAATTACAGTTTTTAACACCAAAGAGTATTCTCCTGAAGAAATGGAAGCCTTTAACGGTAAAGAAGAAGAGACCGAAAAAGAATCCAGCTTACTCAATATTTTCACGGATTTTAAACAAATGCCTACTACCATGAGACAATTGAGCTGGGTTCAATTCTTTTCGTGGTTTGGCTTATTTGGCATGTGGGTTTTTAGTGTTCCGGCCATTGCTCATCATATCTATGGACTTCCATTAAACGATAGCAGCAGTGAATCTTATCAGAATGCCGGTGACTGGGTTGGCGTTTTATTTGGAATCTATAATGCTGTATCAGCAATTTACGCCTTCTTTTTGCCTGCTATTGCGAAAAAAATTGGACGTAAAAAGACTCATGCCATATCCTTGATCATTGGAGGCCTCGGACTATTATCCATCTATTTTGTTCCGAACGAGAACTGGTTAATTCTCTCTATGGTAGGTATCGGAATTGCCTGGGCCAGCATTTTAGCCATGCCTTATGCGATCCTTGCAGGATCAATTCCACCTAGAAAAATGGGTGTCTATATGGGAATTTTCAACTTTTTTATCGTTTTGCCACAAATCATCAACGCCATTATTGGCGGACCCATGGTCAAACATCTATATGGAGGGAATGCCGTGTATGCTTTAATGATCAGTGGCTTATCTTTTCTTTTAGCGGCAGCGCTGGTATTCAAAGTAAAAGATGTCGATGATGAAGTTGAACTGGTCAAAGAATAAATTATCATGAGTAAAAACGCATTTATATTCGATCTTGATGGGGTTATCGTCGATACAGCTAAATTTCATTATTTGGCGTGGAAACAACTGGCAAACGAATTGGGATTTGACTTTACCGAAGAACAAAATGAGTTGTTGAAAGGCGTGAGCAGGGTAAAATCTTTAGATATTCTGCTGAACATCGGTGGCGTATCCCTCGATCAAGATAAGAAAGAACAACTTATGTTCGAAAAGAATGAAAGGTATTTGGCCTATGTTTCTGATCTTGACGAAAGCGAAATTCTTCCGGGCATAAAGGACCTCATTCATTTTTTAAAGGAAAAGAATATTCCAATAGCCCTGGGCTCTGCAAGTAAAAATGCCATTCCTATTCTCAAGAGTTTGGCACTTTTTGATCTTTTTGACGCCATAGTGGATGGAAATGACGTATCAAACGCCAAACCAGATCCCGAAGTTTTTTTATTGGCGGCCAAACAACTAAACGTTCAACCTAAAAATTGTTTTGTGGTAGAAGACTCTTTAGCGGGAATTCAAGCTGCAAATTCAGTGGAGATGATCAGCATAGGGATCGGGGAAAAAGAAAACCTACCCGGAGCAGATCATCTATTTCATTCTACGAAAGACCTGACGGTCAGTTTTGTAGCATCTATATTAAATAAATAAAGAGTAACAATGAATAAGAATTATATAGTTCCAAACGAATGGAATATCATTGAAGAAGGCTTTGATACTGAAAATGTAACCTCCTCTGAAAGTATTTTTAGTTTAGGGAATGGTGCCATGGGGCAGAGAGCTAATTTTGAAGAAAATTACTCGGGAGACACCTTTCAAGGCAGCTATATTGGAGGAATTTATTACCCGGATAAAACTCGTGTGGGTTGGTGGAAGAATGGTTACCCTGAATATTTTGCCAAAGTTCTCAATGCACCGAACTGGATTGGAATCAGAGTCATGATCAACAAAACAGAGCTGGATCTAAATCAATGTAAAGTAACTGATTTCAAAAGAGTACTCCATATGAAAGAAGGTTTTCTGCTGAGATCATTTAAGGCAGAGTTATCTTCAGGAGATCAGATCAAAGTTGAAGCCTTGAGGTTTTTAAGTCTAGATCTAAACGAGGTAGGCGCCATTAAATACACCGTGACACCTTTAAACTTTGATGGAGAAATTACCTACATCCCGTACATAGATGCAGGTATCATGAACGAAGATGCGAATTATGACGAATTCTTTTGGGAAATAGAAAATATCCGTCAAGATAAGGACGAAGCTTTTATCCTTTCAAAAACCCTGAAAACCGGATTTTACGTGAGTACAGGAATGAAAATGGCCTTTTCTCTGAACGATATCGAAATTCCGCTGGAATATGAGGTTGAAGTACAAGAAAAAAGTATTTCCTATACCTACCAATCATACGTAAAAAAGAACGATTCTTTTACCATTTATAAGTTTGGAGGCTATACCCAATCTATGAATTACCCCAAAGAAGAGCTATTATTCGCTTCCCAGAAAGCACTTCAGAAAGCGATGATCATAGGCTTTGACAATTTGCTGGAAAAACAAAAGCTGGCCTGGGAAAAAATTTGGGACACCGCAGATATTGTGATAGAAGGAGACCTGTTAGGTCAACAAGCCATCAGATTCAATATCTTTCAGTTAAACCAGACCTATAGCGGGGAAGATGCCAGATTAAACATAGGACCAAAAGGGTTTACCGGTGAAAAATATGGCGGAAGTACCTATTGGGATACAGAAGCCTATTGCATCCCATTTTACATGAGCACCAAGCATAAAGAGGTCGCTAAAAACTTATTGGTATACAGGTATAATCATCTGCAAAAAGCGATTGAAAATGCAAAGAAATTAGGCTTTTCGAATGGAGCAGCTCTATACCCCATGGTCACCATGAACGGTGAAGAATGCCATAACGAATGGGAAATTACTTTTGAAGAAATTCACAGAAATGGATCCATGATTTACGCCATTTACAATTATGTAAATTATACGGGTGATTACAGTTATATACCCGAATACGGGATGGAAGTAATGATTGGCGTAGCCAGATTTTGGCATCAAAGAGCCAATTTATCAACCCAAAAAAACAAATACGTCATTTTAGGGGTTACCGGCCCAAATGAATACGAAAACAACGTAAATAATAACTGGTATACAAATTATATCGCAAAATGGTGCATTGATTACGCGCTTGAAAACATTGAAAAACTGAAAAAAGAATTCAAAGGTGATTTCGATAGAATTTGGTCAAAAACAATGCTTCAGGAAGACGAATTAAAAAGTTGGAAAGAAGTTGCTGATCAAATGTACTTTCCTTATGATGAAAAACAGGGGATCTATCTTCAACAAGACGGATTCCTAGACAAACATTTGGTAACTGTGGATAAACTTCCGAAATCAGAAAGACCCATCAATCAAAAATGGTCTTGGGATAGAATTTTAAGAAGTCCCTATATCAAACAAGCCGATGTTTTGCAGGGGATTTATTTCTTCGAAAATCATTTCGATCAGGAAACCATAGAAAAGCATTTCAATTATTACGAACCTTTTACAGTGCATGAATCATCTTTGTCGCCATGTGTGCATTCTATTTTGGCCTCTAAAATAAATCGCATCGAGAAAGCCTATGAGATGTATCTCAGAACTTCTCGCCTGGATTTAGACGATTACAACCACGAAGTTCATGAAGGATTGCACATTACCAGTATGGCCGGAACTTGGCTGGCTGTTGTTCAAGGTTTCGGGGGAATGAGGAATTTTGAGGATAAACTGAGTTTTGATCCACAAATTCCTGAAAAATGGACCTCTTACTCTTTCAAAATAAATTATCGGGGAGAAACGCTAAAAATTCAAAAAAGTCATAAATCTTGTGAATTTTTCAATGAATCTGATCAAGCCATTGTCATTTATGTGAGTGGAATTAAAATGACGATTCCGGCATTAGGATCGATAAAAGTTTAACAAATCATGATGAAGAACATTTTAAGCTTAACTATTATTGGATTTTTTTTTATGATCGGGCAGGGACAAAATATGAGAATTGAACCTCCAAATTGGTGGGTAGGAATGAATCATGACGTTGTTCAACTCATGGTTCATGCTCAAAATATTGCGGCCTGGGAAGTGAGTATTTCAGATCCAGAAGCAGTACTCTTGGAAACCTTAAAAACTGAAAATCCAAATTACCTTTTTATCAATTTAGATTTGGGTAATGTACAATCATCAAAAAATATTCCAATTAAATTCACCCAAAAAGGGAAGAAAGACTTGGTTTATGCATACGAGATCAAATCGAGAGAAAGTGATGCGCTGTCGTTCAAGGGCTTTGATGTGACCGATGTCATTTATTTGATCACTCCGGATCGTTTTGCCAATGGAGATACCTCAAATGATATTGTGAAAGGTCTGAGAGAGGCCAAAATTGACCGTAAAGACGATTATGGCCGGCATGGTGGCGATTTAAAGGGAATGACAGATCATCTGGATTACCTAGAAGATATGGGGTTTACGGCTATTTGGCCGACGCCTGTGTTGATCAATGATATGAAAAGCAGTTCCTATCACGGATATGCCATCACCGATCTTTATCAAGTTGATCCTCGATTTGGAACCACCGATGCATACGTCGAACTTTCGAGAAAAGCCAAAGAGAAAGGCATCAAACTCATCATGGACCAGGTAGCCAATCATATCGGAAGTGAGCACTGGTGGATGAAAGATCTGCCTACAAAAGATTGGGTCAATTTTCAGGCCGAATTTTTGGAAGATAGCACGGTCGTAACCAATCACAGACGAACCGTCAATCAAGATTTTTACGCCTCAGAAAAAGATAAAAAATTAATGTCTGAGGGTTGGTTCGTACCGACGATGCCCGATATGAATCAAAAAAATCCACTTTTGGCAAAATACCTCATCCAAAACAGTATTTGGTGGATCGAAACTTTGCAATTGGGCGGAATAAGACAAGATACTTATCCCTATCCCGATAAAGATTTCATGTCTGACTGGGCAGGTGCCATCATGAAAGAATACCCTAACTTTAGTATAGTGGGCGAAGAATGGAGCTATAATCCATTATTAGTGGGCTATTGGCAGCAAGGTGCAAAAAACAAAGATGGTTACCAATCTAACCTGACGTCAACCATGGATTTCCCCATGCAAAAAGCCATTGTCGATGGGCTGAATGAAAATGAAAGTTGGGATACAGGATTAGTTAAACTTTATGAGGGTCTGGCCAACGATTTTTCTTATGCCTATCCGGAAAAGATCATGGCTTTTTTGGATAATCACGATATGGATCGCGTTTTTACCCAGCTAAAAGAAAATCCTGCCAAACTCAAAATGGCACTTGGCTATTTGCTGGCCTTGCCCAGAATTCCACAAATTTATTACGGCACAGAAGTATTGATCGAAAATTCAAAAAAACCGGGAGACCACGGACTGATAAGAACTGATTTCCCCGGGGGTTGGAAAGATGATTCTACCAATGCATTTACCGGAAAGGGACTCTCTAAAGATCAATTAGACATGCAGTCTTTTTTAAAGAAAGTTTTGTTAAACAGAAAAAATAGTCAGGCCATTCAAAGAGGAAAAACAGTTCATTTTGGCCCTGACAAAGGAGTTTATACTTTGTTTAGAATTTTTGAAGATGAAATCTATGTCGTCATTCTCAATAAAAATGAAAAACCGATAGAACTGGATACAAGTAGGTTTGAAGAAATAGGTTTAGATGGAAAAACGGTAAAAGATATCATTTCAGGAAGCGCTAAAACTTGGCCTAATTCTCTCAAAATTCAAAACAAAGGGATTACCCTGTTGACCACCAAGCTGAATTAATTGATCCTATTCGATCATTCAGTCCTAAATAAAAATGTGTTTCAAATGAAAAATATCATTTTCTTATTTATTCTTCATTTTGTCCTTTTTGGACAATCGCAAAACACAGCGAGGAGTTTTGTAAGCCTTGAAAAAGAAAAGTTTGGCGCAAGCATCACCACCAATGAGGGCACCTATAAATTTATCTTTTACAACGACCAGGTCGTTGAAACCAATTTTATCCCGCTCAAAGAAAGAATTTCTGCCAAATCTCATGCCATAGATGCAGAACCTGAGTCTATTCCTCTAGAAGTTCTTGAAAAAGCTAACGAAATTTTCCTGAATACTTCTGGAATTAAAGTAGTTGTAGATAAAAAACCATTCCAAATAAGCTACTTCTATAAAGACAACTTTTTGATCTCTGAGAAACTGGGCTATATAAAAACAGACACCCTGGAAGCCATTGAGTTCAACTTAACTCCGGATGAAGTTTTGTACGGAGGTGGAGCCCGCGCACTGGGAATGAATCGCCGGGGGCATGAATTAGCATTGTACAACAAGGCCCATTATGGCTATGAAGATTATTCGGAATTGATGAATTACACCATGCCTTTGGTGCTTTCTTCAAATTTATATCTTCTTCATTTCGATAATGCGCCAATTGGTTTTTTAGATCTCGATAGTCAAAATAACAATACCCTTTCTTATAAAACTATCAGTGGAAGAAAGACCTATCAGGTCATAGCAGGTTCCCGTTGGGAAGAAATCATTGAAAAATACACAGACTTAACCGGCAAACAACCGCTTCCTCCCAGATGGGCCTTTGGCAACTTTTCGAGCAGATTCGGGTACCATTCGGAAAAGGAAGTGAGAAATACGGTTCAAAAATTTCTTGATGAGCAAATACCGCTTGATGCGGTGGTGATCGATATCTATTGGTTCGGAAAAGATATCAAAGGGCATATGGGAAATTTGTCTTTTTTAAAAGATTCTTTTCCAACACCCAAACAAATGATTCAGGATCTTAAAAAGAAGGGTATCAAAACAATTTTAGTCACAGAACCATTTATTTTGACAACTTCAAAGCGTTGGGAAGAAGCTTCAAAAAATAACTATTTAGGTAAAGATCCGGATGGAAATCCTTTTGTTTATGATTTTTATTTTGGCAATACCGGGCTGATCGATCTTTTTGATCCGGGAGCCGGAAAATGGTTTTGGAATATTTACAAAGACCTCACCCATGATGGGGTATCCGGTTGGTGGGGAGACCTGGGTGAGCCGGAAGTTCACCCTTCAGCGCTTATCCATGCTACCGGTACGGCGGATGAAGTCCACAATATTTACGGTCATGAATGGGCAAAACTCATTTATGAGGGTTACAAAACTGATTTCCCTGATATAAGACCCTTTATATTGATGCGATCGGGTTTTTCCGGGTCGCAAAAATTTGGATTGATCCCCTGGTCAGGGGATGTGAGCAGATCTTGGGGCGGATTAAAACCACAACCTGAAATTGCCCTGCAGATGGGTTTACAGGGATTGGGCTATATGCATTCAGACCTGGGGGGATTTGCAGGGGCAGAAGTTTTCGATCCGGAACTCTATACGCGTTGGTTGCAATACGGTGTTTTTCAACCTGTTTTTAGACCTCACGCACAAGAACATATTGCTGCTGAACCGGTTTTTCATGACGATAAAACCAAAATGCTCGCCAAAAAAGCCATCGAACTGAGGTATTCCTTATTGCCCTATAATTATACTCTTGCTTTTAAAAATAGTCAGACAGGAATACCATTGATGAGGCCTGCATTTTTTGAAGAGCCAAAAAATAAAGAACTTTTGAACAGTTCAGAAACCTATTTATGGGGAGATCACTTTTTAGTTTATCCAATCGTAGAAGCGAAAAAAGAAAACGCAAAAATTTATTTTCCAACAACGAGTCATTGGTTCGATTTCTATACAGATGAGAAATACGAGAAAGGAAAGGAGTATGCAATAAAGTTAGTCGAAGATCATATTCCTGTATTTGTAAGAGGCGGCTCTTTTATACCCATGGTAAAACCCGTTCAACATACAGATCTTTACAACCTGAAAGAATTTACGCTACACTATTATTTTGATCCATCTATCGCGGGTAGCGATGATTTTTTGTACCACGATGACGGAAAAACGCCTCAAGCTTTTGAAAAAGAAAAATTTGAAAAGATCCATTTTAAAAGTACCTATACCCATAAGGATTTGCGTATTTTCATCGATAAAGAAACAGGGAAAGATTATGTCCCGGATGATAAAACAGTGGAATTGATCATCCATCAAATAAGTCAGCCAAAAGAAGTTGCAGGTGGCAGCTTTGACTATGATACAGCAACCCGGATACTCAGAATAAAAGTTGATTTGAGCAAATCGACTCAACATAATATTAACATAAAACTTTAGTTCTATGACCAAATATCTGTTACTCTTTCTATTCATTGGACTACAAATTCAATGCACAAAAAAAAATGAGGAAAAACCCGAAAAAATCAAAGCCGAAACTCCTTTTGTGTGGGAGGCCGCCAATTTATATTTTTTGATGACCGACAGATTCTACAACGGAAATACAGAAAATGATGTCAATTTTAGTAGAGATAAAGAAACTGCCTTATTGAGAGGTTTTGAAGGTGGAGATCTGGTCGGTATAACCAAAAAAATTGAGGAAGGTTATTTTACTGACCTTGGGATCAATGCCATTTGGTTTACCCCAATCGTTGAACAAGTCCATGGAGATGTAGATGAAGGAACAGGTTCAACTTATGGTTTTCACGGTTATTGGGCAAAAGACTGGACAGCTTTGGATCCTAACTTCGGTACAAAGGAAGACCTGAGAAACCTCGTTGAAGCTGCCCATCAAAAAGGAATTCGAATTGTGCTGGACGGGGTGATCAATCATACAGGTCCGGTAACAGGTCAGGATCCTGTTTGGCCGGAAGATTGGGTGCGAACAGAGCCCGCGTGTACCTATCAGGATTATGCTTCAACGGTTTCTTGCACTTTGGTGAAAAACTTACCGGATATCAGAACAGAATCAGAAGAGGAAGTAGAGATTCCAACTGCATTGGCAGCAAAATGGAAGGCCGAAGGCAGATACGAGCAGGAAATGAAAGAACTGGAAGATTTCTTTAAAAGGACAGGCCTTAAAAAAACACCTACTAATTATATCATCAAATGGCTGACCGATTATATTTTAGAATTTGGGGTTGACGGTTATCGCGCAGACACTGTAAAACATACGGAGCCGGAGATTTGGCTGGCCTTTAAAAAGGAATGTGACTATGCGTTTGGTGTTTGGAAACAAAACAACCCGGATCTAGTGTTAGATGAGAATGAATTCTATTTGGTTGGTGAAGTATACAATTATGCCATCAGTCATGGGAAGGAATTTGATTTTGGAGATAAAAAGGTAAACTACTTTGACAACGGTTTCAGAAGCCTGATCAATTTTGAATTTAAAAGCGATGCAAATAAGCCTTACGAAGAACTATTTGCAAAATACGACAGCCTTTTACATCTTAACTTAAACGGATACGGCACCATGAACTATGTTACTTCTCACGACGACGGGGGACCTTTTGACAAAGAGAGAAAAAGAGCCAAAGAAGCAGGGACCAAACTACTGCTTTGCCCGGGGACTACCCAAGTGTATTACGGCGATGAATCTGCCAGAGATCTGACCATTGAAGGAACTCAAGGTGACGCAACGTTGCGGTCTTTTATGAATTGGGATGAAATTGCCAATAATCCCCAAACCAAAGATGTGTTGATCCATTGGCAAAAATTAGGAAAATTTCGAGCCGCTCATCCGGCCATAGGTGTCGGAAAACATGAAATGATCAGCGAAAAGCCCTATTTGTTCAAAAGGACCTATTCGCAAGAAAATTATTCCGATAAAGTTGTGGTTGGTTTGGATCTCAATGAAGGTGAAAAAGAAATTCTGGTAGCAGGAATATTTGATGAGGGTGAGGAATTAATTGACAGGTATTCAGATCGTTCTGCTAAGGTCATAGATGGAAAAATTAGTTTAGACTCACCTTTTGATATCGTTTTATTAGAATTAAAATAGCAGTTGTATGAAAAATATTCTTTCAGTTACCTTACTTTTGACGACCCTGATTATTTTTGGGTGCAAGAAAGAAGAAATTAAAAGCAACATAGAAGAAACACCGATGACAAAACCACAGAAGAAAGTTGTTTATCAAGTATTTACGCGTCTGTTCGGAAATACAAATACCACAAATAAACCATGGGGAACCATTGAAGAAAACGGTGTTGGAAAGTTTGCCGATTTTGATGCAAAAGCCCTGAAAGAGATCAAAGATTTAGGGGTAACACATATTTGGTACACGGGCGTACCTCATCATGCAACAGTAACGGATTATACACCATATGGCATTTCAAATGACGACCCGGATGTGGTCAAAGGCAGGGCTGGCTCACCTTATGCGGTAAAAGATTATTACAATGTAAATCCTGATTTAGCCATTGATCCTAAAAGGAGATTAGATGAATTTGAAAGTTTGATCCAAAGATCGCATCAGGCGGGTCTAAAAGTGATCATTGATATCGTTCCCAATCACGTGGCTAGAAAATATATAGGAAAATCAAATCCAAAAGGGATTGTTGATTTTGGTGCAAATGATAATACTACTGTTGTTTACGACAAAAACAACAACTTCTATTATGTCGTTGGCGAAGCATTCAAAGTACCCAAATGGGAAAACAATTATTTGCCTCTGGGAGGTGAAAAAAATGATTTGGCAGATGGAAAATTTGAAGAAAATCCGGCTAAATGGACTGGAAATGGTGCGCGTACTGCTCAGCCCGGATTTTACGATTGGTATGAAACGGTAAAAATTAACTATGGCGTAAATGAAACAGGGCAAAAAGACTTTGATGAGTTACCTGAAGGTTTTGACAAAGCATCTTATCAGGAACATTTTAATTTTTGGAAAGATAAAGAGGTGCCCAATTCCTGGAAAAAATTTAGAGACATTGCCTTGTATTGGTTAGATAAAGGTGTTGATGGTTTCCGTTATGATATGGCAGAAATGGTTCCTGTCGAGTTTTGGAGCTACATGAATTCTTCGATTAAAATGAAGAATCCCGATGCTTTTTTATTGGCAGAAGTGTATAATCCTTCCTTGTATCGCGATTATATTTTAAAAGGTAAAATGGATTATTTATACGATAAAGTTGCCCTTTATGACAGTATAAAAGGGATCATGCAGGGTTGGGGTTCTACGGACCATTTACCTGAGGTTCAGGATCAGGTCAAAGATATTGAGCACAATATGCTGCATTTTCTCGAAAATCACGATGAACAGCGCATTGCGAGTCCCGAGTTTGCAGGATCGGCCTTGAAAGGGAAACCGGCCATGTTAGTATCGGCCACCATAAGTACCTCGCCTACTATGATCTATTTCGGACAAGAAGTTGGTGAACCGGGAGCCGAAAATGCGGGTTTTGGTTCTCCTTCCAGAACCTCTATCTTTGATTATATTGGGGTTCCAAATCACCAGAGATGGGTGAATAATAAAAAATTCGACGGAGGTCAGTTATCTGATAGCGAAAAAGAATTAAGGTCCTTTTATAAAAAATTACTGAATTTCACGCTTGATCATGAAGCGCTGATGGGCGCATATCAGGAAATCCACAGTTACAACCGTGAACATACCGAAAACTATTACAAAACACTGTATTCTTTTGTTCGTTGGAATGAGGATGAAAAGCTGATCATTGTGGCTAATTTCGATGAAAACATCAACTATAAGTTCACATTACAAATACCTCAGGACATCATTCAAAAATGGAAATTAAAGGATGGCAGCTACAGACTTTCGCAATACCTGGATCGTCAGAAAAAGATTGAATTAATTGTAAAAAACGGTATTGGAGAAATTTCTATAGAGGCTAAACCATTGGGTTCCTATATATTTGGAATAGAATAAAAAGAAAGGCTACCGTAAAAATTCACAATAGCCTTTCTCGGGGGAATATGCTAAACTTGAGGGGATTCTTCTAAGAGGAGCTTTTGCTTATGTGCTTTTAAAATATCTTTGATAACACGGAATATTTTCTTTTTCGTATACCTAAAATTGAGCTCCAGCAACTTTACTTCTTGCTTGCATTTATCATGCTCGATAACTAATTTTTCAAGATCTTCTTCTTTGAAAGATTTATATAATTTCGCAATGTTTTGATCATGCGACAATAATGCTCCTTGTATTTCCTTTCTTTTTTGATCGGTAGCTTTAAGGAGTTCTATTTTCCTTTTTGTGAGATCATAGGAACTCTTTGAACTCAATTCTAAAAAATGAGTGCTTAGCAGTTGTTTTAAAAAATTATGCTCATCCTTGATGAATTCTAACTCTTTTATCCAAAGTTGGACCTCTTCATGGAGTTCATTCTTTTTTTCTTCATTTTTACGACTTTTCATTTTTCTATCATTTTGGAAAGGGGAGGAATTCTCCTCCCCTTTCACTCAATTAATTACTCAATTTCTATTACTCTTTTATGAGTAAGTACATCCATAGGAAGCTTGGTTAGAACGATATTCAAAATACCATTTTTGTAATTAGCTTTGATTTTTTCATCTTCATTTACATTTTCTGGTAAAGTGAAAGAACGATTAAAACCACTGTAATTAAATTCTTTTCTGGTAAAATTTTCTCTGGTTTCTTCTTTCTCTGCTTCTCTTTCCGCGGCTATATGTAATATGCCGTTTTCAATGACAACGTTAAAGTCTTTCTTGTTAAAACCTGGCACCGCTACATCAATGACAAAATTTTCATCTGTTTCTTTAATGTTCATGGCTGGTACCCATTTGTCGTCTAGCAAAAAATCTTTGGTAAATAATCTATCCGTTCCCAATAAATCGGAGAACATAGTGTCATACCAAGGTAAGCGTGGGGATTTAAATTTTACTAAGGTCATGATCTTGATATTAAAGGTTAATTAAATATTATATGTAAAACTACTACGAAACACCCTTAAGAATCAATGATTACAATCATTAGAAAAATTGATTCAAATCAATACGGCATTTCTTTTATTTTTAATTAGAATCCTTTTACAAAAAGGCACCGTTTTCATCTAATTTAACGCGCATTTTTTTATCTCCATTCACAAGTGTAAGCTTGAAGGTCTTTTTAGCTCCTTTATCTTGATTGTACGTGATTCTATAAACATCTTCATAAATACCCCAGCCAGGAAATCTTTTTGCTACTGCATCTCTTACGTCCACAGGTAGTGCAACGTTATTGTACTTTTCGATAGTTCTTAAAATATGTCCATCTTTATCGTAAGCAGCAACAACTTTTCCATCAGGAATAAAGAAATTGACAGTGTAAAAGTCATAATCATCTTGATAGAAATCTGCTTCCTGAAGATCGTAATTCGCGACCTCCTTTTGAAGTAAATTGACAGAAACTGCAGCCTCCCGTGTTCCGGTCTCATTTAAATATTTATAGTTCGTGGCTTTTACCACAACTTCATCTAACATACCATCATTAATGACTTGTGAGAAAAGGGGGATGGTTAACCCAATTGCTAATAAACTAATGATTAATTTTTTCATAATGACAGAGTTTAGGATTAATGGACCATCAATTTACCTCTATCTCATAAAATGCACAATGATGCTAGTCAATCACAACACTGATTAAGATCAACAAAAAAAAAGAACAGAAAGCTGAACTTTCTGTTCTCCAAAAAGAGATCTTAAAACTTTATTCTCAGGTCACAATTTTTAATTGAACCTAGCAGAGAACTACTTAATCTAGATGCTCTTTTTTAATACTTAAATCTAATTAAAAAATCAATCTTATTATTTCATAGAATTATTTTACAATTATCTGGGATAAAGATAAGACCGTAAAAACTACAATTTTATGACCTGGGTCAGCGAAAAGACTGATCTTCGTCAATTTAGTGCATATTCATTAATTTTGATCGATTTATAATTTTGATCGCCTTTCTGCTTGTCTGAATCGCTTCTTCATCTCGCAACTCTGTCAGTGTTCGTATAAGTGTTTCCTTGGCGATACCTATCAGATTGGCAAGATTATTTCTCGAGATTTCTATGACATTGGTATGCTCATTTTGATCATCTAATTCCAATAACATCTCGGCTGTTTTCTTGCGAACGGAATCGTAGACCAAATGAAGCATATGATTTTTAAGTAGATCCATATTTTGAATTAAAAGATCCATGAACTGTATGCTTAAACTAGGGTTCTTCTTAAAAATCAATTCCAATTCTTGTTTGTTAATCTTTAATAGTTTCACGTTTGATACGGCAACGGCATTTTCTGAATGCGGCTGGTTTTCGTTAAAAGATGTAAATCCAAAAAAACCTCCTTCATTGACCAGGTTCACGATCAACTCCTTGCCGTATTCGTGATTTTTAAAAATTTTCACTTCCCCTTTTAACAAATAAAAGATAGAATGGCCAGGACTATCCTCTGCATAGATCATACTTCCCTTTTTGTGAAAGTGGATCATTTTTTCTTCAGCCATTTGCTCCATGGCATCTCGCAATAATTCAAGCGTGTTCGAATCTTTCCTTTTATTTGGAGTGGAATTCGCTTTATAGATTTTAATTCTGGTTTCGAGTGTATTTAAAAGTTCAGATTCATTAAAGGGTTTTGTCAAATAATCGCTTGCACCCATATTCATTCCTTTTCTAATGTCCATATGATCAGTCTTCGCAGTCATAAAAACAAACGGAATATTTTTCAGTTTTTCATTTCTCATCACAATTTGCAAGACACCATATCCATCCAAAACAGGCATTAAAATGTCACATAAGATCAGATCCGGTTGCAATTGAAGCGCTTTTTCGACACCAATTTTGCCATCTTCCGCGGTAAATACGTGATAATTTGCCAAACGCAACAATTCTGCTGTGTTCTCTCTCACAATCTGATCGTCTTCTATGATAAGAATTCTATCCATCTGTTTCTTCCATTTATTGTCTTAAATTTCTACTGGTATTTGAACGGTAAACCTAGACCCTTTGTGTTCCACACTTTCAAAACTAATTTTTCCGCTAATTTCTTCTAAATGATGTTTTACCATGTTCAATCCAATTCCGGATCCTTGCAAGAACAAAGCATTGGATGCGCGAAAAAAACGTTCGAATACATGTTTTTGTTCCTCTTTCGGAATCCCAATTCCCTTGTCTGTGATTTCAATAAAAAGATCTTCATTTATCCATAAACGGACCATGATTACTTTATTTTCTTCAGAATATTTAATGGCGTTAGAGAGTAAATTCCGATAAATGAAATCTACAATCGTCCTGTCCTGAGAAATAAAAAATACTTTTTCGGGGCATTCAAATTGTATGCTCTGCCCTATTTTCAATATACTTTCCAAATCCTGATGTGCTTCTCTTATCAGTTCGCAAACATCAAAATTCAAACTGTTGTATGCCATCTTATTAGCATCACTTTTCTCTAAAAAAAGAAAATCGTTCAATACATTGTTCAATTGAAAGATAAGTCGGTTGATGGTTTCAATGTGTTTTTGTAAAGGAGGATGATCCAAGTCACTTGTATATTTTTTGATCAGTGACAAGGAAGTAAGCATGCCGCTCAAGGGAGTTTTAAATTCGTGAGAAACCATGGATAAAAGCTTTGTCTGTAGCAAGTGAAGTTCCTTTTCTTTTTGCAAAGCCTGTTTTGCTTGTATTTCGGCTAACTCCTTTCGCCGCACTTCATTGACCAAAGCTTTATTCGAATTTTGTAATTCTTTAACAACCTTGCGTAACTCTTTTGTTCGTTTTTCTACTTCTCCCTTTAATTGAATATTGAGCTCTTGAATTTCCAATTCTTTTTGTTTTCGAGAGCTGATATCAGTTACAGATGCTTTAACAAAAAGATCACCTTCTATGTCAAGTTGATTTAGACCAATTTCCACAAATACCGAAGAACCGTCTTTTTTAATTACTTTAAATTCTCTTCCCTGTCTTTTTTTATAGGTAATAGCCGAATTAAAAAAATCACTAACATGTGCTTGATGGAGTTTTCTTACCTCTTTGGGCAATAAAATATCGATCGTCTGGCTATTTAGTTCATCTCTTTCATATCCAAAGATCTCTTCAAAAGATTTGTTGCTTCGAACAATTTTGCCGGTTTGGTCTATAATACAAATCCCTTCCTGTAATGTATCAAAACATTGAATACAAAATTTCTGATCGTTTTCAAACATATCCTTTTGTTTAAAAAAACAATAAAATTGGGACTATGAAGTTACAAAACATCAGTCAAATAATTGACTACTTCTCTGGAAAATAAGATATGATCTCTCTTTTGAGCTATTGATTTAAGGCCAAAAAAGGATTGAAAATAAAAAGCCCGAACTAAAAAGTTCGGGCTTTTGGGTGGTGCCTCCAGGAATCGAACCAGGGACACAAGGATTTTCAGTCCTTTGCTCTACCAACTGAGCTAAGGCACCATCGCAATTAGCGGCTGCAAATATAATTTTTAAATTAAAATGAACCAAAAAAAAACGCAAAAATGTATGTATTTTTGTCGCTCACTTTTTTTCATCTCATGAACCTGGTAATCGATATTGGAAATACTTTGATAAAAGCTGCTGTTTTTAAGGGAGATAGCTTAGTGTTTAAAGCTACTTTCCCCAAAGAAAATTTTGCGGCTGAGACAAATTTAATCTCCCGGCAATTCGACATTACAAGAGCAATCTTGTCAAACGTGTCTCATTCGCCGGAAAATTTTGATTCCCTTTTGGTCAAAAAAGAAAATCTTTTGATCTTGGACCAAGATACAAAGGTGCCATTTAACAACCTTTACAGCACTCCTCAAACGCTTGGGGTAGACAGAATAGCACTTATGGCAGGTGCTGCGGTTCAATTTCCTTCGGAAAATATTTTGGTGATCGATGCAGGCTCTTGTATCACCTATGACTTTTTAGATAGTGAGAACAACTATTTTGGCGGTGCCATTTCACCCGGTATCGAAATGCGCTATAAAGCGGTACACCAGCAAACTGCAAAATTACCTCTTTTAAAACCTGTCCCGGAAATTCCGAGGATAGGAAATTCTACAGAAAATGCAATTCATCGGGGCGTATTAAATGGTGTGATTCAAGAAATTGATGGAATTATGGCACAATATGGGGTGATTTATGATAATTTTACCACGATTTTAACGGGGGGGGATGCAATTTTTTTGTCCAAAAACCTAAAAAGTACCATATTTGCCAAGCCAAATTTTTTGTTGGAAGGACTAAATGGCATTTTGATCCATAATTTAGACGAATGAGTAAAAAAATTTTTGCAGTAATTGCAATTTTTTGTGGAATGATGGGAATCGCGCAAAAAAATAATTCATCACCCTATTCTTACTTCGGTATTGGAGATCCACTTACATTAAAAAGTGTGGAAGAAATGAGTATGGGTAGAATTGGTGTAGCCAATGATAGTCCTTTTCAGTTGAGCCTGACTAACCCCGCGTCTTATGGATCGTTACTTTATACCACCTATGTTTTTTCCGGCGGAAATAAAATGACCAATTTTGAGGATGGCAATGATACCCAGACCAGTTCTCATGCCGGATTTACCTATTTGGCCTTAGGGATACCTCTCGGTGAGAATCAGGGATTGGCATTCGGACTTCAATTAAATACCTCCGTAGGTTATTCGCTTTTGTCTTACTCCTTAGATGATGAGGAAAATATTATTCAGGTAGATGAATTTCAAGGATCTGGTGGTACCAACAGAGTGTTTTTGGGCTATGGGTATAAATTCCCATTTGGTTTAAGCCTGGGGGCCGAAACCGCCTATATTTTTGGCTCTTTGGAAAATAGCATAAGAAACAGAAGATTAGGCATTCAACTAGCCACTAAATACAGAGTGGATAGCTGGGTTGATGGTTTTGAGTTTAAAACAGGTGCTCAATATACTGCTCCACTTGCCAATGAATTAAAACTAAAATTGGGTGTCTCAGCGGTTTTAGGAAATGACTTGACAGAAGACAGTGATGAGGTTTTGTATTCAATCAATAACACCCCGTCCAATAACGAAATAATCATCGATACACTTTACACCAATAACTACAGATCAACTATTACCTTTCCTTTAAAAACAGTTCTTGGAGGTGGTGTAGGAAAGGAAAACGTCTGGTTTGCTGGTGTTGAATATGAATTTATGGATGCCATTTCATTAGAGGGCGACTATTATGAACAACAAACCGTTTACCAATATACTGAATCGAGCAGGTTATCATTGGGAGGTTCATTTATTCCTAACTTTAACGCCATTAGCAATTACTGGCAAAGGATAGAATATCGTGCCGGGTTTAGCTATAAGAAACTTGGATTGACCATTACAGATACAGCGCTAAATGATTATGGCATTACTTTTGGAGTAGGATTACCCGTAGGATTTCAACTCTCAAGAGTAAATTTGGGCTTCGAATTAGGAACGAGAGGCGAAAACAGAGATAATTTGGTTAAAGAAAATTATTTTAATTTTAGATTAAGTTTATCTTTGAGCGATAAATGGTTTAGAAAAAGGGAATTGTATTAGATTAATAACTAAATATTTTTAATTATGAAACTTAAATTACGTTTCGGAGCGGTTTTTATCTTGTTTTTGGGATTGATCGCCAATGCACAGGATAAATACGGGAGCGAGCCTGATAAATGTAAAACGAACCTGTCCATCTTTTATGAATATGCCAAGGTAAAAAATTATACATCGGCCTATGAACCATGGAAATGGTGTATTGAGAATTGTCCTCAATCCTCATTAAACCTTTATAAATATGGTCTTTTAATGGAAGAAGACCTGATGGCTAAGGCGCTTGCTTCAGGAAATTATGCAGAATTCGATAAAAAAGCAGGTGAGATCGATAAATTATACGACATGCGTATAAAATATTATCCTGATAATTTAGGTAAAGTATACAGTGACTGGGCTAATTCCATTTTTGACCGAGCAGAAGCCGATAAGAGAGGAACAAAGGTATATAAAGAAGAGATCTATGATAAATTGAGACTTTCTTTCCAAGCTGATCCTTCTGGTATGAGTGTAAAAAACCTGGCCTATTATTTCCAGGAATTTACCAATGCGAACAAAGACAATAACGCTCAGGCAGTTTTTGATACCTATGATGAAATTATGGAAGCGGTAGGTGATAAAATGGATACTTACTCAAAAAACCTTGACGTTTTAACCACCAAAGAAGAAGGTGGAGCTGCCTTATCGAGTAAAGATAAAAAAACAAAAGAGGCCAGTGAAATTAACTTAACGGCTCTTGGTCAAGTGCAGGTTTACCTCGATAACACCTTGAGCACTGTAGCCACTTGCGAAAGATTAATTCCGCTTTATTCAGGTAATTTTGAAAAAAACAAAGCAGACGTGGTTTGGCTTAAAAGAGCTGTATCTCGTTTGAATGACAAAGAATGTACAGAGGATCCCTTATATCCTAAAATGGTAGAAGCCTATGTAAATGCGGCCCCATCATCAGATGCCTACGTTTTTTATGCCGGTATTTTATTAGACCAAGGACAAGACAACAAAGCGGTTGAGTACTTTGACAAAGCCATCAATTTAGAAACAGATAACTACAAGAAGGCAAAATATTATTACCGTTTAGCCTTGATCATGAAGAATAAAGGGCAAGTAGGCAAATCTAGAGATTATGCAAAAAAAGCCATCCAACAAAGACCTAGCTATGGTGCTGCCTATTTGTTGATCTCCAATTTGTACGCAGGAAGCGCAAACAATTGTGGTACCGACGAATTTAGCAAACGTATGGTTTATGTAGCAGCTGCAGATCAAGCGAGAAGAGCAAAAGCAGTTGACCCTGGAATTTCGGCTACAGCCAATAAATATATCGAAAGTTATATGGCTAGTGCCCCTTCAAAAAAATTAATATTTACGGAAGGAAAAGCTTCAGGAACTCCATATACTATTGGTTGTTGGATCAATGAAACAACTAAAATTCCTTAAACTATAGGATGAAGAAATTAAGTTTTCATAATTATAAAAACATTGCTGCCCTATTTTTGGCGGCAATGTTTTTTTCATGTGGAAACGAATTAAAAGAAATCCAAGATTTTTTGGCCGAAAAAAATCTTCCTATTGGCTCTGTAAGTGATGTGCGGTTGGTCCATACAGATTCGGGAAGGGTGGTGACGAAGTTAGTGGCGCCAAAAATGAACGATTTCGCGAACAGAAAAGACCATCCATTTACAGAATTTCCTCAAGGATTAACCGTCACTACCTATGATAAAAAGGGAGATTCTGTCACCATGAAGGCAAATTACGCCATCAATTTTAACAATACCAATATTTCAGAAGCCCAGAAAGGGGTAATCATTCAAAACTACGCCGAAAAGTCCATTTTAAAAACAGAGCAACTTTTTTGGGATGCAAATGTGCATTATATTTACACAGAAAAAGAATTTACTTTAATCACTAAGACAGATACCATATCTGGCAAAGGTTTTGAAGCAAATGAAGATCTTTCGAAAGTTATTATGAAATCTATCAGCGGAATTATTTACGTTAACGAAGAGTAAAATCATGACAAAATATTTTAAGTTTTTTGAAGTGGCCTATTTGGTTATTGCCATTGTTTTTGTGGTTGAAACGTTTTTGAATTGGAATACCCAAAGAGAAAAAGCCTATTTGTATTTAGTATTTTCCCTTTTGGCCATATTTATGTATTTATTCAGAAGAAAGTACCGCAAAAAGTTCGAAAATAAAGACAATTATAAAAAATGATCTTTCATATCGTTATCATCCTTTTGTCGCTAGTGTTTTCAGCATTCTTTTCCGGAATGGAGATCGCTTTTGTCTCTGCGAACAAGATGCATATCGAAATTGAAAAAAAGAAAGATACATTTCTGGCCGAAATCCTGAAACGACTTACCAAAAAGCCCTCTAAATTCATCACCACTATGTTAGTGGGTAACAATATCTCTTTGGTGATCTATGGTTATTTCATGGGCGAATTATTAATGACCTTATTGGCGCCTTATCTTTCTAATGATTTTACGATCTTACTTGTTCAGACTATCGTTTCAACGATCATCATTTTGGTTACAGCCGAATTTATGCCGAAAGCCATTTTTAGAATCTACGCCAACGAAACGCTGAAAATATTTGCCATACCCGTCTATATTTTTTACCTGCTCATCTATTTCATTTCTGATTTTATCATTTTTATTTCCGATTTCATCCTCAGGGTCTTCTTCAATATCAAACAAGACCAGGTACAATTGGTTTTTAGCAAGGCTGAGCTCGGTAATTTTATCACTGAACAATTGGAATCTACAGAAGATGAAATGGATGCAGAAATACAGATCTTCCAAAACGCCTTGGAATTTCACAACGTTCGCGCCAGAGAAGCAATGATCCCAAGAACTGAAATTGTCGCAGTAGAATTACATGAGACTTTAAGAAATCTGAAACAACTATTTGTTGAAACCGGATATTCTAAAATTATGGTGTACAACAATTCTTTTGACGATATCATTGGTTATGTACATGTTTTCGATATGTTTCAAAGGCCTAAAAATATTCGCTCCATTTTAATGCCTATCGAAATTGTTCCCGAAACGATGATGATCAACGATATCCTCAATGAATTGATCAAAAAAAGCAAAAGTGTTGCCATTGTAATTGATGAATATGGAGGAACTTCGGGCTTAATTACAGTTGAGGACATTATTGAAGAACTCTTTGGAGATATTGAAGATGAGCATGATACGGTTACTTTTTTAGAGGAGAAAATTGGGCCTTTCGAATATAAGTTTTCTACACGGCTGGAGGTCGATTATATAAATGAAACCTATGACCTTAATCTAAAGGAAGATAACTCTTATGAAACTTTAGGAGGGCTCATTATGGACCATACAGAAAATATTCCTGAATTAAATGAAGTAATCCAAATAGACAATTTCGAATTTACTATTCTCAAAGTTTCTGCCAGCAAAATAGAAGAGGTACGGCTCAAAATTTTAAGCACGGAAACCTAATAAAATCAGCTATTTAAATTTAGTAAAAACTACTTTTTTTATTAAAAGGTATATTGTATTTTCGCAGCCTAAATTTTAAAGAAAGGAAAATGGCAGTATTATCTAAAATTAGAGAACGTTCAGTTTTTTTGATTATCATTATTGCACTAGCTCTTTTTTCATTTGTTCTCAGCGGAATTTTTGACAATAATTCTCCGCTTTTCAATAAGAATGTAGAAAATATTGGAGAAGTAAATGGGGATCCTATTACCCGAGAAGAGTTTGCGCAAGAAGTGGAGTTGATCAGATCGAGAAGCAATGGCCGTTCAAATGAAATGATGAATGTTGATATCGCTTGGAATAATTTAGTAAGACAAAAATTATACAAGTCTCAGTTAGACAAATCAGGCATTGTAGTTGGTGAAAAAGATATTTGGGATGCCATTGTATCTCAGGTACAGATGCAAAACAGCCCGATGTTCTTAAATGAAGTAGGGATGTTCGATGAAGAAAAGCTCAAAGAGTATGTGGCTACTTTAAAAGAAAGTGCCAATGATAGTGAGCAAGACAAACTTGCATGGTTAAATTGGTTGAATTACGAGAAGAACGTAAAAGCAAATCTTGAGCAAAATACTTATAATTCTTTGGTGAATGCCGGACTTTCAAGTACAAATAAGGAGGCCGAAAGAGATTATACTTTCAAAAACACCAATGTAGATATAGACTATGTATATGTGCCATTCAGCACTATTCCTGATAGTTTGGTGCAAATTACCGAAGGTGATATCAAATCTTATATCAAGACTCATTCGAAAGATTACCCGACAGATGCATCGAGAGATATTCAATTCGTAAGCTTTAATGTTGCCCCTTCTGCGGAAGATGAAGAAGCCATTAAGCAAGAATTGATCAACATGATCAAGAACAGAGAAGAGTACAGCAATGCTGCTAAGACTACGGTTACTTTAACAGGTTTTTCAGAGGCTGCTAATTTGACGGATTTTTTTAGCACGAACAGTTCAGATACTCCTTTAGACCAGAACTTTTATACAGCGTCTAAACTCACACCTATTTTAAGAGATTCTTTATTCAATAGAGAAATCAATAAGGTATACGGACCTTATAAAGAAAATGGATTTTATAAGTTATCCAAAGTAACCGCGGTAAAACAATTACCTGATTCTGTGAAAGCCAGTCATATTTTGATTCCTTTTGCAGGCTCAGCGGTCGCAGACCCTACCGTAACAATGAATTCGGAAGAGGCAAAAATTTATGCAGACAGCCTTTACAATGCAATTAAAACAGATAAAACCAAATTTGAAAACTTTGCTAAAGATTTATCTGCGGACAAAGTAAGTGGTGAGAAAGGCGGAGACCTGGGTTGGTTTGTTTATACTACCATGATACCAGAATTTAGAGATTATGTGTTCGAGAATAAGGTAGGAGACCTCGGGGTTGTTAAATCGCAATTTGGTTATCATATTATTCGTATTGATGGACAGAAAAATCCACAAGCAAATGTTCAGATAGCTACTTTTTCAAGAAAAATCGAAGCATCTGAGACAACTGAAAATAATGTATTTGAAAATGCAGAAACATTTGCTTCAGACCTTAGCTCCGGAAAAGAGATTACTGAACTCGCCAAAGAGAAAGGATATTTTGTGATGCCTGTCATGAATCTTAAAGAGTTTGATCACAATGTATCAAGTTTAGGATCACAAAGACAAATCGTGAGATGGTTATATGAAGATGGAACTTCAGAAGGTGATGTAAAACGATTTGATGTGGAAAACGGATATGCCGTTGTTCGATTGAACAAGATCAATAAAAAAGGGACTCATTCTGCCACAACAGTTCAGTCGGTTAGAGCAAAATTGATCAATGATAAGAAAGTTGACATCATCAAGGAGCGATCAAACGGATCTCTTGCTGATATCGCTTCACAAAATAATACGGAAATCAAATCAGCTATGGCGGTTTCTCCTGCAAGCCCGGTGCTTCCAGGTGAGGGAAGGTTTGTAAATGTTGCCGGTATTGCCACTCAGTTGAACGAAAACAGTGATCCACATACGGTAACAGATCAAACAGGAGTCGTATTTGTCCAAGTAAAAAAGAAAACTTCTCCAACTGTTTTAGAAAATTACATGAACAATAAGCAAACACTTGAAAGACAGCTGAAATCGAGAAATTTACAAGTGTACAACTCTATTAAAGAAAATGCTGAAATAGAAGACAATAGAGCAGTATTTTATTAATAAAATTTATATTATTTTTGTAAAACATTTAGCTTAGCTAAAGCATATTCAAATATTTTAAGACAAAAGTGCGTATTATATGAACTTTTTATATATTTGTCTATTGGTAAAGTATTAAATAACCAAACCATATTAAACTGAAAATTATTAATTTAAATTAATTACAATGAAACATTTTAAAAGTTTTCTATTCATTTTTTTGATCGTAGCGGGCGTTAGTACGGCAATTGCCCAAGACGAAGACAACCCATGGGCTATCGAAATTGGTACCAATGCGGTTGATTTTTACCCTACCGGCGCTGACTTTAACCCTAGTGCTGTTGGCGGTGTTGATCCAGGATTCGGTGTAGATCCAAATGCTCCTTATTTAGGAGACATGTTTGATGATTTCTTTAATGTAGAGGATCACTGGAACACTGCATCTGTTATCTCTAGAATCAGAGTGGGTCGTTATTTAGGTTCAGGCTTTGCTTTAGGTTTAGCAGGATCTTTTAACCAAATTGACAAAGTAGGAGACTACAAAACAAATGATCTTTCGTATTTCGGATTAGATCTAGACGTAAGATATAGTTTCTTACACGGTTGGTTTGACCCATATCTATTAGTAGGTGGAGGTTACACTTGGATTGATGAAGAAGGAAACGGTACTCTTAACGGAGGTTTAGGAATGAACTTCTGGTTCAATGACTTTATTGGTGCTAATGTGCAAACGATGTACAAGCACTCATTTGACGAAGAATCAATGTTACCTCATTGGCAACATGCTTTAGGTATTACTTTCAAATTTGGTGGAAAAGATACTGACGGTGATGGTATTTATGACAAATATGATGCTTGTCCGGATGTAGCTGGTATCGAAGCTTTCAATGGTTGTCCTGATACTGATGGGGATGGTATCCAAGATTCAGAAGATGCTTGTCCTATGGAGGCTGGTTTAGCTTCTTTAAACGGTTGTCCTGACAGAGATGGTGACGGTGTTGCTGATAAAGATGATTTATGTCCAGACGTTGCTGGTTTAGCTGAATTAAACGGTTGTCCAGATGCTGACGGTGACGGTGTTGCTGATAAAGATGACAATTGTCCAAATGTTGCAGGTCCTGCTGAAAATAGCGGATGTCCTTGGCCAGATACAGACGGTGACGGTGTACTTGACAAAGACGACCAATGTCCAAATATCGCTGGTCCAGCTGAAAACAATGGTTGTCCAATTGTAACTGAAGAAGTTCAAAAAGAAATCACTGATTTAGCTAGAGCTATCTATTTCAATACTGGTAAATTTACCTTTACTGATGAGACAAGTATAAGATTAGAGAAAATTTATAGTATTTTAGCTAATTATACTACTTTAAACTTTAGAGTTGAAGGTCACACAGATAATACTGGTAGTGATAAAATTAACGACAAACTTTCTCAAGAAAGAGCAAATGCAGTTATGGATTACTTAGTAAAAGCCGGTTTCCCAGCTGATAAAATAAAAGCTGTAGGTTTTGGTTCTGCTAATCCAATTGGAGATAACAAAACTAAAAAAGGTAGATTAGAAAACCGTAGAGTTGAAATCTATCAAGATAGAGACTAATTCTCTTCAATAGAATATGTAAAAAAGCCATCTTAACAGATGGCTTTTTTTTATTTTAGTACCTGAAACAATACACTGATGCAATCCTTTATTTCAAAAGTAGTACGAGAAGAAATTTCGATTCAAAAGGACTTTTCCAATCTGATCTATATTTTACCCAGCAACAGAGCTGTTCTCTTTTTCAAAAGAACACTGATGGCGGAATTGCCCAAGCAGGCTATTCTCCCAAAAATATGTACCATAGAAAGTTTTATCCAGGAACTTTCAGGGTTTCAACGCATAGATTCGCTCAATTTATTATTCGAATTTTACGCTATATACAAGCATGACAGACAGGAAAAGAGCGAGTCCTTTGATCAATTCATGCAATGGGCCTCAATTTTACTTTCAGACTTCAACGAGATCGACAGCCACTTAGCAGACCCGAAGCAAGTCTTTTCCTATTTAGCAGATTTATCTAGAATTGACAACTCGTTTCAAGTAGAGAATTTATCCCCTACAAGTTTAAATTATGTCCTGTTTATAGAATCCTTCCATAATTACTACTTAAGCCTTCAGAAGACCTTAAAACAAAAAAAGAAAGGGTATTCAGGCCTACTTTACAGAGAAGCCAATACAAATTTGGAAAATTACTTAAAGCACACAAATTTTAGCCATATTTTTATTGGATTCAACGCATTAAATCGAGCTGAAGAAAAGATTTTTCAAAGAATTTTGTTCAACAATTCAGGGAAAGTCTATTGGGACTATGACCAATTTTATTTATCCACCAATATTGGAGACTTTCAGAGAAATCATAAAAAATGGAATTACTTTCAGTCTCATACTTTTGATTGGATAAGTGAGGATTTTAAAAACGCTAAAGAAATTGCCGTTTTTTCAACGCCGCAAGATGTTGGCCAGATCAAACTGGTTGGAGAAATATTACAACGATCATCTGATCAAGAAAAAAATTACCAGAACACTGCCATTGTTCTGGCAGATGAAAAATTGCTACCGGTACTATTGAATTCTTTACCCCCGGAAGTTAAAAATGTGAACATTACCATGGGACTTAACCTGGCATATGTCGATTTTGGCAACCTTATACGACATTTTTTCACACTGCATCAAAACAGACTTCTAACTAAGAATGATCGATATTTGTTTCAGGATATCGACCAGATCCTCAGTCAAAATTATATCGCCCGTCTCTTTGATCAATCAACTATTCTGGAGTTTCAAAAACATTGTTTGACAACCAACAAAATCTATATTTCAACCCCTGAATTAGAGCGTGCCATACGGGATACTCATGGACTTTTCTCTGTTCTTTTCGACAGCTATAGCACGGTTGAATCGTTTATTGAGAGAATTTTAATGCTCATTCAACGAATTTCTCTCTTCCCTACTTTAAGTCTTTTGGAAAAAGAGTATTTAAACCGATTTATCCAGGTATTTCGTCAATTGGAGTTTTATCAATCAGCCTATAAAGCGATTGACGATCTGAAATCACTCTTCACCACCTTTACCTATTTATTACAACAGGAAAGCATTTCCTTTAAAGGTGAACCCCTAAGTGGGTTACAAATTCTGGGGGTTTTAGAAACAAGGGTTTTAGATTTTGAACAAGTGATCATCACCTCGGTAAATGAAGGAATTTTACCTGCCGGTAAATCGGAACAAAGTTTTTTAACCTTTGAAACAAAAACGCATTTCAATCTCCCTACTTATCGCGAAAAAGATAAAATCTTCGGATACCATTTCTATCGCCTACTACAAAGAGTAAAAAAAGCATTTCTTATCTCCAATTCATCAACTTCTAATTTTGGAGCCGGTGAACAAAGTCGTTTTATAACCCAACTAGAAATTGCCCACGAGTCAGGCCTCTTACCAAATCTGAAATTTGACAAAAAGCTGATTACGCCCAATAATTCAAATGAATCCATTTCGCTTAAATCGATCAGTAAATCGCCTGAATTCATTGCGCGTTTAGAAGAATTGGCGAATAGCGGATTCTCGCCTTCCTCACTGACAACTTATGTTCGCAACCCCTTGGATTTTTACAAACAAAAAATTCTCAAACTCAAGGAGCTCGATGAATTAGAAGAAAATATTGCCCACAACACCTTTGGTACCATTATACACGAAGCCTTGCACCATCTTTATCTGCCTTTTTTAGGTAAAAACCTTACAGTGAAAGGGTTAAAAGATATGTTGGCTTTCATTCCAGAAGTCGTCGAAAAACAGTTTCAGCAATTTTTTCACCTATCAGATTTTAAGACCGGTCAAAACTTCATCAATTTTAAAGTGGCACTCAAGTATATAGAAAAGTTTATTCTATTGGAGTTAAAAGAAATTGAATCAGGAAGTCGTATAAAAATTTTATCTCTTGAAGAAGAACTAAAACTGACCTATTTCTGTGAACCACTTCAAAAAAATATTCTTTTAAAAGGTTTTGTAGACAGAATTGATGAAAAGGATGATGTTATCAGAATCATAGATTATAAAACAGGTGCTGTTACCAAGAATGATCTAAAAATGAAAGATTGGGATCTTTTAATTACCGATGAAAAATACGGCAAGTGCTTTCAAGTTTTGTTCTATGCCTATATTTACAGGCACAATAATAAGGTTATGGGTGAAATGGAAAGCGGCATATATTCCTTTAAAAAGCTCAATAGCGGATTTCTTAAATTCAATGATACATACCTTGAACCCTCACACTTCGACGAATTTCTTGCTCAGCTCGATCTATTATTGATGGAGTTATTTAATCCGGAAATAAATATTGACGAAAAAGAAATCAAAACCTACTTTACATGATAAAACTTCAAAATATTCAAATAAAAGGGAAGCATGGCTTACCCATTCTGCTGGATCTCAATTATATTCAAACAAATACTGAAAAACCACTGGTTGTATTCTGCCATGGATACAAAGGGTTTAAAGATTGGGGGCCATGGAACTTGGTAGCAAAAAATTTTGCTGATGCCGGTTTTGTTTTTGCCAAATTTAATTTTTCTCACAACGGGGGTACAATAGAGCAACCCATCGATTTTCCGGATTTAGAAGCTTTCGGTCAGAATAATTTCATCAAAGAATTAGATGATATCGAATCCGTATTAGACTGGCTTATGGGCTCAACAGAATTTTACCATATCATTGACAAAAGGTCTGTCTCATTAATTGGCCATTCCAGAGGTGGTGCCATTGCCACCATAAAAGCAAGCGAAGACAACAGGATACATAAAATTATCTCTTGGGCCGGTGTTTCAGATTTTGCCATAAGATTCCCTCGGGGCGAAGAACTGGCCTATTGGAAAAAAAATGGCGTTGCCTATATCGAAAACTCGAGAACCAAGCAAAAAATGCCGCATTACATTCAGTTTTATGAGAGTTTTATAGAAAATGAAGAGCGACTTACCATCAAAAACGCTGCTGAAAAACTCAAGATTCCCCATCTGATCGTACAGGCAACAGACGACGAAAATGTGCGGATGGAAGAGGGTGAAAAACTCCATCAATGGAATCCGAAAAGCGAACTTTTATTGGTAGATAAAGCCAATCATACCTTCAATTCCGGGCATCCTTTTCATCAAAATGAATTGAATAAAGAACTTCAGTGGGTGGTAGAAAAAACCATCAATTTTATTAAAAAATAAATTATTTCCCTTATTGATGTTAACCTTTTTAATTCTGTTGCATAAAAGAATAATTCCATTAAATTAATTTGAAGAATCTTTACTTCAAATTTTTACCCCCCTCATTACCAATGAAAAAGCCAATGTAAATTGGCTTTTTTTAATTAACTTTACTGGTAAACTCCCCCCCTATGATGAAAACGTCGACAATAATCTCATTTTTTATTTGTTTTATGCTTTTTCCTCTGAACCCGATTCAAGGTCAGATCCTCAAAAAACTTAAAAATAAAGTACAACAGGCCGCTGAAGAATCTGTTTTGAATAAACTGGGTGAAAAAGTAGGCCAGGAAACGGATAAGCAAATGGACAGCTTGTTGAACATAGATCCTGATTACGAGTCACAAACCAGTGAAAATTTGGGCAAATTACTCTCGGGTTCTTCTATTCCCGTTGCTGACCAATACAGCTTCGATACACGCGTTGTATATGACTTAGAGACGATTCATAAAAAAGAGAAAACATTGATGGAGAACACTTTTTGGCTCTCAAAAGATGCCCAATATTTTGGCAGTGAAATCAAAATGAAAGAGACAAATCAAAATAATGAACTAACCGAAATATTTACCATATTGGACGAGGATCATCAAGCCATCCTCATTTTTATGGAAGAACAAAAGATCGTTCAAACTATGTCTATGCAATCTATTTCTGATTTAGAACTAAACGAAGCTCAAATTAACGGTACGATCGACATCAAGCGAACAGGGAAAACTAAAAATATCTTAGGTTATGCCTGTGAGGAATTTGTCTCTGTGACACCTGATGCTAAAACAAGCATGTGGATCACACAAGAACTGGAATTATTCAAAAAAAATATGTTCTACAATTTAAACAAATCACTGGGGGGAAATAAAATAAATGTACCCAATGAGGCAAAAGGAATGATGATGGAGATGACTGTGGAAGGCTTGAGCAAGAACACCATGGGCGATGTTACAAAAATGACCGTAAAGCAAATCGATCATCAGGATAAAACCATCGTTTTAAAAAACTACCAAAGAATGAATTTTGGAAATCTGATGAATCGTTGATATTCCAACCTTTATTTTAGCTGTTTTAAATTTTATTTTTTTTTATAACCACGTGGCAGCCTATGTAAACAATGGCTTTCGATTGGCTTATAAACAAACGCGGTTCAGTTATTAACGATGTGTGAATAAATATATCTTTTAAATCCGGAATTAATTCGAAATCTTTGCTCTGTCGATTCCCCAAAATTCAAGTAACACTTTTAATCAAAAACACCTTAGAAAAGTATGTCTAATATTGAGCCTATTTTGCAACCCAATAAAGATCGTTTTGTTATTTTTCCTATTCAGCATCCAGACATTTGGGATTGGTACAAAAGGCAGGAAGCAAGTTTTTGGACCGCAGAAGAAATTGATCTTGAACAAGATGTAATCGACTGGGATAATAAATTAAATGATGACGAAAGGTATTTTTTAAAGCACATCTTGGCCTTTTTCGCAGCTTCTGACGGAATTGTCAATGAAAACCTGGCAGAAAATTTTGTGAGTGAAGTACAATATACGGAGGCAAAATTCTTTTATGGATTTCAGCTCATGATGGAAAACATTCACTCAGAAGTCTATTCATTGTTAATCGATACTTATATCAAGAACGAAAAAGAAAAAACTGAGTTGTTTAAGGCAATCGAGGTTTTCCCTGCAATTAAAGAAAAAGCCGAATGGGCCTTGAAATGGGTGGAGAGTGACAATTTCGCGGAAAGAATCATCGCTTTTTCTGCTGTCGAGGGTATCTTTTTTTCCGGTAGTTTCTGCGCCATTTTTTGGATGAAAAAAAGAGGTCTTTTACCCGGATTGACATTTTCAAATGAACTGATTAATCGCGACGAAGGTTTGCACGCCGATTTTGCTGTCTTTTTACACCAAAATCATATTCAAAATAAAGTACCAAAAGAAAGAATTTCTCAGATTTTGGTCGATGCACTCAATATAGAACGCTCATTTATTACCGAGTCATTACCCGTTAGCCTCATCGGAATGAATTCAAAATTGATGACGCAATATTTGGAGTTTGTAACCGACAGACTTTTGGTTGAATACGGTTGTGAAAAAGTATATAATGTAAAAAATCCTTTCGATTTCATGGAAATGATCTCTTTGGAAGGTAAGACCAACTTCTTTGAAAAAAGAGTTTCTGAATATCAAAAGGCAGGCGTAAAATCGGGGGGAACAGGAAACATCGTTTTCGATGCCGATTTTTAACATGTATTTATAAACAAAGAAGTTTCATAACTTCTTAATAAATTTTTATCTGGACTTGTCCAGCTGAGGTTATTTTGTGTAATTTTTAAAACAAAAAGTATGTACGTAATTAAAAGAGACGGTAGGCAAGAACCTATCATGTTTGATAAAATCACTGCGAGAGTAAAAAAGCTGTGCTACGGCTTAAACGATTTAGTAGATCCTATCAAAGTGGCCATGCGGGTGATCGAAGGTATTTATGAAGGAGTAACCACTTCAGAATTAGATAATTTAGCTGCGGAAATTGCCGCCACATTAACTACCTCGCATCCTGATTACGCTGTGTTAGCAGCTAGAATTGCCGTTTCAAACTTACACAAAAACACAAAAAAGTCTTTTACCCAAACTGTGACAGATCTGTATGAATACGTCAACCCAAGAACAGGGAAAAAGGCACCAATGATCGCGGATGATGTGTATAAAATCATCATGGAGCACAAAGATAAACTCGATTCCACTATCATTTATAGCCGTGATTTTGGCTATGACTACTTCGGATTTAAAACTTTAGAACGATCCTATTTGCTCAAAATAAATGGTCAAATTGTGGAGCGGCCACAACATATGTTGATGCGCGTTTCTATTGGGATTCATAAAGAAGATGTCGATGCAGCCATAGAAACCTATGAGTTAATGAGTAAACGTTATTTTACTCATGCCACTCCTACTCTTTTCAATGCCGGTACGCCAAAACCTCAAATGTCTTCTTGTTTTTTATTGCAAATGCAGGATGACAGCATAGACGGTATTTACGATACTTTAAAACAAACTGCAAAGATCTCCCAGTCGGCCGGTGGAATAGGATTATCTATCCACAATGTTCGAGCTACAGGTTCTTACATCCGCGGTACAAATGGTACATCCAATGGTATTGTTCCCATGTTGCGCGTATTCAACGATACGGCCAGATATGTAGATCAGGGTGGTGGCAAAAGAAAGGGTTCATTTGCCATTTATATGGAGCCGTGGCATGCCGATATCATGCAATTCTTAGATTTAAAAAAGAACCATGGTAAAGAAGAAATGCGGGCGAGAGACCTTTTTTACGCCATGTGGATCTCAGATCTATTTATGAAAAGAGTTCAGGAGGATGGACCTTGGACCTTGATGTGTCCAAATGAATGCCCGAATTTATACAATACCTACGGAGAAGAATTTGAAGCACTTTACACCAAATACGAAGCACAAGGAAAAGGAAGAAAGACCATAAAAGCAAGAGAATTATGGGAGAAAATTCTGGAATCTCAAATTGAAACTGGCACCCCTTACATGCTTTATAAGGATGCTGCGAACAGAAAGTCCAATCAAAAGAATTTAGGGACCATCAGATCTTCTAATTTGTGTACGGAAATTCTGGAATATACTGCTAAAGACGAAGTAGCCGTATGTAATTTGGCCTCTATTGCTTTACCGATGTTTATTGCTGAAGATACAGAAGGTCAATTGAGTTTTGACCATAAAAAACTGTTCAAAGTTGTAAAAAAGGTGACCAAAAACCTGGATTCAGTGATCGACCAGAACTACTATCCTGTTAAAGAAGCCGAAAACTCTAACTTCAGACATCGTCCGGTAGGATTAGGAGTTCAAGGTTTGGCAGATGCATTTATCGCATTGAGAATGCCTTTTACCAGTGATGAAGCAAAAAAATTGAACGAAGAGATTTTTGAAACCATTTATTTTGGCGCCATGACCGCTTCTATGGAGCTGGCTAAAGAAAAAGGAGCCTATTCATCGTACGAAGGTTCGCCTATATCTCAAGGTTTGTTTCAGTTTAACTTATGGAATGTAAGTGAAGACGACCTAAGCGGAAGATGGGATTGGGTAAAACTCCGAAGTCAAATTATGGAATCTGGCGTTAGAAACTCATTGTTAGTCGCCCCTATGCCAACTGCGTCGACTTCACAAATTCTGGGGAATAATGAGGCTTTTGAACCATACACCTCAAATATATACACAAGACGCGTGCTCTCAGGAGAATTTATTGTTGTCAATAAACATTTGCTGAAAGATCTTGTAAAGCTCGGTCTTTGGAATAATGATATGAAAGAGGAAATTATGCGCGCGAATGGTTCTATCCAACATATAGAAAGTATTCCTCAAGATATCAAGGAACTTTACAAAACAGTGTGGGAATTGAGTATGAAAGACATTATTGATATGGCTCGACAAAGGGGTTATTTTATCGATCAATCTCAATCACTCAATCTATTCCTGCAAGATCCAGATTACGGTAAACTTACTTCAATGCATTTCTATGCCTGGAAATCAGGATTAAAAACAGGCATGTATTACCTAAGAACCAAATCTGCTGTCAATGCGATTCAGTTTACGCTATCTAATGAAAACAAAAAGAAAGTGACCGAGGAAGAGCCTTTAACGGCCGATGAATTGAAAAACATGATTCTAAAAGCCAAAGACAATCCGGATGATTGTTTAATGTGTGGATCTTAAACTAAAAAAACCCGAAATTAACATTTCGGGTTTTTTTTATGCTTATTTTTTTACCAATTTATTCATTCATCGCCAAAGTTGGAGGCGATTGTATCTGATAAGCCTTTAAGACAACTGGATTCAATACCAAACTTTCATTTGTTAACACAGTTTTCTGCTCAATCGGATCATATCCAACAAAATCATATACCAAGGTATAGGTTCCCGGTGCTAATTCTAAATCAAAATTTCCTTCGAGATCGGTGTTTACCATCATGTTCAATTCTTTTACCTGTACACTGGCAAAAGCCAAAGCCTCATTTTGATTTTCTGCATCCAATACAGTCCCTGTTACCACTATTTCTTGTGAAAATACAGCCGTTGTTAATCCAAAAGCTAATAAAAAAAATAATTTTTTCATCTTTAAAAAAGTTTATACAAAGTAACAATCCGTTTCTATTTTTAGGGTTAAGTCTGTGTTAAGTAATTGATATGTATTGGTTAAAATAGTTTTGAAATGCAATTGCTCAATATACTTTCAACAAATGGTATATTAGCAAAAATTTTAAACATGAACTGGGAAGATTTGTTATCACTAAAACGTTATGGAGATCGTGAAAAAAGATTGAGAAATCAGCAAGATGAAACAAGATTGGGGTTTGAAGTAGACTATGACCGGATCATTTTTTCAAACGCTTTTAGAAGTCTGCAAGACAAAACTCAGGTTGTTCCGCTCTCCAAAACAGATTTTGTTCATACCCGATTAACCCATAGCCTCGAAGTTTCTGTGGTTGCCAGATCACTAGGCAGAAAAGTAGGTCAGTTCTTACTCTCCAAATATCCTGCTCTGGCAGAAAAAGGTTACCAGATGAATGATTTTGGAGCTATCGTTGCGGCGGCGGCCCTTTCACACGACATAGGAAATCCTCCTTTTGGACATAGCGGTGAAAAAGCAATTGGCGATTTTTTTAAAACGGGTAATGGTCGTGTTTTTAAAGATCAACTCAATGAAAAACAGTGGCAAGATCTCATCGATTTTGAAGGAAATGCCAATGGTTTTAAAATACTCACAGAATCTAAAAACGGAATTGAAGGTGGCTTGCGCTTATCTTATGCCACACTCGGTGCCTTTACCAAATATCCCAAAGAATCTTTACCCAAAAAACCGAGTCAGCAGATTTCTGATAAGAAGTTTGGTTTTTTCCAAACGGAAAAGGATTTCTTTATTGAAGTTGCCTCAGAATTAGGATTGATTTCAAATGGGAAAAATGGAGATATTTCTTACCTGAGACATCCATTGACATTTTTGGTGGAGGCAGCAGATGATATCTGTTATACCATCATTGATTTTGAAGATGGCATTAATATGGGATGGATATCTGAAGATTATGCCCTGGAATATTTGATCAATTTAGTTCGAGACAATATCAATACCAAAAAATACCATCAACTCTCTCATACAAAAGAGCGCGTAAGTTACCTTCGGGCATTAGCTATTGGAAATTTAATAGAAGAAGCGACAAGGGTTTTTATCGAAAATGAAGCTTTTATTCTCGATGGCAAATTCCATCGGTCTTTGTTAGAAAAATGCAAATACGAAGCTCAGTTAAATGATATCATCACCTTGAGCGTGGAAAAAATCTATCAAAGCAAAGAAGTTGTTGAGAAGGAAATAGCAGGTTACCAAGTAATTGCAGATCTGCTTGAAACATTTATTACGGCAGTTAATAATGGCCACGAGCGGAGGTTGAGCAATTTTGACAAACTTATATTTCTTTTGTTGCCCAATGAATTCAAGGAAATTGAAACAACGCTCTACGAAAGAATTATTCACATCTGTAGTTTTGTGGCCACTTTTTCTGATAGTTATGCCATTCAACTCCATCGAAAAATAAAGGGAATTGATATCCACTAAAAGTTCAATGAAAGCCCGACGTTAAACACTTGTTTAAACTGAACCCTTGCCCCAAAAGTTTCCAGGTTACCGTCACCATTACTGTCTTCCTTGAACTTGATATCATTGTCGTAAATTAAATGTCCGCCCAAATTAGCCTTGATCCATTTGTTTACACTCAGATTAAAGTCGATTACCCAATCGACATCGATATTGCCAAAATCATTTAAATAATCCGTATACAAACCCAAACGGTTGATCATGGTCACATTTTTCATCACTTCTGTTTCCCAGGAAGCTTCTGTAAAAATACCGAACTCTACCCTTGATCTTTCGCCAGGATCAACCCCAAAAGCCCCTTCTGCAGATAGTTTATCATCAAAAACAAAAGTAGATTTTACTGTTAGGGGTGACATATACACGGATAGTTTTTCTTTTTTTACATTGTATTCTGTTCCTGCACCAAAGAACAAATAGGCCGGTGCAAAAAATCTAGAAATTGGATCTGCTGTATTCGGGTAATTGAAACCGTCTGTAAATTGGGTTTTAAAGTTAAATTTGGCCGTATAGTACCAGTGAGAAATTGTGTCGCTTCTATAACCAAAGGTCGAATTCAATTGTATTCTATCTTCTGTTTTCCGCAAGCCCCTTTCTTCTGTATTGTTTAAACCATAGCTCAAAAACAATTCATTATTCCATAGCGTAAAGAGTTTTTGATATTTTCTGACCATGGAGAGTTTTGCCAGACCTGCAACAGAATTATTACCTCCAGCATTCCAATTGATAAAGGCGGCCTCGCTAATGGCCAAGGTAAAAACATCCTCATCTTTCCACCAAACAGGTGCATTTAACTTTTTAAGTCGATCCACATCCTGCTGATTTACCTGTTGTTCTATGTGCACAGGTTGAAAACGATATATTCTTTTCGTCACCAAATGTTCACTTTCTTTTGGTAGGGGAACAAAAAGGGTATCGCCATTCAGCTGCCTTATACGCATTCTATATTTAGGTATAATCACTGAATCCAGACCTGCTGAATCGATTCTATAGGTATAGTATGGTTTTAAAAGAGAATCTAACAGTGATTTTTTTAGACTTATATAAGGCTCTGGCACACTGTTATTCTCAATATTCATCAGGTCGATCAGACTTTGATCTAACACAGCCTTTGATTTTAGGGTGTCGACCCGTTCTGCCGGAAGAATGGTATCGACAGAATTTTTATAATCGAAAACGGTTGTAATTTGCGCATATGCGTTTGAAAAAAATAAAATCGAAAAAAATATTCCTGCGTAAATACTCAATTTCGATCTTTGCAAAGATTCGCTAATCATTTAAAAAACTCTTAATTCCCTTTTTTATTCCCTCCTTATCAAGCCCCAATTGAGCCAGTAATTCTTTGACCGAGCCCTGTTCAATAAACTTATCGGGAATACCCATTCGCTTTATGTTCAAATGTGTAAACCCCTGATCTTGATAATATTCTAAAACTGCACTGCCAAAACCTCCTTGAAGAACCCCTTCTTCTATTACCAGAATTTTAACAAAATTGCCCGCAATATAATTCAATAATTTTATATCTAATGGCTTTACAAACCGCATATCGAAGTGAGCGATTCTATCTGTATTAAACTCATTCAACACAGCGCAAACTGTTTCTCCGATTGTACCAATACTCAAAACTGCCAAATCAGTTCCCTCTCTTAAAATCCTTCCCTTTCCTATTTCGATTGATACAAAAGGCTTTTGCCATTCTGTATAAAAACCTTTCCCTCTTGGATAACGGATCGCCATAGGCTGAGTTAAATTCCTTTGAGCCGTGTACATCAAATTTCGCAATTCAATTTCATTCATCGGGGCAGCTATGACCATATTAGGTATCAATCTTAAAAAGGCCATATCAAAAACGCCATGGTGAGTAGGGCCGTCTTCGCCAACAATTCCGGCTCTGTCTAAACAAAAAACAACGGGTAAATTTTGCAGGGCTATGTCATGTATGATTTGATCATAAGCTCTTTGCAAAAATGTAGAATAAATGGCACAAAAAGGAATATACCCTTCTGCAGCCATACCAGCTGCCATAGTTACGGCATGTTGTTCGGCAATTCCTACATCAAAAGCGCGCTCAGGAATTTCGTCTAACATATATTTTATGGAGGTACCTGTGGGCATTGCAGCAGTAATCCCGATAATTTTTTCGTTTTTCTTTGCTAATTCGACCAATGTTTTCCCAAAAACATCCTGAAATTTTGGTGGCTCAGCGGCATCCTCAAATTCAAGTAAATCTCCGGTTCGTTTGTCGAATTTCCCCGGTGCATGATAGGTAACCTGATTTTGTTCAGCCTGTTTTAATCCTTTGCCTTTTTTAGTTATGACATGTAAGAATTTAGGTCCACTTCGCTTTTTCAGTTCTTCTAAAGTTTGGATCAGGGCAGGTAAATCATGACCGTCAATTGGCCCGTTATAGGAAAAATTCAGTGCTTCAAAAATATTCTTCTGCGTTCGATGATCTGCCTTTACAGCCGTTAAATACTGTTTTAATGCCCCAACATTGGGATCGATCCCCATTTCGTTATCATTGAGCACAATTAATATATTCGACTTGGCCACGCCGGCATGGTTCAATCCTTCAAAAGCCATTCCACCTGCAATACTGGCATCTCCAATAACGGCAATATGCTGTTTCTTGTCATCTCCGCTCAACCGCGAAGCAATCGCCATTCCAAGAGCTGCCGAAATGGAAGTTGACGCATGACCCACGCCAAATGCGTCGTATTCACTTTCTTTTCTGCTCGGGAAACCTGAAATTCCTTTGAATTGCCTGTTGGTATGAAAAAGTTCTCTTCTACCCGTTAAAATTTTATGTGGATAGGCCTGGTGACCCACATCCCATACCAGCAGATCTCTTGGAGTATCAAATACATAATGCAGTGCTATGGTCAGTTCGATTACACCTAAGCTCGATCCTAAATGACCTTTTTTAACCGAAACAATATCAATAATAAACTCTCTTAGCTCCCGTGCTAAGACAATTAGTTCCTCTGAGGTCAATTTCTTGAGATCTTCGGGATTGTTGATATGTTGTAGATAATTTTTTTTCACAAACACAAAACTACAATTATCTTTGAAGTTAAGGGGGATTTTTTCATTCCCATAAAACATAAATGAATAAACAACCTATAGGAATTTTTGACTCCGGTCTTGGTGGACTTACCGTTTGGCGCGAAGTTCATAGACTTTTACCCAAGGAGGATATTATTTATTTGGCAGACAGCAAAAATGCACCCTACGGAGAAAAATCGAAACAAGAGATTATTGACCTATGCTTTAAGAATACGGAGTATTTACTCAGTAAAGGATGTAAATTGATCGTGGTGGCTTGTAATACTGCTTCTACCAATGCGGTGGCAGAATTAAGAGCTCATTTCTCAATTCCCTTTATCCGCATTCAGCCTGCCATAAAGCCGGCGGCCTTACAGACCAAAACTAAATCAATAGGCATTCTGGCCACCAAAGGAACCCTTACAAGTGAATTATTCTATGAGAACACCAAGAAATTTGCTCAAGGGGTTACGGTTGTTGAGCAGGTTGGTAACGGAATAGTAAATTTAATGGAAGAGGGAAAAATGTACTCAGAAGAAATGGATTCGCTATTAAAAAAATATCTGTACCCTATGCTAGAAAAGAAAGTAGATCATATTGTTTTAGGTTGTACCCATTACCCTTTCTTAATACCGCAGATCAAAGAAATTATTGGTTATCAGGTAGCTGTCTTGGATACTGGAGAACCCGTTGCTCGGCAAACCAAAAATATTCTTATCCAGGAAAACCTGCTCACCGACAAGGAGTCACCGGGAAAACAAACTTTTTATGTGAACAAGGATGCTAAAGTTTTCCAGAGTTTCTTAGATAAATTTGAATTGAATTTTAAAGCCGAACAGATAGATTTTTAAAGATGATCCAGCCTTTTAATGATGAATATTTTATGAGAAAAGCCTTTGTAGAGGCCGAAATTGCATTTGAAAAAGGGGAGGTCCCTATTGGCGCTGTCATCGTGATCAACAATCAAATTATTGCCAGAGCACATAATCTGACCGAAACTCTTCGCGATGTGACGGCACATGCTGAAATGCAATGCTTTACTGCAGCCGCAGATTATTTAGGCGGAAAATATCTCAAAAAATGCACGCTATATGTAACCCTCGAACCTTGTCAGATGTGCGCAGGTGCGAGTTACTGGGCGCAAATTGATAGAATTGTTTTCGGCGCGGCAGATCTCACTCGTGGCTTTCAATATTTTAAAACAAGCTTGCATCCAAAAACAAAAGTACAAGGGGGTGTTCTGGAAGAACAATGTTCGACTTTATTGAAAAGGTTCTTTATTGAAAAAAGGAATTTGAATTGATCCTATTTCTTGGGATCGTTGTGCTTATTTTCTCTAAAATATTGATCTATGCTGTATTTCGATAAATCTTTGCCTTTATATCTGTGATAGATAAACATTGGCATGAGTATAAAAGCGAAGATCAAAACACCAATTCCAATATAGATTTCTCCTTTACCCGATTCAATGAGGTTGGCTACAGTTCCTCCAACTATAAGGGATAAAACAACGAATAAAACGATTCTTAACAGATTTTTCATTTTAGATATATTTCCGGATTGAATAAAACTAGGAAGTAACCATAATTAATTTGCGTCGGTAGGCCGTCAGTAACTTCGATTTTGATATAAATCCGATATATTTTCCATCCTTTAGTACAGGTAAATTCCAGGCTCCGCTATCTTGAAATTTTTTCATCACTTCATTCATATTATCCGACTCATAATTAATTACCTCCGGAGCGGCTTGCATAAAATCATCAACAGTTGTCGTTTCATATAAATCTTCATTGAACATGCTCGCTCGGATGTTATCTAACAATACTATTCCGATAAAATTATTTTCCTCATCAACTACAGGGAAAATATTCCGATTGGAATTTACCACACAATTTTTAAGCATATCGCCAAATTTCATATCCGGCGAAAGACTGATGAAATTTTGTTCGATCAATTTATCGAAATCCATTAATGCCAAAACTGTTTTGTCTTTATCATGCGTGATTAGCTCTCCTCTTTCAGCAAGATGGGTAGCATAAATATTAAACGGAACATATCTTTTCGTAATAATAAAGGAGATCAAAGCCACGATCATCAAGGGAACAAATAACTCATATCCTCCGGTAATCTCCGCGATAAGAAATATGGCCGTCAGCGGTGCATGGAGGACTCCGGCCATTAAACCGGCCATGCCCACCAAGGCGAAGTTACTATTAGAAAGTTGATGATCAAAAATATTTAAATAATTCACGAATTTGGCGAAAACATACCCTGTTATACTTCCTGTGAACAAGGTAGGTGCAAAAACACCTCCAACTCCCCCGGCTCCAAAAGTTATGGAAGTGGCAAAAACTTTGAATAAAACCAACCCGGATAACATAATCAGTATCATCACCGAATTGTCCGTTGGAATATTAAAGAAATTATACTTAAGAACGCCAGCATAATTATCTATTAATAAGTTATTAATGACCTCATAGCCTTCTCCAAAAAGTGGTGGGACAAAATAAACAATCACTCCGAGTGCTACTCCTCCAACAAGCAGGCGTTTGAGCGGGTGTCCGAGCTTCTTAAAAAAATCGCCAACAAAAAAATAGACTTTACTAAAGTAGATGGATGTCAATGCCGTGATCGCACCGAGTAAAACAAAAAAGCCAACATCAATTAACTGAAATTTATCTTGTAATTGAAAGTGAAAAAGCACATCGTTCCCGGAAAAAAAATAGGAAGTAAGAATGGCCGTGATCGAGGCTAAAATCAAGGGAATAATTGATGCCAAAGTGAGATCCAAACTAAAGATTTCAACGGCAAACAATATAGCCGCTATAGGCGCTTTAAAGATAGATGACATCGCTCCTGCCGCTGCTGCACCGATCAAAAGTGTTCTTGTCGCTTGATTTAAGTGAAAAGTATTGCCAAAGTTTGACCCTAATGCTGCTCCTGTAGCTACAGTAGGCCCTTCCAATCCAACTGAACCTCCAAAACCTACCGTTATTGGCGCCGTAATTAAGGAAGACCACATCTGATGTCTGGGCAGCAGGCTCTTGAGCTTTGAAATGGCGTAAAGGGTTGAGGGAATACCATGTCCAACCGGCTTTTTGATTACATATTTCTTAATTAAAAAGACGAGTAAAAGTCCGATAATAGGAAATACGAAATAAAAAGCCTTATGAAAATCGAAAATAAACTCACCCTCCAATAAAACCTGGATAAAATGGGTGAGGTTTTTTAATGTAACTGCCCCTAAACCGGCTAAAAGTCCGATAATCGCACTGACAATATTCCTAAACTGGCTTTGCGTAAAGTATTTGTAACGCCATCTTAAAAATTTAGTAAGAGCAACTTTATAATCCATCAAGGTTTCAAATTCAGGTTACTTAATTTCTACTTTTAGAGAAAGTTCTTTTAACTGTTCTTGGTCGATGACAGACGGCGCATCGATCATTACATCCCTTCCGGCATTATTCTTTGGAAAGGCAATGAAATCTCTGATGGTTTCTTGTCCGCCTAAAATCGATACCAATCGATCTAATCCAAATGCAATTCCACCATGAGGTGGTGCCCCGAACTGAAATGCATCCATCAAGAACCCAAACTGATCCTGGGCTTGTTCATCTGTAAAACCGAGCAATTGGAACATTCTTTTTTGAGTAGCTTTGTCGTGAATTCTGATAGAGCCACCGCCAATTTCATTTCCATTTAATACCAGATCATAGGCATTTGCCCTCACTTTACCCGGAGTTGATTCCAGTAAATGTAAGTCTTCAGGTTTTGGTGAGGTAAAAGGATGGTGCATAGCATGAAAACGATTCGTCTCTTCATCCCATTCTAGCAATGGAAAATCAACAACCCAGAGTGGGGCAAACTCATTCTTTTTGCGCAAACCTAATTTTTCTGCCATATGCATACGCAAAGTACTCAATTGAGATCTGGTTTTGTCTGCTTTACCGGCCATCACCAACATCAAATCTCCGGGTTTTGCTTTTAACCTTTCTGCCCATAAGGACAAATCTCCTTCTGAAAAGAATTTATCAACGGAAGATTTTAAGGTCCCATCTTCGTTGTATTTTACCCAAATCAAGCCATTGGCTCCAATCTGGGGTCTTTTGACAAAATCGATCAAAGCGTCGATCTCTTTGCGGGAATAAGCGGCGCAAGAGGGAACAGAAATTCCGACCACCAACTCCTGTTGATCAAAAACTTGAAAACCCTTATTTTGTGCTAAGTCGTTTAGTTCTCCGAATTTCATGTCAAAACGAATATCCGGTTTGTCATTTCCATAGGTTTTCATGGCCTCTTCATAAGACATTCTCGGAAATTTAGTCACCTCAACACCGTTGATTTCTTTTAAGATATGTCTGGTTAATCCTTCGAAAACATCTAAAATATCTTCTTGTTCTACAAAAGCCATTTCGCAGTCAATCTGCGTAAATTCAGGTTGTCTGTCGGCTCTCAGATCCTCATCTCTAAAACATTTGACGATTTGATAATACTTATCTAATCCGCCAACCATCAATAATTGTTTGAATGTCTGTGGAGATTGGGGTAAGGCATAGAATTGACCCGCATTCATTCTTGAAGGTACCACAAAATCTCTGGCTCCTTCGGGTGTGGATTTGATCAAATAAGGTGTCTCTACATCTATAAAACCTTGGCCAGAAAGATATTTTCTCACCTCCATATTTACTTTGGCGCGAAAGATCAAATTATTTCGAACAGGAGTTCTTCTGATATCCAGATAACGATATTTCATCCTCAGTTCATCTCCTCCATCGGTGTCATCTTCTATGGTAAACGGAGGAAGTTGCGATTTGTTCAATATTTTTAATTCTTTTACCAGGATCTCAATTTCTCCAGTTGGGATATTTTTGTTCTTGGCCTCCCGCTCGATCACTTTACCTTTGACCTGTATCACAAATTCCCGACCTAAAGTTCGGGCTAGTTCGAAAACTTCTTTCTCAGTCCTTTCTGCATCAAATATCAATTGAGTTACGCCGTATCTGTCGCGCAAATCAACCCAAATCATAAATCCTTTATCTCTAGTTTTTTGCACCCATCCGGCTAAGATTACTTCTTGATCAACATGTTCAAGTCTTAATTCACCGTTCGTTCTGTTTCTGTACATTGTTCAAATTTTAATGTGCAAATTTAATCAATTAGCCTACAGTTTATTGTTAATTTCGACATATTTTTAAGACAGCAAGAGATCGAAAAATTAGAATCGATTTATTGTAACTTTGAGATGTAAACCTTTGTTTGATGAAACTATACCTTGTACCAACCCCTATTGGAAATTTAGATGATATCACTCTTCGTGCGATCAATGTGTTAAAAGAAGCTGACTTGATCCTCGCTGAAGACACAAGAACTTCGGGAAAATTGTTGAAACATTTTCAAATTAGCACGCCCATGCAAAGTCATCACATGCATAACGAGCATAAAACCACAGATCATATTGTCTCAAAAATAGAGAGTGGTTTGACGGTTGCTTTAATTTCTGATGCGGGTACTCCGGCTATATCGGATCCTGGGTTTTTGCTGACACGGGCGTGTATTGAGAAAGGAATAGAAGTTGATTGTCTGCCCGGAGCCACGGCCTTTGTTCCCGCCCTGGTCAATTCAGGTTTGCCAAATGATCGATTTGTTTTTGAAGGTTTTTTACCCGTAAAAAAAGGTAGACAAACACGATTTATAGAGCTGGCAGATGAAAAAAGAACTATGATTTTTTACGAATCTCCCCATAAAATCATCAAAACATTGGAGCAAATGAAAACCTATTTTGGAGAGGAGCGAAGGATCTCTATTTCCAGAGAAATCACTAAAATGTTCGAAGAAACCCTTCGAGGGAGCATTTCAACCATGATTGAACACTTTGAAAAACATCCGCCTAAGGGAGAATTTGTCTTGATTGTAGAAGGAAAAACAAAATGAAAATATACAGCATTTAGGCATTTTAATAGAATGCTTTTTTTACTTTTGGCAGGTCATTAAATTCTTATTTATGCAATTAATCCTTAGGTCCTTTGATCTTGAATTGACACATACTTTTACTATTTCCAGACAATCTTTTAACCATAAACCTACTTTAGTTGTTGAGTTAAAAGATGGTGATCTGAGTGGTTTTGGAGAATCCTCGGAGAATCCCTATTACCACAAGACGGTTGAAATGATGATTGAAGATTTGCGCAAATGCAAATCCGTTATCGAAGGATCTTCCCATGAGACGCCCATAGAATTCTGGAAAAAAATGTATCCCTTATTAAACCATAACATGTTCGCTCTTTGTGCCTTGGACATTGCTTACAACGACTTATATGCCAGAAAAAAAGGGCTAAAACTATACGAATTATGGGGATTGGACATCTCGAATAATCCCATGACAAATTATACCATCGGCATCGATTCTATTGAAAAAATGGTAAAGAAAATGGAAGAAACTCCCTGGCCTATTTACAAAATAAAATTAGGAACCAATGATGATCTTGCCATAGTGAAGGAATTGAGAAAACATTCTGATGCCATTTTTAGAATTGATGCAAATTGTGCCTGGGGAGTGGATGAAACTTTAAAAAATGCTGAAGTCTTTAGAACATTGGGCGTAGAATTTATTGAACAACCCATGCCTGCAGAAAACTGGGACGAGGCAAAAATTGTATATGAAAAATCAGTTCTGCCCATTATTGCAGATGAAAGCTGCCAAATTGAAAGCGATGTATTAAAATGTGTCGGACATTTTCATGGTATAAATATTAAATTAGCCAAATGCGGAGGATTGACCCCTGCGAGAAGGATGCTGTTTGAAGCAGAAAAACTCGGACTTAAAAAAATGGTTGGTTGTATGACAGAATCAACGGTTGGTATGTCGGCCATTGCACATCTTTTACCCTATTTAGATTATGTCGATATGGATGGACAGCTTTTGATGAAATACGCCATTGCAGAAGGTACGTCATTAGATTTTGGCAAAATCATTTATGCCGAAGGAATTGGAACAGGAGTAAAACTCAAAAATATAAGCCCCAAAACAGAAATAAAATGAAAAACGAAATTAAAACTTCCTGGAAAGGTAAAATGTTGTTCAAAGCAGAAACGATTGGAGGATCTTTACTGATAGATACGGCTGAAGATTCAGGCGGACAAGGACTTGGCGTGCGTCCAAAGGCTTTAATGTTAACTGCCTTAGCCGGGTGCACCGGTATGGATATCGTTTCTCTGTTTAAAAAAATGAGGGTAGAAGTTGACGATATCGATATCGACGTTGAAGCAGATCTGACAGAGGAGCATCCAAAATATTACGACAAAGTAAAAGTGATTTATCGCTTTTATGGGAAACATTTGGATAGAGATAAAATTGAAAAAGCCGTTACTTTATCACAAGAAAAGTATTGCGGTGTAAGTGAAATGTTTAGAAAATTTTCAGCATTAACACACGAAATACATTACCTGGAAAAAAAATAACACGCTGAAGCGTGTTATTTTTCATATTTTGAAACTCGACTTTTAAAATTAGTTGTTTAGAATAGTCACGACTAAAGTAGCTACAGAAATCAATATACCGACAATAGAAATTGTCACACCTGTCGCGGCACCAATAGATGAATTTCTTGCTCTTGTTTTATTTGGTTCAACATAAACAACATCATTCTGTGCCAAATAGTAAGCAGGGGAATCGAATAAGTTCTTGTCTTTAAGATTTACTCTCGTAAATGTTTTTTCGCCATCGTAATCATGGATGACTAATACATTTTCCCTTTCTCCATAGATCGTTAGATCACCTGCCAAGCCTAATGCGTCAATCAAGGTGATTCTCTCGTTCGTTGCGGTATAGGTTCCGGGTCGGTTGACCTCCCCCAAAACTGTAATGCGATAATTGACCGTTCTGATATTGACAATCGGGTCTTTGATATAATCTCTCAGCTTTTCCTCCAACATATTTGTGGCCTGATCTCTGCTAAGTCCTGCAATTTTTATTTTGCCTAAAACAGGAAAATCTATATTCCCTTCTGAATCAACAATATAAGACTGTATCCTTTCCTGACCTCTGGCAAAGTTCAAATTGTCAGAGAAGGCAACGGCAGTTAAATTAAAAGGTTTGGCTGCTTCCGAATCGATGGCATTGACCACAATGATCAATTCATCGTTGTTGTGGTAAACCGGCATATAGGTATCTATACCCGTTATATTATCGGCTAAATTAATTCCATTAAAATAGACCACGTCATCTTTCGAGGCACAAGAAGCTAACAAAAGAACTGAAAGAATCGCATAAAAAATCTTTTTCATCTTTTTTCTTATAAAAGTAATCATTATTTTTAATTTTAGTTAAAAATCATGTTTTTAACGTTTTTAACACCTATTTGATAATACTCAAATCCTTTTTCTTCTAAATTAAAGACACCATATTGGTTTCTTCCGTCAAAGATGATCGGGGATTTCATTTTTTCCTTGAGCTCGCCAAAATCCGGAGATCTAAATTCTTTCCACTCTGTCAACAGTATCAAAGCATCTGCATCCGGCACGCAAGCATATTTTGAATTGAGATAATCTATACCCTTAACTCCTTTTAAATAAAAATGTTGTGCTTCATCCATGGCTTTTGGATCATAGGCCTTAATGGTAGCCCCCCTTTTTACCAATTCTTTGATGATATAAATGGCCGGAGCCTCACGCATATCATCAGTTCCCGGCTTAAAGGCCAAACCCCAAACCGCAAAAGATTTTCCGCTAAGGTCTTCGCCAAATCTTCTGATTATTTTATTCGCCACAACTAATTTTTGTCTGTCGTTTACGTCTTCAACCGCCTTGATCAATTCAGGCTCATAATTATACTCCTGAGCAATTTTTTTAAGGGCTTTGACATCTTTTGGAAAACAAGATCCTCCATATCCACTTCCGGGGTAGATAAAACTATACCCAATTCTCGAATCAGAACCAATTCCGATACGCACCTTATTGACATCAGCACCTACCAATTCACAAATATTAGCTACCTCATTCATAAACGAAATTTTGGTCGCCAACATGGCGTTTGCCACATATTTTGTCATTTCGGCCGAACGAATATCCATTGTAATAATTCGATCATGGCTATGCGTAAAAGGGTGATATAAATCTCTCATCATCTTCATCGCATATTCGCTTTCCGCACCTATAACGACCCTGTCAGGTTTCATAAAATCTTCTATAGCCGCTCCTTCTTTTAAAAACTCAGGATTGGAAACAACATGAAATTCAATCTTTACTCCTCTCTTATCTAATTCTTCTTGAATGGCATCTCTCACTTTTTCTGCAGTTCCAACAGGCACTGTGGATTTATCAACAACGATAAGAGAATGTTCCATTTCTCTGCCTATCTGACGTGCAACGGAGGTAACATATTGTAGATCTGCAGAACCATCTTCGCCCATCGGCGTACCTACCGCAATAAATACTATATCCGCTTTCTTTAAACCATCTTTTAACTCTGTACTAAAATGAAGACTATTATTTGCCACATTCTTCGCCACCATGGCCTCTAAGCCCGGTTCAAAAATGGGAATAATTCCATTCTTTAATTTATCAATTTTGCTCTTATCTACATCGATACAAGTAACATTATTCCCCATTTCAGAAAAACATGTTCCACTTACGAGACCTACATATCCGGTTCCTACTACTGTTAAATTCATTGAAAAAATTTTGATAGAGCCTTTTTATGGCTCAAATATGATTATACGGCTATTTTTTGAATTCTTTCCAGATGGCTTAAGGGAATATCAACGCAAAAACAGCTGCCGGTGATATCTATCTGTACCACCACCCTATGCTTATTGCCATCTTTCACACAAGTGCCGATCAAGCCCATAAAAGGTCCCTTAGTCACTTCCACAGGGTCACCTTTCGACATTCGAACTCCTGTTACAATGGTATTCGGATCGGCATTATCGCTTAGAATTCTCAAATTTTCTATCTCCTCATGCCTGATCACAGCAGGCTTACCTAAATGTTTTAGTACAGCCACTGTTCCCGGTATGGGCAAAGTTTTATTGAGCTCCTTTTCGTGCATATACACAAAAACATAAGAAGGTATTAAAGGTAATTTTAAGGTTTTTTTTCTATCGCTCCATTGGCGAACAGTTTTGATCAGCGGCAGAAAGGATTCAATTTCGTGCTCTTCAAATCTGTCGTGTACTTTTTTTTCTGATCTGGGTTTTGTAAAAACAGCAAACCACTTCTTTTCCATTTCAGGTCTTATCACTTCCATTTTATCTATTTTGTTATATCAACACTGACAAGTGAATTCTAGGTTAGTAGGGCAAATATAATATTTAATACATTTGTAACGAATTGATGCGCTATATATTTTATTTTGAAAATTTATTTTGCTAAGTATTAAAAACCTACACTTTTGCTCAAAATTATTGTTTCTGTTACCAATGATTTAACGACAGACCAGCGTGTGAAAAAAGTGTGCGCTACCCTTCAGAATTCCGGATTCGAAATGATCCTGATTGGGAGAAAACTTCCTGAGAGCATTAGCCTAAACAGACCCTATCAAACGATCAGATTAAAAAACTTTTTTAACAAAGGCTTTCTCTTTTATGCGGAATATAATTTGCGGCTTTTTTTTAAGTTAATGAGCCTAAAAGGAGATATTTTACTGTCAAATGACTTGGATACGCTTTTACCCAATTACCTGGTTAGTCGTTTAAAAAGTAAAAAATTGGTGTACGATAGTCATGAATTATTTACCGAAGTTCCTGAATTGAACAACAGACCCTTGGTCAGAAATTTTTGGTTGACTCTTGAAAAATCTCTGGTACCCCGTCTGCAAATCATGTATACGGTAAATCATCTCTTGGCTGATTATTTTCAAAAAAAATACCGCATTCCGGTTGAAATCATCTTAAACGTTCCCAACAGAATCGATCGAATTCAAATCGATAATTCCTTTGTCGACAAAGTAAAAGGAACTAAAAAAATGCTGATTATTCAAGGGAGGGGGCTCAATATAGATCGGGGATTGGAAGAATCTGTCTCGATGATGAAGTTTTTAGAAAACTGTATCCTTTATATCATCGGAGATGGCGATGTGATCCCTAAAATCAGAAAAATGATCAGAGATGAAAGACTGGAGGAAAAAGTGGTTTTGCTTCCGCCTATGAACCATGATGAGTTAATTCAATATACATCCATTGCTGATTTAGGCCTAACTTTAGACAAACCTGCAAGCCTCAATTACGAATGGAGTCTGCCAAATAAACTTTTTGATTATATACAATGCAGAGTTCCCATACTCGCAACCAACCGAAAATTGGTGTCGGAAATTGTGTTGAAAAATGACATAGGTTTGGTTGTAAATTCTTTTGATCCGGAATACCTTTCCACGCAAGTTTCATCTATATTTGCCAACGAAAAATTACTCCGACAATGGCGCGTAAATCTTGAAAAGATCGCAGCGAATTTTGTTTGGGAAAATCAAGAGAAAAAACTTATCCAAATTTTTACTGAGTGAAAACTTTACATATCGTCTCATTCGAAGTGCCTTATCCCCCAAATTATGGCGGTGTGGTCGATATCTTTTACAAAATTAAAGCCTTGCACGATCTTGGTGTGCAGATTTATCTGCACGCTTTCGAAAGCAGAAATATAAAAAATCAGGATATTGAAACTTACTGCAAAAAGGTTTTTTATTATGAACGTCAAAATACAGCTTTAAAAACGCTCACCTTGACGCCCTTTATCGTCTCATCGAGATCCAACAAGAAGTTAGTTGAAAATTTGATGACCATCAACGCTCCTATTTTATTTGAAGGATTGCACACCACTTATCCCTTGGTGAAAAATTCGTTCAAGAACAGAATTATTCTGATTAGAACTCACAACATAGAACACCATTATTACCAAGGATTGGTTAAAAATGAGACCAATACAATTACAAGAGCTTTTTTCTATATTGAATCATTAAAACTTCAATATTTCGAAAGGATCCTGAAGAAGGCAGACTATATTTTGACCATTTCTAAAGCAGATGAAAAATATTTTCATCAAAAATATGGCGATACTGTCAGATTTTTGCCTCCTTTTCACCCTAATAAAGGTGTGAGTCACCCCTCAAAAAAGGGTTATTTCGCGCTGTTTCATGGTGATTTCAGAATTGCCGAGAACCAGCGGTCCATTAGTTATTTGTACGAAGTTTTTAGCAAAGTTGATTACCCATTGGTCATTGCAGGAGATTTGGATTATTCGCCCATCGATATAAAAACCTCAACAAATAAAAAGATTTCATTCATTCAGTTGGAAAATGAAGATCAACTCAAAGAATTATTGAAGCGGGCCCATGTGAATGTTTTTCCGGCCTTTCAAAAATCGGGCATTAAATTAAAGCTTATCAATGCGCTTTTTCTGAGTCGCTTTGCCTTGTGTCACCCGAATATCGTCGAAGGAACCGGTTTAGAAAGTCTTTGTGAAATAGCCCACAACAAATCGGAATTTATCAAACAAATGTACCGCCTGATCGATGAGGAATATTCGGAAGAAGAAGTGCAAAAAAGAGAAGAAATATTAAGCGAATATAATTGTCTTGACAATGCTCAAAGTATTATCAATTTAATAAGCTAAACCACTTCAAAGACAATTCCTCCCTCACATTTGATCGTTTTATGTGGAAATTTTAAGATCAGCGCATAATCGTGGGTTGCCATTAAAATCGTGATTCCCAGTTTGTTTATTTCTTCCAAAACATGCATGATCTCTATAGATGTTTTAGGGTCCAAATTTCCGGTAGGTTCATCTGCCAAAATCATTTCAGGATTATTTAACAGAGCGCGGGCAATGGCTACCCTTTGCTGCTCACCACCCGAAAGTTGAAAAGGCATTTTAAATCCTTTAGACTTCATGTCGACTTTCTCAAGCACCGTATTTATTTTGAGCTCCATTTCCCCTTTATTCTTCCAGCCGGTCGCTTTCAGTACAAATAATAAATTGTCATATACTGTCCGATCATTCAACAAATTAAAGTCCTGAAAAACAATGCCGATTTTCCTTCTTAAAAACGGAATGTCCTTTTCCCTTAATTTTTTCAGATCAAAACCAACAATCGAACCAGTTCCCTGTTGCAATGGCAAATCGCCATACAAGGTTTTCATCAAACTACTTTTACCACTTCCTGTTTTTCCAATTAAATAATTGAAATCTCCTTTTTTGATAAAAAGATTGATGTTGGAAAGGATTAAATTTTCTCGCTGAAAAATAGAAACTTCATTGAGCTGTACCATACATACATGATTATTTGTATCTGCAAACTTACAGTTAAAATTTTAAATTTTAATGCTGAAGACTGACTAATCCAATCTAAAAATACCCCAAAAGAAACCTGTTTACCCTAAGAAATTAAGAATAGTTTAACGAATTAATACGGTCTGTGAATCACAACCTTTGGTTTAATTTTTATCTTTGACTGTCAATAAAAAAATCATGCTCCATAAAGCAATTTTCATCGTGCTATTTATTCTTTCTTTTGCCGGTTGCCAAAAGGAGACGCCTCCTACGATTCTTAAAACAGGCATGTGGAGAGGGAATATCGAAATACAGGGTCAGGATTTACCATTTAATTTTGAAGTGGTAAAAGATAAGGGTCGATTTGAAATCGACCTGATCAACGGGAAAGAAGATTTCTCTATTGATAAAGTTTACTTGTTTGGCGATAGTTTGGCTTTTAACCTGCATATATTCGATATTGAAATTCGGGCAAAAATTAAAAACGACAGCCTTATTGGAACCTATACTAAGAATTATGCGGAGGGATATGTCTTGCCTTTTTACGCTGTACATGGAAAAAATGGGAGATTTGACAGTATGAATGCTCACCACAGGTTTGACGGTAAATGGGAAACCTATTTTATGAATCCGGATGGTAAGACATCCTTGAGCATTGGGATCTTTAAATCTCAAGATTCTGTTTTAACCGGCACATTTCTGAACACGACAGGGGATTATCGCTATTTGGATGGTTACACCAACCAAGATACCATGTATCTGTACTCTTTTGATGGAAATCATTTGTACAAATTTAAAGGCGTTTTAGAAAATGACAGTATTATCAATGGAACATACTGGTCAGGTAAAACCGGCTACAAAAATTTTATCTCAAAAAGAAATGATAGCATAGAACTGCCCGACCCTCATATGCTAACCTATCTGAAAGAGGGTTATGACAAAGTCTCTTTCAGGTTCAAAAATACAGAGGGTAAAGAAGTGAGTCTTGACGATCCGGCCTATAAAAATAAAGTAGTTGTGGTACAGATTCTCGGTACCTGGTGCCCTAACTGTATGGATGAAACCAGGTTTTTGGCAGATTGGTATAAAAAAAATAAAGACAGAGGAGCGGAAGTCATTGGTTTGGCCTATGAGATCAAACCGGAATTTTCCTATGCCAGAGACCGTATAAAAACGATGAAAAGTCAAATGGGAGTGGAGTATGAAGTCCTGGTTGCCGGTATATCTACGACAGAATCCGCCTCAGCCTCTTTGCCCATGCTCAACGAAGTGATTTCTTTCCCGACCACGATCATTATCGACAAATTTGGCAAAGTACGACAAATACATACAGGGTTTTCAGGACCCGCGACCGGTGAATATTACGATCAATATGTAAAAGATTTTAACCAATTCATGGATGAACTGCTCCAAGAAACCATCTAATTGGTAATACTTTTCAACAATTCAAGCAACTATTCAACAATTTCGCATTTTAATGCTTTTCACTCGTTCATATAGTAAATAGACTCTTAATTTTGGTAAAAATTTCACACATGCCTCTGCTACGAAAAACTGTTATTTGGTTTATTTTTTTGATCACTACATTTGCTGTAGCTCAAAAATCTGAAATTTATACAGATGAAATGGCACCTTATAACCACGCCGTTCAATTGTACCAAAACAAAGATTACTATGCGGCCCAAATCCTCTTTAAAAACCTCAAAAATACCTTTGATGATTCCTCAGAATTAAAGGCCAGATGTTATTATTACGAAGCCTTTTGTTCCATCAAAACCGGTTACGACGATGGAGAGGCCTTGATGAAGGCATTTGTAGACAGATTCCCGACCAGTACCAAAAGAAACCATGCTTTTTTGGAAGTAGGTGATTACTATTTCAACAACGCCAACTATCCTTACGCCTTAAAATGGTATTCCAGGGTTAATGAAAAAAACCTTTACACGGAACAAAAAGAAGATTTTCAATTTCGCTTTGCCTATGGCTTGTTCGCTACCAGAAACTATGAAAAATCTAAAAGTTATTTTTCACCCTTGCTGAACTCGCCTAAATACGGTTCGGATGCGAAATATTATTACGGTTATATGGCTTACAGAGATGACGATTATGTCAATGCGGATAAATACCTGAGCCAGGCTGCTGAAGATAAAAAAGACAAAGACATTCCTTATTTTATGGCAAACATCAAATTCAAAACAGGGAAATTTGAAGAAGCGATAGAATTGGGTGTTCCTCTTTATGCAGAATCAAACGGAATTCAAAAATCTGAAGTGGCGAAGATCGTTGGAGAGAGTTATTTTAATCTTGAAGAATACGCCAAAGCTATCCCGTATTTAGAAAGTTATGAAGGAAAAAAAGGCCGTTTAAACAATACCGATTATTACCTCCTCGGCTATGCCTATTACAAGCAAAAAGATTACACTACGGCCATCTCCTATTTCAACAAAATCATAGACGGAAATAATTCCGTTTCGCAAAATGCTTATTACCATTTGGGTGAGTGCTATTTGCGCACAGAAAGCAAGGCTGAGGCATTGAACGCATTCCGAAATGCATCGCAGATGGATTTTGATAAAACCATCCAACAGGATGCAGCGCTCAATTATGCCAAGCTCAGTTATGACATCGGAAACCCTTATCAAAGTGTGGCCAAAGTGATTCAGGATTATTTGAATAAATACCCTACCGATGTCAATAAGGATGAATTAAACAGCCTGATCGTCAATTCTTATATTTCCTCAAAAGATTACCAGGGAGCACTAAATTTTTTAGAAGACAATCCTGAATCTGAAGATTTCTTAAAAGTGGCCTATTTAAGAGGAACACAATTATTCAAACAACAGAAATATACAGAAGCGAAACAGCTTTTTGAAATGGCGCAGAAAAAGGACAATCCTTTTTTAGCAGAGACCATATTTTGGCATGCAGAAAGCGATTTCCGTTTGGGGAATTATGAAAAAGCACTAGAAGGTTTTGAAAAATTCATTCAAACTCCCGGTGCCATGACAAGCCAAGAATATAAGCTGATCGATTATCACAAAGCCTACGCTTATTTTGATTTGAAAGATTATAACCTGGCCGGCGGACATTTTGATAGGTTCATCGAATCAAATCCGGATAGCAGCGAATTGTTGAGCGATGCCTACTTGCGACTTGGCGACTGTTATTTTAGCATGAGCAATTATTACAAAGCATTAAAACCCTATCAACTAGCGGTGGCAGAAAATAACCAGGATGCCGATAAAGCTTCCTTTAAAATTGCTTTGTCACAAGGTTTGTTGGGTGAAAACGATCAAAAGATCGCCGAATTAAACAATTTATTAAATACCTATTTAAGATCTCCTTTAAGAGACGATGCACTTTTCGAACTGGGTAATACCTATAGTTCCATCAATCAGAACAGCAAAGCAATAGAAGCTTATGACGACCTGCTCAAACAATTTCCAAATTCTAATCTGGTGTCTAAAAGTATGGTGAAACAAGGCTTGATCTATTATAACACAGATCAAAACGACCTCGCCCTGGCAAAATATAAAAAAGTAGTTCAAGATTTTCCTAATACACCTGAAGCCCGGGAGGCCATAGCCAATGCCAGACAAGTATATGTCGATCTCGGTCGAGTTTCGGAATACGAAAAATTAGTAAAAGGCATCGACTATATAGATGTTTCCAGCAGCGATATCGAAAACACATTGTATGAATCTGCCGAAAAACAATTGGTGTCGAACAATGCGAAAAAAGCGATACAAGGCTTTGAAGATTATCTAAAACGTTTCCCAAAAGGTCAGTTTGCCTTGCCTGCTCATGATAATCTGGGCAGGATTTATGAGAGCGAAGGCGATAAAAAGAAAGCGATATCTCATTATACAGCACTTGTGCAAGGTGCTCCTTCTGATTATTCTGAAAATGCACTCCTGCGTTTATCTGAGATCTATTTAAAGGACAATAATTTTAAGGAAGCCATGCCTTTGTTGGAAAGATTGGAAAGAGGAGGTTCGACCAAAACAACGATTGATTTTGCACAGAGCAATTTAATGAAAGGAAATTATGCCTTGAACAATTACGATGTGGCTTTAAACTATGCCAATACCATATTGGAAAATCCGGAATTAGATCCAAAAATAAAATCGGATGCAGAAATCATCATCGCGAGATCAGCTTTTAAATCGGGTGATTTCATTACCGCTCAGGACGCCTTTAAACGCGTTGAAGAAAATGCAACCGGAGAATTAAAGGCAGAAGCCATTTATTACGACGGCTATTTTTTACATCAGGAAGGAAATTACAAAAACTCGAATCAGGTCATTCAAAAACTCGCGTCAGATTATGCCAATTACAAATATTGGGGTGCCAAAGGCTTGGTCATCATGGCGAAGAATTTTTACGCTTTAGAAGATTTGTATCAAGCAACCTATATATTGGAAAGTGTGATCAAAAACTTCTCAAATTATCCGGATATAACAGAAGAAGCAAAAGTAGAACTCCAAAAAATTAAAACTGAAGCGAAAAAAACAAATGAATCCGTTATTCAAAATAATTAATCGAATTTTCATGAAAAAGCAGTTGATCTTTTTGTTTTTGCTCAGTGTTTGTGGAATTGCTTTTTCCCAAAAAAAAGACACCCTAAAAACAGAGGTGATCAGGGTGGTAAAACCCTTTGCACCGACCGTTGGGGATGCAGAAAAAATTAGTCAGGAGCCCAAAATAGACTCGGTAGCCATCGATAAAAAAAGAGAAGTGAACTACACCTTCAATTCGGTCCCTGTCGCTTCTACTTTTATTCCTGAAAAAGGAGCCGCAAGATCTCTCGCCAGAATGCCCAAAGAACGCTTTTATAACAATTATGTTTCTTTAGGTTTTGGCAATTACCTCACCCCTTACGCCGAGATATTCGCCCATAGCAACCTGACAAAATCAAGTGATTTTGGCGGTTTATTAAAATACCAGGCCTCATTTGGCGACATCCAGGAAGTTGAGCTGGAAAGCGGTTATTCAGATTTAAGCGCAGACTTGTTCTATAAACAAACGGAAAGATATTTTGACTGGCAAGTAACGGGAGGAATAAAAAGTGAAATGGTGAACTGGTATGGATTATCGGATGTGATCGACTTTACACCCAACACCATTAATTCTATTGACCCCAAACAATCTTATGGAACCATTTATTTAGGAGGTGGCGTAAATTTTGAGGAGGCATTGGTTCATCACGGAGAATTAAAAGTCATCAACTTTTTAGATGATTTTAAAAGTTCTGAGTTCTATGTCAATACCAACGCAAATATAGAGTTCCCCGTCTGGGAATTGTTGATGAACAGTTTTATCACGGTGGAATATGTACGAGGAAGTTTTGAGGAGGATTTTCAAAATGCAGCCATCAATTACAACTATTTTAATTTAGGTTTTAGTCCTAACTTTTCATTTTACAACGAATATCTCTCTTTGAATGTCGGTGCCAATTTATGGTATAGCATGACGAACAATCGCGACGAGTCGAGTAAGTTTTATGCCTATCCCAATGTAACGGCCTCGTATAAACTAAACGAAGAGAATTTAATTGCCTATGCCGGAGTAACCGGAGATCTGCAGCAAAATACCTATAGAGAGTTTGTGGATGCAAATCCGTTCGTCTCTCCTACACTGGATATCCGCAGAACCAGTCAGCCTTATTTTGGGTTTATCGGTGCTAAAGGGAAGATCCTATCAGATTTGAGCTTTAACTTTAAAGCGGGGTATGGAAGTGAAAAAGACAAACCGCTATTCAAACTCAATACCGCCAAAACCAATGGAAAAATTGCTTTAGATGACGGCTACGCTGCGGGAAACTCTTTTAAAGTTGTCTATGATGATGTCAATACGATTCAGGTCTTTGGAGAAGTGATCTATGATTTCGATAATCATTTTAAAATAGGTGGTAATTTTGAGTTCAACAGCTATGAAACCAATCTCCAGGAATACGCATGGAATTTGCCCATGTTTAAAACAGCTATCATCACTAAATACCTCAGGACAAAGTGGTACGCAGGTGCAGACCTCTATTTTCACAGCGATAGAAAAGATGAGTTGATGATTGACGAGGCCATTGTCACCCTCCCTACAGGACTTGAAAGAGTCACGCCGATAACCAACAGTGCTTTTGTCGATCTGAACTTGAATGCGGGCTATTATTTTAACGACCGATGGTCTACTTTCTTAAAACTGAATAATGTCTTAAATCAGAATTACCAGGATTTTACCAATTTTGAGGTACAGGGTTTTCAAGTCTTAGGTGGATTTACTTATCGCTTTGATTTCGACTAAACTTCAGTTGGCAGCATACCAAGGGCCCAAGCCATGTTGAGTATGTTTTTTTTGACAATCAGATCAAAATCATTACTTTACGGCTATAATTGTTCAGCCTTCCATTATGTTTAAAAATTTTGTCGTTTTCTGCTTGACCATCATCCTTTCGTTACCATATCTATGGTCTCAAAACGAGTTAAAAGATCTGCCAACACTGAAAAATAAAAATATTTTGATGGTCTGGGGAGGCTGGGAAGGACATAAGCCTAAAGAATTTACCGAAAGAGTGGCCAAATGGCTGAAAGTTCAAGGGGCAAACGTGCTCATTTACGATACGCTTTCCGTTTACACCGATTCACTTTTACTCGATCAACAAGACCTCATCATCCAATACCATACCATGGGTACCATTAGCCCTGAGCAAAACAAAGGATTGTTAAAAGCCGTAAAAAATGGTGTAGGCATTGCAGGTTGTCATGGAGGTACAGGAGATTCTTTCAGACAGGAAACCCGGTACCAATATATGATCGGAGGACAATGGGTAGAGCATCCCGGCGGAAAGATCAATTACAAAGTAGACATCACCGACCTGCAAGACCCGGTAACAGCAGGTTTACAAGATTTCGACATTGAAGATACCGAACAATATTTTATGCACATCGATCCGAATGTAAAAGTGCTGGCAACCACAACCTTTAGCGATGCATATGACCCATGGATAAAAGGTGCGGTCATGCCAGTTTCCTGGAAAAAATATTACGGTAAAGGGAGGGTGTTTTATCTCTCGATCGGACACCACCCAAAAGATTTTGACAATCCTTCCGCCTGGGCCCTGCTCACACGCGGAATCGCCTGGGCAAGCGATAGCAAAAAAGGACCCGAAGAACAGTGGCTCTCACCTGTCTACCCCAGTCATACAAAGTTGGAATAATTTCAGATCAGGATTATAAGTTAATTTCCTCTTGTCCTTAAATAAGGCTGTGGAGATTTGGTCTTGTATACCTCCTGGGCAATGGGCATAAGTTTTTTGAGATCATTGATCCTTGTTCCTGAACTCGGGTGGGTTGATAAAAATTCCGGTGGACTGCCCCCGCCGTCTTCTTTTCCCTTAGCCTCCATTCTTTTCCAGAACTCAGGTGCATGTATAGGATCGTAACCTGCCAAAGCCATAAATAACAATCCCATTTCATCCGCTTCAGATTCGTGCTTGCGACTATAGGTGAGCAGACCGATGCTCGCGCCAGTACCATAGGCCTGCAAGATCAATTCAGTAGAAGATGAACTCACTCCCCCCACCCCTAAAGCAATCGCTCCGGCCGCGGCAATGGCATTCTTAATATTGTCCTGACTCATTCTTTCTGCTCCGTGATTGGCAACCGCATGTGCAATTTCATGACCCATCACCACGGCAACGCCATTGTCATCCTGACAAACAGGTAAAATACCGGTATAAAAGGCGACCTTCCCTCCGGGCATACACCAGGCATTGAGTTTATCGCTTTCGATCACTTTGTATTCCCATGCATATCCGTCCAGATAATTGGGCATTCCGGCTTGTTTGAAAAAATCTTCAACGGCTGCCTGTATCCTTTTTCCTACGCGCAAAACCTGTTCGTTATAGGTCTTGTTCGTCGACAGTTTTTCTGTTTTCAAAGTCTCCTGATAAGCCGCAAAAGATTGGGGAAACAAAGCTTCATTTGAAACCATACTCGCCTGTTTTCTTCCTGTAACAGGATTGACAGCACAGGCTGATACAAGAAATTGCAAGACTAAAAAACCAATGAGAACCTTTCTTTTCATGTTTAATATGCTTTTCATTCAAAACTAAAAAAAATAATTGAAGCTAAAAAGTGTAAGTGAAGGTCTTGTTCAAATGCCAAATCACCCTCCCCTTTGCTGAATCAAATACAATAAAACAAAGCACAAAAATTTACATCAGCGCCGGCTGCGCTTTCAAAAAAATGTGAAACACCTGCGAGCAACCAATGAAAATGACATTTTATTCGGATATACGTGCTTCTGTGCGTCAGTACTGCACTTTATCTGTCAGGATCATTTTTTACGGTTCATCCTTTTTCCAACTCTGATCAAAAAATAAATGAATAGGGTAATGATGATCCAGAATGGCCAAATCCTGACAGCAAAAACGATTAAATCAACAAAGCCTATCCAACCTTTTACCAAGGCAAATCGTATTCGGGTAAGGAAATTATCTCTCTTATCTATCTGGTATTTAGTGTCTTTGGGTTTGGTAATTTCCAGATCGAGCGTGCTGTAGTCCACCAGATCACTCAAATATTTCAGTCTTCCATAAGTACTTTCTATCTCTTCTTCAATGGCCCTGATGTTCGTCTCGATCTCCAGAATATCTTTAACTGTCTTAGCCTGATTCAAAAGCTCCTTGTACTTCAGCAAATAACTTTTTTTATTGGCGAGTCTGGTTTCCAGATCAATGAATTGCTCGGTTACATCCCGTGCATCGATCTCTTTGTACTTGACCTCTCCCTCACCCATTTCAAGCGCCAGGATCAGCGGTTCAAATTGACTCTCCGGGACTCTTATTTTAAGATGGTAAGCAGTTTCAAAATCAGAATTGACCAGCCTTTCGTTCGCGTAATATCCCCCACTTTTTTTCACCAAACTGTCTACTGTTGATTTTGCCTTGTCCAGATCCTGAACTTCTATCCCCAGACGCCCGTCTTTGATGATTTTCTTTTTATCTACTAACTCATTTTCTACAGCGGAAGAAAGGGAGTTACTAAAATTTTCTTGTGCGGTGGAAGGTATACTTCTTTTATCCAAAGAAACAACATCTGACTGGTATCCGCTTGATTCAGAACTATTGCCATTGCAGGCAAGCATTGAGATGATCAAAAGCCCTAAGTACAGGCATTTTTTTATCGGTGTGTTTTTCATTTTGCCATTCAAATTTGAAGAAATGTAAAGAAGCAGAACATTTTGGGTTGAACACTCTAAGTTACGAAAAGTGCTTTATTTTACCTAGAGAAAATAGTCGATGAACGATAGAACCTTGCCAATAGGAATTGTTTGTAAAATTGTATTTTTTAATCGTCAAATGATGAAAACCCGATGTAGAAAATCAAAAATTTTATGATTTTATTCACTTTATTCTTCAGCCGTTACCCTTTTTGATCATCTTTTTTAACGTATTTTTGTAATCCTGTAATGGAAACCAGTAAATGATGTCAATTCCAGAGTATCCTTAACCCATTTTTATGCGCTTTTTAATTCCTTTTGCCTTATTTATCTTAGTAGATTTTTATCTCTACCAGGCTGTATTGAAGAGCACAAAAAGTCTGAGCAAGAAAAAACAGAATTGGATCAAATGGATCTATTGGGCTATTCCTGTTGTTTTTAGTGTGCTGATCGGAATTGCCTATGTTTCAGAAAGTCGGTCGTTGTTCTATCCCATTCTCCCATTTATTTTACTCTATTTATCAAAGTTGCTGGGTGTGGTGATCCTGAGTATGGAAGACCTCAGCCGAGGCCTCAGATGGATCGTGCTAAAAATAAAAACGCTTTTTTCTCCTCCAAAAAAAGAGCTGCCCGGAACCAAAATATCTCGGTCGACCTTTATCTCTCAAACGGCCCTTGCCGCAACTGCAGTGCATACCGGCGCTTTTGGTTGGGGTATTTTATCCGGTGCGCATGATTACACCATACATCGCACGACTTTAGCCCTTAAAAATTTACCTTGCGCTTTTGACGGGATGGTCATCGGGCAGTTGTCTGATATTCATTCAGGCAGTTTTTATAAGAAAACGGCTGTTCAGGGGGGTGTAGACATGCTGTTAGAACAAAAACCTGACCTGGTCTTTTTTACCGGAGATCTGGTCAACAACGAAGCCAAAGAACTCAACGAGTATTTCGATATTTTTAAACAGGTTCAGGCGCCTTTAGGCGTTTATTCTATCATGGGTAATCACGATTATGGCGATTACCACCGTTGGGAAAATCAGGCGGCAAAGGAAAAAAACCTGGAGATGCTCAAAAAAGGACACGAGACTTTAGGTTGGAATCTGCTTTTAGACGAGCATAGAAGTCTTAAAGTAGGGAATGAATCCATTGGGATTATAGGAATTCAAAACTGGGGTGAAGGAGGTTTTGCCAAATATGGCGACCTCGACAAAGCCCTTAAAAATACAGACGATTTTCCTGTAAAGCTCCTGCTGTCGCATGATCCTTCTCATTGGCGTGCGCAGGTATTGGGTAAGACGAACATCGATGCGGCTTTTGCCGGGCATACCCATGGAATGCAATACGGTGTAGAGTTGGGTGATTTTAAATTTTCCCCTGCACAATTGCGCTATAAAGAATGGGCCGGTTTATATACAGAAAATGAGCAACATTTATATGTCAATCGCGGTTTTGGTTACTTGGGTTATCCAGGAAGAGTAGGAATTCTTCCCGAAATTACCCTGATCGAACTTAAAAAGGCCTGATCTGAACTTCAGACTGCCTCAATGACTCACCTTGCCCCGCTTCCACAGATCACAGAAACTTTCTGATTCACCGTATACTCTCATTTACCACTCAGCGCACATTTACCTGTGCATTTCAATTTATCTGAGAATATCCTGCATTTTTCACTCGATCCACCTGTAAACTGACCCTCCTGCTGAAAAATTGAAGGAGAAAACTGTACTTTAGCAAAAACCATCCTCACTTAAATCGAAAAGGTATGAAAGAACTAGAACCCAAAGTAACCGGTATCGGCGGGATATTTTTCAGGACCAAAGACCCGCAGAAAACCAATGCCTGGTACGCAGAGAATCTGGGCCTCGCTATCACGAACTACGGTTCCTCTTTTGAGTTCAGAAATGCGCACCGACCTGAAGAGATCAATTATTTGCAATGGAGTACTTTCCCCGAAAATACCGATTATTTTGATCCCTCCAACAAGGAATTCATGATCAATTACCGTGTGCAGAACATAGAAGGTCTGGTGGAGAAGCTGCGCAAAAACGGCGTAAAAATAGTCGATAAAATTGAGCACTACGATTACGGAAAATTCGTCCATATCATGGATCCGGAGGGAAATAAAATTGAACTTTGGGAACCTGTGGATCAGGTTTTTACGGCCATGGGAGGAGTAACGACAAAATAAAAAGTGTCAAAATTTTATAGGTTTGTTTGTAAATCTGCTCTTTTATCGTAATATTGCAATTAAAAGAAAGTATGGGCTCTATCAAATCTGATATCTATTCCGAACAACAAACTCAAATTTCATCCTGGGCAAAAGTCCTGGGCCATCCTGCCAGAATCGGCATTCTGCAGCATCTGTTAAAAATAAATGCCTGTATCTGTGGAGATTTGGTCGATGAAATTGGTTTGGCACAAGCCACCATTTCACAGCATTTGAAAGAATTGAAGAACATCGGCCTGATACAGGGAACGATAGAAGGAACCAGCGTTTGCTATTGTATCAACGAGGCAAAATGGGCTGAAATGAAAGAGGTATTATCCCTATTTTTAGATCAAAAAAAAGAACCAAAAATAAGCTGCTGTTCATAAAACTGATATCCCTATGAATCTCTACGAACTAAAACAACACCTTACAAAATTAGACAGGATCGCCTTTCAATTACCCGATGGAAATTTTGTTCCGAGACATTTTCATGTCACAGAAATCGGTCAAATTTCTAAACGCTTTATCGATTGTGGTGGCACATTGAGAAACGAAGAAAAAGTGAGTTTACAATTATGGAATGAAAATGACTATGACCATAGATTACATCCTGAAAAACTTTTGCACATTGTGGAACTTTCTGAAAAAGCTTTAGGATTGGAAAATGATGAAATTGAAGTAGAATATCAGGGGGAAACCATACAAAAGTTCGGCCTTGAATTCGACGGTGTCAATTTTTTGCTTTCCACCAAACAAACCGATTGTTTAGCCAGGGAAAAATGTGCGGTTCCGGCAAATGAGTCAAAAGTAAAATCATCCGAATTGACCTCTTCTTGTTGTACCCCGGGTTCTAGTTGTTGTTGAGATGAAATTTGTTGAAATAACTTCTTTGAACTATCCGAGTGTCGCTAAAATTTATCAGGAAGGGATCGAAACCGGTATGGCCACCTTCGAAGAAACTGTTCCGGATTGGGAAACCTGGAAAAATAATCATTTGCCCTTTGGAAATATTTTACTGCTGGTAGAGAACGAAATCGTCGGCTGGGCTTCATTGGCCCCTACCTCTAAAAGAAATGCTTATCGCGGCGTGGCAGAAGTAAGTGTTTATGTGGCCAAAGATCATCAGGGAAAAGGATATGGCAGGCAGTTGCTCAATGAACTGATCCAGATTAGCGAGAACAATGGACTATGGACCTTGCAGGCGGGCATCATGAGAGAAAATCAAAGAAGTATACACCTACACAAAAATTGTGGTTTTCGCGAGATCGGTTATAGGGAAAAAGTAGCCAAACTTCAAGGGATCTGGAGAGATAATATCCTGTTGGAAAGAAGAAGTAAAACCATTATTTAAGTCTAGTCAGCATGAAATTATATACAAACATCACCTCGGCCATAGAAGCGCTTGACATGTCGACCATACCCGAGTCGCGTAAACAGCTTCTTCAACCCCTTGTAGATTATATGCAGGAAAAAGTAACCCTAAAAAGACCCATCCGACTCAATTTTATCTGCACCCATAATTCGAGAAGAAGTCATTTATCACAAGTGTGGGCACAAACCCTGGCCGCCTATTATGAGATTCCTCAATTTACTTCCTATTCAGGTGGCACAGAGGCAACGGCACTCTTCCCGATGGTGGCAACCGTTTTAGCTGATACAGGATTCGATGTCCGTCAACTTTCTGAAGGAAAAAATCCGATTTACAGCCTGAAATATGGGGAAAATGAATTACCTGTGATCGGCTTTTCAAAAACCTTTGACGACCCGTTCAACCCGAAATCTGATTTTGCCGCTGTGTTAACCTGTAACCATGCCGATGAACATTGCCCGTTCATTGCCGGCGCAGCAAAACGTATTTCGATTACTTTTGAAGACCCGAAGGCATTCGACGGTACACCTTTGCAAAAAGAAAAGTACGCAGAAAGAAGTCGGCAAATTATGACAGAATTAGGCTATGTTTTTTCAAAAATCCGGTAACATGACAACAACTAAAAAATTAAATTTTCTCGACAATTATTTAACCCTTTGGATCTTTTTAGCCATGTTGATCGGGGTAGGCCTGGGTTATTTTTTTCCGCAATTTCCAGATCTGATCAATTCTTTTCAAAAAGGTTCTACCAATATTCCCATAGCCATCGGTCTTATTTTGATGATGTATCCTCCCCTGGCCAAAGTAAATTATGCCCTGTTGCCACAAGTCTTCAAGAATACAAGGATCCTGACGATCTCTCTTTTACTGAACTGGGTCATCGGTCCGATACTCATGTTCTTTCTCGCCATCACTTTTTTACGCGACTATCCCGAATACATGGTCGGCCTGATCCTGATCGGTTTGGCGAGATGCATTGCGATGGTGCTGGTGTGGAATGACCTGGCAGATGGCAGTAGCGAATACGGGGCCGGACTCGTCGCTTTAAACAGTATTTTTCAGGTATTTGCCTATAGTTTTTACGCCTGGCTGTTTATAACCAAATTACCGCCTCTTTTCGGATTTGAAGGGGCAATTGTGGATATTTCGATCGCCACCATAGCAGAAAGTGTCATGATTTATCTGGGCATCCCTTTTGTTCTGGGCTTTTTATCGAGAAAAATATTGGTGAAATTAAAAGGGGAAGAATGGTACAACACAAGCTTTATTCCACGAATTTCTCCCCTTACCCTGATCGCTTTGCTGTTCACCATCGTCGTGATGTTCAGTTTAAAAGGAGAACTCATTGTCGAAATTCCAAAAGATGTTTTATTGATTGCCATCCCCTTAGTCCTCTATTTCGCGGTCATGTTTTTTATTGCCTTCTTTAGCAGTAAAGCAAGCGGGGCACAATATCCCATCAACGCGGCGGTCTCCTTTACAGCCGCAGGAAACAACTTTGAATTGGCCATTGCCGTGGCGATCGCGGTTTTCGGATTGAATTCAGGTCAGGCCTTTGCGGGTGTGATAGGTCCTTTGGTGGAAGTTCCTGCACTGATATTACTTGTGCGCGTGGCTGAAGGTTTACGAAAGAAATATTATTGAGTAAAAACAGCATTTTATACACTTGATTCTTAAACAAATAATTATCCCGATTAAGATTTTGACATTTATCAACAAAAAAACTGATAAATATTAGTTTTTATAAGGGTAGTTTTTACTATTTTTGAAAACGTTAAGGCAAATTCTTGTTTGTGTTTAACTTTTAAGGTTTAATAAGGGGGAAAATTAAACTTTGGCCATAGTAGTTTTTCTACTATGGTTTTTTTATTTTAGACACCAGATCATCAAAGGATTAGTTTTACTTTAGGGTAGGATGCAAAGGCGAATCTTTTGGCTGGTTTCCAACCATAAAATAAAATGCGGCAAACCTTTTATTTTTATCACCATCTCCTCATCCATTCGACAATTTCAACTATCTATAACGCTTATAAAACACGATATGTATACTCATTTTTATTTCTTTCTTTTCATTTTATTACTTTTGTTTCCATGGAGATCAAGTTGTTGAAAAGGCAGATTCAGAGAAAGTTTCCCTTGTTGTATTGGGCAATATCCAGGATGCCGGCTCACCTCATATCGCCTGTGACAAAGCTTGTTGTGCTGATCTGTTCAGCAATCCCGATCCCACCCGGAAAGTAGTTTCTTTGGGTTTGATCGATCATCAACGACATAGAACTTACTTGTTTGAGGCAACTCCTCATATGCCGGAGCAAATGAAATTTTTAAAAGAATTGGCGCATTCAGAGGCTGAAGTCCCCGATGGTATCTTTTTGACTCATGCCCATATCGGTCATTATACCGGATTGATGTACCTGGGAAAAGAGGCCATGAATGCCAAAGAGGTTCCTGTTTATGTGATGCCCAGAATGAAAACATTTTTAGAGGAGAACGGGCCCTGGAGTCAATTGGTAAGCCAAGGTCAAATAAAACTGCAAACGATCTTTAACCAAACAGAAACAAAGCTAGGTTCAACACTGAAAGTGATTCCTGTGTTGGTACCGCACAGGGATGAATATTCTGAAACCGTTGGTTATACGATCATAGGCCCTCATAAAAAAGCATTGTTCATTCCTGATATCGACAAATGGGAAAAGTGGGATCAGTCCATCATTGAGCACATTAAAAAGGTAGATTACGCCTTTATCGATGCCACTTTTTACGACGAAAAGGAGATCAGCTACCGGGCCGTTTCAGAAATTCCGCATCCTTTTGTCATCGAAAGTATGGCCAAATTTCAACTTTTAGGGGCCGCTGAAAAAAGTAAGATCTTCTTTATTCACCTCAACCATACCAATCCCTTATTGAACCCCGAAAGCAGTGAAACAAAAGAGGTGCTTAAAAACGGTTTTAAGATCGCTCGCTTTGGAGATGTATTTGAACTGTAATAAGACTAACAAAAAAGAACCGGCTATTTTTGCCGGTTCTTCATTGTACAAGAAATAATAAAATTATCCTATTTGACATGAACTGTCAAATTACCCTCCACGATATTGCGGCTTTCAAGACTTCCCCAACCTCCTGGATTTTCCAGATCGGGTTGGTTTGGATTGTTCACTCCAAACCATTTCCAGGCGATCTCATCTCCATTTTTACCTGGGGTTCCTCCATCGATCACTGTAACGGCCAATAACTGACCCACGCGGGATTGATTCCCTTTGGGGGTTCCGCTATTTCCGTGGTCACCTTCTTCGTGATCTCCCTCATCGTGGCTGCCCTCATCATGACCACCATCTGTATGACCACCATCTGTATGACCGTGATCGGAATCATCAGATTCTGTTTTTATATCTGATACCACGATCGCCAGAAACCTGGCTCTCATCAATTCGGGTTCTACCAGTACATCGGTCACATCGGCTGTAAATTGCCTCGTAATCTCTCCATTTTCATTCATCATGTCTATAGAGACCGAACCCTTGGCAGGATTTTTCTTTGCCGCTTCATGCGCGTTGAAAACCATATGGGCATACTTCAACTCATCCACAGCCGGTCCCTTTTCTCCGGACATCCCGCCGTGATTTTGGCCTCCCATAGGATAGAAAGTAACCTGAATATCTCCGGTAGCGTGCATCGCTTTTGTTGCCTCATTTGTTTTAAACGACTCCATCAAATCATCAGCAGTCGTAGGCATGAAACGTTCATCATCACAGCCGATCCAAAAAAAGACCAGGCTCAACATTATGATACTCAATCGTATTTTCATTTGTCTTTGCTTTTAATTTCTGCCTTTTCCTCCGCC
>CAVQQR010000008.1:0-116421 GCA_963715015.1 uncultured Flavobacteriaceae bacterium
GCTTTAGACTTGATTGGATTATCTTTTGATGCTTTTGAAATAGATTCAATGAAAACTTCTATTCATGAAGAAACCGGCAATTACCAAGCGATCCGAACAATGGATTTACCCAATGATCTGCCCTTCAGCTTGGTTTTTAGTCCACCCCTCAACAAAACAAGAATTCCGGAAAAGCAAGAGGCCATTCATTGGGGAATCAATAAAAAAGTGGAACTGCCAATCAATAAAAGTGATTTAGCCTTTTACCCGGTACATGACTTAGCTTATTTGATCAAAAATAAAAAGATTAGCTCTGTTGAACTGACACAGTTCTATTTAGACAGATTGAAAAAATTCGGTGACACTTTAGCATGCGTCATTACCCTAACCGATTCACTCGCGCTAACTCAGGCAAAAAAAGCGGATGATGAGCTGAAAAAAGGAATTTATCGCGGACCATTACATGGTATCCCTTATGGAGCAAAAGATCTTTTGTCTGTAAAAGGATATAAAACAACTTGGGGAGCCATGCCCTATAAAGACCAAAAATTAGAGCAGACCGCTACCGTGATAAAAAAACTAGACGAGGCAGGTGCTGTTTTAGTTGCTAAATTAACCTTGGGCGCTTTGGCTTGGGGTGATGTTTGGTATGGTGGAAAAACCAGAAATCCCTGGAATCTGGAAGAAGGGAGCAGTGGCTCTTCAGCTGGATCGGCTTCTGCCACAGTAGCGGGTCTGGTCCCTTTTGCTATAGGCAGTGAAACCTGGGGCTCAATAGTTTCACCATCTACAGTATGTGGAGCAACCGGTTTACGACCTACTTTTGGCCGTGTAAGTAAACATGGTGCCATGGCCTTGAGCTGGAGCATGGACAAATTAGGACCCATTTGTCGAAACGCTGTCGATTGCGCCTTGGTATTAGATGCCATAAAAGGGGAAGATGGAATGGATAGATCAGTACATGATCTTCCTTTTAACTACAATGCTAAAAAACAGACAAATAAGTTAAGGATTGGCTATTTGATTGATGATTTTGGTATTGATAAATCCAATAAAAAAAATGACAGTACAACCATTGCACTTCTAAAATCAGAAGGGATCCAACTGATTGAAAAAAAGCTGCCCTCCACAATTCCAGTTTATTCGCTGAGTTTTGTTTTAAGTGCCGAGGCAGGAGCCGCATTTGATGAATTGACAAGAACAAACAGAGATACATTATTAGTAAGACAGATCAAAAATGCTTGGCCCAATGTATTTAGAGCCTCTCGCTTAATACCTGCTGTAGAATACATCCAAGCCAATCGGTTGCGATACCAACTTACTATGGAATTTAATGATTTGATGAAAGATATAGATGTTTTAATTGCGCCCTCTTTTAGCAGTCAGTTGTTAATAACAAATTTAACCGGACATCCTTGTGTGGTTCTTCCAAACGGAAGTTACAAAGAAAGCAAAGGGGGAAGTATAACTCTGTTAGGAAATCATTTCGATGAAGCCTCTATTTTGATGTTTGCCAGGTATTTGCAAGAAATTACGCCATTTGAAGAAGAACATCCACCCTTATTTGCAAATTAGATCTGACGGATGGAAAAGGATACCGCGGCTCTTATTTTAAGAAGAAGTGATGGGCAATTATAGGACTTGTGATATACTTTCCTTTTGTCGTAAAAATCAACAACAATAGAACAGGCGCGTTTAGTTACCAGACAAAGATAATAGCATTGAGATTCCGTGGTTTTTGATAACAAAACAACAATGTTTGAACGTAAAGAATGATCAGACCATAAATTAAACACAAAAAGTTAAAATGAAGGAGGAATTTGTTGTAAACAAAGCGTATTTACTACAAAAATTTCCTGGTAAAGGAGGTTGGACCTTTGCTTTAATTCCAGAAATAAAACCTAGTAAAAATAATCCTTTTGGATGGCAGATTGTAAAAGGTTGGATTGATAACTATACACTTAAAACCGTAAAATTAATGCCCTATGGAAATGGCCAGCTCTTTTTACCGGTAAAAGCACAAATTAGAAGAACAATCAAAAAAGAAGCTGGAGATTATGTTTGGTTAAAATTGACTTTAGACAATTCGACGGTCCAACTTACAGATGAAATTCTTGCCTGTTTTAAAAATGAAACACCGGAGGTTAATCGTAATTTTTTAAAACTGAGTGAAGAAAGGAAAAAATATTATATGGATCGTATATATGATGCGAAAACAGATGAAACCAAAGCCAGAAGAATTATAAAAATGATGAATGAATTAGATCCAAATCATCATCAATTCAATTCCAATTTGAAATAAAATAAAAAATAGAAAATCCTTATCTTTCCTAAAACTAATCAGACCTATGACAAAATCCAGATTAGAAGCTTTTAGCGACGGTGTTTTGGCCATCGTTATTACCATCATGGTGTTAGAAATGAAAATACCCCATGGTTCGGCTTTACAAGACTTAAAACCACTATTTCCTGTCTTTATAAGTTATGTCATTAGTTTTGCTTTTATAGCGGTTTATTGGGGGAATCATCATCACCTATTACACTCGGCACATAGAGTAAACAGCAGAATTATATGGTCTAACATGCTTTTGTTGTTCTTTCTATCGCTGATCCCTTTCTCTTCAGGTTGGATGGGTGAAAATCATTTTGAAAAAGTTCCGGTTGCACTCTATGCCTTTAATTTGCTCCTCTGTGCAATTGCCTATTATTTGCTTCAAAATGCCATTTTGATGGACCTCCCGGAGAGTAATCTTTTAGTTCAGGCTTTGAAAAAACAAAAAAAGAAAGGAATCTTATCTGTTTCAGTTTACTTATTGGCAATTCCTATAGCATTTTTCTCTCCCATTATTTCCTCCATATTATTTGTTGGAATATCAGTAATTTGGATTATACCTGACAGAAATATTGAAAAAGCACTTAGGGAAAACCAAAACCAGTTCTGACCATGAAGATTATTAAAGATATTGGCTAGATGCCGATGATACGCTTTGGGTTGATGAACCCCCTTTCCATGAAACCTTTTAAATCTGCTGTGATAGATGAAAAAACAAATCGACATCAATACCTGGAATCGAAAAGACCATTTTAACTTCTTTGTACAGTTCGAAGAACCCTTTTTTGGGGTAACTGTGGAAATAAATTGCACTAAGGCTTACAGAAAAGCAAAAGAAAAAAACTATTCTTTTTTTCTTTATTATTTGCACACCTCCCTCGTTGCTGCAAATTCTATTGAAGCATTTCGATATCGAATTAACAATGGAGAAGTATTCTTATATGACCAAATTCATGCTTCACCAACCATTAACCGAGAAAATGGTCCCTTTGGTTTTTCTTATATGACTTATGAAGAGAATTTTGAGGATTTTGCCATTGGTGCAAAAAGGGAAATTGAGCGTGTCAGAAGTACAACTGGATTGATGCCGGCCGTTACCAGTGAGAATCTGATCCACTACTCTTCACTTCCCTGGTTAAACTTTACTTCTTTTTCGCATGCCAGAAGTTTCTCTTTTCCAGATAGTTGCCCTAAAATATCTTTTGGACAAATGTATGAGAAAAATGGTGAAAAATTTATGCCCGTTTCCATACATGTGCACCATGCTTTAATGGATGGTTATGAAGTAGGTATATTTGTAGATAAATTTCAAAATTTAATGAATGGCTAGTGAAAAAAACAAAATGATTACGGGAAAGCCGTACTTGGCATTTGAAAAAGAATTAGTCACTGAAAGACAATTTGCCAGAGACCTGGTCTTTGAATTTAACACCCTTGGACCCAGAGAAAACAAAAAGAGGAAACAAATTCTAAAAAGACTTTTTGGCAAGACCCAAAAGAACTTTTTTATTGAACCTCCTTTTCATTGTGACTATGGGTATCAGATTGAAATTGGTGATAATTTTTATGCAAACTTTAATTTGGTCGTTTTAGATTGTGCCAAGGTGATCTTTGGGGATAACGTTTTTATCGGTCCGAATGTAGGCATTTACACTGCGGGGCATCCAATTCATGCTGAGAAAAGAAATGAAGGATATGAACATGCTTTCCCCATTACCATTGGAAACAATGTTTGGATCGGCGGACATGTGGTCATCAATCCGAATATTACCATCGGAGATAACACTGTTATCGCTTCTGGAAGTGTGGTTACGAAGGACATTCCGGCAAACGTAATCGCAATGGGAAACCCTTGTAAAGTGTATAGGGAGATTAATGAAGAGGATAAATTGTACTATTTTAAAAAACTCCCTTTTGAATAGAACTAATCTTTTGATATTTCTAAATGGATGATTAGTCTTCCATTTGATTGAAAAAAAAGGAAAGCCAATAAAGACTTTCCATAAATACTTTTTTTAAGGATCAATTCAATCTCGGTTTTTGTACGATTCTTATGACTAAGGAAATAATGTATATTATCAATCCATACATGGTCGTAATCGAACTCACTCTAAGTCCGCCTGCCATCATCTGCTGACTTACCTGTCCCATTTCTTCTATCCCTTTAAATGCTCCGTAAAGCCCAATGATCTGACCCAAGGCACCCACAGCCAATGCCAATAGACCAATTTCATTTATCCATTCAGGGAATTTGAAAGCTGACACGATAAGAGCAATAAGCAAAATGGTTAATAAACTCATAAATAAAGTACCTCCTTGATAAAATAGTTCTAACATCTTTTTTTGATTTAAAATTAGTACTTTAAAATTATATCTATCTTGTCAATATTACTTAGGTAAAAACCCTTTCTAGAATGGTTAAAAACCCTATTTAGTTTCGTTGACTTTAATATTTAGCCTTAATTGCGCTAACAATTTATATTTTTGAAAGATGAAAATTAAACCGATTGGGCAAATCATATATTGGTTTTGTGTCTCTGTATTAATTGCCCTTTTACTAAGAAATTCTTTTGGGACATTTTGGGAAGCTTGGTTAGTTTCACTTTTATTTATACCGGCAGCTCTGCTGATCAAATTATCATGGCCTAAAATCAAGGCGCTTCCAAAAATTAAAAAATTCTTAAGACTATTTTTTGTAGCTGTTGCCTCATTATACATTTGCTATCTGGCCATCACCTTGTCCTATTGGTATTTTTTAGAATTACGAGGCGGACAAATGGAACAAGTTTTTTTAAATCCTGTTTTGGTATGGATTATTTTGGGATTTTTTACGGGACTTGAGTTCTATTTGTTTCGCAATACTGATCCAATGTCGAAAAAATCGATCACAATTTTCAGCAACAGAAAAAGTACCACTCTCCTAATTGATGATATTGCTTTTATAGAAAGCCGAAATGATTTTACTTTAGTAAGGCTGCTAAACGGTGATGACGTAATCAATAAAATCACCATATCAAACTGGGAGGATAAACTACCTCATTTTATTAGAACTCATCGATCCTTTTTAATTAATCCTAATTCGGCTATTCTAAAGGGTAATGAGATTATTATTTCCAAAAAATGGCATATCCCCATATCGAGAAGTTACAAAGCAGAGGTATACAATTATTTTAAAAATAGATAATCGTCCATCTAAAATCTTCTGCTTAGGCATTTTAACATTTTTTCGATATATTTAAAAGTAACAATAAAATTTTCTCCCAAATGAAAAAAGTACTCCTATTAATGATTGTCATTTTTTTAATTAATTGTGGTAAAGAGAGCAAAAAAACTTTAGAAGAAGATCCCCCTGCTGACATTTCAAATGTAGAAAAGGAAAATCAGGTAAGAAGTGGCTATCCTGAGAATGTGTTTTGGGGTGATACCCATCTGCATACTTCTCTTTCTTTAGATGCCGGAGCTTTTGGAAATACTTTGGGTATGGACGAAGCCTATAAATTTGCCATGGGTGAAACGGTTACTTCTTCCACAGGACTTCAGGCAAAATTAAGCCGAACTTTGGATTTTTTGGTGGTTGCGGACCATTCTGATGGTATGGGTGTTTTTCCGGGTTTGGTCAATGAAGATGAATTTATTATGAAAACAGCAGAAGGAAAGCGATGGAAGAAAATGTTAGATGAAGGAAAAAATACAGAAGCGGCTATTGACATTATCCAAAATTTCTCACAAGGAACTTTATCATTTAAGACCAATGATCCAGAAATGATGAAACCAGTTTGGAAAAATGTTGTAGAAACTGCTGAAAAATATAACAAACCCGGAGAATTTACTGCATTTATTGGTTATGAATGGACCTCGTTAATCAAGGGAAATAATCTGCACCGGGTGGTAATTTACAGAGACAATGGAGATAAAGCAATTAAACAACTGCCATTTACAAATGAAGACAGTTCTGATCCGGAAAGATTATGGGACAATTTAGAATCTTACGAAGCCAATACCGGCGGGCGTGTTTTAGCCATACCTCATAATGGAAATTTGAGTAACGGAATGATGTTTGCAGAAACAACAGTTTCCGGAAAAGCATTAGATAAAGCTTATGCAGAAAGAAGGGCCATGTGGGAACCACTCTATGAGACTACACAAATTAAAGGAGATGCCGAGTCACATCCCTTTTTATCGCCAAATGATGAATTTGCTGATTATGAAAATTGGGATAAAACAAATTTAGATTACAGTCAAGTAAAAACAAAAGATATGTTGCCATATGAATACAGCAGATCTGCTTTAAAACTTGGATTAAAATTTAAAAATGAGTTAGGTACAAACCCTTACAAATTTGGATTAATCGGATCTACAGATTCTCATACTTCTTTAGCCACTGCAGATGACAATTTATTTTTTGGTAAAGCTGCCAATGCAGAGCCTTCTGATCATAGATGGAACCATGTATTTATGGAATCTCCAAATGGAAAAATATTGACCTGGGAAACCCTAGCGTCAGGCTACGCTGCAGTTTGGGCTCATGAGAATACGCGTGAATCTCTTTGGGATGCCATGAAAAGAAAGGAAACCTATGCCACTACCGGATCTCGAATGAAAGTGCGCTTTTTTGGTGGTTCTATCTTTACAAAAGATCAATTAGATGGAGATTTTGTAAAAATAGGATATGAAAACGGTGTTCCGATGGGTGGAGATTTAATGCTTAACGAAAATGAAGTGCCAACTTTTATGGTTCACGCCTTAATGGATCCTGAAGGTGGAAGTTTAGATAGAATTCAAATCGTAAAAGGTTGGGCTAACAAAGATGGATCATTAAATGAAAAAATTTATGATGTGATTTGGAGTGGCGACCGCAAGATTGATGCAAATGGTAAGGTGCCTTCTGTTGGTAATTCTGTAAATATTGAAAATGCAACTTGGGATAATTCAATCGGAGCTACTGAACTAAAAAGTGTCTGGAAAGATCCCGATTTTGACCCTGCTCTTGAGGCTTTTTATTATGTTAGAGTAATTGAAATTCCAACACCAAGATGGACCTTATATGACAAATTAAGGTATGGTGCTAAATTAAGCGCCGATGTACCGCTTACTAATACAGAAAGAGCATATACATCTCCCATTTGGTATTCACCAAAATAAAGAAAAAAATATTTTCAAAAGGTTACCAATTCTCTGGTAACCTTTTATTTTAACAGAATAGCTTAACTTTAGCTCCTTCAAAATTAATTTGATTATGAAAAAATTATTAAAAGAACCTCTGGTTCATTTTATTTTGATAGGTATCTTTTTATTTGCGCTTTACGGAGTTGTGAATAAAAATGAAAATGAGGGTGAGGTTATTCTATTAGACCAGAGTGATGTGGATAATATCATTGCGAGCTGGGAAATGCAGTGGAAAAGATTTCCCACGGAAGAAGAACTCAAAAACTTATTAGAGCAGAATGTTAAACAAGAGATTTTTTATCAGGAAGCATTAAAAATGAATCTCGATCATAACGACGAAATCATTAAAAGAAGATTAGCACAAAAAATGGAATTCCTTTCTAATGACATTTCTTCTTTAAAAGTACCTTCTGACGAAGATATTCAGTTTTTTTATAATCAAAATAAGCTGAAATATGAAGTTTCAAGTAAATATAGCTTTTATCAGATCATTTTTAGCCCAGACAAAAGAACGAACCCAACAATCGATGCGAATAAAGTTCTAACGGATTTTAAAAATGCCTCATTCGAAGAAATGAAAAACAAAGGAGACCAAATGCCTTTTGCTTATTTTATGTCGGATGTAAACACAAATGACATTGCTTATCAATTTGGATCGATGTTAAGTGAGCGTTTTGAGGAAATTCCAATAAACCAATGGTATGGGCCTGTCACCTCTTCTTTTGGAGAACATTTAATCTATATTACCTCTAAAACTGATAAACGTATTCCTGATCTAGCTGAGGTAAAGAAAGATGTTTTGCTGGATTATGAGTACGATCAACAACAAAAAACAAATGAGGCCATTATTAAAGAATTAAAAAAGAAATACAGTGTCAAATTAGATTTTGATCCTGAAAAATTTGAACCTGAATTTGTCAAAGAAATTGAAGATCAGATCAACAGTTGATATGAAAAATGTCCATTTTTTTTCGTTTCTTTTTATCTTTTTCCTCTGCGGAATAAAAACTGTGTGTGGACATGAAATTCGACCTGCCTTCTTACAGATCATTCAGACCTCGGAAACTACTTATGAAGTTTTTTGGAAAGTACCTAGCATGGGCGACGCCGTCCCTCCTATTCAACCTGTATTTCCAGGCGCATTTTTAGTAGAGATCCTCCATCCACCCAATCCAAGCCAAGGCGCTGTGATCTATAGTTACCGCATCAGTTCAGAACAAGCACTGCAAGGGAAACCTGTTACCATAAGCGGGCTCAATAAAACCTTAATTGATGCTTTGGTGAGTGTGGAGTATTTGAACGGAGAAAAAGCAACCTTTATGTTGCAACCTGATAAAGATACCGCCATACTACCTGGAAAAACGGTAAAAAGTGAAATCATAAAAACCTATACAATTTTAGGTATTGAACATATTTGGTTCGGAATAGACCATTTGTTATTTGTTTTGGCCCTGATCATGATTACAAATGGTGCCTGGAAGATATTAAAAACCATTACTGCCTTTACCCTGGCACACAGCATAACTTTGAGTTTGGCTGTTATGGGTTTTGTCAATTTTCCAAGTCCACCGGTGGAAGCGATTATCGCATTAAGTATTGTTTTTTTAGCCATTGAAATTCTCAACGGACTTAATGGCAAACAAACCCTAACCACCCAAAAACCCTGGTTAGTTGCTTTTATTTTTGGTTTGCTGCACGGCTTTGGTTTTGCCGGTGCATTGGCTGATGTGGGACTTCCCCAGAACGAAATTCCGCTGGCGTTGGCTTTTTTTAATATCGGAGTAGAAATTGGCCAAATCGCCTTTGTTTTAGTCGTTTTAGTTGTTTTAAAAATTTTAGCTTTGAAAAAAGATTGGCCGGTCTTTATCAAAAAAATCCCCGCCTATGCGATTGGTTCTATTGCCGCTTTTTGGATGGTCGAAAGGGTTTTAGGATTTTGGAATTAGATCATAATCTAACTTTTTTTCGATACTAAGTTTTTTAATTTTTTAAGGACTTCGACCATTAAAAAAGTGATCAAACCCACAACAATTCCCACAAGCAATTCAGCTAAAATAGAAGGCAATCCATGAAAAAAATCGTGTACCTGATGGATATTATGCACAAACATCCCACCTCCTACCAGCAGCATAGCCACAGTTCCAACAATGGCTAAAAGCTGTATCAGTTTTGGTAAAGACCAAACCAAACTTTTGGCAGTAATAACATAGGCAGATTTAATAAATTTACTTTTGCCACGTGCCTTTTGCACTAATTTATAACCGGTATCATCCATCCTCACCATCAAGGCTACCAGACCATATACTCCAATTGTCGCAACGATGGCCACGATCGACACAACAATTATTTGTTCCACTAAAGGTTCTCCGGTTACAGTGCCAAGAGCGATCATGATAATTTCAAGTGAAAGAATAAAATCAGTTATTATGGTAGATTTGATCTTTGCTTTTTCTATTTTCATCAATTCCTCCTCAGTTGCCACTTTAATTACCTCCTGGTGGGCATGGTCCTTTTTATGAAATAGGGAATGAATGATTTTTTCAACACCCTCATAGCTCAGATACACTCCTCCAATCAATAAAATAGGGACGATTAATTGCGGGGCAAAGGCAGACAGCAGAAAAGCAAAAGGCAAGATGATCAATTTATTTAAAAAAGAACCTTTTACAATCTTCCACAATACAGGCAATTCTCTTGAAGCCCTGAAACTGGAAGCCTTTTCTGCACCAACAGCAAGGTCGTCTCCTAAAACACCCGCCGTTTTTTTAGTAGCCAATTTGGTCATTACTCCAACATCATCCATCAAAACAGCTATGTCATCTAAGATTGCAAAAAAACCACCGGCCATATCCTAATTTTTAAAAGTCTGACAAAAATACAATTCCCAAACTATATTCTTCTATTTATCTTTTTACTGATGATGATAAGGTTCATTGTTTAAAATGGTAAAACCTCTATAAATTTGTTCAACTACAAATAACCGAACCATCTGATGTGAAAATGTCATTTTTGAAAGAGAAATCCTCCCGTTTGCCTTTTGATAGACGGCCTCAGAAAAACCATAAGGTCCTCCAACAGCAAAGACCAATTGTTTGACTCCTGAATTCATTTTTTTTTGCAAAAATTCAGCAAACCCAACAGAGTGAAAAGTTTTCCCATTTTCATCCAACAAGACTAGTTCATCAGCGGGTTGAATCTCTTTCAATATTAATTCTCCCTCCTTCTCTTTTTGCTGTACTTCAGATAAATGCTTTGTCTTCTTCAGATCAGGAAGTACCTGCAATTCAAATTTAGTGTAATGTTTTAAACGGTCTTGATAGACTTCGAACAATGATTGCATTTCTTTGCTATCCGTTTTTCCAATAACCAAAAGTTTAATTTTCATCTTTTGCTTTAAGAGCCTAAAGATAAAAACTTATTTTTGTATTGCTAAAATTCAGATTATGATCAGCGAAGAACAATTCCAAAAAGAACTCAGAATTATCATAAAAAACGCACTTCGGGAAGACGTTGGTGATGGAGATCACAGCTCTTTGGCTTGTATACCTAAAGAAGCAATGGGCAAAGCTAAGTTATTGGTAAAAGAAGCAGGAATTATTGCCGGAATTGAATTTGCCAAAATGATTTTTGAAGAAGTAGATCGAAATCTGAAAGTAGAATCAATTTTGAAAGACGGAGACAAAGTGGAAATTGGTGATATCGCTTTTTATGTTTCAGGTTCTTCCCAATCAATCTTAAAAGCCGAAAGACTGGTTCTCAATTCGATGCAAAGAATGAGTGCGATTGCCACAAAGACCAATCAATTCGCGCAAAAACTGGAAGGAACAAAAACAAAAATATTAGATACCAGAAAAACTACGCCCGGTATCAGAGCTATCGAAAAATGGGCCGTTAAAATAGGGGGTGGAGAAAATCACCGATTTGCCCTATACGATATGATCATGTTGAAAGACAATCATATAGACTTTGCCGGCGGAGTTCACAAGGCTATCGAAAAAACACAAAAATACTTAAAAGACAATCATTTAGATCTAAAAATTATTGTTGAAGCCAGAGACTTGGAAGAAATCGAAAAAATACTAGAGCACAAAGGTATACACCGCATTTTGATCGATAACTTTGACTTTGATGAGACCAAAAAAGCCGTACAATTGATTGGTGATTTTTGTAAAACAGAATCTTCCGGTGGAATTACTTTGGAAACTGCGCGAAAATATGCAGAATGTGGAGTTGATTACATCTCTTCGGGTGCTTTGACCCATTCAGTAAGCAATATGGATTTAAGCCTTAAAGCTGTATAATTATTTTACGCTGTTCTTTAGCATAGGTACAAAACGGAAATCGCCGTATTCTTTTTTGTCAAATTCCTTTTCGCCTTTTCTTGTAAAAACAGTCATTTTTTGAACGTCATCACCAACAGGAATGACCAGTTTCCCTCCTATTTTTAACTGACTCAATAATGGGTTAGGTACATAAGGAGCACCTGCGGTAACAATAATTCCATCAAAAGGTGCTTCTTCTTCTAAGCCAATATAACCATCTCCGAAAATTAGTTTTTTGGGTACATACCCCACTTTGGGCAAGAATTTCTTTGCTTTGTCGTACAACTCCTTCTGCCTTTCAATACTATAAACAATAGCCTTTAACTCTATTAATACTGCTGTTTGATAACCCGAACCTGTGCCAATTTCTAAAATTTTACTTCCTTCTTTTACCTCTAAAAGTTCTGTTTCGAAGGCTACCGTATATGGCTGGGAAATGGTTTGATCGGCGGCAATGGGAAAGGGTTTATCCTGATAAGCAAAATCGATAAAACCAGAATCCATAAAAAGATGTCTGGGCACATTTGAAATAGCCTCCAATACTTTTTTGTTTTTTATTCCCTTTGCTTTAAGTGTAGCAACCAACTGATTTCTAAGTCCTTTATGTCTCGGTAGATCTTGTAACATATCAAATCAAAAATAGAGAATAAATTTACTTAACCATGAGTTTTTTGTAAATTTGATAAAATTATTTTTTATGTTAAAAGCAGGCGTTTTAGGAGCCGGTCATCTCGGCAAAATTCATTTAAAATTACTCAATCAAAGCAATAAATACGATCTGGCGGGATTCTTTGACCCCGACAGAGAATATGCCTTAAAAGTTGCCCAAGAGTTTGGTTATCGCTTGTTCGATTCTGTTGAAGATTTGATCACTCATGTGGATATGGTAGACATTGTTACTCCAACTTTAAATCACTATGATTGCGCTAAATCAGCCGTTGAAAAAGGAAAACATATATTTATTGAAAAACCCATTACGAAAACAGTAGAGGAAGCACAAAGTCTGAGAGACCTTGTAAAGAAATATGGCGTTCGCGGACAAGTGGGCCATGTGGAAAGGTTTAATCCTGCTTTTACCGCCGTGAAAGATCAGATTTCAGAACCCATGTTCATTGAAGCACACAGATTAGCTGAATTTAATCCAAGGGGTACAGATGTTCCCGTGGTATTAGATCTAATGATTCATGATATTGATATAATTCTGAGTGTGGTGAAATCTAAGGTCAAAGCAGTTCATGCAAGCGGAGTTTCTGTGATAAGCGATACACCTGATATTGCCAATGCGAGAATCGAATTTGAAAATGGTTGTGTGGCTAATTTAACGGCGAGCCGAATTTCTTTGAAGAATATGCGTAAATCGAGGTTTTTTCAAAAGGACGCCTATATTTCCGTCGATTTTTTGGAGAAAAAAAGTGAAGTGGTCAAGATGAAGGATGTACCTGAAAATCCGGATGAGTACGCTATGATTTTACAAAATGCGGAAGGTGTAAAAAAACAGATCTATTTTGAAAATCCGGAAATTCAAAATAATAATGCCATTTTGGACGAATTGGAGACATTTGCAGTTGCCATCCAAAATAATACGAAACCAATTGTTTCTTTGGAGGAAGGAACAGAAGCACTGCGGGTAGCTCAAATGATTATAGATGACTTTTAATTTTTTCATATACCATAAAAATGAAAGTAAGTACTGAACATCAAAAAGGTCAGGCGGTAATTTTTAAAAATCCTTTTTTAGAGCAATTGACCAAAACAAGTTTAAAAATGAATGTTTTGGTTTATGGCACCGTAGTATTGAGCTTAATTTATTATGCTCTAATAATAGTAAATATTGAAACAATTACGTTTTTGGCTGTTTTTTTGTTTGCCATTTTTTCTTGGACTTTAGCGGAATATATTTTACACAGGTTTTTATTTCATTGGATCTCAGAAAATAAATATATTCAACGATTTCATTTCATCATGCACGGGTCCCATCACTTATATCCTAAAGATGAACAAAGGTTATTGATGCCACCAATACCAGGATTAATCATGGCAACTGTCTTGTTCTCCATCTTTTATTTTATTTTTTGGATGATTGGATTATCCAAACTGACATGGGCCTATTTCCCTGGATTCTTTTTGGGTTATCTTTTGTATTCTTTTTTACACAGAGCTACCCATGTAAACAAACCTCCCAAAAAATTTAAATATCTTTGGAAGCACCACAGTTTGCATCATTATAAATATCCCGATAAAGCATTTGGTGTGTCAACCACACTTTGGGATAGAATTTTTGGCACAATGCCCCCCGTTAAAAACTAAATTATGAAAAATATATCAGTGATTGGTGCAGGAACTATGGGTAATGGAATTGCCCATGTTTTTGCTCAAAATAATTTTAATGTAACCTTGATCGATATTTCTGAAGTGGCTTTACAAAAAGCCATTTCAACCATTACCAATAATTTGGATAGAATGTTGGCAAAGGAAAAAATTACGGCAAAAGAAAAGAAAGATACATTAGGCCATATCAAAACAACCACTTCTATGAAGGAAGGTTTGGTGAAAGCTGATCTGGTGGTTGAAGCAGCCACTGAAAATGTGGATTTAAAATTGAGCATATTCAAAGAAATTGATGACTTGGCTCCTCAAAAAGCAATTCTTGCAACAAACACATCATCCATTTCTATTACTAAAATTGCAGCTTCGACTAAAAGACCTGAAAAGGTGATTGGGATGCATTTTATGAATCCAGTTCCCATCATGAAACTTGTTGAAGTTATTCGCGGTTATACAACTTCTGATGGAGTGACAAAAATGATTATGGATCTTTCTAAAGACTTAGGAAAAGTTCCCGTTGAAGTAAACGATTACCCAGGTTTTATAGCTAACAGAATTTTGATGCCGATGATCAATGAAGCAATCTATTCTTTATATGAGGGCGTTGCCGGGGTTTATGAAATCGATACTGTTATGAAATTAGGTATGGCCCACCCTATGGGTCCTCTTCAATTGGCCGATTTTATCGGACTTGATGTTTGCCTTTCAATTTTGAATGTATTACACGATGGATTTGGTAATCCGAAATATGCTCCATGTCCTTTATTAGTAAATATGGTAACTGCGGGAAAATTAGGAATTAAATCCGGTGAAGGTTTTTACGATTATGTAGAAATAAAAAAAGCAGAAAAGATTTCTGCTCGTTTTCTTTAAAAAAAGGCCGAAGAAAAATCTTCGGCCTTTTCTTATTTTATAACCATTTCAAAAAATAGTCCATTATTTCTTCTTTCAATTCATAATGCAATTTTATATATGTTTTCATATCATCACGGAGTGTGTTTTGTTGACTTCTTAAACGATCATCGTCTTCACTTCCTTTTTCTAGCTTTTCTATAATTCTCCTTTTCATTCTGATCCTTTGAAGTAACTGACCTATTACTTCTTTTTCTCGTATTATTCTATTCTGAAATCCTTCCAGTGGTGCCATAGCTTTAACACCTAAATTTCTTTTTGCGATTTCTTCCATTTTCTTCTCAAACCTTTCCATTTCCTCCTTGTGAAATCTTAATTCTTTCTTCCAAACGGAAAGGTTAAATTTGAGGTCGCTTAAATAAACTATTTTAGTCTCCATGGTCTATGATCTTTTAAATATTAAACTCTATAAATTTCATTAAAAAAAATGACAATTAAACTGATATTACTCATTTTTTTGTCGTTTTTGATGAAAAATCAGCAAAAGCATTACTGAGGTATTGAATCACATCTGAAGCAATCAAACTTTCTTCACATAAACCGTTCTCCAAAGCATAATCAGCGGCCTTACCATGAAGATAAACGCCCATAATTGCGGCTACTACCGGTTTATATTTCTGAGCCAATAAACCTGTAATCATTCCTGTGAGTACATCGCCACTGCCTCCTTTTGCCAAACCTGGGTTCCCCGTGCTGTTAAAATATTTATTCTGTTTATACACAACAAGAGTATTGGCTCCTTTATTAACAAGAATACAATTGTACTTTTCTGAAAATTTAGTCAACAAATCAATCTTTTCATAGTCATCAGACCATTTTCCAATCAATCTTTCCAATTCTTTAGGATGTGGAGTTAAAATAGTTTCCGGGGGTAATCGATCCAAATAATCAGTATTTCTTGACAATATATTTATGCCATCCGCGTCTATCACTAATGGTACAGTATTATGTTTTAAAAAACGAAGAAAACCTTCGCTGGTCATATCAGAAGTGCCCATCCCCATTCCTATTCCTATCACAGAAGGGTTCACCTTAAAATTAAAATGCACTAATTGAAAATCGCTGTCTACTTCAACCATTCCTTCAGGAACACTCGTCTGGAGTATATCATAACCGCATTTAGGCACAAAAGCAGTGGCCAAACCAGAACCTATTCTCAACGCCGCTTTCATTGATAAAACAACGGCACCAATCTTTCCATAACTACCCCCAATAATTAAACTATGACCAAATGTGCCTTTGTGATCAAATCTTCTTCTTTTTTTGTAAAAGCTATTGACAAGTTCAAAATCTGAATAAAATATAGTGGTAGGTTCAAGTGATACATATTTTTCAGAAAGTCCAATATCAATGATTTTCATATCACCAGAAAATTTCGCATAATCAGGAAATAACAGGTTCAATTTTGGCGATTGAAAAGTAAGTGTTTTAGATGCTTTGATTACCATCTGTTCTTTAGTCAGAAGAGATTCCGTTGGCAGTCCGGATGGCATATCAATAGAAATGATTTCCTTTCTTGAATCATTGATCGCCTGAATAATTTTTGCCGTAAAACCTGTTACCTCCCTGCTAATTCCAGTTCCGAAAATTGCATCTATAAGAAGGTCATTAGTTCCTTGTTCAAACTGAAAGTCATTTGACCTCAAATGATTTACAACCACTTTCAAATCAATCAATCTTTTCAAGTTCTTATCAAAATCCTGACTTGACTTAGAACTAAAATGAACAATATAAACACAGACAGTATAGCCCTGTTCAAAGAATTTTACAGCCATCACAAGTCCATCACCTCCATTGTTTCCAACCCCACAAAAAAAGCAAAGTGTTCTGTTTTCTAAAGGGATATTTTGAACGATCCAGTGAAAACATGCCGTTGCAGCTCTTTCCATTAAATCCAAAGAAGTAATTTTTTGTTCTTCTATGGTAAAAGCATCCCATTTTTGAATTTGTGCAGCATTAAATATTTTCATTTCTTAAAACCTTAGTCTAAGGTAAAGAATAGAGATGAATTCAAAAAGGAATTCAAAAAAAAACTCGCCAGAGCGAGTTGTAATGTTTTAACCTTTAAAAACACCCATTTTCAAATATTTTTCCATCCGTGTTTCAACAAGTTTTTTTGAGGATAATTTTTTAAGTTCAGCAAAAGATTTCATGATCTCATCTCGCACTGTTTTGTATGTCATCTCTCTATCAGAATGAGCTCCACCAAGAGGTTCCTTGATAATTCCATCGATTAGTTTTAATTTGTTCATGTCAGGGGCAGTCAGTTTTAAAGCTTCTGCTGCTCTTTCTTTATAATCCCAACTTCTCCAAAGGATGGATGAACAAGATTCAGGAGAAATTACCGAATACCAGGTGTTTTCTAACATAAAAACTCTATCACCTACGCCAATTCCCAGGGCACCTCCAGAGGCTCCTTCACCGATAATCACTACAATAATCGGCACTTTCAATCGAGTCATTTCAAAAATATTTCTGGCAATGGCTTCACCTTGCCCTCTTTCCTCAGCTTCCAAGCCGGGATAGGCACCCGGAGTATCAACAAAACTGATTACTGGAATATTAAACTTTTCGGCCATTTTCATTAAACGCAAAGCCTTCCTGTATCCCTCAGGGTTCGACATTCCAAAATTTCGATACTGTCGCATTTTGGTATTGATCCCTTTTTGCTGTCCGATAAACATAAACGATTGATCGCCAATTTTACCTAGACCGCCAACCATGGCCTTGTCATCTTTCACATTTCTATCACCGTGTAATTCGAAAAAAGTACCTTGGGTAAGGTTATTGATAAAATCAAGTGTATAGGGCCTCGAAGGATGTCTGGACAACTGAACCCTTTGCCAGGGAGTCAATTTCCCATAGATTTCCTTCTTAGATTCGGCTAATTTTTTTTCTATTTTTTTACAGGTATCTGTAACGTCAACATCGCTCTCTTCTCCAATGGCCTGACATTTAGTTAGTTGCTCTTGAAGTTCTTTGATTGGTAATTCAAAATCTAAATATTCCATAATATAAAAATATATTGCTGATCTTGTTTGGATCAAAAATCACTTTTTTGGGGGAGAAAAGTCTACAAATATATAAACAATAAATCAAAATCTGTTAGCTATTGTACTTCGCTTTCAACTTCATCAACCCATTTAAAATCACCGCACTAAAAATAAATAAGGCACCGATGTAAAATGTCATGTCCATTTTTTCCTTAGAACCAAAGATTAAAATCGCTAAAACAATTCCATAAACCGGTTCCAAATTATTGGTTAAAACGATAGTAAACGGACTCATTTTATGTAACAAATTTGTAACTACTACAAAAGGGTATGCCGTGCATATAGTTGCTAAAATCAATAAATACAAAAGATCACTCGGAGAAACTTTTGAAATCGAATTTATAAGATCTCCCTGAATAAGAAGAACCATAAATATGAAAATTGAGGCAAAGAAAAGTTCGTAAAACGCAATATGCCCTGCCTTATATTTTTTGATATTTTTCCCATTTAAAATTGAAAAGAAGGCCAAAAGAATTGCTGAAGTAAGTGCATAAAAAACACCCAATCTATATTCATCACTTATTTGAAAAATAATGACAAAACCAACCAAAGCCAAAGCTCCCAGAAACACTTCATAACTCAAAATCTTTCGATTGTTAAATATGGGATCAAATAATGCAACAAACACGGCACTTGTTGACATTGTAACTAAGGTAGTTGAAATATTTGATACTTTGATGGCGTGAAAAAAAGTGATCCAGTGTAAAGCGATCAATACACCGCCAAGCAGCAATTTCAATATACCTACCTTATCAATTTTGAAGGTCATTTTTTTAATCAAAAAGAAAATAGCTAAGGTAATACTTGCCAATACTACTCTCAGGAAAACAAGTGGTATGGCAGAAACAGAAATAAGGGCACCAAGAATTGCAGTAAAACCCCAAATAAAAACAATAAAATGTAAATGAAGCTGGTTTTTTAGTTTATCTGTTAGCATGGCGGAACAAAAAGATTGCTAGAATACCGAAAATAATATTTGGCATCCAAACCATCCAGAATGGATTGGCTTCTGCTGTTGCCCCTAGTACCTCAGATACCTTTAAAAAAAAGATATAGATAAACATCAAAGTAATTCCTGAAGCTAAATTAATTCCAATTCCTCCTCTCCTTTTTTTCGATGAAAGAGAAACAGCAATAATGGTCAAAATAAATGAGGAAATGGGTAAACTTGTCCTTTTGTATAACTCGACCTTATAGTTATTGAGATTTTTCACACCTCTTTCTTCAGATTCTTTAATATGCGAGGCCAGTTCATCTGAAGGTAATTCTTTTGCGAGATAATCTATGTAAAGTAATTCGTCCGGCGTAAAATTGAAAACAGTGTCGAAGGCTATTCCCGATTCAATAATATCCTCTCCTTCATGAATATGTCTCTTTTTATAGTTGCTAATCTTGTAAGTACTATCTTTTTCAATCCATTTAATGCTCTGACCAATAATCTTATAGCGCAACTCATTTCCATCAAATTTTTCATAAGAAAAATTATACCCATTATTACTATTCAGGTTAAAACTGCCAAAATAAACGAAGTCGTTTTCACTTAATTGAAGGTTTATTTTACGAACATAAGTCTTATTGTACTTCTTGGTGTTGCGTAAATAGGTTTCTTGAAACTCCTCAAAAGTTTTGTTCGCCTTTGGGACAACGAAATGATTGACAAAAAAGGATACAAATGCGATAATGGTAGCACCAATTAAATATGGTCTTAAAAACCGTTTAAAAGAGATACCTGAACTATGAATGGCAATGACCTCAGAATTTCCCGATAACTTAGAAGTGAACAAGATAACAGAAATAAACAGAGCCAATGGCATAAAAGTATTGCCATAATTAATGATAAAATTGACGTAATAATCTTTTATAATCTCCTGGGTAGAGAGATCAGGATGTTTTATGAATTTATCTACCTTTTCAGAAACATCAATTGCAATTGCTATAGGAATAAGAATAAGCAATGTAAAAAAAAAGGTGACAAAATATTTTTTTAATATGTATCGATCTAGAATTTTCAAAGATTCTTACCCTTTTAGTTTTTACAAATAAACAACTTATAATCTTTTATCCATTTGTTTGACCATGATATTTTTCCATTCGGTAAAATCTCCAACTAAAATATGCTTTCTCGCTTCCCTAACCAACCACATATAAAAACCGAGGTTATGAATTGTAGCAATTTGCTTTCCTAAATATTCGTTTGCAGAAAACAAGTGTTTTAAATAGGCCTTTGAGTATAAAGTATCAACAAAGGTATGGTTCATTTCATCTATTACGGAAAAATCATCTTCCCATTTTTTGTTTTTAATATTGATGGTTCCATGCGCTGTAAAGAGCATGCCGTTTCTGGCATTGCGTGTTGGCATAACACAATCGAACATATCAATGCCTAAAGCAATATTTTCTAAGATATTGATTGGAGTACCAACACCCATTAAATACCGTGGTTTATCCCATGGTAATATTTCGCAAACCACTTCTGTCATGGCGTACATTTCTTCTGCAGGTTCACCAACAGACAAGCCCCCTATAGCATTGCCTTCTGCACCGGCATTGGCAATATATTCTGCTGATTGTTTTCGAAGGTCTTTAAAGGTACTTCCTTGAACAATGGGGAAAAATGTCTGTTTATAATTGTAATCTTCGGGATGGTCATTTAAATAGGTCTTACATCTTTCCAGCCATCGATGTGTCATATGCATCGAACGTTTTGCATAATTATATTCGCAGGGATAAGGCGTACATTCATCAAAAGCCATAATGATATCCGCTCCTATCTTCCTTTGAATTTCCATGGAAGACTCAGGCGAAAAAAAATGAGTAGACCCATCGATATGCGACTTAAATTTTACACCATCTTCATTAATCTTATTTGTATTTGATAAGGAATAAACCTGATATCCGCCGGAGTCAGTTAAAATTGGTCGATGCCAATTCATAAAATTGTGCAGACCTCCCACTCGACTAAGTATATCAGTTTTTGGCCGCAGGTACAGATGATAGGTATTTCCCAGAATTATATCGGCGTTTATCTCATCAGTTAGTTCTGTTTGATGTACTCCTTTTACCGAGGCTGCGGTACCTACAGGCATAAAAATAGGAGTTTCTATTGAACCGTGGTCTGTTTTGATAAGACCAGCCCTTGCTTTACTATTTTTATCGTTTCCTTTTAGTTCAAAAAACATAAGTGCTCTATTCCGAAAAATTAAACATTGAAGCGGAAGTTCATCATATCTCCATCTTGTACGATATATTCCTTCCCCTCAACTGCCATTTTACCCGCTTCTTTCACTTTGCTCTCGCTTCCCAAGTTCACAAAATCACTGTATTTGATCACTTCAGCACGTATAAATCCTTTTTCAAAGTCAGTATGAATCACACCTGCTGCTTGAGGAGCAGTATCACCAATGTGAATTGTCCAAGCTCTTACCTCCTTTACGCCGGCCGTAAAATAGGTTTGCAGTTTTAATAATTTATATGCAGACCGAATTAATTTGGAAACACCAGGCTCATCTAATCCCAGATCTTCTAAAAACATTTTTCGCTCTTCATAATCTTCTAATTCATTAATGTCCGCCTCAGTTCCAACAGCCAAAACAAGTACCTCAGCCTCTTCATTTTTAATAGCGTCTTTCACTAAATCTACATAATGATTGCCTGATTTTGCAGACGCTTCATCTACATTACAGACATAAAGTACCGGTTTATCTGTAATCAATTGCAAATTATTAACAATTTCTTCTCTTTCCTCTTTGGTAAAATCAATGGCTCTTACAGAAATGGCCGCCTCTAAATTATTCTTGATTTTTTCTAATACTTGTAATTCCTTTTGTGCTGATTTATCACCCGTTTTTGCAGCTCTTTTTACTTTTTCAAGCTTCTTTTCTACCGTTTCCAGGTCTTTCAATTGCAATTCAAAATCGATGGTTTCCTTATCTCTAATAGGATTTACACTGCCATCTACGTGAACAATATTATCATTGTCAAAACAGCGCAAAACATGAATGATCGCATCTGTTTCTCTAATATTTGCTAAAAATTTATTTCCCAAACCTTCTCCCTTACTTGCTCCTTTCACCAGTCCGGCAATATCAACAATTTCCACAGTTGCCGGAACTACTCTTTCTGGATTCACCATTTCCGCTAATTTCTCTAAACGTGCATCAGGTACATTTACTACCCCAATATTTGGCTCAATTGTACAAAATGGAAAGTTTGCCGATTGCGCTTTTGCATTAGACAAACAATTAAACAAAGTTGATTTTCCAACATTTGGTAATCCTACAATTCCGGCTTTCATCTTCTATTTTTTTTGAGTTGCAAATATAGCAGTTTATAGCTGTTATTTAGTTATGTCTTTGAACAAAAGTACAATAGATAAAATACTTATCTTAGATAGGTTAAATTACCACATAAAATGAAAGAAAAAATTCAATTTTTTAAGGAAAATACCTTAGCCGGACTCGCCATTATTATTCCGATAGCCTTGGTTTTGGTTGTATTATCAGACATAATTACGGCCATTTTTGAATTTGTAAAACCTTATGCTCAATCCATTCCATTTGGGATGCCAATTGTTAGAAATTTAATAGCCCTTTTTGTCATTATCTGTATCGGATCAGGGATTTTGTTTTTTGTAGGGCTTTTTTTAAAATCTTATATTGGAAGTAGGTTCACAAATTTGATTGAGAACAAGTTTTTTAACAAGATACCTTTTTACAGCACCATTAAAAATATGACAAGTCAGTTGACAGGTGCTGAAAATATTGAAAACCCGGCCGTTGAGATCGATATTTATAACAATGGTGTAAAAAAGTATGGCATTATTATGGAAAAGTTAGAAGATGGCAGATTTGTGGTATTCACTCCATTTATTCCAATGATCAGTTTGGGTGAAGTATTTATAGTGGAAAAGGAGCAAATTAAAGTGCTGAAAGTTTCCTTGCCAAGGATCATGAATGTTTTAGCCAATTATGGCATTGATTCCAAAAGTATATATGTAAACACAAATAAAAATAATAAGACATAACTAGATAAAGACTTCGATAACTGTAGCCCCTTCAGTCTCTATGTTAACTATATCCAATGAAGCAGGTAATAAAATGGTTTCTCCCATTTTAACATTGATTTCTTTTCCAAATTCTGGAATTTGAAATGAACCTTCAATACATAGCAGTATAACAAAAGAGTCCAAATCGGAATAATCCAGGACTTTATCCCCATCCAAATAATAGATATTCGTTTTAAAATAGGTTGTATGAACTAATGTGTTTGCGGTATTTTCTATTTTATTGTAATCGGTTTTATAATTTTCAGAAACTGAAAAATCTAAAGCATCTAAGGCTAATTCAGTATGTAAATCACGAAGTTTTCCTGTTTTGGAGTCAACTCGGTTATAGTCATAGATACGGTAAGTAACATCAGAAGTCTGTTGAATTTCTGCCAACAAAATGCCAGAGCCAATTGCGTGCACTCTGCCGGTAGGAATATGGTATGTATCTCCCTTTTGAGGTTTTTCAACATGAAGTAAATCGAGTATTTTCCCCTTTTCCAGATACGATTGGTATTTTTCCTTGGAAATATGTTCATCAAAACCAACGATGATTTCTGAATTTTCATCTGCCTGCATCACATACCACATCTCATTTTTTCCAAAAGAGTTGTGTCTTATTTTAGCCAATTCATCACTAGGATGAACCTGAATTGACAAAGGTAATTTGGCATCAATAAACTTTATCAGCAATGGGAAGTCCTCTCCAAATAAACGATAAACCTTTTCGCCAACAAATTTTCCTTGAAAATCTCGAATCAATTCTTTTAAAGTTTTTCCTTGCCATTCGCCGTTAGCCACCAGCGTTTGATTTCCATCAACATCAGAAATCTCCCAAGACTCACCAATTTGCCCCGTTGATATATCTTTCTTTAAAATAGTTTTCAATTTATCACCTCCCCAAATTCGGTATTGATAAATAGGTTGAAACTTGATCGGATAAAAATTCATTATTTAAATATCTTAAGAGCAAAAAACCTCGAAAATAAATTATTTTCGAGGTTCAAATTTAAACTTATTCTTAAAACTAGAACAACATTCCAGCAGCTACTGTTTCATTTGTTGCCTCATCAATCAAAATAAAACTTCCTGTTTTTCTATTTTGAGGTAATCATCAATCATAATGGGTGCTGTTGTGCGAATCTTTACTTTACATATATCATTCATATTTAAAGCTTTATCTTCTTCATTGCGCTTTAAAGTATTAATATTTACTTTATATTCAATCTCTTTGATCATCGCCTTGGGCTCATTGGAAGTTTGTTTAAGTGTATATTTCGCTCGGTCCCTTGCAGGTCTTTCATTAAACCAACAAATCATGGCAGAAAGATCTTGGGTAATCTCAGGCAAATTATTGGTTTTTACGATCATATCACCTCTGCTAATATCGATATCATCTTCAAGGGCAATTACACAACTCATTCCTTCAAATGCCATCTCTTTAAATTCATCATATACATTGATAGATTTTATTTTTGAAGAGAAGCCTGAAGGCAAAATCTTAATATCATCACCAACTCTAAAAATCCCACCAGCTACAGTTCCTGCATAGCCTCTAAAATCTCTAAATTCATCCTCTTGGGGTCTTAATACCGTTTGAACAGGAAAACGTGCATCAACCATATTATTATCACTGGTAATATGAATGGTCTCAAGGGTATGTAAAAGTGGTGCATCTTGATACCAAGGCATATTTTGCAGAACGATTCACCACATTATCTCCGTTCAGTGCACTTATAGGAATATACCGTACATCCTTGATCATCATTTTTGATGAAATCTCTTCATATTGATGATACAATATCATTAAAAACATCCTCACTATACTCAACTAGATCCATTTTATTCACACATACAATAACATGTGAAATTTGTAAAAGTGAAGCGATAAAGGAATGTCGTTTAGTTTGCTCAATCACACCTTTTCTGGCATCAATTAAAACAATGGCCACATTAGCTGTTGAAGCACCTGTAACCATATTTCTTGTATATTGAATATGACCAGGTGTATCAGCAATGATAAATTTTCTTTTTGGTGTTGTAAAATACCTATAGGCTACATCTATGGTAATACCTTGTTCGCGTTCGTCACGCAAGTCCATCTGTAAACAAGGCTAAATCGATAGTTCCATTCCTCTTTTCTTACTTGTATTTTCAATAGATGCGATCTGATCTTCAAAAATTGATTTTGAATCGTATAACAAACGTCCAATTAAAGTACTTTTTCCATCATCAACACTTCCTGCTGTTGTAAATCGTAATAATTGGTTATTTGTATATTTCCATTTTTCTTTAATTAAAAATATCCTTGTTTTTTTCTGTCTTCCATAGCGGTTTCAGACCGTTTGTCGTCAGTTCTGTTACCTCTTTCGGTTTGACTCATTGCGGCAACTTCTTCACAATTTTTTCCAAAGTATCGGCATCAGATTCAATTCCACCAGTAATTGTAATATCACCCAAAGTTCTAAATCGGAATCTTTTTAGTCACGTAATTCCTCATTATCATGCTTAAACTAAATATTCGGACACTGGTATCCAACTATCCTTTCTCCAAACCACTTCTCTCTCATGTGCAAAATACAGTGATGGAATTTCTATATTTTCTCTTTTAATATAGTTCCAAACATCCATTTCTGTCCAGTTACTTATTGGAAAGGCTCTAAAATGTTCTCCTTGATGCATTTTCCCATTAAATAAATTCCAAAGTTCAGGCCGTTGATTTTTTGGATCCCATTGTCCAAAATCATCTCTATGTGAAAAGAACCGTTCTTTAGCTCTTGCCTTTTCTTCATCTCTTCTTCCTCCACCAATGGCACAATCTACTTTATTGGATTCAATAGCATCTAAAAGCGTGGTGATTTGAAATTCATTTCGCGTTGCATTTTTTCCTGTCTCCTCAACCACTCTGCCCGTATTAATGGATTCTTGAACAGAACCCACAATTAAGTTGAACTCCTAATTTCTTTAACCAAATCATCCCTAAATTTAATGGTTTCAGGAAAATTATGACCAGTATCCACATGAATTAATGGAAATGGAACTTTTAGATGGATAAAATGCTTTTTTTGCCAAATGGGTCACCACGATAGAATCTTTTCCACCTGAAAATAAAATGACTGGATTTTGAAACTGAGCACAAACTTCTCTTAGCACAAAAATGGCTTCAGATTCTAAGTTCGTCTAGATAATTTAAATAATATTTACTCATTGTTTTAATTTTGTTTTATAATCGTATTATATTTTTTCAACTGCTTCACTTAATCTTTAAATGATCGGTTACAATTTCAAATCTGGATTTTCAGGCGCTTCATAAGGTGCGTTGACACCTGTAAAATCTTTAATTTCTCCATCCCTTGCTTTTTTATAAAGCCCTTTAACATCACGGCTTTCACATTCTCCAATAGTTGTGTTAACAAAAACTTCGACAAAATTATTTTTTCGACAATATTTTCAATCATTTTCCTATCTTTTTTGTAGGGTGAAACAAAAGCCGCCAAAACTAATAAGTCCTGCATCTACCATTAAATTTGCGATTTCTGCAATTCGTCTTATATTTTCTTTTCTATCTTCTGGAGAAAATGTTAGGTCATTATTTAATCCTTTTCTTATATTATCTCCGTCAAGAGAATAGGTTTTATATCCCTCTTTACAACAGTCATTTTCTAAAGCATTTGCAATCGTTGATTTTCCTGATCCAGACAAACCTGTAAACCAAATTAAAAAAGAGTGATGTCCGTTGAGTTCATTTCTATCAGAACGCAATACCTGATAATCATGTCTTACAATGTTTTCCTCCATTTTATTGTTTTCTATTGTCTAAACCAAAGTTAACCCTGTACCAAATTCGTTCATGCAAATAATATAAAAGCATTTTTGTCATGATTTCGGAAAAACCAATTTTTAAACCTGTTAAAGGATTTCCAGTAATTACCCACGCAATAATCATTGTATCCAATGTACCAACAATTCTCCATGTAACAGTTTTACCCAAATGCCTCTTTCTGCTTTCTAAAGACTTACCATCTTTCGAAAAATTTATTTTGAACCAGATCCGTTCATGGATATAATACAAAATCATTTTTGTAAAAACCTCTACACCTCCAATTTTCAAGCCTGTCAAACCGCTTCCGGTTATGAGCCAAGAAAGCAGAATAGTGTCAAGTGTACCAATCAATCGCCAGGTAAAAGTTTTGGCGATATGTCTTTTCCTACTATTATCTTTCATTATGGCTTACTAAAAACCAAGGATTTAAAAGGTTCTCTTTATTGTATAATAGGGCTTGATTGGTTTCTTGAGATATGACTTGTAATCCAACAGCTTCACAAATCGCCTGTCCAGCGGCAGTATCCCACTCCATGGTTGGAGCAAATCTAGGATAAATGTCCGCCAGCCCTTCCGCCACCAGACAAAATTTTAATGAACTTCCTTTTGATACGATTTCTACTTTTTCTACTTCAGTCTTCAAATTTCTGACGAAATCTTCTGTCTCAGGACTCATATGTGATCGACTTCCAACTACAATTTTCCCTTTTGAAGAAATAGGTCGAGGACGGATTTCTAGGGCATTCATCATTATTTTGGAAATATCAAATCTATTAATATCTAAAACGGATTTAAAAGCTTTATTCTTTTCAACATCAGCAAAATATAATGTTTTCTCAACCGGGACAAAAATCACTCCTAATATGGGTCGGCCATTTTTTACCAAGGCAATATTGACTGTAAATTCTCCATTTCTCTTGACAAATTCCTTTGTCCCATCAAGGGGATCAACAATCCAGCATGTATGCCAATTCTTTCTAGTTTCAAAATCAATTTGTTTGTTTTCTTCACTAATGATTGGAATATTGCTACCTAATAAGTATTTATTTATTTTTTCGTTTGCTTTTTCGTCTGCCTCCGTCAATGGTGATTTATCCTCCTTTAAATCAACCTTAAAATTGGTCTGGTATACTTCAATAATTTCCTTTCCTCCCTCTATAGCTGCCTCAATCGCCAATCTTAATAATTCATTATCCATTTAACTCCAGGTATTTGTCTACAAAGTTTTTAATACCCTTTTCTATGCTGGTTGAGGGTTTAAAATTAATATACTCGTAAAGGCTTTCTACATCAGCATAGGTAGATTGAACATCCCCGGGTTGCATTTCTTTAAAAACAATTTTACCTTTCTTATTCAAAGCTTTTTCAATAGCCTTCACATAATCCATCAAGGCTACCGGACTGTTATTTCCAATATTAAATAATTGATAAGGTGCTGAACTTATTGAAGGATCTGGATTCTTTGGATCAAAATTTGGATTGTTTTCTTTTGGAGGAAGCGGAATTAATCTCAAAATACTTTCTACAATATCATCGACGTAAGTAAAATCCCGACTCATTTCCCCGTGGTTAAACACCTCGAACTCCTTATCCTCAACCATTGCTTTAGTAAATATATGTAAAGCCATATCAGGGCGTCCCCAAGGGCCATAAACTGTAAAAAATCTCAACCCTGTTGTAGGAATCCCATAGAGATAGGAATAAGAATGCGCCATCATTTCATTCGCTTTTTTACTTGCTGCATACATAGCTAACGGGTGGTCGGTGTGCTGGCTGGTTTTAAATGGAACTGCCTTATTTAGACCATAAACTGAACTGGACGAAGCATAAACAACATGATCAACGGGGTATGCCCTGCAACCTTCAAGAATATTTAAAAATCCTGTAATATTACTATCGACATATGAATGTGGATTAATCAAGGAATATCGAACCCCGGCCTGAGCGGCTAAATTAACCACATAATTAATTTTGGAGTTTTTAAACAGTTCCAAAATGTTTTCCCGATCTGTTAAATCGAGTTTGATAAAGTCAATTAGTCCCGAAACTATTTTGTTGTATTCAATTTGGTCACGATCGATATTCATATCTGCCAATCGGGCATATTTTAATTCTACATCGTAATAATCATTGATATTATCCAGACCAATTACCTCAAATCCATTTTTAACCAATAATTTGGATAAGTGATGTCCGATAAAGCCCGCAGCCCCTGTTACTAATACTCTTTTTTGTTTATTATTTTCCATTAATCGAAACTACTTTTTATAACCTGCTGTCAATTGAGTTTTTATCTAAAAGTGCTTTCACGTCAAACTTTACGTGTTTTTCCTTTAAAAATTTATTCAAATCTAACACTTTAAATTCTTTATGAGAAACGGCCAAAATAACGGCGTCATATTTTTCAACAATATCCCTTTCATGATCAATTAAATCGAGATTATATTCGTGTTTTACTTCATCCTTTAATGCCCAGGGGTCATAGACATCAACGTCAACCGAATAGGATTGCAATTCTCTAATGATATCTATGGCCCTTGAATTTCTAATATCGGGACAATCTTCTTTAAAGGTAATTCCTAAAACCAAAACTTTGGAATGGTGAACCGGCAGGCCTTTTTTGATCATTAACTTGATCGTTTCTTGAGCTACAAAGGGACCCATGCTATCATTTAATCGTCGACCAGCTAAAATTATTTCAGGATTATACCCCAATTCCATAGCCTTGTGTGCCAAATAATATGGATCTACCCCAATACAGTGTCCGCCTACTAAACCTGGTTTAAAAGGCAAAAAATTCCATTTTGTTCCGGCTGCTTCCAGAACTTCATGTGTATCAATACCCATTAATCGAAATATTTTTGCCAATTCATTAACAAAAGCAATATTGATATCTCTTTGAGAATTTTCAATAACCTTAGCAGCTTCTGCCACTTTTATCGATGGAGCTTTGTGCGTACCTGCCGTTATTATCTTCCTGTAAATCTCATCAATTTTATCAGCTATTTCAGGAGTTGATCCTGATGTAACTTTTAAGATTTTAGTGACTGTATGTTCTTTATCTCCAGGGTTTATTCTTTCCGGTGAATAACCCAAATAGAAATGTTGGTTAAAAGACAGACCAGAGAACTTTTCTAGAATCGGTAAGCATTCTTCCTCAGTAGCTCCTGGATAAACAGTAGACTCATATACGACTATATCTCCTTGACCCAATACCTTACCTACTGTCTCACTCGCTTTATACAAGGGTGTCAGATCTGGACGATTATTTTTATCAACAGGCGTTGGTACCGTCACAATATAAAAATTGGAATTTTTAATTTCCTCTAATTCAGCAGTTATCCATAGACCTTTACCCAATCCTTTTAAATTGGCCAAAGAATCCACATTCACTTCAGCCAATTGTTCAGCGGAAGTTTCTAATGTAATATCTTTATTTGATCTTAGCTCTTTAATGCGATTTTGATTGATATCAAAACCAACTACTTCAAAATGTTTTCCAAATTCTACTGCTAGAGGTAAACCTACATAGCCTAAACCTATTACGGCAATTTTAGTTTTTTCCATCGATAAATATTATTAAGGTTCGTTATTTTAATGTTTTAATTAAATATTTTATATCTGTCCATAACGACCAATTCAAAATATATTGTTTATTTAGTTCGACCTTTTTTGGCCAAATGATTTCGTCATTGTATTGTTTGGGATTTTTTTGCTTCACAAGAATGTCTTCTTCATTTCTGAAAGCTATACTGGCAGGACCAGTGATACCCGGTTTTACACATAAAACTATTCTGTCTTCACCTTCCAATGAATCAGCGTAACCGGCAACATCAGGTCTTGGACCTACCATACTCATTTCTCCTTTTATCACATTCAGAACTTGTGGCCATTCGTCAATATTATACTTTCTTAAAAACCTCCCGAAAGGAGTTATTCGATTCAAATTGAGCACCGAAATCGGACTTTTATTCTCATCATGTGCATGCATAGACCTTATTTTTAAAATCCTAAACACCTCTCCATAACGTCCAACTCTTTCCTGACTGAAAAGTCCAAAACACTTTGTTGATAAAGAGGCAAAAAGAACGAAAAAAAACATCGGAACTGACAAAAAAATAAATAAAGGTATGGCTATGAAAAGATCTAATATACGTTTAATTAAACGCTGTTTTTTTGATATTCTTTTACTGCATAATTCAATCAATTCCTAAAAGATTTAATCTTTCTTTCAATTCGCTTCAATAAACCTGGAATTTCATTATTGTGGTATCCATTTCCATATTTTCCATAGCCATATCCATAACCGTATCCATAACCGTAACCATAGCCATATTTAGATTTTACTTTAAAATCGTTTAATACAAATGAAATATTTGTCACCTCACCATTCCTATATTTATCATCTATCATTTTAGGCATACCCTTTTGTGTGTAATTATACCTGATCATATAAATAATGGCATCAGAGTATTTGAATAGCTCCAAAGCATCAGCAACCAGACCTACCGGCGGGGTATCTATGATGATATAATCATAATCTTCTTTCAGCTTTTCAAAAAGCAAATCTGCAGAGTGACTTAAGATTAACTCTGATGGATTTGGTGGAATTGGGCCTGAAGTAATAAAATCTAAATTCTCTATTTTAGAGGGAGAAATGATATCTTCTATCGTGCGCTCTCCAATCAAATAATTCACAATACCCCAATCATTTGAATGATTGAACTCTTTGTGCATTTGGGGCTTTCTTAAATCGAAACCGATTAAAACCGTCTTTTTTCCACTCATGGCAAACACAGAAGCCATATTTATGGCACACATGGTTTTTCCTTCCTTACTCACTGAAGAGGTCACTAAAATAGTTTTGCTTCTATTTTCTCTTTTCAGTAAAAACTGGATATTAGACCTCAATGCTCGGAAAGATTCCGAAATAGTAGAATTAGGCTTGTTATAAACTACCAATCTACTATCGTAGTTATTTCTTCCCAAAACACCTAACACCGGAATCTTATACATCCTTTCAATTTCTTCAACAGTGGTGATTTTATTATCCAATACTTCTTTTGAAACAATAAATAGTAAGGGAAGTATCGTACCAAGCATCAATCCTATCAAATAATTAAAACTTGTTTTTGGCTGAATTGGTAATTGGCCAACATCTTTAGCTCTGTCTAAAACTTTAATATCCGAAACATTTGCGGCGATGGCCGTTCCGGCCTCATAACTTTTTTGCTTTAAGTAATTATAATTTGCTTCAGAAAGATTATATTTTCTTTGATAGTTTAATAGTGTTTGCTCTTTTGGCGATAAACTTTTTAACTTTACGCTATTACTGGCTAGTTGCCTATTTAAATTTTCTAAACTATTTTGAGTTGCAATTTTCATTGAAGAAATATGCTCCAAAAGAACCTTTCTTTCCACATCAATTTCTTCATTAATTTTCTTCAGTGGCGGGTAAGAAGGTGTCACAGTCATCTCCAAATTTTCTTTGGCCTTAGATAGAGTTATTAAGGTATTAACACTATTAGTAATGTTTGGATCCTCAATATTTACTAAGGCAGGAGCAGGTATATTCTCATCTATCTGATTTCGGTTCTTGATATAACTTTCCAGGCTGGAATAGTAATCAATTCTATTTTTAACTCGCTGAATTTCATTATCAAGCATCGTAACCTCTCCTAATAAATTAGTCCCTTCGGCACTTAGGTCATAAATATTATTGGATTGTTTATAAGATCCTAATTCTGATTCTATATCCCGTAAATTATCAGATTCAACCCCAAATAGCGTATCAATATATTTCTTCGTTCTTATGGCATATTGAATTTTTTGACGTTGTTGATCAAGATTTAATACATCAACTGTCGTATTCAAATATGTTTCTATTTTCTTTTTATTGGGTCCTGTGAGCGCCAATTGAATTAAAGAAGTCCCCTTTTTCAAAGAAGATACATTTATTTTAGTGTAGGCACTAACCAAACCATTGAAATTGCTGAACCTAATGAAAAAGGATTGCCCCTCTAAATCTGAAAAATCATTTTCTTTCTCAATTTCAAACCGGTAGAATGGCGATTCAATTACATTTCCAATAGCATAAGTTTGAACAAACTTCTCCTCTACCGGTAAATATTTTTTACTTTGATTTTTATAATATTTGATAAGATTGTATTCATCCTCTTCAAATTCAACGGCTACCTGAACTTCATTATTCGGTTTAAAGTCTAGTTGAATGAAGGTGTTTTGCAATTGAAAATAGGTCGTATCTAAATTTACTCGAAATGGTGTTGAACCATAAACATCTTCTTTTCTATATTTACCTTGTTTGTAATATTCTATATAAAATTGAAGCTTATTCACCACTTTTTCATTATGCGATCTGGAGTTCAGGATCGTCATAATGGTTTCAACTTTGTCACTTGGACCACCCCAGTTAAACGCAATATTTGTACTACTGGTAAAAAGGGGATTCTGCTCGTCCTTAACCGTAATAACACTATCCAATTTATAAATACGTTGAGATCTTCGATTAATTACATTCGCAATTAAAAGTCCCAGAAAGATAGTCACCAAAAATAATTTCCAGTGGTCAATAATTTTAAAGAAATACTCTTTAACATCAAAAGTATTCAAATCATTTATGTCAAAATTATTTGAAGATTTCATGACTTATTTAACGTTTTGAATTAAGAGTATGGTCGTTGTAACCAGCGACAGTAAAGAAATAATCGTAGTCAAGGTTTGAGCTCCAGTTGCACCGGTTCCCCATGATTTTTGTTTCAAGGGTTCCACGTAGACAATATCATTTGGTTGTATAAAAAAATTCTGAGCGTCGAATGAATCAATTTTAGTCAAATCTACTATTAACCTCTTGGTACCATCTAAATTCTTTCTAAAAACGGTTACATTCTTTCTATTTCCTGTAATAGGAATATCCCCTGACTGAGCAAGAGCTTCAATTATATTGACCTGATTTTGAAATGCAACAACGGTTCCAGGATTAACAACCTCACCTAAAACAGTGAATCTTAAGCCAGCTAATTTGACAGTGATAAATAAATCATCACTATTTTTAAAATAAGTTTCAAACTCCTTTTGAATTTTATCCAGTACTTCTCTTTCTGTATAACCTAAAACGTTCAATTCACCCACATAAGGTATTCTTATATTACCATTTCTGTCAATAGTATATGATTTAAAATAAAGTATTTCAGGAGTAATTTGTACTTGTCCTGCTTGCGATTCAGTATTTTTAAATAAAGCCACCAATTCAGGATCTGAAGATTTTATATCGATATATAACATATCATTTACCTGTAAGCGATATGGTTCATTTTGTAATTTGTAAATCGAATCTTTTGCGGAAACCTCTCCTTGGAAATAGATCAGCTCTTTTTTAGGTACACAAGAGAAAAAAAATAAAGTAGTTATTATCAGGACTAAAACCTTTCTCATTTTCATATTTTGTAAAGCGCAAATATAATTTTTAATCTCGTTTGATACAATTATTTTTCCCTTATTTTCGTGGTTCTAAAATGGTTTAAATGATCCATCAAGCTTACTATTTCTTTAAATTTTTATTTCAATCGAATAATGCCCACGGAATACATTCTCCTTTTGTCTTTGATTTTTACAATAATGCCTTAAAACCAGATTTAAAAAAAAATATGGATCTGTTTAAAAAACACGAGCTATTTCGATCTGAATTACTCAATAACGAGAAGACCATAGAAGTCGTTGATTTTGGAGCGGGATCAAAAAAAATTAAAGAGAATCATAGAAAAGTGAGCCAAATTGCCAGAACAGCCGGACTTTCTCAAAGAAGTGCGAAGCAATTAATTCAAGTAACACAATTTTTACAACCTTCAAATATCTTAGAACTTGGCACTTCTCTGGGTCTTGGAACGGCAGCACTCTCCTTGGGAAATAGCAATGCAAACATCAAAACATTAGAAGGATGTCCCGCTACTTCGCATATCGCACAAAAAATGTTCGAGACATATAAATTGGACAATATTTCAATGATAACCGGTGATTTTAAGGAAACTTTGCCGGCAACACTTAAAGATCAGAGATTTGACATGATCTATTTTGACGGTAACCATCAAAAAGAACCCACCCTGGCGTATTTTAACCTTTGTTTGTCGCACAGATCAGATCAAAGTGTTTTTATTTTTGACGATATTCATTGGTCTAAAGAAATGAATGAAGCCTGGACTGAAATAAAAAATCATCCTGAAAGTACAGTTATTATCGATAACTTTCAATGGGGTATCGTGTTTTTTAGAAAAGAACAAACGAAACAGCATTTTATTTTAAGAGTTTAGTGATTACAATCCTTTTAAATTCTTACTTTTGTTGAACTTTTTTACATTTAAGATTAAACAAAAATGAAAATATATACAAAAACAGGTGACGCCGGTGAAACTTCCCTTTTTGGAGGAGAAAGAGTTAAAAAATACAATCAGCGCTTGGAGGCGTATGGCACTATTGATGAACTGAATTGCCATATAGGATTGATCTCAGTTCAGAATATTCCGCAAAATTACAAGCATGAATTAGTTCAAATTCAAAATTTACTTTTTACGATTGGAGCGATGCTTGCAACTCCACCCTCTAAAGAAAAACTAAAAAGTGGTGAAGATCGACTGCAAATTGAAAAGCTGTCAGACAAAGACGTTCTTCAACTCGAATATTCTATGGACCATATGAACGAAGTGCTGCCTGAAATGACACATTTCATACTACCAGGGGGAAACAGTGCCGTGTCATTTTGTCATATAGCCCGCACAGTATGCAGAAGAGCAGAAAGAATGATCGTAAAATTAGCCGACGAAGAACCCGTTTTACCCATAATTATTACCTACATAAATCGATTATCTGATTACTTGTTTGTACTGGCACGAAAATTGACATTTGATCAACATGCCGAAGAGATCAAATGGATATCTCGGTAAACAATTAAATCAAGTTCTTTAACACATTGAAATTGTTTTAAAAAAAAACATTAAAAACCTTGACTATTTGCGCAATAAAATTATTTTTGCAAAAAATTATAAATTATGTACTGGACTTTAGAACTTGCATCTTATTTAAGCGATGCTCCTTGGCCTGCTACCAAAGATGAATTAATCGATTATTCTATTCGAACAGGCGCTCCTTTAGAAGTGGTTGAAAATTTGCAAGCGATGGAAGATGAGGGTGAACAATACGAAACAATTCAAGAGATTTGGGAAGACTATCCCTCAGATGAAGATTATCTTTGGAATGAGGATGAATATTAAAAAAACAAAAAGTCTCTATTGAGGCTTTTTTTTTGCTTAATTTTGACCGCCCGAATCTCAAAAAATAACATATAATACTTATTATGAGTTTAGTAAATTCTATACTAAAAGCCTTTGTTGGCGACAAGAAAAAAAAGGATTTAAAACAGTTAAACCCTTTAGTGCAAGAGGTTAGAGCCTTTGATGAAGAAATGAATCATCTAAGTTTAGATGAACTCAGAGCGAAAACCACGGGTTTCAAACAAAAAATTAAGGATGCTGTAAAGGATCATGAAGCACAAATTGTAAAACTTAAAAGCGAAGTAGAAACTGCTCATATCGATAGAAAAGAAGAAATCTATAAAGAAATAGATGATTTGGAAAATCAGATCTATGAGGTTACAGAGGGCAAACTTAAAGAAATTCAAGCCGAGGCTTTTGCTGTTGTCAAAGAAACTGCCAAACGCTTTGCAAATAACACTGAACTATCGGTTATAGCAACTCCATATGATCGCGAAATTTCGGGTAAAAAGGACTATGTTACGCTAAATGGAGAAAAAGCGATCTGGAGTAATTCTTGGGATGCCGCAGGTAAACCAATCGTTTGGGATATGGTGCATTACGATGTACAGCTAATTGGTGGTGCTGTCCTGCATCAAGGTAAAATTGCCGAAATGATGACAGGGGAAGGAAAAACTCTTGTAGCTACACTACCTATTTATCTCAATGCCCTAACCGGAAAAGGTGTTCATGTAGTAACTGTCAACGATTATTTAGCGAAACGGGATGCTGCCTGGATGGGCCCCATTTTTGAATTTCACGGCCTCACCATAGATTGTATTGACGTCCATCAACCAAATTCTGATGCCCGAAGAAATGCATATAACGCTGATATTACTTACGGTACAAATAATGAGTTTGGTTTCGATTATTTGAGGGATAATATGTCGCACACACCTAAAGACCTCGTGCAAAGACCTCATAACTATGCTATTATTGACGAGGTGGATTCTGTTTTAATTGATGATGCACGAACTCCTTTAATTATTTCGGGTGCAACACCACATGGCGATCGTCATGAGTTCAATGAATTAAGACCAAAAGTAGATGAAATCGTTCGTATTCAGAATAAATTACTCACAGGTGTATTGGCTGATGCTAAAAAATTAATTGCTGAGGGAAATACCAAAGATGGAGGTTTGTTGCTCTATCGAGTTTACAGAGGTTTACCGAAAAACAAAGCACTTATCAAATTTTTAAGTCAGGAGGGAATTAAGCAACTTCTTCAAAAGACTGAAAATTTCTATATGCAGGACAACAATCGCGAAATGCCTAAGGTTGATGCAGAATTGTATTTTGTGATTGAAGAAAAAAACAACTCTGTTGATCTTACCGATAAAGGAATTGCATTCTTGGGTGGTGAAAAGGCCGAAGACAATTTCTTTGTACTTCCTGATATCGGAATGGAAATTGCAAAAATTGACGGAACTGATAAAAGTGTTGAAGAAAAAGCAAAACTGAAAGAAGAACTCTACCGCGATTTTAGTATTAAAAGTGAGCGAATCCATACCTTAAGTCAACTTTTAAAAGCATATACTGTTTTTGAAAAAGATGTTGAATATGTGATTATTGAGGGGCAAATCAAAATTGTTGATGAGCAAACCGGTCGTATCATGGAAGGTAGAAGATACAGTGATGGTCTTCACCAGGCAATTGAAGCAAAAGAGAATGTAAAAATTGAAGCTGCCACACAAACCTACGCCACCATTACATTGCAGAATTATTTTAGAATGTACCGAAAACTTTCGGGTATGACAGGTACTGCAGTAACCGAGGCAGGTGAATTTTGGGAAATTTACAAATTAGACGTGGTAGAGATCCCAACAAATGTACCTCTGTTAAGAGATGATAGAGAGGATTTGATCTACAAGACTAAACGCGAAAAATACAATGCTGTTATTGAAGAAATCGCTAGTCTGGTAGCGCAAAAAAGACCTGTTTTGGTAGGTACTACCTCGGTAGAAATTTCCGAGTTGTTATCTCGAATGTTGAGTATAAGAAAAATTGAGCACAACGTATTAAACGCCAAGCTTCATAAAAAAGAAGCTGATATCGTCGCTCATGCCGGTGAGCCTGGAGTGGTTACTATTGCCACGAACATGGCCGGTAGGGGTACCGATATCAAATTGACGAATGATGTTAAAAACGCCGGTGGATTAGCTATTATTGGTACAGAAAGACATGATTCTCGAAGAGTTGACCGTCAGTTGCGCGGTAGAGCAGGTAGACAAGGGGATCCAGGCACATCGCAATTTTATGTTTCTTTAGAAGATAATTTAATGCGTCTTTTTGGTTCAGAAAGAATTGCCAAAATGATGGATAAGATGGGACTCAAAGAGGGTGAAGTCATTCAGCATTCCATGATCTCTAAATCGATAGAAAGAGCGCAAAAGAAAGTTGAAGAAAATAACTTTGGTATCCGTAAGCGTCTATTGGAATATGACGATATCATGAATGCTCAAAGAGAGGTTGTTTACAAAAGAAGAAAACATGCACTTTATGGTGAGCGATTACAAGTGGATATCGTAAATATGATCTATGATACCTGCGCATTAATCGTTTCAGAAAATAAAGCGACAAACAATTATTCCAATTTTGAGTTTGAATTAATTCGTTTCTCCTCAACTGCTTCACCGTTTAGCAGAGAGGAGTTTGAATCTAAAGATGAGCAATCAATTACCGATGAATTGTTTGATATCGTTTATGCACATTATCAAAAAAGAATTGAGCAGAATGCGCTGGCCGCTTATCCTGTGATCAAAGATGTATATGAAAAACAAGGTGATCGTTATGAAAGAATAATGGTTCCTTTTACGGATGGCATTAAAACATTGCAAATTGTTACCAATTTAAAAGAAGCATACGATTCTAACGGTAAACAATTAATGACCGACTTTGAAAAGAACGTCACTTTGGCAATAATCGATGATTCCTGGAAGAACCATTTACGTCAGATGGATGATCTTAAACAATCTGTACAAAATGCCACCTACGAACAAAAAGATCCGCTTCTGATATACAAGTTTGAAGCTTTTGAATTATTCAAAAAAATGTTGGACAGCGTAAATAAAGAGGTGCTTTCTTTCTTATTCAAAGGAGAATTACCAAGTCAAAGTCCACAACAAGTTTCTCAAGCGAAAGAACAGAAAAGAGAAAAAGTCCAGCTGTCTAAAGCTGATTTTGAAAGTCCAACAAGAGAAACGAGTACAAATCAAACCCAGCCTCAACAGGTTACTGAAACAATTGTAAGAACCGAGCGCAAAGTGGGCAGGAATGAGAAAGTAACCATTAAGAATATAAAAACAGGTGAGTCAAAATCATTAAAATTTAAACAAGCCTTGCCATTAATTAGCAATGGAACCTGGGTAATTATTGAGGAAGCTTAATGATTATTTTAATATAACAGAAAAATCTTCACGAAAGTGAGGATTTTTTTTTGCTCTGATCTTTCAAGAAAACAGATATCGTATCTTTTCTATTTAATTTACCTGTAGCCGTAAAAGAAAAAAATGGAATAGAAATAATCTCTTTAGGTATTTCAAATTTTTCTAGAAACATTGATAAATCGGTTGGTTCAAAACTCACTTTTCCCTGAACGAAAAGAACCAATCGTTCTCCAAGTATATCATCCGAAAATGAAGAAACAAAAAAGGGTTGCTGAATCAACTTGCCCAATTTTAATTCAATATTTTCAGGAAGCAATTTAATTCCACCCGAATTAATGACATGATCAAATCGTCCTAACCATTTAAAAGTAAAACCTGAAGTAATATCCACTATATCATTAGTTACTAATTTTTTATCCGCAATATTTTTAGCATCTATCACGAGGCAATTTCTTTCGTCCTGGGAAATAAAAACATCAGGCAGTAAGGTAAATTCACCCTCATTAAATGGATAACCAGATGATCTAAAAAAATCCTTTGCTGACTGGTTTACTGGCTGAATAGCTATATGACTAACTGTTTCGGTCATCCCGTAGCTCAAAAAAACTTTTGTCTTTAACTTGTTTAACCGGCTCTGTATCATTTCAGAAATCCCTCCTCCACCAATTAAAAGTTTTTCAATGTGTTCTAATTTTTCAAAAGAATTAGCCACCTGATAAGTTGTCATCGCGGCAAAATCGTAATCTTTTTGAATATTTTCTGTGAGATTGCCCTTTGGTTCAACGAAGTCAATATGCCAACCCAGAACCAATGCGCGAACCCACATCATTTTCCCAGCAATAAACTGAGTGGGTAAACAATGAAGGGTCTTTGTACCCTCTGCTAAATAAAAGAATTGACCTGTATTTATGGCCGAATTAACCATATGCTTTTTCGAAACAGGAATCAATTTCGGCGAACCCGTAGAACCAGAGGTATTTACTTCAATTAACTCACTTTCAGAAAACCAATTGCTTAGAAATATTTGCACATCATTTGGCAAACATTGAACATATGTCATTAGCTCTTCTATCGTGCTAATCTGTTGATCATTTAACCTAAAATTTTTGTGGAACATAGAATTCATCTGGCAAACATGTTTGGAAAAGCAGTTTGGTTATCTTGACCTAAAACATTCTTTCTGAAGGTCGTGCGTAAAAAACCTAATCCATATCCAAAAAATTGAATCAGGGTTGTCAGCACCGACAATAATCCTGTCAACATGTTTTTGTTCTCAAAAGTAGAATCAAAAAAGATCAAAAGTAAATAACCTAAAGTCAATTTTAAAGGGAGCTCTATACCAAAAAGATATACAATGACAGAGCTCAAAGAAAACAGTATAAATAAACTTGGGAACCAATAAGTTATTTTCTTTGATTTAGGATATAATTCATTAAGAATGGGCCTTGCAGCGCCAAAATTATTCGTTTGCTTAAAAAACTGTTTAAAATTCGTTCTCCTTTTATGGTATAAAAATGCATCCGGGATAAACTGAGTAGTGAATCCCATATTCCAGATCCGCATAGTCAATTCTATATCCTCGCCGATATATTGATTTGAGAAACCTCCTGTTTTTTCAAAAACAGTTTTTGAAATTCCCATATTAAAACTTCGCAGTTGAAATTTTCTATTTTTAGATTCTTCATTTCTTAAACCACCTGTAGTGATAAAGGATGTCATTGAAAAATTGATCGCTTTCTGAATTCTCGTAAAACTAGGGTGAGCTGTATCAGGTGCACCAAAGGCATCTGTATACCTTTTTTCCAAAGTTTCACTGACAACAGTGAGGTAATTTTCCGGTAATAGACAATCGGAATCGAGTATGATAAAATAATTGCCCTTAGCCTTTTTCATTCCGAAATTTCTGCTGTCTCCAGGGCCACTATTTTCTTTGTAATTATAGGATAAATCCAGCCTATCGGTAAAAGAATCTACTAGGTCTTTGGAACGCACTGTCGAACCATCGTCTACAATAATTACTTCAAATGGCTCTTTGAAATCTTGATTTGAAATTGTAGAAAGCAGCTCTCCTAATTCCTCTTTTCTATTATAGACAGGGACAATAAATGAAAAATATAAATTTGTAGACATGCCTTAGTAAAAAGGCTTCTTAAAGAAGCCTTTTTTTATTCATTAAATTTATCCATGATCACGTCACTGATTCCCATATTCGAAAATCCTCCATCGTGATAAAGGTTTTGTAAGGTGACTTTTTTAGTGAGATCTGAAAATAAAGAAATGGTATAGTCGGCACATTCTAATGCTGTGGCATTCCCTAATGGCGACATTTTTTCAGCATACGCTAAAAATCCGCTAAAACCTTTCACCCCTGATCCGGCGGTGGTTTTAGTAGGTGATTGTGAAATGGTATTCACACGTACCTTAAAGTCTCTTCCAAAGAAATAACCAAAACTCCTGGCAATAGATTCTAAATAGGCTTTATTATCTGCCATATCGTTGTAATCAGGAAAAACTCTTTGAGCGGCCATATAAGAAAGCGCTACGATAGAACCCCATTCATTCATGGCCTTCTTATGGTATAATACGTTCATTACTTTGTGAAAAGAAACAGCAGATACGTCCCAACCCTTTGTGGTAAAGTCGTAACTAGGATCTGTATAATGTTTTCCCTTTCTGACATTTACTGACATACCAATAGAGTGTAAAACAAAGTCGATTTTACCTCCTAAAATTTCCAAGGATTTTTCGACTAAATTTTGAAGATCCTCCATCGATGTTGCATCAGCCGGAATCACCTGTGAATTCGTTTTCGCCGCCAGTTCATTAATTTCACCCATCCTCATCGCGATTGGTGCATTTGTCAAAACAAATGTTGCTCCCTCTTCATGAGCTCTTTCAGCGACTTTCCATGCGATAGAATTGTTATCTAGTGCACCGAAAATGATGCCTCTTTTTCCTTTCAGTAAATTGTACATATTTAATAAGTTAGATTTATTTCAAAATATTTGTTCTCAAACAAATTTAGTATTTTTTTTATGAAAGTGCTTTAGATACTTAACAGCTCCTTGGCATGTGCTAAGGCGGATGCTGTCAATTCTTTACCGCCCAACATTTCTGCCAGCTCCTCCACTCTTTCACTCTTATTTAATTCTTTGATGTTTGAAGTGACTCCTTCTTTTGAAACTTCTTTAAATACCTTAAAATGATGTTCCCCATAAGCAGCAATTTGAGGTAAATGCGTAATGGCAAATACCTGCATGTAATTACTCATTTCATTCATTAAAAGGGCTACTTTTTTAGAAACTTCGCCTGACACGCCAGTATCAATTTCATCAAAAATAATGGTAGGTAGCTGCGACATTTGTGATAAAATGTTCTTTACGGCGAGCATAATTCGAGACATTTCTCCACCACTTGCAATTTTCTTTACAAGATCAAAAGTTTTTCCTGCATCACTCGAAATATAAAAATCCATTTGATCTATCCCATTGGACAAGAAAATGGCCGATTCCTGGAACTCTATATTTATCCGAGTATTTTTCATTTCCAAAAAGGAAAGCTTCTCGTGTAAATTTCTAGTGAATTGTTCAGCTGCTTTTTTCCGATTATTTGAAATTTCAGAGGCTGTATTCCGCAATTCATTTTCAACAGAATGAATTTCTTTTTCTTTCATCTCAAGTAAATCGGTTGCCTGCTGCGTTAAATTTACTTTTGATAAATAATCATTTTCTATTTCTAACAATTCTTCAATATCCGAAACTCTGTGCTTTTTAAGTAAGTCGTATAATAACTGTAATCTGTCATTTGTCTTTTGCAATTCTCCAGGATCAGCCTCTACCCTATCTATTTCACTTCTCAATTCATCAATAATATCCTGAAATTCAATCAAACTACTTTGAAAACGCTCATATAGTACCAGAAAATTTTTATCGTACTTCGCATTTCTTTCAAGGAACGATTTAAATAAAATAAGGTTTGAATTTAAGCCGATCTGTTCATCATCAGCCAAATCCACCGCATTTATCAAATTGTTCTGAATCTCCTCAGCATGAGATAATTTGTTTAAAACTTCTTCCAATTGTTCAATTTCTCCTGCCCTTAAATTAGCTGAACTTAATTCATCGAACATAAACTGATTATAATTTTGGTTCTCCTTTTCTTTTTCAATTTGATCCTGCAGCTCCTTCAGCTCTTTTCTTAAAATTTTTAGTTTTCTAAAACCTTTTTGATAAGTAGTTAGGAGTAATTTATTGGCACCGACAGTATCGATGATCTCAAATTGAAATTGCTGATCGGCTAATTGAAGTGTTTCGTGCTGAGAATGAATATCGATTAATTTCTGACTTAGTTCATTTAAAACTGACAGATTTGTGGGCGTATCGTTGACAAATGCCCTTGATTTTCCACTAGGCAAAATTTCCCTTCGGATGGTCGTAATATCTTCGAAATCCAGATCGTTCTTCTCGAAAAATAATTTTAAGTCATAATCCTTCACATTGAAGATCGCCTCAACAACACATTTCTGGTTTTTGTCGTATACAACGCTTAGATCTGCTCTCTTGCCCAACACTAAGCCTAAAGCTCCTAAAAGGATAGATTTTCCTGCACCAGTTTCACCCGTAATCACACTCATTCCCGGAAAAAAATTTGTCTCCAGAGATTGTATTAAAGCATAGTTTTTTACAGTTAAACTACTCAGCATCAGGTACTTTAGATTAATTTTATTATTCGTTTATTCGACAAACAAACTTAGTAAAAAAGAATATTTAAAAGGATGCTAAATTTTAATTTGCTTCCATTTGGGTTCGAACGAAGGGAATATTTTTAATAAAACTTCCCTTAATTTATTGGTATCAACTATGTTCCCGTCAGAAAAAATATCGACAATTTCATCGCTTTTCGTGTCCATAAATACCCTGATCAGAAAAGTATTAGGTCGGTCATTATAAATTTGTTCCAGAGAAATAACCGAATTTGCAATGACTTCCTTCGCCTCTTTGGGTTGTTCGGCCATGCTATCCAAACCGAGCAAATGATATTCATACATCGCTTTTCTGAAATTGATAAATACGGGAGAAAGTAAATTGTCGTTTAACATAAATCTGGTAAAATTCCCGTCTGCCTGATTCCATCCCTTAGCCCCACCTTGCTGTGCCTGGTTTACGACATTTTGTGCTTCTCTAAAATAATTTTCGCCACCTTTAAAAGCAAAAGTATCTGCATGAAAACCCAAAATTGTGTAAACGTAGAAGGTCAATATCGACACCAAGTTAGAAGTATAACTATTGGGATTAAACAAAAGAGGTTCGTATTCCTGATAATTGAATGAAATATCGCTATCATTAAAGCTTAGGACTGGCGTCTTGTAATTCGAATTGAACACGGGTCTGGACACCTGCAGTTGTAAAGTTCCTTTAAATAAACCCGGTTCAGGATAATCAAGAATATTTATGGCCAGTGAGCAATCTATTTTTTCTTGATTCTGAAAATTAATATTCGTCCATTTCGTATTATTCATGAACTCATAGACGGCGTTTTTCAAAGTCGTAAATATCTGCCTGTTAGATATCCCTACTTCGGCATCATTAATTGTTACAACACAATTAAGTTCTTGAGCTTTGATTAAAAAGGACGAAAAAAAAATAAAAAATAAGAGTAATTTACGCATGAATTTGCTTCATAATTTCATCAAAAATATCTTTGGCCACCTCAGACTTTTCTTTGAGTTCAAAAGATAAAATTCGTTCATTTTTATCAATAATCGTAATTTTATTGGTGTTTTTTCTAAAACCAGCTCCCTCGTCCTGCAATGAATTGAGAACGATCATATCTAAATTTTTCTTTCTCAATTTTATTTTGGCATTTTCCAACTCATTATCTGTCTCTAATGCAAAGCCAACCAAAAACTGCTTCTCTTTTAATTTACCCGCTGAGGCCAAAATATCTTGGGTTGGAACAAGTTCAATGTGCATATTATTCTCTTTCTTTTTGATTTTAAAATCAGATATGGCAGCAGGCTTATAGTCAGACACAGCAGCGGCAAAAATACCAATATTCACATCACTATAGAACTGATGTACAGCCTTGTACATCCCATCTGCACTACGGACATCAATTCTTGTTATCCCAGAGCTTTTAGTGATGAGAGCTGTAGGGCCTGTAACCAAAATCACCTCTGCACCCAAGGCTGCAGCTTCTTCTGCCAAAGCGAAACCCATTTTGCCTGAAGAGTAATTTCCAATAAACCGAACAGGATCAATGGATTCATATGTAGGACCTGCTGTGATCAGTACTTTTTGATCTCTGAGCGGTAATTTAGACAATACATCACTCTCTAAAAATTGGATGATATCTTCGGGTTCTGCCATTCTTCCTTCACCGACCAAACCACTGGCTAACTCTCCTTCGGTGGGCGGAATAAAAATGTTGCCAATTTGTTGGAGCTTTTCAATATTCTCTTTTGTTGAAGGATGACGATACATATCTAAATCCATCGCCGGAGCAAAATACACTTGTGATTTAGCCGATAAATAAACCGCCAATAATAAATTGTCACAGGTTCCTTTTACCATTTTAGACAATGTATTGGCTGTGGCTGGAGCAATTAAAATATAATCTGCCCAAAGTGCTAAATCAACATGATTATTCCATTCTTTTTCTCCTTCTTCTGAATAAAAAGTAGAATATACCGGATTCTTTGAAAGCGTAGAAAGCGTTAAAGGAGTTACAAAATCTTTAGAAGCAGGGGTCATGATAACTTGTACATTAGCCCCTGCTTTTATAAGACCTCTTACTAAAAATGCTGTTTTATAGGCTGCTATTCCGGCTGTAACTCCCAGGAGGACATTCTTTCCACGTAAAACAGACATAAAGTAAATTTTATTTTTCCTCTTTGAAAGGATTTCTGTAATAAATATCGCCGTCTAACCATTCCTTGATGGCGATTGAAGATGGTTTTGGTAATCTTTCGTAAAATCGAGAAACCTCTATTTGTTCTTTATTTTCAAAAACTTCCTCAAGACTATCGTTATGAGTGGCAAACTCATCTAACTTTTCAATGAGCTCCTGTTTGATCTCAGCATTTATTTGATCAGCTCTTCTTGCTATAACGGCAATGGCTTCATAAATATTCTCTGTATCACCCTGAACCTTTTCTCTGTCAAAAGTAATAGTACTTTCAGGTGCATTTGTTTTTTTGTAATCTCTCATTTGGTAAAAAATATTTAAATATGAAAAATAATCTTAACTATTGGTCTGTAATTCTACAGCTCTGATTTGTTCATTCAATTCCAATTCCGCCTGCTTAATGTCTTCCAACAACCCATCCATTTCTTTGAGTTTTTCAGAATTTGGAAAATTCTTTTGGAACTTGTCGTAAGAGTTCTTTGCTTCTTGCAGACGCTCTGCTTTCTTAGTTAATACACTCTTAATTCCCAATGAATAAGCTGCCTTGAATCTGAAATACATGGCTTCTTCCTTATAGGGAGATCCTAAATGTTCTTCGTTAAAAATATCAAAGGCAGTCATCGCTGCGTTATAATGTTCTGTATGATAGTACTGATGTGCAATTTCAAAATCCTTTTTTTCTAACCTTTGATTTAAATCTTGATAAAACTTATTGGCATCCGCCACACGATCTGAATCAGGATAATTGGTTATATATGTTTGAAACGCTTCTAAGGCCTTGTTAGTATCAGTTTGATCTCTGCTATATTTAGGTGCTGCCAAATAGTAACTGTGCGCACTTAAATACGCCGCTTCTTCAACTTTTGAACTAGTTGGATAATTAGCGATGAATTTTCCAAAATAATAGGAAGAGAGTTCATAATTACCAGTTTGGTAATAAGCATCCGCTAACATATATTGGATCCTTTCTAATTGAGGTTTACCTCCGTATGGACCTACCAATTTTTCGAATAGAGGAATAGATTTTTTGTACTCACCAGCATCATACATTTCTTCTGCCATTTTGTACTTATCCGCATTATTTCCTTTGTTCAATACTTTGTTGTATTCGCTACACGATAAAAGCGTGAAACTCAATAACACAACATACCATCCTTGATACAATTTCTGCATGGCGCAAAAGTAAAACATTAAAACGGAAATATAAAAATTATTTTCAAGTCTCAACTAAGACTTAAATTCACATAAAACAAACTGAAAATGAATAATTTATACCCCCGTAGGTGCTTGGGTTATCAGTAATTTTATATCGTTATCAAAAAGATACAATCCACCCTTGTCATCGCCTATCAGGTTGATCTTATCCAGGATATGGCGTGCTAAAGCTTCTTCCTCTATTTGCTCACTCACATACCATTGTAAAAAATTATGGGTAGCATAATCCTTTTCTGTTAAAGTAACATCGACTAGATCATTAATGGATTGAGATACTTTTACCTCGTGGTCGAATAGATTTTGAAACATTTCTTTGAATGAACCGAATTTAACCGGAGGAGCCTTTAATGCAGGAACTTTCGCATGTCCGCCTCTTTCATTAATAAATTTAATCAATTTTAACATATGCATTCTTTCTTCATCGCTATGTGCATACATAAACGAAGCAACTCCTTCAAATCCCAAGACTTCAGCCCAAGAGGCCATCGCCAAATAAATTTGAGAAGACTCAGCTTCAATTAAAACTTGTTCATTTAAGGCCGATTCTATTTTTTCTTTTAACATTTTTTCTTAATTATAATTTGTTACAAAATTACTAATTTTTGTTTGTAAATCCGAGGACACTTTTACCAATGGCAATCTTACATAAGGCTGGCAAAGATCTAATTTATGCAACATCGCTTTAATACCCGCAGGATTACCTTCCTTAAATATAAGCTGAACTGCAGGTAATAAGCCTTTTAATTTCTCAAAAGCTTCTTTTGTTTGATAATTCAATCCCAATTTGATCATTGCTGCATATTCCTTCGGCATTCCTTGTGCCAAAACAGAGATAACACCTGCGCCACCTGCCGAAACAAGTGATAAGGCTAAAGAGTCCTCTCCTGAAATGATCATAAAATCTTTTGGCTTTCCATTTAGCAGTAACAAAATTTGATCAAACGATCCAGCTGCCTCCTTTAAACCAATTATATTTTTACAGTCATTTGCCAACCTGAAAACAGTTTCTGGTTCCATATTAGTCCCTGTTCTATATGGAATATTATACATAATAATAGGTATTGGACTTGCCAAAGACAATTGTCTATAATGTTGGTAGATACCTTCTTGACTTGGTCGGTTGTAATAAGGAGAAACCGATAGTATGGCCGAAAAATGGCTAAGATCCGATTCTTGTAACTGCTGAACTAAACTTAGCGTGTTATTGCCTCCAAGACCTAATACCAATGGCAACCTGCCCTTATTGACTTTTATTACATGTGACATAATCTCTTCTTGCTCCTTTTTGCTTAGGGTTGGCGTTTCGGCCGTTGTTCCGAGCAGAACTAAATAATCAATACCATTGTTTATCTGGTATTCAACAATATGTGTCAGAGAATCAAAATCAATCTTTAAATTTTTATCAAATGGGGTTACTAAAGCAACACCGGTACCATATAATTCTTTCATTTTCAAAATGGTTATATCAATTCAAATTTTTTCAAATATTTTGATAATTCCGAGTTGAATTCCAACAAGTCAGAACGATCTATTTTAAAACTAAAATCCTGAAGCACCTGATTGTCATCAAAACCTGCCACTAATTTAGCCTTGGTTTTTAATAAAATCATTCTCGCCTCTTCGTTATCCGGATTACAATAATTGACGAGTAAATCAAAATCATTCGATAAAAACGAAACCACTTCCTGATTCTTGATTTTGCCAAAAAAACCAAAATCCTTCTTGGAAAAAAAGGAACAATCACTCTGAGCTTCTATATTTTTCTGATCATTATAGACCAAGATATGTTCAGGCTTTAATTTTAGCCCTGTCTTTTTTTTCAAATCAGTCAAGGTATCTTTATTCTCAAACTGGTTTTCTTCCATAATGACGGACATATGCTCAATTTTCCCATTAGGAAATACGCCAGACCTTTCTCTATGTTGATCCTTTTTAATAATTTTATGAAATAAATTCTTCATAAGTACTAATGCACTTGATTTGATACGTACAAAAATAAATAAATTAGCTTACCAATTGCTTATTTTATCGGGCTTAATAGGTATTTTTACAAACTGCAAAAAGGAGCAAATACAAGTAAAAACCATCAAAAGCGAAACAGTGAGGATCGACCAAAGCATCGAACCTGACTCTTTGGTGATGGAGTTTATAAATCCCTATCAAGAAAAACTTACCAAAGAGGTAAATGAAATAATTGGTTATAACGCCCAACCATTAACAAACGAAATCACAAACCTGCAAAGTTCTTTAGGAAATACATATGCCGATATTTGTTTCGAATACGCGCAGTCAAAATATGAGCAAAAAACTGGAAAAAAAATCGATTTCGCCCTTTTCAATTATGGTGGATTAAGACAATCTGTTTACGAAGGACCAATCAAAGTTGAAGATATTTTTAATTTAATGCCTTTTGAAAATATGCTTGTTATTGCGGAAATGACCGGTGAACAAGTGCAATTGCTCTTCAATTATTTTGAAGAAAACAAAAAGGCACACCCGATAAGTGGAGTAAATTTGACTTTCGAAAATGATAAATTGACGAAAATTTTAATCGATGGAAAACCTTTTTCCAAAGAGAATAATTATTTTGTTTTGACAAATGATTATCTCCAAAAAGGGGGTGATAATATGTCCTTTTTTAAAAATCCTGTTCAACTGTATCATTTAGATTTAAAAATAAGAGACGTAATTATAAGTCAGATCAAATCAAAAGACACTATTGTAGGTGGGATAGATGACAGGATAAAAGTAATAGAATAATGCTTCGAAGAGATTTTATAAAAAAAACGATAGCGACCAGTGCATATACCGCATTTGGTTCTTTAACACTTGAAAGTTGCAGCGCAACAAATGGGAAGCATATAACTATTTTACACACTAACGATGTGCACAGTCATGTTCTACCCTTTCCCCCGAATCATCCTGAATATGCTAATTTGGGTGGTATTGCAAGACGGGCAAGTTTAATTGAACAAGTAAGACGCGAAAATAAAAACACGCTACTGCTAGACGCCGGTGACATTTTTCAAGGCACGCCATTTTTTAATTATTATGGCGGGGAAGTTGAATTTAAGTTAATGAGTAAACTGGGATATAACGCATCCACCATTGGAAACCATGATTTTGACAATGGAATTGATGGTCTCAATAAGCAACTTCCACATGCAACTTTTGATTTTATCATCAGTAATTATGACTTTAAAAACACAGTATTGGACGCAAAAACCAAACCCTATAAGCTCTATGAATTAAATGGAGTGAGGGTTGGTGTTTTTGGTTTGGGTATTGAGCTCGACGGACTGGTAACTAAGAATCTATATAAAGAAACTCAATATCTTGATCCTGTGGAAACTAGCCAGGAGATGGTGGAAATACTAAAAAACAGGGAACGTTGTGATTTAATTATTTGCCTTTCCCATCTCGGATATTATTACAAATCCGATCCTGATAAAATTTCCGATCTAAATTTAGCAAAACAAACGAAAGACATAGATCTAATTATCGGTGGTCACACGCATACCTTCTTACCTAAACCAACTTTAGTAAAAAATTTAGACGATAAAAATGTACTTGTGAATCAGGTTGGTAAATGGGGTATTAATCTTGGAAAGATAGATTTTTATTTAGATAACGAAAGTAATGTCTCAGCGAAAGGAACACAAATTATCTTGAATTCATGAGAACTGATTATAAAGCTTCTTTAGATCTGACAAGCAAATTGATTACTTCTGCAATTTTTGGAATGGTTTTGTGGCTGTTGTACAGAATTCTAATCCACGCCCAAAATAAGGCAATCAATGAAATGATAGGTCTTATTGTGGTGTTTTTGGTCCTATGTGGGATTTTCGTTTTTAGTTATTTATGGCATCCAAAAAGTTATACGGTAACAGATTATTCTGTTATAATCCAAAGAAAATTAAAACCGCTCGAATTAAAAATAAACCAAATTAATGATCTTCAAGAAATTTCAAAATCAGATCTTTCAGGTACCATAAGAACTTTTGGGGTTGGTGGATTATTTGGTTACGTTGGAAAATTCTACAACCGTAAATACGGTACAATGAATTGGTACGTCACACAAAATAAAAATCGCGTTTTGATCGAGTTAAAAAATGGCAAGAAATATATCATTAGTCCTGACGACCAAAAATTTACAGAAAATCTTCGAAAAAAATTGCGTTGAAATACAATTTTTCGTGACCTAAGAAAAGTAAAAAGCTTAAAAAAATACTATCTTCCCGCACCAATTAAAACCTATGTTAGAATTATCAGGTATCATTATATTAGGAATCTTAGCGCAATGGGCTGCATGGAAATTAGGTATTCCTGCCATCTTACCTTTAATTTTGATCGGTCTTTTTGTGGGGCCTTTTTCAACATATTTATCAGAAGACGGTAATAAATGGATAGAGCCAGTCTGGAATGGAACTCATGGTTTATTTCCCGGAGAGCGCTTATTTAATTTTGTTTCCTTAGCCATTAGTTTAATTCTATTTGAAGGCGGACTTACTCTAAAAAAAGAGGAACTCAAAAATGTAGGTCCGGTTATTTATAAACTCATTACGCTAGGTTCATTTATAACCTTAATAACTGCAGGAATAGCCGCACATTTTGTCATTGGCTTAAACTGGTCCATTTCATTTTTGTTTTCTAGTTTAATCGTAGTAACAGGACCAACAGTAATCGCGCCGATCTTAAGAAATTTACCCATTAAAAAAGACCTCTCTACCATATTAAAATGGGAAGGAATTTTGATCGATCCCATTGGAGCTTTAATAGCGGTTTTGGTTTTTGAATTTATTACGGTTGGCAGTCAAATGGGCAGCAGTTATACCAGAGAAGCGCTCATAGAATTTATAAAGATTATCGTTACCGGTTTTTCTGTTGGCTTCACTTCGGCCTATGCCTTTACTTTGGCGCTAAAAAATAAATTGATTCCACACTATCTTTTGAATGCCGTTGTTCTGGCTCTGGTCTTAGGTGTATTTGTTTTGTCAGATTTATTCGCACATGAAAGCGGATTATTGAGTGTCGTTATTATGGGAATGGTGCTCGGCAATATGAAATTGGATGCATTAAAGGATATCTTTTATTTTAAAGAGACCATCAGTATTTTGCTCATTTCGATTCTTTTTATCCTGCTTTCTGCAAATATTGACATGTCTGATCTGGAATTGATTTTCAACTGGAAAACATTGATCCTATTTGCTATTGTGGTGCTTATTATAAGACCTTTAGGTGTTTTCCTGAGCTCTATGAACAGCACATTAAAACAAAATGAAAAGATTTTTATCAGCTGGGTGGGACCTCGAGGAATTGTTGCGGCAGGTATAGCTTCGCTTTTCGGTATCAAATTGACCATGCAGGGTTATGAGGATGCTAATTTCATTACTCCTCTCGTTTTTATGGTGGTGCTTGGCACCGTGCTACTCAATGCAACGACGGCGAGAATGGTAGCGAAAATTACAAAAGTTTTATTGACAAAATCTGAAGGAATTTTAATTGTCGGTGCCTCAGAACCATCAAGATTAATTGCCTCCTATTTAATTAAGAATGACCGAAGAGTTGTGTTAATTGATTCGAACCCGAAGCACATCCAAGTGGCAAAAGACATGAATTTAGAAGCCATAGAATGTGATATTTTCGCCGATGACCTGCTGGAAGATATAGAACTTAACGATATCGGATATCTTCTTGCCTTAACGGGAAGTACAACAATTAACAATTACGCAATGGCTAAATTCAGCCCTTATTTTGGAGAAGAAGGCGCATTTAAATTATTGAGTGCCAAAGAGATGAAAGAAATAGAGAATATAGATCCTTCAAGTATTTTCTCATATAATAATGATTTTATTAATTTGAGTGAAGTAGTTCGTGATTATCCTGATTATAACGAAGTTGAGATCAATTCGAAAGCTGAATTCAAAAAATTGATGAAAGCGGCCAATAATCAAAAAGAAACCATTCCATTATTTCTGAGAGACAACCTTGGAGAAATTCATATTTTAGGTGCTAAGCCTGAAGAGATGAATATTGAACCGGGGAATAGATTGATGTATTTGGGTAAAAAAATTACTTCTGAATAACTAAAATAGGCTTACAATACTTTTGATTTTGGTTTCATCAGTTTCATAGGAAACCCCGAAGCCCGGTTTGGGTTCCACACTTGGTTTATGAGAAGTAAAATGTAAGTTTTGAATACCCAATGATGCGATCCTCTTTGCATTATCTTTATTCACACCCCCGCCTGCCATAATTTCAATTTGATCGCCATAGTTTTTGGCTAAATGGCTCAGATTTTTCAAACCTAACAATACATTCTCCATTAAACCTGAAGTTAAAACTCTGTCAAATTGCATCTCAATTATTTTTTCTATAGATTTTTCCATGTCTGAAACTAAATCAAATGCTCTGTGAAAGGTGACTTGCAAATGATGTGATTTTGCCAAGTCAAGCAGTTTTAAATTTATATCAACCACTTGATGCTGATTATTTAAAACACCCAAGACAACTCCTTTTGCTCCTATCTTTGAAGCTGTGACAATATCGGTCTGCATTAAATCCAGTTCTTGTGCTGAATAACAAAAACCTCCTGCCCGAGGTCTGATCAATACATGAACATCAACCTTTCCATATTCAACGCATTGCTCAATATTTCCATAACTTGGCGTTAAGCCACCCAATGAAATGGCACTGCAAAGTTCAATTCTTTTAGCTTTAAATTGGGCAGCCAATTGAGCTCCTGACAGGTTTTCAGTACAAATTTCAAAATTCATTCTGATAATTTCTTCATGAAACTTGCATCTTTCAAATCATTGATACTTGCAGAGGTTGTTGCATAATTAAAGCCTTCGTAAACACTAAAAGCCCCAACTTCGCCTTTTTTATTTATCGCTAAAAAACCGGCTTGCAGATCTTTTAAATTTTTATGCTTTTTAATGATTCTTTTAACAGCTTCTTCACAAGCCTCCTGAGGAGAGAGTCCATGTCTCATTAACTCTACAACCACAGAACTTCCTGCAATTCTAATGATGGCCTCGCCCATTCCAGTTGCACAGGCAGCCCCTATTTCATTGTCTACAAACAGACCTGCCCCAATAATTGGAGAGTCTCCAACTCTACCGTGCATTTTGTATGCCATTCCACTAGTCGTGCAAGCTCCCGCTAGGTTTCCCTTTTCATCAATAGCTAACATCCCTATTGTATCGTGGTTTTCTATGTTGATCTTTGGTTTATAAAGGGAGCTCTCCTTCCACACCTGCCATTCTTTCTTTGCATGTTCTGTAAGAAGATCTATTTTTTTAAAACCTTTTTCCATCGCAAATTCTTGAGCGCCTTCTCCTACCAACATCACATGAGGCGTATCTTCCATTACCTTTCTGGCTACCGAAATGGGGTTTTCAATATTCTCCAAAAATGCAACAGCACCGCAATTATTCTCATGATCCATGATGCAGGCATCGAGCGTTACAATACCATCCCTGTCAGGAAAACCACCCAAGCCAACGGTGGTAATAGATGGATCTGATTCTGTTACTCGTACACCCTTCTCTACCGCATCTAAGGCTGTTCCACCCCTGGATAAAATCTTCCATGCAGCCTGGTTAGCCTCAACCCCATGTTCCCAGGTCGAAACAACTATAGGTCCCGATGAATTAAAATTTGATTGTGGGGAATTTAAATTACCTGCAGAATTGGCCCAAAGATTATCTACAAAAGCCGATGCAGAACTTATTGCCGCAATACGAATAAAGTCTCTTCTTGATTTCACAAAATTTATTTTTTATGAAAGTAAGAAAAAATATTAAAGAATTAGATCTTTTTCATTTGCTCTTTCACCATTTTGATTTGGTCTTTGAGCATACCGTGTTTATCTAATTTTTTGGCTTCGTTCAACAAGTTGACCGCTTCACGTTTTCGCCTTTTGGTCATGGCTATACCTGCTAATTGCAGATTTACCATTGCTTTATCATGGTCCATATTTAAACCTAACTGCAATGATTTTTTAAAATGCTTTTCGGCTTGTGTCAAATTGGTCTGTGAAATCATTATTCCTTTTAGGAAATTATAATACCCTTCTTGCTTTTTTACCAATGCAGCAGATGGGTTTTTAATTCTATCTAATAATTTATTTCCCCCAACAAAATCCTGTTTTCTCAATTTCAAAAATGACAAGAGTAAAATTTCATTTTTAAAATACAAAAAGACAAACATACCAGCTAATAAAACAATAAGGATCCCATTCCAAATGTGTCCTTTTGAAAATTCATAGATCGCCCAAATCAGGGCTAATCCGGCTAAAACTAATTTTATATTTTTATTGAACATTTTTCTTCTATTTAATGGATTGCAAATTTACATTTTTTCAACTTTTGCGCATGTAATTTTATCATTTTTATTCCTAGTCTTCATGGAAAGATTGAAGAATTAAATGCTTTTACATATTTTTATTTAATAAATTTACTGTATTCCTAAGTTCAAAGTGATGCAATTTATCGATCGATACACACTCTTAAAAAATATCAAATGCCCTGATAAATAATTGAATATTTTATCACAACTTCCTACACTTTTAATATAGTACAAAATCATTTTATTCATGGACTTACCTTATACAGAACCCTATAAATACAAAATGGTTGAATCGATAAAAAGATCAACAATAGAACAAAGAAAAAATTGGATACAAAATGTTCATTATAATTTGTTCAGTCTGACCTCTGATGAAGTTTTTATAGACCTTTTGACAGATTCTGGCACCGGAGCAATGAGCGATAGACAATGGTCGGCCATGTTTACCGGGGATGAAAGCTATGCCGGTTCAAGATCATTTCATGAATTAGAAAAAACAATTCAAAATTTAACAGGCTTTCACTATGTTTTGCCCACTCATCAGGGTCGTGCAGCAGAAAATGTGCTATTCTCCGTTTTGGTAAAAGAGGGAGATATTATACCCGGTAATGCCCATTTTGACACCACCAAAGGCCATATCGAATTTAGAAAAGCGAATGCAATTGATTGCACAATTGATGAAGCTTTCGACACTAACCTTTACCATCCGTTTAAGGGAAATTTAGATCTCGAAAAACTTAAAGCGATTTTCGATACGACCCCAAAAGAAAAGATACCATTTGTTGTGGTAACTATTACCTGCAATAGTCTTGGTGGTCAACCCGTATCCATGCAAAATATCCGCGAAGTATCAAAATTATGCAAACAATATGCTATTCCGGTCATATTTGACGCAGCCAGATTTGCTGAAAACGCCTATTTCATCAAAATGCGAGAAGAGGAATTTAAACATAAAACGATCAAGGAAATAGCTAAAGAATTCTTTTCGTACGGAATTGGTATGACCATGAGTTCGAAAAAAGATGGATTAGTTAATATGGGGGGCTTTATTGCTTTAAACGATGAAAAAATTTACAAGGAAGCATCTGTATTCAACATTATGTTCGAAGGTTATATAACTTATGGGGGGATGAACGGTAGAGATATGGCGGCACTTGCCGTTGGTCTGGATGAAGCAACTGAGTTCGATTATCTCGAAAGCAGAATTAAACAAGTTGAGTTTTTGGGCCAAACTTTAGATGATTTTGGGGTACCCGTACAAAAACCTTTCGGCGGACATGCCATTTTTATTGATGCCAATAAATTTGTACCCACCATCCCGAGAGAGCAATATAGAGCGCAAGCCTTAGCTATTGAATTATATATTGTTGGAGGGATAAGAGGAGTAGAAATAGGAACAGTATTGGCAGACAGAGATCCTTTTACACGTAAAAACAGGTATCCGGAATTAGAACTTGTCAGATTAGCTATTCCAAGAAGAACCTATTCTCAAAACCATATGTTGTATGTCGCGACAGTATTGAAAAATATTTATGACACAAGAAAAGAAGCTAAATCAGGTTATACGATTATCGAAGAAGCACCTATTATGAGACATTTTACTGCAAAATTCGAAAAAATATGAGCTACTAAAATAATACCTTATTATCATATTTCTGATGGAATATTAAAAAAAGAAATCTGTATTTTTTATTCTTTTATCGTATCGAATTCAATGATGTAAATATCCTCATCCGCTTTTTTCATTTTGTACTGTTCTCTTCCAAACTTTTCAAGTGAATCTGCATTTTTGAGGTTCGAAATAAGCTTTTCATCGGCCTCTATTTCCTTCTGGTAATAGTCTATAGAATTCTCAAGGTCGTCTAGATCCTTATTCAATTCTCTTTGATTCAAATAGGAATTTTCATCGAAAAATATCATCCAAATAACAAAAGGTAAAAGCACTAAAAAATATTTATTGCTTATCACTTTAAAAACTCTATTCTTTTTTAAATTATTTAATTTCATTATTTAAAGCTTCTTGAATGACTGTTTTTACAATATTTATGGCCACAGAATTATAATCGTCGTGCGGAATAATTATATCCGCATAGCTTTTAGACGGCTCTATAAATTGTTCGTGCATGGGTTTTATCGTTTCCTGATATCTACTAATTACTTCATCCAGGTCTCTCCCTCTTTCTTTAATATCACGCCGTAACCTTCTGATTAAACGCTCGTCAGAATCCGCATAAACAAATAGTTTGATGTCCATGATATTTCTTAACTCTCTATTTGTAAAAACCAAAATTCCCTCAACAATAATCACTTTTTCCGGCTTTGTTAAAACAGTTTCAGCAGATCTGTTATGATCCTTAAAAGAGTACATCGGTTTTTGGATAGCCCTTCCTTTTTTTAATTTTTTGACATGATCAATCAACAGGTCAAAATCGATAGCAGAGGGATGATCGAAATTTACTTTGCATCTTTCTTCAAAAGATAAATTACTATTTTCTTTGTAATAATCATCCTGTGAAATAAGCGTAACTCGATTGGGGTCTAAGGCTTCTACAATTTGATTAACTACCGTAGTTTTACCGCTTCCGGTGCCTCCTGCAATTCCGATTAAGAGCATAAAATAATAACTTAGAATTGACTGCAATTAACAACAATAAATCAAAGTTAAAAAATAGAATTTATATAGAGGCCGTTTTAAATAAATGTCTTTTAAGAAGCTCGAAAATTATTTTTATATAATACTTCAATAATAGTAGAATATTCATGATTGAGTTAAGATTAGACCTTAAAGCCAAATCCATTTCTGAATTTCTGTTATAAAGTTATATATTTGATTTTTTATAAAAATATGACTCATAAAATTATATCCATAATCCTATCTGCGATTTTCATTACATTTATTGCAAGTCCAACTGTTTGTATTATGTTAGATAATTCGATTGACGTCGCATTTGTGTTTTCGCTTAATGAAGAGGAGGAAAAATCTACGGAAGAAACTTCCAATTTAAAAATCGTTTTACAAAACCAATTTAATATCTTGGAACCTCTAAATGAGGTTTCCCCTAAATTTAATTTCTTTGATAATTATTGGTTGTATACCAATCCTCTTCAAACCATTATTTCTCCACCACCAGAATTAATTTAATTCAACTAAGGACTTATACCCTACATTCAATTTTTTTCTAAGAAAGTATTTTTAATTTTTTTAAAATTCAATATATGTTTAAATATATCAAAAATGACTTACCATCGAGTATTGTCGTATTTTTTGTTGCCTTACCATTATGCTTAGGTATAGCATTAGCCAGCGGAGCTCCGTTGTTTTCCGGTTTAATTGCCGGTATTGTAGGAGGTATTGTAGTTGGCATCCTTAGCGGATCAAAACTCGGGGTAAGTGGTCCTGCTGCCGGTTTAGCTGCTATCGTATTTACTGCTATAATTGACCTCGGTAATTTTCAAAACTTTTTATTGGCTGTTGTATTGGCTGGAATTATTCAAATCATCTTCGGGTTATTGAAAGCTGGAGTTATTGGATATTATTTTCCCTCTTCTGTGATCAAAGGCATGTTAACTGGTATTGGAATTATTATTATTCTAAAGCAAATTCCCCATTTTTTCGGGTATGATGCAGAGCCTGAAGGATCAGATAGTTTTATAGAATCATCAGGGGAAAACACTTTTTCTGCGATCATGCATTTGAATGAACATATTATCCTAGGTTCCTTAATTATTGGTCTTTTAGGATTAGCAATCATTTTGATTTGGGACTTGGTTTTAGCTAAGAAAGGAAAGATCTTCAGAATTATTCAAGGACCTTTGGTAGCCGTCGCCGTTGGAATTTTATTTTATGAGTTAACCAAATCAAATAGTAATTTAAGTATTGACACATCTCATCTTGTGAATGTTCCAATCCCCAAAGATGCAGAGTCATTTTTCAATCAGTTTAGTTTTCCGAATTTTGGAGCAATTAATCAAACCCAAATTTGGATTATAGCTTTTACAATTGCCTTGGTAGCAAGTTTAGAAACATTGCTTAGTGTTGAAGCCACAGATAAACTAGATCCTGATAAAAATGTTACACCTACAAATCGAGAATTATTAGCTCAAGGAGCAGGAAATATTGTATCTGGAATGATCGGTGGGCTTCCCATAACTCAGGTAATTGTTCGGAGTTCTGCAAATATTCAGTCAGGTGGTAAAACAAAATTATCAACTATTGCACACGGTTTTTTATTGTTAGTATCAATTATTTTAATACCTAAATTATTAAACAAAATACCTCTTTCTGTTTTGGCTGCAATCCTATTGGTTGTTGGGTATAAATTAGCAAAACCACAATTATTCAAAGAAATCTATGCAAAAGGTTGGAAACAATTTGTTCCATTTATTGTAACTGTCTTGGGTATTGTATTTACAGATTTACTTGTAGGAATTAGCCTAGGCCTGTTGGTCGGGATTGTAGTTATCCTCTTAAAAAGTTATCAAAATTCTCATTTTCTGCATATCGAAGATAAAAGTAATGGTAAACACAAAATAAAAATGACATTAGCTGAGGAAGTAACGTTTTTTAATAAAGGAGCCATTCTTAAAGAACTTGAGAGTCTACCCAATGATACATTTCTTGAAATAAACTTACTGAACACTAGGTATTTAGACAATGACGTAATAGAAATTTTAGAAGATTTTTTACACAAAGCAAAAGACAGGCACATTGATATTAAATTGGTGTCGAAACGTGGAGTAGTTGATAATCCTTCAAGTTTTATTGAATTTTTTAATGAACGTCCAAAATCAAGTCTAAGTCTAAGTTAAGAAATTATGAAAACAAAGAAAAATATTTTAGTTCTGGTAGATTTAAATGATACAACCGCAGAAATAATAAGGTCTGCCTTAATTTTTGCTCAAATTTTGGATGCCAATATTAATTTGTTTCACATAAAAAAACCCACAAAAGTTATAGATACGGAAAACCAATTATCTGCTTTTAGAATATTTACTGATGAACATAAAAAATTAAAAACAAAAGCTAAAACTTTTATAAACAAACTAAATAATAACGAAAATGTAAAAATTGATTTTAGCTCTGCCATTGGGCATCCAAAACATGAACTCAAAAATTATTTAGAAAAGAATAAGACGGATATTTTGGTTTTAGGAAAGAAAAAATCAAAACCTGTTAAATTTATTGGAGATGATATTACAGAACTTGTCTTAAGTAATTTTAATGGTCCGGTACTAATTGTAAATTCTAATAAAGAAGATTTTTCTTTAAACGATCTTAGTTTAGGAGTTTTAAACAACCAAAATCTTTTGTTCAATTTCAAGTTTTCACAAAATTTATTGAAATATATAAAGGGGCCAATAACCGTTTTTAACTTTGTTAATAAATCAAAAAAAATAAAACCTCAACAAGAATCAGGACATAAATTGGTAGAATACTTTTTTGAAAATAGCAATAATGACATTGCTCAAAATCTTTCGAACTACCTCATGAAAAGTAAGGTAAATTTATTGTATATTGATAGATTATTGCAAGAACAAAAATCTAGTGATTATAAATCTTTTGACATTAAAGATATTATACTTAATACAGATGTATCGATTTTATTATCTGAACAAATACCGAATAAGAACTAACCAAAGGATCCCAAATATAATTTCTTTCAACTTGTTTTAGCAAAAAACTTGAATTTTATATGAAGAATATTTTTACCAATGTAAAAGGAGATTTATTTGGAGGAGTAACCGCAGGAATTGTTGCACTTCCCTTAGCGCTTGCCTTTGGTGTTTCTTCGGGTCTAGGCCCCAGTGCCGGATTATATGGAGCAATATTCTTAGGCTTTTTCGCATCCTTGTTTGGGGGAACTCCAAGTCAAATTTCCGGACCCACAGCCCCTCTTACCGCAATAAGTATGGTAATGATTGCAACCATCATACAGGCAAATGAAGGGGATGTTGCTAAAGCTCTTCCTATCATTTTATCTGTATTTGTGCTGACAGGTATTTTTCAAGTTTTGATGGGGATTTCCGGTATCGGACAATATATTAAATACATTCCCTACCCTGTGGTTTCAGGTTTCATGACAGCCATCGGACTGATCATTATTATCACACAATTGCTTCCCATCATGGGTTATTATCCCCAAAATGATCAAGTACTTATCAATGAAATGAAACCCTTTGCAGAGGAAAGAATTCTTCAAAGAATTCTTGCAGACGAATCTAAAGAAGGCATTTTGGTTTTAGAAGATTTTAGAGAAACGATTACAAGAGCAGAAAAAATTCAGGAAGAAGATATTAATAAAGAAGCTGTTCTACTGGCCAAAGGAAGTACTAGTGGGGTAATAGGAGCTGTAAAAAGTTTACCCAATGCTTTGGGAAGTATCAACTGGCTTGAAGTTGTACTGGCCGTTTCAACACTTTTTATCATCTACGGTTTCAAAAGAATTACGTCTGTTATTCCGAGTACATTGGTTGCCTTAATCATCGTTTCGGGAGTCGCTATCGGTTTTAATCTGGACTATGTGCCTATACAAGAAATTCCAAGTGGATTTCCCATTCCGCATGTCGAAATTATTACCGGATTTAAATTTGGTTCAATCACACCGTATATATTTACCGCCATTACCTTGGCTTTTTTGGGGGCAATAGACAGTTTACTCACTTCTGTTGTTGCGGATAACATTACTAAAACCAAACACAGCCCGAATAAAGAATTGGTTGGGCAAGGTATTGGAAATGGTATATCAGCATTTTTTGGGGGAATTCCTGGCGCAGGTGCAACAATTAGAACAGTTGTTAATATCCAGGCAGGAGGTAAAACGAAACTTTCAGGAATGGTTGCTGCTGGTTTGCTACTCATTATTTTATTGGCCTTGGGTCCTTTGGCTTCTAAGATTCCGGCAGCCGTACTTGCAGGAATTTTAATCACAGTTGGCATTGGAGTAATGGATTATAAGGGCTTAAAAGCGATTCCAAATATGCCTTTGAGTGAGGTAATCATCATGTTAATTGTGATGATCCTATCCACCTTTTGGAACTTGGTTTACGCAGTAGGAATAGGTTTAATTCTTTCTTCTATCATTTTTATGAAAAAAATGGGTGATTTTTCTGCAACAGCATCAAATCTGAAGTCATTGGATGTAGAAAAAGCCTGGGCAGATGAAACTGAATTTCCAAAAGAATTCAAAGAAAAAGTATTTGTAAAGCATATAAAAGGACCCTTATTTTTTGGGTCTACTAGCCACTTTCAACAACTAGCAAGTCAGATTCCAGCCACTGCCTCTCATGTGATTATCCGGATGGATAAGGTGCCGTATTTAGATCAAAGCGGACTTTATGCTTTGGAAGATGTATTATTAGATCTGGAAAAGAAAAATATACATGCTCTTTTGGTGGGAATTCAAAATCAACCCTTGTATATGATGAAATCTATCGATATCATCCCTGATCTGGTTCCTGAAGACCATTTATTTACCACATTTAAGAAATGTGTCGCATGGATAAAGGAAAATAGAGCAAGCCTTTAAGACTTTACCCCGAAGGAATAAATTGTTGATTGTCGATAAATATCGCCGGGTGAAAGTATCGGGCTTGGAAAATTGATTTTATTCGGTGAATCAGGGTAATTTTGTGTTTCGAAACAAATAGCCGAAAATGGCCCATATGTTGCCCTGTTTTTATAGGGTAGTTTTGGCAATTGCAAAGGAGTATAGATAACACATGCCGGCTGATCTGTTTTAACTGACATTTCTATACCTGTTTTTTGCGATAATAGTTTTGCTTTGATTTCGCCTTTGTTCAAGACAAAAGTATCATCCAATCCTGAAAAATGATTTGCTCCTATTTTTTTTAGTTGTGTATAATCAAATTTACCATTTCTTGATGGGATCAATTTTCCTGTGGGGATAAGATGTTCGTCCACTTCCAATACCTGATCACTGTGTACAAATAAATCATGATCTAAAATTGACCCTTCTCCATTTAGGTTAAAATAATTATGATTTGTCAGATTAACAATGGTCTTCTTATCCGTTTTCGCCGTGTAATCAATCTTTATTTCATTCTTTTCAGTAAGCGTAAACCTTACCGAAACAGATAAATTTCCGGGATAACCCTCTTCGCCGTCAGGACTGATATAGGAAAATTGGACATATGGGTTTTCTTCAAATGACAGATCATCAATGTTGAATAGTTTCTTGTCAAAGCCGGTTTTACCACCGTGTAAATGCACTCCATTTACATTAAAAATCGGATATGATTTATTGTCTATTTTAAAACTTCCGTTTGAAATTCGCCCGGCATACCTACCAACCGTGCAACCCAAAAAGTTATTCTCAGTTAAATAGGGCTCATTTTTATAATCATCAGCATTTTCCAATCCAACAACAACATTTACCATTTCATTATGCTTATCAAGCAGAAAAAAATTCATGATCGTAGCTCCATAATTAGTTAATTCTAACCTTGAACCGCATTTATTTACTAACTCAATTTTTTGTAACATCTAACTGTTATTTTTTTAGAATTTCAGACCAATTTCCGACTTCACCCTATCAACGATTTCTATAAGGTCTAAGCTATTTTGGTGAGACCAAAGCTCACTTTCTATTTTACCTGATTGAATCGATTTGTGACATTCCAATATTTCATAAGTAAATCCCTTTCCAATGGTGGGAAAATGATAATCTAAGGTCTGATTATTTTTAATTACTGTAAATGATTGAGCTTCATGCCACAATGAGTTTATATTAATTCTTCCTTTAGTACCATTAAGGGTAGCAACCATATTGGAAGATGTAGCAAAACCACTGTGCAGTATGCTTTGCGCATTTTTATATTGAAGAATCATAGAAGTTTGCTCATCAACACCCGATTCATAAAAGATAGAGGAAGCCAATATTTTCTCTGGTTTACCAAAAATCAAATAGCTCAAAAAAAGAGGATAAACACCAATATCCAGAAGTGAACCCCCGCCCATTTCTTTTTTGGTAAGTCTGATCTTTGGATTTTCGGCTAAAAAAGCAAAATCTGCATTGATGTACCTCACATCTCCTATGGTATTTCTCTTGATATGATTTAAAACTTCAATCACTGACGGGTTGAAGCGCGTCCATAATGCCTCCATAAAGAATTTTTCATTCTTTTGAGAAGCTTTAACCATTTCTTTTGCTTGGTCTAAATTGAGTGCAACCGGTTTTTCACATAAAACGTGTTTCCCTTTGTTCAAAGCTTCAATCGTTAAAGAGGCATGTAAGTCGTTTGTGGCAGAAACATAAATGATGTCTATTTCTTTATCCTCAAACAATTCAGTATAACTTCCATAAAACTTTTTCACACCAAATTTATTCGCGAAACCTTTTGCATTTTCTATACTTTTAGATGCTACTGCTGCCAGTTCAGCTCCCTCTACATTGATTAAATCGTGAGAGAAACTGTGTGCAATGTTGCCTAAACCGGCAATACCCCATTTAATTTTATTCAATTGAAAAGAATTTAGATATATTGATTAATGATATTTTCAAACAATTCTTGTTTACCGCTTTTTAAACTCAGTTCTCCATTTTGGTGGGCCAGTTTATACAGATCTTGTAAACTGAGTTTCCCCTCTTCAAAATCTTTACCTTTTCCCCGATCAAATGAACTGTAACGCTCTGTTCTGAGTTGTTTATACGGAGAGTTTCTGAGGATCTTGTCCGCAATGAGCAGTGCTCTGGCAAAAGTATCTGCTCCGCCAATATGGGCATGAAAAACATCTTCCATATCTGTAGAGTTTCTTCTGATCTTTGCGTCAAAATTCACTCCTCCTCCTTTTAATCCTCCGGCTTTCAGCAATACCAACATCGCTTCGGTGGTCTCTTGTATATTATTCGGGAATTGATCTGTATCCCAACCATTCTGGTAATCTCCTCTGTTGGCGTCAATGCTTCCCAACATGCCTTCTGCTGCCGCTATCGCCAATTCGTGCTGAAAGGTATGTTGTGCCAGTGTAGCATGGTTGACTTCAATATTGATCTTAAAATCTTTATCCAGTCCGTATTTCTTTAAAAAACCGATAGCGGTCGCCGTGTCGAAATCGTATTGGTGCTTCATAGGTTCCATGGGTTTAGGTTCAATAAAGAAGCTTCCTTTAAAACCCTGACTTCTGGCGTAATCTCTGGCCATTTGTAAAAATCTGCCCATATGGTCCAACTCTCTTTTCATATCAGTATTGAGCAAACTCATATATCCTTCTCTTCCACCCCAAAACACATAGTTTTCTCCGCCTAAAGCAATTGTGGCATCTAAAGCTAATTTGATCTGCCCTCCCGCTCTGGCCACCACATCAAAATCCGGATTTGTCGCAGCACCATTCATATACCTGGGGTTTGAAAAACAATTGGCCGTTCCCCAAAGTAATTTAATCTTAGAATCCTTTTGTTTTTCTTTCAGGTAATCTACAATGGTTGCCAATCTTTGTTCTGATTCTTTAAATGTAGCTCCTTCTCTAATGAGGTCATAATCGTGAAAACAATAATATTCAAAGCCCATTTTACTGATAAACTCAAATGCAGCATCTGCCTTGTCTTTGGCAGCTTGAATAGCATCTGAGGATTTATCCCAGGCGAAGTTAAGTGTTCCGGGGCCGAAGGGATCTGCTCCTGTACCACAGAAAGTATGCCAGTAAGCAACTGCAAACTTGAAATGGTCTTTCATCATTTTTCCCGCAACCACCTGATCCGGATTATAAAACTTAAATGCCAAAGGATTGTCTGATTCCTTTCCTTCGTATTTTATCGCTCCTATCCCTTTGAAATATTCTTTGTCTCCAAGTGTAACCATTGCATTTTATTTAGGTTATTTTATTATTGATCAATTATACGAGTCTTGACTCTGTAAAAAAAAAATCAAGTATTATTGTTTTTTGGCCAATACCAAATTCAACTCATTTTTCCATTTTTCGTAAGCTGCCAAATAGGCGGATTTTTCCTTTTGTGGTTTAATCGTCTTTACATGATCATTGTCCATAATATTCTTACTATAACCGGCAAAATCCCCTTTATGCAAACCTGCTGCTCTTGCAGCGCCAATAGCCCCAGTGGTATGGTAGATCTCAATCTCTTGTTCAATGAGTGTGGCAATTGTGCCGGCAAATATCTCCGATCTGAAAAGATTGTCATCACCCGCCCTAAGAACTTTGATATCTATACCATCTGATTTCAAAATCTCAATTCCATAAACAAATGAAAAAGCGATACCCTCCAAGGCCGCCCTGCACAGATGTCCTTTGTGATGCCTGTTCAGGTCTATATTTAAGATCCTGGTACCGATCATTTTGTTGTCGAGCATTCGCTCCGAACCGTTGCCAAAGGGAATAAAACACAAGGAATCTGAGCCAATTTCTATTTCAGATGCCAACTTATTCATTTCTTCATAGGACCGCACATCCAAATTATTTAAAAGCCACCTGTATTGGATTCCTGCTCCATTGATATTCAGTAATTTCCCAATTCTTTGTTGCTCTTTGGTATAATTTACATGGGCGAAATTATTCACTTTATCGCCTTGCCTCACAGATAAATTATCCGTTACCGCATAAACAACGCCTGAAGTTCCACCGGTTGCCGCTACTTCACCCGGATTAAGTACATTAAGTGTAAGTGCATTATTTGGTTGGTCTCCTGCTCTATAAAGAATTGGAGTCCCTTCTGCCAAACCACTTTCGAGTTCACCTTGTTTTGACACTTCACTTTGCAATCCAAAAGTAGGAACGATTTTTGGCACCAGGTTTTGGTCAATACCGTAATAATCAAATAAAATTTTTGCGAGCGTATTTTCTTTAAAATCCCACATCACTCCTTCTGATAAACCAGAAATTGTTGTGTAGATTTCACCTGAAAATTTATAAGCGATATAATCTCCCGGAAGCATGAATTTATAGATTTTCTTATATAAATCAGGCTCATTATCTTTTACCCATTTTAGTTTTGAAGCCGTAAAATTGGCCGGTGAATTGAGTAAATGTTCAAAACATTTTTCTTTACCTAAATCCTCCATGGCCGTCCTTCCAATTTCCACTGCCCTACTATCACACCAAATAATTGATTTTCTGAGCGGTCTTCCCACTTTATCAACCACCACCAATCCATGCATCTGATAAGAAATACCAATCCCTATTATTTCTTTTTTACCTATGCTGTATGTATTCTTCAGTTTTTTTATTGCATTACAAATATGCATCCACCAATCTTCAGGACTTTGCTCCGCCCAACCTGCATGTGCCGCAAACATGCCCATTTCGCTTTCAGGCTCATTGACAACACCAATTCCTTTGCCAGTTTGAACTTCCACCAAAGCAGCCTTTATACTTGAGCTCCCTATATCAATACCTATATAATACATGAATACTATTTTCTATAAATAAAAATTAAACCCCAAATTTAAAGCCTGATGAAACCAATTCATGATACGCCTTATGATCGAACTGATATAAAAAAGCACCTTTTTTTGATCCTGATTTATCTTTCTCAGCCAACTGCTGCAATATTCCTAAAGACAACATTTTTTTTCTAAAATTGCGGCTATCCAATTCCTCTCCTATGATTACTTCATATAATTTTTGCAATTGAGGAATCGTAAATTTTTCGGGCAACAACTCAAAACCTACAGGATGATATTTCACTTTTGATCTCAATTTTTCAAGTGCATCTACAACCATTGTTTTATGGTCCAAAACTAACTTGGGCAGATCATCTAAACTATGCCAATGTGAATCGTATTCATTCTGTTCGGAAACAGCATAAAATTGATCATTCCTAATTAAGGCGTACATTCCTATTGAGATACATCTGTAACCAGGATCTCTTTTTACTTCACTGTAAACTTTACTTTGTTCTAAGTATACATCGGACAAACCGGTTGCTTCTGACAGAATTCTCTTTGAAGCTTCCTCAACTGTCTCATTTAAATGAACAAATGACCCTATCAACGACCATTCTTGTTTAAAAGGTTCGACCTTTCGTTTCATGATAAGTAATTTCAACTCACTCCCGTCAAAACCAAAAATGATGCAATCCACGGCTGTGAACATCAGATGTGATTGGTCGTCAAAATACAAATTAGTGGGATGGAAGATTGGTTTTTTCGTCATAGGAGTTCAAATTCATTTGAGTTTATAAATGTATAAAATACTTTTATTATATTTGCTCAAACTTACTTTTTATGGATTCGCCCTCTAAAATAGCTGAATTTCTCAAAAACTTCAAACCAATACTCAAAATTAATTCACCCGGCAGAATCAATTTAATTGGCGAACATACAGATTATAATCTTGGTTTTGTGATGCCTTCTGCCATAGATAAAGCCATCATTTTTCAATTTTCCAAGAACAATCATCCAACCAAATGTAATATCTACAGTGAGGATATGAATGAACTTTTTTCTTTTGATCTCACAAATGTCAGAAAGAATAAGATCAATTGGGTAAATTATCTATTAGGTGTTGTATATGGTATTCAATTAGTTTCAGAAAAATTAGAAGGATTTGATTGTATCTTAAAAAGTGATCTTCCCATAGGGTCCGGTTTGAGTTCTTCTGCCGCTATGGAGTGCGGATTGGGCTATGGCCTGAACGAATTGTTCAATTTAGGATTGACCAAATTACAGATCATTGAGATCGGCCAAAAGGCCGAGCATGAATTTGTGGGTACAAAATGTGGTATTATGGATCAATATGCCTCGGTCATGAGTGAAAAAGGAAGCGCTTTACTTCTCGACTGCAAATCTATAGAACACCAAAACGTTCCAATAAATTTAGATCCATATCAATTGCTCTTACTCAATACCAATGTCTCCCATAATTTAGCTTCTAGCGAATATAATACGAGAAGAAATGAATGCGCAAAAGGTGTTAAAATCTTAAAAGAAAGGTTACCCGAAATTTCTTCATTAAGAGATATCACCATCGATGACCTTAATTTATACGGCAAATACCTTCCGGAAATGATACTGAGAAGATGTCAATTTGTTGTTGAGGAAAACGACAGAGTCTTGAAGACAAGAGAAGCCTTAAAAAATAATGATCTCATAGAATTCGGAAGACTTTTGTCAGGATCACATCGCGGTCTTAGCACACAATATGAAGTGAGTTGTTTAGAACTCGATTTTCTACATGAGTATGGAAAAACCAAATCTTTTATACTTGGCAGCAGAATGATGGGCGGAGGTTTTGGAGGCTGCACGATTAACTTGATCCATAAGAAAAATGTGCATGTTTATGTTGCAGAAATTTCAAAAGCCTATAAAGAAAAATTTAATAGAGATTTAGGGATCATCCCTGTAAATCTGAGCTCGGGTACTTCAATCATTAGATCATGAAAATATTTCAAAATCCACATAAACGCCTCAATATTTTAACAGGGGAATGGGTGCTCGTGTCACCTCATAGAACAAAAAGACCATGGCAAGGTAAAACTGAAAATCAAACAATCATTCATAGACCCAAACACGACCCAACTTGTTATTTGTGCCCGGGAAATACTAGGGCAAACGGAAAAACAAACCCAAATTATTTGAGACCTTATTCATTTGTAAATGACTTTTCGGCCCTGTTAGAAGATATTCCTGAAGTAGAAATGAACGAGGGATTTTTTGTGGCAAAATCTGAAAAGGGCATTTGCAAGGTGATCTGCTTTTCTCCAAACCATTCGTTAACGCTTCCTTTAATGGAAGTTACTGAAATTAAAGCTGTAATCGATTTATGGCAAAGTGAATATACAAATTTAGGCCGTTTAGATTTTATCAATCATGTGATGATCTTTGAGAACAAAGGAGATACGATGGGATGCAGTAATCCACATCCACATGGTCAAATATGGGCGCAAGAATCAATCCCAAACGAAGTCATTAAAAAAACAAATCAACAAAGCGTTTTTTGGCAAAGTAAACAGCAAAGTTTATTAAAGTTGTATTTGGAAAAGGAGCTGGAATTAAACGAGCGAATTGTATTTGAAAATAATGATTTCGCAGCACTTGTTCCTTTTTGGGCGGTTTGGCCATATGAAATTATGATCATTCCAAAAAAACATTACCAACACATCGGCCAACTCAAAGACGACGAAAAAAACTCTTTTGCAGAAATCATAAAAATCATAACTACCAAATTTGATAATCTGTTCGAAACATCTTTCCCTTATTCAGCGGGTATTCACCAAGCCCCTACTGATGGTCAAGATCATGAATATTGGCATTTTCACATGTCTTTTTACCCTCCCCTTTTAAGATCTGCGACGGTAAAAAAATTTATGGTTGGCTATGAAATGTTCGCCAATCCACAAAGGGATATTACGGCCGAATCAGCAGCAGATATTCTTAAGAATTTACCTGACCAGCACTTTTCTATCTCGAAATAGATCAATCAGTTTATTTGCATATCAAATCTATTTCTACTTTTTCTTCAAATGGATGGTAAAACCGCCATATGGGCTCATCCTTAAATCAACTTTACTAGACGAGTTTATATTTGATTTGTCAATAGAAAATGTCCTAGGATCCATTCCATCTTTGATAATAACAGCTTCATAATCACCGGTCAAGAACGCAAGATCATTTGAAAAATCTTTTTGAACTGCCTCTCCATTTATGCCGGCAATAAACCAATCATCACCCTTTTTTCTTGCTAAAATCATCTCTTTACCCGGAAAACCCCGCACAAATTTAGTATCATCCCAGGTTGAAGGAACATCTTTCAAGAATTGTTTTACTTCTTCCGGTTGAGAACGATAGGCTTCAACTCGATCTGCCATGTGTTGCCAACCCGACTCAAGAATAACCGATAATGCCAGTTCATGGGCATTGGTAGTTAAATGCGGGTATTCGTTGTCTGAAAACGTTACAGGCGTGTAATCCATTGAGCCAATGACATTTCGCGTAGCCGGTAAAATGGTGTGATGACTTGGTGCAAGCTCAGGATATTCAGGTGCAAAACTGTAACACTCTCCTCCTCTTACACTTTCCATAGTCATCAAATTAGGAAAAGTTCTTTCCCAACCCCTCGGTATGGTTGCTCCGTGAAAATTAACCATCAATTGATATTCTGCCGCATCTTTTAAGATGTCTAAATATTGCTGTAAAATAAATGGTTTATCACTTTGAAAAAAATCGACCTTTATGCCCTTTACTCCCCATTGGGAAATTTTCATAAATTCTTCTTTTCGTTTAACAGGATCATTCATTAGATCTCTTGGTTCTTCTGTTACCGAATTATGAGGCCCACCGGAGTTATACCATAAAAGTGAACCAATTCCTCGGTTATTTCCATATGCCACTAAATCTTCAATTTTGCCATCATACATGGTATTCCAATTCGCATCTATTAAAGTATATTCCCAACCCATCTCGGCGGCTAAATCTATAAAAGGGACCATGGCACTATAACTTTTGCTACTCGGATGATCTGACCACCAGCTCCAGGAAGCCCTTCCAGGTTTTATCCAATTTGTGTTTTTTATTTGATTGGGTCTTGCCAACTTTTTTACCACATCTGTTTCTAAAATCGTTGCTAAATTATCTCCAACAACAATTACGCGCCAAGGTGTTTCCCAAGGTAAAGCATGTTCCGGTTCAATTGAACCTAAACCATTGGCTTCTGTCTTTTCAGGTAACCGGATAGTGAATATCAAAGAGGAAAAAGTATTTTCAAGCCGTCCGCCGTAAAAATTATCATATAAACCCGCTTCAGTTAATAATACCCAATTATTTCCTGTTTGAAATAATGCTGGAAAACACCATCCATTGGGATTAGGAGAGATTTCTCCAATCTCAATATTATTTAAATAATATTTCTCATAGGCAGGTGTCCATTTTGTCACCGAATCATAAGGTTGTATCCAAGCCTTACCTTTCTTAAAAAAATCAAATCCCGTTGCTTCTGATGTTACCTTATGTAATTCCTCATTCTGTTCTGGAAAAATATATCTAAAGGCAACGCCATCATCAAAAACTCTTACTTCAATCTCAACTTTATTTCCCTGAATAGTTTCAAAAGTAAAAACTCGTTCCAGGGCATGGTTATGAACTTCTGACCTTTTGCCTGTAAATGTTTGAAAAGTCTCGTCAATTTCAACTGATGGAGAGGCGGCAACGAGCTTTAATCCCTTTGTAAAAGAATCATCCGACCTTACAATACCCAAGGTAGATTTTGACAAAACGGTATCAATTCCAGTTGCATTATTTATAAGAACATGATAGACCAAACTGCTATCTGTTTTACTCAGATGATCAATAACCATCGTAAGTTTGCCATTTGGAGATTGAACTGACCAATTATTTTCTATTTCCAAATTGGGAGTGCATGAATACAAAACTAATGTGGTAAATAAACAACACCAAAAAATACTTTTCAAACTGTTCATAGCTATAAATTAAGGAATTACATTTTATTTACGTAAAGATAGGAATAGTAGATTTACCTTGAGATAATTTTTATTCTGATGCCTGATGAAGTGTCTTTAAGAAAAATCTGATATCAATAGCGAAACAGAAACTATTCGATCAGCTATTTATCAAGCTATCAGGAATCTCTGCAATTATACTTACCCGAAAATTTGACACATGCCACCAAAAGCTACTTTGCAACTCGAACGAAAAAAATTTCAAATGGTTTTTTAGTTTAAACCTTAGAGTGAGTGTTTTTAATGAGTATTTTAATGTCTGACCAGCCCTTTACTACCGTGATTACGGTTATCAAAAGAAGGTTCCCCTGTCTTTTTACTATTATCAATTATATCCCGGGCTATTCTATCACCTCCATTTGTCCAATAAAATACAAAAGAAAAAAGTCCAACCTCAGTTGGACTTTTTAGTCGGGGTGAGAGGATTCGAACCTCCGACCTCCGGCACCCCATGCCGACGCGCTAACCGGACTACGCTACACCCCGTAATTATTCAAGCTGCAAATATAACTGACATCGACAATACATACAATCTAATTTCTTCTTTTTTTAAAGATTATATCACCTAAAAAAATAGATAATTTACCCATGGAATGAAATTTGTTCCGGATCTTGTCTGAAAATATTATTTTTCTTTAAAATTTGAGATTCACTGATTGAAAACAACCGGAACAGAAGTAGAATTAATTTAATAATGTTATTATTGCCTAATATAAATGTTTGATCGATGAAACTATTTCACATTGCATTAATTCTTAGCATTTATTTTACTTGCAGAACTACTTTTGCGCAAGAATTGCCTCCTCTGTTAAATTATACAACAACTGATTACAACGCTGAAAATCAAAATTGGGCCATATCACAGACACAAGATCAACTAATATATGTAGCAAATAATAAAGGTCTGCTCGAATTTAATGGTGCAAGATGGAACCTGTATCAGTCTCCCAATCAAACCATAATTAGATCTGTAAATGTGCTAAATGGACTTATTTATATAGGTGCTTATATGGAGTTTGGATACTGGGAGAAAGACGGTTTTGGCAATTTGAATTATACCTCACTTTCGAAAGATATAAAACAAGAACTTATTGAAGATGAACAGTTTTGGAATATCATAAAAATTGACGAAAAGAAGTTGTTTTTTCAATCCTTAAATAGGATTTATATTTATGACGAGCCTGCGCAAACATTTAAAATAATTGACAGTGAAACTACAATTACAAAAATGTACAAAGCGAATAACTCCGTTTACTTTCAGGAAATGAATCTCGGTCTATTCCAAATTGTCGGTGATAAAAAAGTATTGGTCTCAGGCGATGAAATATTAAAAAATGATGTTATTACGAATATTTTTTCTTTTGGTGATGAATTACTCATTTTGACTCAAAACAATGGTTTTTATGAGTTGAAAAATGGAAGTACCATAGAGTGGAAAAATCCAATCAATTCCTCGATAAAGAATAAAAGTATTTATAGCGGTATTCAACTCAAGGATAAGAGCTTTCTTCTGGGAACGATCTCGGATGGTATATTACAAGCCAATGACAAAGGTGAAATACTCATGCTCATTGATCAGAAGAACGGTCTGTTGAACAACACGGTACTATCTGTATTTGAAGATCAAAAAAACAATATATGGCTAGGGTTAGATAATGGAGTAACCTGTATAAATATGAAGTCTCCTTTTAAAACGTACTTCGACAATGAAGGCATATTGGGCAGCGTTTATACTTCTGCCCTTTATAAGGATAAAATATACTTAGGTACAAATCAAGGCTTATATTATAAGGACCATCAATCAAATGACAGTTTCAAATATATTCCCGGAACCGCAGGTCAGGTATGGTCATTGGTAGAATATGATGATACTTTGTTTTGCTGTCATCACTTGGGCACCTTTATTGTTAACGACGATAGAGTATTGAAAATTCCGAACACGCAAGGCAGCTGGCAGTTAAAACCCCTGAATAAAAAAAATTTGATTTTACAAGGCAATTATGACGGACTTTCTATTTTAGAGAAGAAAAATGAAAAATGGCAGGTAAAAAATGCCATTAAAGGTTTTAACATTTCGTCTCGTTACTTTGAAGAAATGCCAAATAATGAGATCTTTATTAATCATGAATACAAAGGAATTTATAAGATTAAAGTGGATGAGGATTTTTCAAATGTATTGAACATATCCATCGATTCTATTTCAAAAGGGGCAAATTCAAGTATTTTACGTTATAAAAATGATCTATTATACGCCTTTAAAAACGGTCTTTACAAATATTCTGAAAAGGAGGATAAATTTTTTCTAGATAGTATTTTGGGCGAAGTTTATTCCGAAGACGATTATAGTTCTGGAAAATTAGTCACTGATCAAACCGGCGAGATTTTGTGGATCTTTACTAACTCAAAGATCAATTATATAACGCAAGACGAAAATACCGGCAAATCTAAAATCAATAGCATTTCGCTCAATCAATCATTAAGAAAAGGCATCTCAGGTTATGAAAATGTCCTACACTTAGGTAACCAAAATTATTTATTTGGAGGTATTTCAGGATATTTAATTATCGACATTTCTAAGTTGGAAATTCAAGATTTTGAGGTAAACATCAATTATATCACCAAAAGTAATTCCAAGAACTCTGATGAACGGGCAATTTTAGATCCGCAAACAAAAGGACAACTAAAAAGTCACGAGAATAACATGTCATTCTCCTTTAACGTTCCTGAATATCAAAAATACCTAGAAACAAATTATCAGTATAAGATGGAAGGTATTTACGACAATTGGAGTCCTTGGTCAGCAGAACCTCATGAGTTTTTTGAAAATTTACCTTATGGTGATTATAACTTTAAAGTACGCGCTAAAATTGGCAATAAATTATCAAAAAATATTGCTATATATTCCTTCAGTATTGAAAAACCTTGGTACATATCGAATTTACTTTTGATAATTTACGGTATTTGTATGTCATTATTATTTCTTTTGGTACACAACCTTTATAAGAGATACTATAGGAAACAAAGACAGAAGATCATAGAAAATAAGGAGCGCGAGTTAAGGTTAACCCAGTCAGAACAAGAAAAAGAGATTATACGCATCAAGAATCAGCAATTAGAACAAGAAAATAAAAGTAAAGGGCGAGAATTAGCTGTTTCTACCATGAGTATTATTAAAAAAAATGAGTTATTAAATACCATTAAAGACGAATTGACCATTGTAAAGGACAAAGACTTAATTAAACCTGTTATAAAAATTATTGACAAAAGCCTTAACCATGACGATGATTGGGAGTTTTTTCAAGAAGCTTTTAATAATGCAGATAAAGATTTTTTACAAAGAGTAAAAAATGAATATCCTGAGTTAACACCGAACGACTTGAGATTATGTGCTTATTTAAGGCTAAATTTATCATCAAAAGAAATTGCCCCATTGTTAAATATCTCCTACAAAAGTGTCGAAATTAAGCGATATCGGCTTAGAAAAAAGATGAAATTATCGAATGAAGATAATTTGGTCGCCCGTATTTTAGAAATTTAAACCTGCTTTATTTCCTTCTATGTTAAGTTAAAGATCTTATTGAATCTTTTATTTATCCGTCTTAAATAATATTAATGTATTGATTATCAAATACTTAATATAATTACACTCCTTTTAAACCTAGCCGAAAAAAAATCATGTAGAGTTTTTGTATAGGTGTAATCTAAGGGTTCACTTGATATTTTACTATACTTTTAGGTAAATTTAGTACAGAATTGTGTGCAACAAATAGATAATGTGTTTGGTGTAATAATTTAGAATTTTTTGGTTTTACTCGATCCATAATTCACCCTAAATTATTTTATCCAAATTAATTCCATTCAAATTCTTATGACCTTCTTAAATTATTAATATGATGAAAAACAATTTTATAAGACTTGTACTTTTCTTAATCGTTTCAGCGGGGTTTGCTCAAGTTAGCGAGGTGTCTGTCGTTAAAAACGAAGAGGGAATGAAATTGGTAGTTAATGGAAATGATTTTATGATCAATGGTATGAACTGGGATTACATACCTATCGGTACAAATACAGTAAATGCCGATTTCTGGAATAAATCAGATGATATCATAAAAGCGGGACTTGACTCAGAAATGTCGCTCTTAAAGAACATGAATGTAAATGTGATCCGCCAATACACCGGTGTTCCTGCAAGATGGATAGAATATATCTACGAAAATTATGGCATTTACACAATGCTCAACCATTCATTCGGACGATATGGATTGACACTAGATGGTGTTTGGACTCCAGTAACTAATTATGCAGATTCTAAAACTCAAGAGTACTTATTAAATGAAGTTGACATCTTGGTAAAAGAATACGGTAATACACCAGGTCTTTTAATGTACTTGTTGGGAAACGAAAATAATTATGGATTGTTTTGGGCCGGTGCAGAGACTGAAGATTTTCCGGATGATGAGCAGGAAAAGCAATTCGTAGGAGAAAAGCGCGGAAGACCTATGTATAGGCTTATGAACGAGGCTGCTAAAAAAATAAAGGCACATGACCAGTCACACCCTGTTGCCATTTGTAATGGTGATGTTTTATTCATCGATATCATTGCCGAAGAATGTGAAGACATTGATATATATGGTACCAATGCCTATCGCGGAGTTTCTTTTGGAGATATGTTTGATGTGGTCAGGGATAAATTAAACAAACCAATTATGTTCACCGAGTTCGGTGCGGATGCTTTTAATGCCATTAGCAATACAGAGGACCAAAAATCTCAGGCCTATTATATGGTTGGAAATTGGAAAGAAATCTATGAAAATGCGGCAGGGTTAGGTAAAGCAAATAACTCAGTCGGAGGATTTACCTTCCAATTCAGTGATGGTTGGTGGAAATTTGGTTTTGACGATAGAAAAAATGCAGATGTACATGATAGCAATGCTTCATGGTTTAATGGAGGTTATCAATTTGATGTCGATGGAACTGAAAACAATATGAACGAAGAATGGTTTGGTATTTGTGCGAAAGGACCAACCAATGAAAGAGGCCTCTATGAATTATACCCTCGTGCCGCATATTACGCTTTAAAAGAAGCTCATAAATTGAATCCTTACGATGAGGGTATGACACTGACATTTATCGACAATTATTTCAATAATATTGAATTGACAGATGCTGTTCTGAGGGCTCGTGGAGATGCAGCCGCTTTAGGCGCAATAAGCACTAAAAAACTGGCTATTAGTAATTTAAGGGCTGAATTTACCACATATAATACAGGTGGTAGTCTAATCACTACCCCGGACGACCCTGATCCGGATTATCAAACTTATCCAAATCAACTTGGCTTTGATCATATGGAGTCCTTTTATGTTGGTGTGGAGGCTAATCCAACTTCAAATATGCGCGCCAACGTAAATATTAACATTGTGGGGAATGTAGCGGAAAACCCAATTGATGAAATTTTTTATGAAAATAGAGCGCGTACCAGATCTGTAAATACAGATGAAGGCAACTTACAAATCTCAGATATAAACAGAGTTCAAGTTTACACTGCAGAATACGAATGGAATGCCAAAGATTTTGATCTTAGAGGATTTTACAGAACAGGGCACTATCATTGGGGTTATGAAGGAGACTTTTTTGGACTATATCCGGAAGCAAATTATGGCCCAAATTTAGATATTTACAACGGTGAAATTATCGGTTTTGAATTCGATGGTAAAAGAGCAATAGATGGGTTTAAGGCTGCATTCGGACCTCAACTTTGGTGGGGTGCTAACCCGGCTATACTTTTAAAATATGGTCGTACCATAGGAAAATTTGATGTTACTGCGGTTTATCATAATGACATCGCAGATGCACCAGAGGCTGTTTCCTCAATCGCTATCCCTCTGCCCAGAACAAAAAGAGCAACACTCCATGTCAAAAGAGAATTTGGTTCTTTTGGAATCGAAGTTGGAGGTATCTGGGGAGGACAACCCTTGAATGGCAGAGAATTCCAAATCGCAGAAAACAACCCAAATTATGATCCAAATTCGCCAGAATCCGATGCCAAATACATCGTTTATACAGATAAAATAAATTCTGATGATAACTGGGGAGGAAAAGCAAAAATAACTTATTCAAGTGGTCCTTTCAATTGGTACGCTCAAGGCGCTGTCATGGGATTGGTCGCAAATGGAGGAGCTGATTATACCCAAACTTTTACGGGCTGGAGACTTAAAGATACCGGAAGCGGAAATCAATCGAACTTTCTAACTGGTTTTACTTATGGAATTGGAAATTTCCAGATCGCTCCAAATTTTTTATGGCAAAGACCACTTGTTGATCCAATGCCTGGAGATGTGCAAGCACCGGGAAGACTCAGAAATATACAAGATGATCCTTTTGCTGTAAGAGGAAACAGAGAAACAACCGCCGGAGAATTGCTACTTACGTATGATCCAACTCCAGCAACATGGATGTATGAATGGGATAATGACCGTTCCGAGGATGCTAAATTTGCGTTCAATACAGGATTTGTTTACCGTCATCATCCAACATCACAAGATGCCGCGATTGGTATCTTTCCCGATGGTCGAACAACTTTTGCCTTCCCAGGGGCAGCGCCTGCAGAAGATCTCTGGGAGTCAAATACTCGTATTGTTTCAAAATTAAATTCTGATTTTGGATTAGTTGCGAATATTTACTTCGGAACAGCGCAAGCCAACGGTAGTGATGAAAGATTGATAGAACGTTTTGGTGGCGATATCAGAATGATTTATAAGAAATTCAAATTGATTAATTCAGTAAAAATCAATGACTGGGGTCCTTATGATTACCATCGCGACTTTAACCTCACATTTCCATTACAGTTCATGTTAGACCTTTCTACAACCCTTGGAAAACCGGATTGGTTTATTCTGCCAAATACAATGGTTGGTATTCGAGGTACCTGGCGTTCACTTGACCAATATTCACCTCGCTATCTTCCAAATGTTAGCGAAGAATTTGCTACTGCACCAATTATTAGTCCTGTAGGATTTGATAATGGTACAGAATGGGAAATTAGAACATACATTCATATCAATATTGGAAAATAAAATAGTAGAAAAATGAAAATCAGAAAATTTACTTATTTAAGAATTATATTCCTGCTAGGATTGATTTTTACTGTGAATATAAGCTGTGAAAGAGATCTTTCGGATGAAGCAGTATTTGCAACTTTTCCAAATACAGGGGAAGTTTTTATCGATGGTTTCAGCGGCGGATTGGAATATTTACCCTTCGCAGATTCTAAACAAAACGCACTGAGTATAGACGAAAAAACTAAATATGATGGAACTGCATCGATGAGGTTTGATGTTCCCAATGTTGGTGACCCGGCTGGTTCTTATGCCGGAGCTATTTTCCCTGATTATTTTGGTAGAAATCTTACAGAATATGATGCACTTACTTTTTGGGCAATGGGCTCACAAGCAGCTACGATTAATGAAATAGGTTTTGGAGTTGATTTTATCGAAAATAAATATTTCGCAACTAAACAGAATTTAAGAATCAATACGACTTGGACGAAATATGTTATCCCTATTCCTGATCCGTATAAACTTACCCTTGAAAAAGGAATGTTTTTTTATGCAGCAGGACCGGAAAATAACAATGGTTTTACCTTCTGGATCGATGAGCTGCAATTTGAAAAACTTGGCACCATTGCACAGCCAAAACCGGCTATTTTGAATGGCGAAGATATAGAACAAACATCTTTTATAGGTTCTAGAATTGATTTGAGATCGGGGTTAACGCAAACTTTTAATTTGGGCTCAGGTTTGAATGAAACCGTTTTAGCAGCACCAAGCTATTTTACATTTAGTTCTACAGATGTAGATGTGGCCAGAGTAAGTGAGTTGGGAATCGTTTCAATTGTGGGTAAAGGCCGAGCAGAAATTACAGCTATATTAGATGGCGTAAAAGCAAAAGGATCATTAACTGTTGAGGTGATCGGGCAATTTACTCCTGCCCCAATACCTCCCTATAGTCAAAGTGAGGTCATATCCATTTTTAGCGATGTTTATGCAAATGTACCTGTTGATTTTTATAATGGTTATTATGCGCCTTTCCAAACAACAACTTCTAATGATTTTGAAGTAAATGGAGACAACGTATTGAATTATGAAAATTACAACTTTGTAGGTATAGAATTTAATCAAAATGTGCCAACAATCAATGCTTCTGACATGACAAGAATGCATTTGGACATTTTCATACCAAATAGTTTTGATCCTGAATCTACTTTAAGAATTAACCTCGTTGATTTTGGTGCAGATGATGAATTTGGCGGCGGAGATAATTCAACCGTATCAATCACACTATCAACCAATAGCACTCCTGCCCTAGTTACGGGAGAATGGATCAGTGTTGAATTAGACATCACTAGTTTACCGAATAGAAGTAATCTTGGGCAAATAGTTTTTGATGCATCAGGCGACATATCGCCAAGACCCTCAGGTTTTTATGTCGATAATATTTATTTGCACAAATAATAAAATTGATTTTAAAAAATACAAACATGAATTTGATAGTTAAATTTAAAACAAAGACTAAACTGAGATTTTTTAGTTTATCAATTTTGATCGCTCTGATCTTGGTCATCTCAAGCTGTTCTAATGATGAAACACAAAATGTTGTCAATTTCAAACAAATTGTGATGCAAGATGAGTTCGATGTGAATGGTCCCATTGATAGTTCTTTATGGAGCTATGACATTGGCAATGGCGAAGGAACTGATGCCGGTATAGGTTGGGGGAATAATGAGCTGCAGTATTACACAGATCGCAAAGAGAATATAACTGTGCAGAACGGAGTATTGATTATTTCAGCCAAGAAGGAGTCTTATAAAGGCGCCTCCTACACTTCCGCCAGAATAATGAGCAAAGGAAAATTTGAGCAAGCCTATGGACGTTTTGAAGCGCGCATCAGGCTACCTTACGGACAAGGAATGTGGCCTGCATTTTGGCTATTAGGAAATAACATAGATGATGTACAATGGCCAAATTGCGGTGAAATTGACATTATGGAAAACCGTGGACAAGAACCTTCCATCACTCATGGAACGGTGCATGGTCCTGGTTACTCAGGTGGTTCAGCCATCACAAAATCCTATGATCTGGTAAATGACCGGTTTGATACAGATTTTCATGTCTTCGGTATTGAATGGGGACCTCAGTACATAAATTTCTATGTAGACGATGTCTTATATAATCAGATTACACCAGACGATGTTCCGGGTGAATGGGTCTTCGATCGACCTTTCTATATCGTTCTCAATCTTGCGGTTGGAGGTTCATTCGTTGGTTCTCCAAATAGTGAGACTTCTTTTCCTCAAACCATGTTGGTTGATTATGTGAGGGTTTATAAAAATAATAGAATAAACAATTAATAAAATAAGGTTATGAAACAATTCTTAAAGCAAGCGATCAAGTATTTATTTTTGATTTTAGCTGTAGCTGTCCTCGGCTGCGATGACGATGACGAAACAAACTTCCCTCAAGTTGAAGCAGGATTTACGTATACCTTGAATGAAAATTCAGGCACAGTTACTTTTATCAATATCTCATCCGAAGCAAGAACTTATTTATGGACATTTGGAGACGGTGGAACCTCTACTGAAATAAATCCAATAAAAACATTTGCGAATGGAACCTATAAAGTAAGCCTAAAAGCAACCAGTGTATCTGGGGCATCAGCTACTTTCGAGGATACCATTATCATCAGCATTCCTAATCCAATTACTTTACCCGTCACTTTTGATGATCCAAACGTAAATTATAATGTGGCTTCTTTTAATGGGGCATCTTTTGAAATAGTCGATAATCCGGATGTTTCAGGATCTAACGACAAAGCAACAAAAGTTGGAGCTGTTACAAATAGCGGAGCGGCCTATGAAGGAATTAATTTTGACCTTGGAACTCAACTCGACTTAACTACAGATAAAACCATCCAGATGAATTTCTGGTCAGATTCTCCTGTAGATATTTTATTAAAATTAGAACAAGGCACCGGTCCAGATATCGAAGTTACAACCGGTCATGGAGGTACTGGATGGGAATTGATCTCATTTGATTTTAATTCCTCTAATAAATATGTAAGAATGACCATATTTGTTGATGGTCCCGGCACAAAAGCAGGTACTTTCTATATTGACGATATTGCTCAAATTGAAACACCTCCAAAACCATGTGAGGAAGAAACCACTCAATCATTTGATGCAGCTGATTTTAATTTGACTTTCCAGACTGACCCAGGAGATAAAATTAGTTCGTTTGATGCTGTCTTAACAACAGTACAAAATCCAGATACTGATAATTTAGTGAATACTTCGTGTCAGGTAGGACAAATTGATCGAAATGGTGGAGCGCTTTTCGCAAATAACCAGATTGATTTTAACGAGAAATTTGACTTTAATAATAATGCTGGGTTTAAAATGAAAGTTTGGTCCCCAGTGGCTGGTACAAATGTCTTAGTAAAACTTGAAGACAAAACGAACAGTAATATTAATGTTGAGATTGGAGCAAAGACGACCACTGCTAGTGCCTGGGAAGAATTAACTTTTGACTTCGCAAGCGGAGAGAGCGGAAAATATGATAAGATAATTTTCTTCTTTGAATTAAACACCAATACCACTCAGACTTATTTCATCGATGACTTTATGCTTTACAAATCTGATGACGGCGGAGGTGCTGACTGTACTGCAGAAACTGTTGAATCGATTAGTGCAGCAGATCTAAACATGACCTTCCTGACTGATCAAACTCCTAATTTTATTGAGGATGGTGCTGATTTTGAATGGATCGATAATCCTGATGTAGCTAATTCAGTGAACAATTCATGTAAAGTTGGTAAAATCACTAAACTCGGAAATAACCCTTGGGATAACAATCAATTCGATTTAGATGGTAAACTCGATTTCAATGCCAATGATGGATTAAAAATTAAAGTCTGGTCTGCAAGAGCCAATACTGAAGTTAGAATTAAACTGGAAGAAATAGGAAATCCCGGTAACAATACCGAGCAGTTCCTGACCACTTCAGTGACCAGCGGATGGGAAGAATTAACATTCCCCTTTGCAGCTGAGAATAGCAACAAATTCAATAAAATTGTCATATTCTTTGATTTAAACGCAAACAATACCGATACTTACTACTTCGATGACTTGATGTTATATGGCGATGGCGGTGGTGGAAATCCGGTTTGTACCGCAGAAACTGTTGAATCAATTAGTGCAGCAGATCTAAACATGACCTTCCTGACTGATCAAACTCCTAATTTTATTGAGGATGGTGCTGATTTTGAATGGATCGATAATCCTGATGTAGCTAATTCAGTGAACAATTCATGTAAGGTTGGTAAAATCACTAAACTCGGAAATAACCCTTGGGATAACAATCAATTCGATTTAGATGGTAAACTCGATTTCAATGCCAATGATGGATTAAAAATTAAAGTCTGGTCTGCAAGAGCCAATACTGAAGTTAGAATTAAACTGGAAGAAATAGGAAATCCAGGTAACAATACCGAGCAGTTCCTGACCACTTCAGTGACCAGCGGATGGGAAGAATTAACATTCCCCTTTGCAGCTGAGAATAGCAACAAATTCAATAAAATTGTCATATTCTTTGATTTAAACGCAAACAATACCGATACTTACTACTTCGATGACTTGATGTTATATGGCGATGGTGGTGGTGGAAATCCAGATTGTACTCCTCCTGCCGGAGATCTAGTCTCAGATGGTGGATTTGAGTCTGGAACAGATACTTGCTGGAGTTTGTTTCAAAATGGTGGTACAGCCGCTTTGGACAATACCGTTAACAATGGTGGTTCATGGTCCGGTAAACTCGCTACCAACGGCCCAAGTAATCCTGCTTTCAAACAAGAAAGAATTGGCGTGGGTACAGTTTCAGCAGGTGATGTTGTTCAAATCAAATTTGATCATATTGGATCAGTGGTACAACCCGGTGCAGTCTTTAATGTCCTACTTTTTGGAGAAGGATCTAATGGAGCTTCCTTTACCCACGTATTTAATCCTGCGCCTGCACTAAGCGATTCTTGGACAACTTTTACGGGAACATTCACCATACCTGCCGGTACTGATGTTTCGTCTGGAATTTCGTTCTTAATTGAAGCTGTTTGCGGAGGAGATGCAGGTTGTAGCGTATCTGCCAATATAGATAATGTATCAGTTATTCTCAATCCATAAAAACATACTGATTCATATGAAATATTTTATATAGATGGTATAGTAATAAAATAATAACTATAAATTTAGATAATGATAAAAAAGGTTAGTAATAAAATAATTCTAATACTAACCTTTTTTTTACGATTGAACATAGAAAAAGTGCTCATTAAGGTCTAATTTGTACACCTAATTTTTAACAGGTCTAGCCTTTTAGCATATTTTACAGGTATAGTAAATCCAAAAAAACTGGTAGTTCAATAATCAAATTAAACTAATACATTAACTGAATAACATGATCAATCCTTCTAAAGATTGATTGAATAATTATAATAATAAATGGACCGTAAAGATATTTTTATCGGTAATAATACCGCTTCTTTTCAAGACAGAAGTCTCACAGGTGAATTAGTAACCCTAAATGGAGAACTTTACTACAAAATTTCAAATGTTGATTACATGCGACCTTTTTTCATCAGCATTGTGAGTGATTCCAATCACTGGATGTTTATCTCGAGTAATGGAGGGCTTAGTGCCGGAAGAAAAGATGCTGAGTCATCATTATTTCCTTATTACACAGACGACAAGATTACAGAATCAGCTGAAACCACGGGAAGCAAAACCATCATGCAGGTTAAAAAGGATGGCAAAACATATTTATGGGAACCCTTTTCAAACAGGTATGAAGGTATTTACAGTATCACGAGAAACCTGTATAAGAACAATTTTGGAAACAAAATTGTTTTTGAAGAAATCAACAGCGATCTAGGACTAACTTTTAGCTATCAATGGAACTCAAGCGATCAATTTGGTTTTGTAAAAAAATCAAATTTAGTTAACAATCATAGTACACCAATAGAAATAACTGTTCTAGACGGTATGCAAAACATTTTGCCTGCCGGAGTAAATTCAGGTCTTCAAAACAGCAGCAGTAATTTGGTTGACGCCTATAAGAAATGTGAATTAGAGAGTGAAATTGGATTAGGTATTTATGCACTAAGTGCCTTTATTGTGGATAAAGCAGAACCCAGTGAAGCCTTAAAGGCGAATGTAGTATGGTCTCATGGATTGAAGAATCCGATCCATTTATTATCTTCTTTACAACTAAAAAATTTCAGAAAAGGAAAGGACATTAAACAGGAAGTTGATATAAAGGCCGAAAAAGGTGCCTATTTTATAGTTTCCAATATTTCTTTAAAGGCAAATGAAGACAAAAGTTGGATGTTTGTCGCAGATGTAAATCAATCCATAACTGGTATTAATCGAACATCTGAATTGATCAAAAAAGAAAAAAATATCTCACAACTCGTGCAGGAAGATGTGAAGAAGGGCACTAAAAACTTAGTTAAGTTAATTGGCGCTTCTGATGGCATACAACTCACAGCTGATCCCTTAATCAACATCAGACATTTTTCGAATACGCTCTTCAACGTTATGCGTGGAGGTATATTTGATGATGACTATCACATAGAAAAAGGTGATTTTATCAAATACATTTCTAAGGCGAGCAAAAATGTATCAAAAGCAAAACAAGATGTCTTAGCATCATTACCAGGTCTTTTTTCACTGAAGGATGTCAAAGTAATTGCAGATAATGATCATGACAAAGATTTTAAAAGACTGTGCTACGAATATTTACCGCTAAAATTCAGCAGAAGACATGGAGATCCAAGTAGACCTTGGAATAAATTTTCTATTAATACAAGAAGTGAGATTGATGGATCTAAAATCTTAGATTATGAGGGGAACTGGCGCGATATTTTTCAGAATTGGGAAGCATTGGCACACTCCTACCCCGAGTTTATCGAGAATATGATTCATAAGTTTTTGAATGCCACGACCTTTGAAGGATATAATCCGTACAGAGTGACCAAAGATGGTTTTGATTGGGAGGTAATTGAAGAAGACGACCCTTGGTCTTTTATAGGGTATTGGGGCGATCATCAAATCATCTATCTATTAAAATTTTTAGAATTAATTGAAGGTCATTACCCAAATAGACTTGCTAAACTTTTTGATCAGGATGTTTTTGTATATGCCAATGTTCCATATAAAATTAAGAGCTATAACGACATTCTGAAAAACCCGAAAGACACCATAGATTTTGATCATCATTTGAATGAAAAAATCATGAAGAAAAAGGCAGAACTTGGTGCGGACGGGACCTTATTGACCGATAAAAATCAATCTATCTATCGAGTTAATTTTATCGAAAAGATGTTGGCTACGGTTTTAGCCAAGGTCTCCAACTTTATTCCGGAAGGTGGCATTTGGCTAAACACCCAAAGACCTGAATGGAACGACGCAAATAATGCTTTAGTAGGTAATGGCGTATCAATGGTAACGCTTTATTATTTGAGAAGATTTTTAGATTTCTTTGAAACGATCCTTGTTAAGACTAAAGATGAATCATTCGAGTTATCGGCAGAATTAGCCAAATTTTTCAAAGATGTAGTGAATACTTTAACAGGTGAGAAACAAATTCTTTCAGGAATTATTTCAGATAAAGAAAGAAAGAAAGTTTTAGATGGTTTGGGTGAAGCAGGAAGCAAATACAGAATGGCCATTTATGAAAATGGGTTTTCAAGCAAAAAAACAAAGATATCCAAGGATCAACTTTTGGAATTCATTGCTGTTACTCAGGAATATTTAGACCAAAGTATACGCAAGAATAAACGATCAGATAAATTATATCACGCATATAATATCATGACCATTAAAAATGATGAGGTATCTATATCCTATTTATCTGAAATGCTCGAAGGTCAAGTCGCTGTTTTAAGTTCGGGTTATTTATCTCCTAAAGAAGCCTTAGGGTTATTGGACGGATTAAAAAGTAGTGCATTATTCAGAGAAGACCAATACAGCTATATCCTTTATCCAAATAAGGAATTAAAAAGATTTGATAAAAAGAATAATATCCCATCAGCTAAAGTGGCCAAATCTGAACTCTTAAAAAGTTTGATCGCAGAGGGCAATTCTGAAGTCGTTGAACGAGATGTTTTAGGTAATTATCATTTTAGTGGAAGCTTTCACAATGCCAATAGTTTAAATAATGCATTAGACAATTTACCTAAAGCAAAATACCAAGACCTTATAGAGAAAGACAGAGAATTGTTGCTTCAAATTTTTGAGGACATTTTTGACCATAAATCGTTCACAGGGCGTTCGGGTACATTTTATGGTTATGAAGGATTAGGCTCTATCTATTGGCACATGGTATCAAAATTACTTTTGGCCGTTCAAGAAAATTGTTTACTTGCCTTGAACAAGAATGAAAGTGAGGTTATTATCGGTAAACTTTTAGATCATTACTATGAAATAGAAGCAGGAATTGGGGTTCATAAATCGCCAGAGCTATATGGCGCTTTTCCAACTGATCCATATTCACATACTCCGGCAGGTAAAGGCGCACAGCAACCCGGTATGACCGGCCAGGTTAAGGAAGACATTTTAAGTAGAATAGGCGAATTAGGTGTATTTGTAAAGAACGGGTGCATATATTTCAATCCGAAATTACTGAGACGTCAAGAATTTTTGGGTGCCCCAAAAGAATTTCATTATACCAATTTGCACAAAAATAGTATTGTGATTCCTTTAGAAAAGAACTCACTTTGTTTTACTTACTGCCAAGTCCCTATTATCTATAAAATATCTGATCGGGAAGAAATACAGATCGTTTTCAATGACCGAACTACTCAAAATTTAAAAGGATTGAAACTGGATAGTGAAACCAGTAAAATTATTTTTGAAAGAACCGGAAATATTGACCAAATAATCGTTTATATCAAATCATGAAAACAGTTTTAATCGTAATTGTTATTGCAGCGGTAATATTTGCTTTTCAGGCTAAACCTAAAAATAAGTCAAAAACTGCAGGTGAAATTTTAGGTAATCCAAATTATTTGGCCATGTCATATGGGGGATATCGCAATGTTGATCACGATATTGAACCAACCTTAGATGAACTCAAAGAAGATATGAAGTTGTTATCTGCCATGGGTGTTGGAATAATTCGAACGTACAAATTGCATTTACCCCATGCATCAAATGTCTTAAAAGCGATTGCTGAATTAAAAAAAGAGGATCCAAATTTTGAAATGTACGTGATGCTAGGTGTTTGGATCAATTGTAAAAATGCATTTACTGATAAGGCTCCTGATCACAATCAAGAAAGTGAAACCAATGCGGTAGAAATAGATAAAGCCGTGGCTCTGGCAAATCAATATCCGGATATCGTTAAAATAATTGCTGTTGGAAATGAAGCGATGGTCAAATGGCAAGCGCTCTATTATGTGCAACCGGGTATTATTTTAAAATGGGTTAACCATTTACAACAACTAAAAAATTCAGGAAAGCTTTCAAAGGATTTATGGATAACAAGCTCAGATAATTTTGCATCCTGGGGAGGCGGAGAAGATCAGTACCATGTAGAAGATTTAAATGCATTGATTCATGCCGTAGACTTTATATCAATGCATACTTATCCGATGCATGACACGCATTATAACCCAAGTTTTTGGGGAGTTTTGGAAGATGAAATGAACTTGTCAGATCTTGAAAAAATTGACGCTGCCATGCTTCGCTCTTTAGAATATGCCAAATCTCAGTATAACAGTGTATTCAACTATATGAAAAGTATTGGTGCTAATAAACCCATACATATCGGAGAAACAGGATGGGCAACAGTTTCGAATGGTTATTATGGAATAAAAGGCTCAAAGGCTACAGACGAATATAAAGAAGGTTTATATTACAAATTAATCCGCGACTGGACTAATTCTGCCGGCATATCTTGTTTCTATTTTGAAGGGTTTGATGAACCTTGGAAAGATGCAGGAAACAAAAAAGGATCAGAAAACCATTTTGGTTTATTTACGGTAGACGGTAAAGCAAAATATGCTTTATGGGAGATGGTAGATAAAGGTGTTTTCAAAGGGCTTACCAGAAATGGAAATGCCATTGTAAAAACATATGAGGGCAACAAAAATTCTTTATTAAAGGATGTATCAGTTCCACCTAAAATTCCGGAAATGTCACCGCAAAATTAATGACATATCCCTAAAATTTTAAATGATGAATAATTTAAAGGTTTATACATATGCCTTCATAATCATGATCACTATTAGTTGCAGCCCCGAAAAGTTGTCTATAGAGGTATATGAAACCTCGGCCAATGGCAATAAATTAGAGCATTTGACAGAATTTAATTCTTCGGATAGTAGTGTAACGATAACGTTAAATTGCGAAGAAAAATTTCAAACCATCACCGGCTTTGGCGGCTCATTCACACAGGCTTCAGCACACTTGTTAAATAGATTGTCCAAAGAAAACAGAACTAAAATAGTAGAGGCCTACTTTGGTGAGAATGGGGCAAAATATTCTCTTACAAGAACGCACATGAATTCTTGTGACTTTTCTTTAAGTAATTACTCATACGCTCCTGTTGAAGGAGATCTTGAATTAACAAACTTCTCTATTGATGAAGATCGCGATGACCTCATCCCAATGATCAAAGAAGCCATGGAGATATCTCAAGATGGTTTTAAAATCCTATCCTCACCATGGACTGCTCCTCCCTGGATGAAGGATAACAAAGACTGGAGAGGCGGTAAATTACTGCCTGAATACAACGAAACATGGGCTTTGTTCTTTTCAAAATACATCAATGCCTATAAGGCTGAAGGAATTGATATTTGGGGATTTACTGTCGAAAACGAACCATTGGGTAACAATAACAATTGGGAAAGCATGCACTTTTCAGCCGAGGAGATGACAAATTTTGTCAAAAATCATCTCGGACCTAAACTGGAAAGAGACGGACATGATGTGAAAATTCTCGGTTACGATCAGAATCGAGGTGAAGAATTAAAAGATTGGGTGGATGTAATGTATCAGAATAAAGAATCATCAAAATATTATGATGGCACCGCAGTACATTGGTATGCAAGCACTTATGACTTCTTTCCGGAATCACTTCAGTATGCCCATATGAAAGCGCCTGATAAATATCTCATTCAGTCGGAGGCCTGTGTTGATTCTGAAATACCCAAATGGCAAGATGACCAATGGTATTGGTCTAAAGAAGCTACAGATTGGGGCTGGGATTGGGCTCCGGAGGAACAAAAATATCTGCACCCAAAATATGCACCGGTAAATAGATATGCGAGAGATATCATTGGCTGCCTGAATAATTGGGTAGATGGCTGGATAGATTGGAATATGGTTTTAGATAAACAAGGAGGTCCTAATTGGTTTAAAAACTGGTGTGTGGCACCCGTGATTGTCGATCCTGACAAAGATGAGGTGTACTTCACTCCCATTTACTATACTTTAACACATTTCAGCAAATATATAAGGCCGGGGGCAGTGAGAATAGGCTTTGAAATTTCGGAAACAGATCTTATGATCACAGCCGTAGAAAATCCAGATAACTCTATTGTTGTCGTTGTTTTTAATCAAGATAAGCAAGCCAAGAACTTTCGCATTTCCTCTAAAGATAAGTTTGCTGATGTTTCAATTAACGGTCAGGCAATTCAAACAATAATCATCAATAACTTAAATTAAGAATTATGTCCACAATTACAAATAAAGTCCCGTTTGGTCAAAAAGTAGCTTTTGGAGTTGGTATGCTAGCCAATCAAATGTTTCCTGCCGCTTTGGGTATTTTTATGGTCGTATTAGTGCAAGATTTAGGATTCCCTGGATGGATGTGGGGAGTAATCTATTTTTTCCCGAGAATATTTGATGCTTTTACCGACCCTATTATGGGTTTTATTTCAGATAACACCAAATCACGCTGGGGTCGCAGAAGACAATACGTTCTATTGGGAGCACTTATAATGGGTATTTCATTTGTGATCATGTGGCAATTATATAGAGAAAATGGAATCGACTATAATTTTACCTATATCATGTTTTGGTCGTTTTTATTCTATTTAGGCCTGACCATTTTTAGTGTTCCTTATGTGGCTATGGGATATGAAATGAGTAATGATTTTCATGAGCGAACCAATATCATGGCAGTAGCACAATGGATTGGACAATGGGCATGGGTCATAGCTCCATGGTTCTGGGTAATCATGTATGATCAGAATTTGTTTGAATCTGCAGATGTGGCTACCAGAACACTCGCCATTTGGGTTGGAATTATTTGTATGATTTTCGCCATGGTACCAGCTATTTTTATCAAAAGTAAATCTACTTTAAATGAAAACTATTCACCCCTCAATTTTAAAAACATAGGTGGTAGTCTTAAAGAAATTTTATATGGTTTTGTTGAGGCATTTAAAATAAAGCCTTTCAGACAACTTTGTATTGCTACCTTTTTAGTATTCAATGCTTTTAATACCATTGCCGCATTTTCGTTTTTCATTATTGTTTATCATCTTTTTGATGGCGATGCAGGGGCAGCAGGAATTTGGCCTACACTTTTTGGTTCATTAGGCGCTCTGGGTACTACTTTTTTAGTAATCCCTATTGTGACAAGACTGTCTAAAAAATTGGGCAAAAAGAAAGCATTCCTCATATCTCAAGGCATATCAATTATTGGTTATTTGATGTTTTGGTTTCTTTTTATTCCGGGTAAACCTTATATGTTTATCATTGCCCTGCCCTTTTTTGCTTTTGGGATAGGAAGTCTATTTGTATTGATGATGTCCATGACCGCCGATGTGATCGATCTGGATGAACTAAATAACGGCAAACGCCGAGAAGGAACATTTGGCGCTATTTATTGGTGGATGGTAAAATTTGGTTTTGCCATCGCAGGAGGTTTAAGCGGTGTCATCATGAGCTCCGTAGGATTTGATTCTGGTTCACAGGTCCAGCCTGAAGGAGCAGTTGAAGGATTGAGAGCATTTTTTTCCGGTCTGCCAATTGTGGGAACGCTGATCGCCATGTTCGTCATGCGTAATTACGATGTGACTGAAGAGCGCGCCAATGAAATACGTGCCGAGCTCGATAGACGCAAGGAACCTGAAACTCAGAAATCATCCTCTTATGACCATACCCATAGGTTGTCGTCATTATCTACATTGGAATTCGATATGGCCTCTGTCAATGACATCGATTTTTCTAATATGTCCAAAAAAGAAATCAGTCAGCACTTTTTAAAATCTTTGAATAGCGGATTACCCGGACTTTGTTTTAGCCCGTATTTAGAAGGACAGAATATTGGAGATCAATTATCTGAAAAACAAATTCAGCAACGAATGGAAATAATTGCTCCATACACGAAATGGATACGTTCTTTTTCTTCAACAGACGGAAATGAATTCATACCAAAAGTTGCGCATAAAAAAGGATTAAAAACAATGGTTGGGGCCTGGATTGGATCTGATAAAACCAAAAATGAAATTGAAATTAACGGGCTTATCAATCTTGCAAAGCAAGGATTGGTTGATATTGCTGTGGTTGGTAACGAAGTATTACTGCGAAAAGAATTATCAGAACAGGAATTGATAAACTATATTAAAAGAGTTAAGCAGGCATTACCAAATATTCCCGTCGGATATGTCGATGCCTATTTTCAATTCGTAGAGCGTCCGAATATGGTTGAGGCTTGTGATATTATTCTTGTCAATTGCTATCCATTCTGGGAGGGATATACAATTGAACAATCTACATTATATTTGAGACAAATGTATGCGGTAAGTAAAAATGCTGCCAAGGGCAAACCTGTTATAATAACAGAAACTGGTTGGCCTAATCAGGGAATGGATAATAATGATGCACATCCATCTAATGAAAATGCAATGAAATATTTCATTAATGTAAATAAATGGGCATCAGAAGAACAAATTGATTTATTCTATTTCTCTTCCTTCGATGAGTCCTGGAAAGTACACCATGAAGGTGATGTTGGACAACGTTGGGGAATTTGGGATAAAGATGAAAAATTAAAATTTAATTAGTTTTTAACTTATAAAAAATATAAACTTAACAATTAAAAATATAGTATAATGTCATACAGAAAAGAACGTCAATTTTCATTAACCGATGCTGACTATTCAGATTATGCGGGAATCGATTTTGGCACTATGTCAACAGTTAAATTAGAACAGCTTTGGCGTAAAACTTTAGAGAATGGAATGCATGGTCTTTGCTTTAGCATGTACGAAGACGGTCAAAAACCGGGTGATATCATCACAGAGGACCAAGTAATAAGGCGAATAGAAATTATTAAACCCTATACCAAATGGGTTCGCTCCTTTTCGTGCATTGAAGGGAATGAACATATCCCTCGTATCGCGCATAAAAAAGGACTTAAAACCTTAGTAGGTGCCTGGTTGGGAGATGATCTCGAAATGAATGAGGAAGAAATTGAAAGTTTGATTGCTCTGGCGAAAGAAGGTTATGTAGACATCGCTGCGGTTGGTAACGAAGTGATGTATCGCAAAGAATTAACCGAAGAGCAATTAATTGAATATATTAACCGCGTGAAAGAAGCATTGCCAGGTATACCTGTTGGCTATGTGGATGCATATTATGAATTTTCTCATCGCCCAAGAATTACAGAAGCGTGTGATGTGATTTTAGCAAATTGCTATCCTTACTGGGAAGGCTGCCCAATGGAATATTCTTTAAACCATATGAAAGAAATGTTTAGACAAGCAGTCGATGCGGGCAATGGAAAAAGAGTGATCATTACAGAAACAGGCTGGCCTAGTGAAGGTGGAAGTCTTAAAGGTGCCATGGCATCCCGAGAAAATGCGATGAAATATTTTATTAATGCCCAAGCATGGTCAGCAAAAGAAGATATTGATATGTTTTATTTCTCATCGTTTGATGAATCCTGGAAAACTGGTTCAGAAGGTGATGTTGGCGCCTATTGGGGTCTATGGGATAAGGATGAAAAATTAAAATTTTAATTATTTAAACCCCAATATTTATTAATGGATCTTACTAAAAAATTAAAACTTCCATTTGGCAATGCAATATGTTATTCAGGATTTAGACACGATCAACAGCCGGGAGGTGTATACCCTAGTTATGATGAAATTAAAGAAGACCTTTTAATTCTAAAACGAAATTGGAAGTATTTAAGATTATATGATTGCGACGAACATGCGGAGATTGTATTAGAAGTTATAAAAAAAGAAAAGCTCGATTTTAAGATCATGCTTGGAGCCTACATTGTGGCCGAAATGAATAATTTTGGATGTCCTTGGGGTGCAACCTATTCTGAAAAGCAGCTTAAAAAAAATAAAGAAATAAATAAAAGTCAGATCAATAAGCTTATACGCTTAGCAAATGAGTATCCGGACATTATTTTTTGTCTGTCTGCAGGTAATGAAGCCTGCGTTGATTGGACCGACCATTATGTTCCGGTAAAGCGTGTAATTGAATATGTGAAGATGATAAAAAAAGGCGCTAAACAACCAGTGACTTTCTGTGAAAATTATGTTCCATGGTTAGATAAGTTAAAGGATTTGGTTGTAGTGGTTGACTTTATCTCGATTCATACTTATCCCGTTTGGGAATATAAACACATACATGATTCATTAAATTATACCAAAGAAAATTATTACTCTGTTGCAAATAAATACCCTGATAAGCCGGTTGTTATTACTGAAGCCGGTTGGGCAACTAATTCAAATGGGAAAGGAATTGACCAAGAACATGTTAGCGAAGAAAATCAAGAAATATATTATCATGACTTGGTTAATTGGACTACAAAAGAAAAGATTTTAACCTTTATTTTTGAAGCTTTTGACGAACCTTGGAAAGGATCGCCAGAACCCTTGGAACCAGAGAAACATTGGGGGCTATTTAAGGTAGACAGAACACCTAAAGAGGTGATGAAAAGTCAATATCAGGATCTATTGATTAAAGTGTAAACATGTTTACTTAGTGCTGCGTATAACTACTCTTTAAATTTCATTATTCATTATAAAATAAAGGTTTAAAGAACAGGCAACTAATAACCAAATGGCATAAGGTAAAATTAAAAGAGAAAGCCATTTCATCTCCTTTCTAAAGGCAAAAAGGAAAATATAAACAACTACCGTCAATGAAATCAGGATGAACATGGCGAATTTTACCCAATGAATGTTGAAAAAGAAATAATTCCAGCTAATGTTCAGAATTACCTGTATGATGAACAGAATTTTTAAGGGCAAATCATTTCTTTTTAAAAATAGAAAGGCCAAATAAACCGAAAAGCACAACATGATGGTTGTCCAGGCAAATCCAAAAACCCACCCGGGTGGAGTCCATGGTGCCTTTTCTAAAGAATTATACCATGCCGCTTGAGGCCCATTGTTCATCAATAAACCCCCTAAAGCCAGAGAACCAAAATTGATGAAAAGAAATAAAACTAATTTCTTGATAAATGAATTCACTTACTTAAGATTGACAATTCCACAATCCATTTCGATAATTTGTCCGCTTATCGATTTGGCTAAAGGTGAAGATAAGTAATTTGCCATAGATGCGACTTCTTCCGGATCTAAAATCTTTTTTAAGGGATGTCTGTCGATCATTTTTTCGACCATGGCTTCGTTTCTCAAAATTGATGCTGCCAGTGTTGTATTTGTAATTGTGGGAGCGATGGCATTAACTCTTATGGTAGGTGCCAATTCTGAAGCTAAAGATTTTACCAATCCTTCTATAGCTCCTTTCGAAGAAGCCACACTCGCATGAAAAGTCATACCCATCTTGACTGCAACTGTACTAAAAAGTGTAATGCTCGGGTTATCTCCCTTCTTCAGAATTTCTAAGTAGGCCTGAATAATTTTTACAGCACCAAAAAAATTGATTTCCAGATCTCTCTGAAAATCTTGTTTGGTCAACCGATTAAACGGTTTCAAATTGATGCTTCCCGGACAGTAAAAGATCTGATCTAATTCATCTAAATTGGGTAACTCGTCACTCAAAACATCAATCTCGTAGTGGATCAAGTTAGCATGATCCACACTTGGTCTAGAACGACTAAAATTAATCACTCTATGATGATCGATATTAAGAGCAACGAGTCTTTCACCAACTCCTTTACTTCCACCTACTACAAGAATAGTACGCATGCATTAAATATCTTTAGGAATTTTGTATAAACGCTTTTCAACTTTGCGTTTGATCGCTGTCAATCGCTTCATCAAATCCATTATACTATCGTCCTTTTTTTGTTTGTAAATCTCATTCAGAGAAAGAATCAGGTCTTTCGCTTTTCTGGAAGCAAGAATCCTGTCGTTTGTTGTTTTCAGAGAAAGCTTTGAGCTTTCGAATTCGTAAGCTTGGGCTAAAATATCCATGATCTATTGATTTATATAGTTATGCAATTCGTTCAATTTTTGAGGGTTTTTAAACGCTCCGCCATAAAAAGCTGTGACAGTTGATGAAGATTCATCTTTGATACCCCTAGAGGAAACACATAAATGTTTGGCATCAATTATCACCGCAACATCTTCAGTTTCTAAAATTTCAGATAACTCTTTACCTATTTGATTTGTCAACCTTTCTTGAACTTGCGGGCGCTTTGCAAAATATTGTACAATCCTGTTCAACTTTGATAATCCAATAACTTTACCTGAAGAAATATAGGCTACATGAGCCTTCCCCATTATGGGGACAAAGTGATGCTCACAATTAGAGTAAAAGGTTATGTTCTTCTCTACCAACATTTGATTATATTGATATTTATTCTCGAACAAGGCTACTTTGGGTTTATTCTTAGGGTTTAATCCTGAAAAAATCTCATCTATATACATTTTAGCCACACGTTGGGGTGTACCCCTAAGGGAGTCATCTGTTAAATCGAGACCCATCACATCCATGATCTCTCCAAAAAGTGCTGCTATCATATCTTTTTTCTGTTCGTCAGTCATATCAAATGCATCCGCTCTCATGGGAGTTTCCATACCAGTTGAAATATGATCGTCTCCAAACTCATCAATCGATAAAAAATTGATGCTATGTCCATTTACTTTTTCTAATAAATCGCCGTTAACTTTCATGCGCTTTTGTTTAAGTAATTTTATTTTTACTTCAACAAATATAACATGTGTTTAACTTTTTTCCAAATTAATTAAACATTATTTTATGTTAAATTATTTCTAATGATAAGATCTATGGCAAAACCAGTTTTTGACAATAAAATTTAGTTTCAATTTTGTCTATTGAAGATCTGTGAAGTAAAGAATGGAGACTAATCTTTGTAAGCTTGCATATCACCAAAACCAATCTCCTCTAAATAAGATCTTTTGGCCTTTCTCAATTTTTCAAAGAAATGCTTATTTTCCTTTAAAAGTCGATTATTTTGAAATTGAACAAACTTTCCTTGGGCATGAATACTTAAGGAATCGGTTTTATAAATCACCAATTGATAGAAAGGAATAGCCCAGCTATAGTTATAAAGACCTTTGGTAATATGAAGTAAAATACCTTTTGGTCGAAGTTCGATACTTCCATAATTTATGCTCGAAGCAAAATTCATGACATGATTTAGGTTTGGACTCACTTTTTGAATCACCATTCTGCCAGAACCAATTCCACCCATTTTTAAAGATTTCCAAAGCGAAAAAGATTTACCCAGCATCTGGTTAAACATTTCGTCATTATCCTTATTTGTTTGAGTTGTGTTAAGTACCATTTCTTTTATTCAAATAGGGTTTTCTGAAGCCAGATATTCTGATATTTCTGTTTAGGATCATATCGTTGAGCCTGCAATGAAATGTCAAAAGTTCTATTTCTTGGATCATTTCCAACGCCAGAAACGTACATCCAATTACCATAATTGCTGTGAACGTCATAATCTATCAACATAGATTCGAAATAGGAAGCACCAATCCGCCAATCCATGCCTAAAGTTTTAGCAAAATAAGAAGCCACATTTTGTCTTCCTCTATTACTCATCCAGCCAGTTCTTTTCAATTCTATCATGTTGGCATTCACAAATGGCTCCTCTGTTTCTCCATCAATCCACTGCTGAATTAGTTTACTTTCTTTTTGCCAACTTTTTCTCTTTCTTCTTATCCCCTTAACTGAAAATATGGCCGACCCATGTTTCAATGAAACATATTTAAAATAATCCCTCCACATCAGTTCAAAAATAAGCCAATAAGTAGATTGATTTAAAATATATCTTTTTTCAAACGCTTTTACGGCCCAATAAATCGTTCTTGGAGAAATACTTCCATTGGCAAGCCAGGCAGATAATTTAGAACTATAATCAACACCTATTAAGTCGTTTCTAGTTTCTTTATACTTTCCCAATTTACCTGTCTCGAAAAAATAATGGTTTATTCTATTCAGACCACTTTTTTCACCGCCAACAAAAGGAAATGCGGTTTTGGACGAGATTAAAGGCTGTTCAAATCCTAAATCTTCCAAGGTCGGAATATCATGTTCAATTTCAATTAAATTTTTCTTTGGCAGATTTTTAGGTATTTCCAGGGTTGGTCTTATTTTGCTGTATTTTTCTATGTTCTTTCTGAAATCAGTAAATACATCAGGTATTTGTTCAATTCCCATGATTAATTCATCGGGGTGTATCAAGAATTGGTCGAATACAGGGACCAAGGTCACTTCCTTGTCTTCCATACTTTTTCTTACCCAAGCCTCCACCCTCATTTCTTCAGTGGTCCACTCTTTCTGAAAATAAATATGGGTAATCCCCAATCTTTGTTGAAGATTGGCTATAATTTTTTCAGGTTTACCCTGATATACCAATAAAGAGATATTTAGCTTGTTTAAATTCGCTTTGAGGTTGGAAAGTGTCTCTAAGAGGAATTTACTTCTAAAGACATTTGTTTTCAAAAAACCAAATGAGCTTTTTTTAAAATGTCTGGGATCTAAGCAATAAAGCGCTATTACTTTTTGTGCATTTTCAATGGCACCATGCAGCGAGTATTGATCTTGTATTCTCAGATCATTTCTGAACCAAACTAAAGCTATTTTTTCTTTTGTCTTCTGCATCTCTCACTACAATATTTCACTTCATTCCAGTTTTTCTCCCACTTTTTCCTCCAATGAAAGGGCAAACCGCAAACAGTACAATTTTTGGTTGCCAATTTTAACTTGGCATGCATAAAAATTAACTTACCAAACGATCCACTTCAACTTCATCAGACCAAATACTAAAATTACCAATTTGAATATTGTCTGACTTGAGATCATGCATTAGGTTGTATAATCCAAAAAAAGTTCGATTGATGTATATAAAATGTTTCGAACCTCTATTGCCATTCATATTTTTCACCTCAGTACTTTTTGCATATTTTGCACCGAGTTCCGCGATTTTATTGAAGAAAACATCATCAGAAAAATCAAAACTTTCTTTGTGAAATGGCTTTGTAAAAAGTAACATCATCTCATGAAAAACCGAACTAAAAAAGTCTATTTCAGTTTTAGTATCATCTGGCCTTAAAATCTCCAATTCATATAGTTTTTCCTGGAAAAGCTTCTTATTATTTAAAATTTCAACTTTTGCCAATTCAAAGTAAGGAATATAAAAATCTTCCGGAATTGCTTTGACACAGCCGAAATCTAGAGCAATCAGTTCTTGTTTCTCGCTGATCAAAAAATTACCTGGATGAGGGTCTGCATGAACTTTTTTAAGCTGGTGTATTTGGAACATGTAAAAATCCCATAATGCCTGACCAATTTTATTTCTAACTTCGCTTGATTCTTTTCTTGCATCAAACTCAGAAAGATGAACCCCTGACATCCAATCCATTGTCAAAATTCTTTCCGAAGAATATTTCTTATAGTATTTTGGAAATCGAAGATTACTAATATGACTGCAAGCCTTGGCAATTTCTTGGCTCTGTTCTAATTCTAAAACATAATTTGTCTCCTCTTTTAATTTATTCTCTACTTCTGAGAAGTATCGGTCAGATCCCTCACCTTTAATATTAAACATCTTCATTGCGATCGGTTTTACCAAGGCTAAATCTGACGAAATACTCTCAGCCACACCGGGATACTGAATCTTAACGGCGAGTTTCTTATTGTTTACCTCTGCCCTATGAACCTGACCAATACTTGCAGCATTGACCGACTGTAAATCAAATCGATCAAAAATCTCATTTGGACTTTTACCAAAATACTTTTTAAAGGTTTTAACCACCAAAGGAGCAGATAAAGGAGGAACAGAGAACTGGGATAATGAAAATTTCTCTACATAAGCACGTGGAAGAATGTTTTTTTCCATACTTAACATTTGAGCAACTTTAAGCGCACTCCCCTTTAATTTTTTGAGGCTGTCGTAAATGTCTTCTGCATTATTCTCGTCTAATCGCTTCTTTGCAACTTCTTCGGTACTCACCAATTTATCACTGTAATATTTCAAATAGTTTACACCAACTTTTGCACCGGTTGTAACGAGTTTAGATGCCCTTTGAATTTTAGTGATTGGAATTTTATCTATCGATTTCACGCTTTGTAGTTTAATTTTTCTTTCACCAAAAATTTTCCTAAATCTAGAATACTCTGTAAAGGCTTTACGGAAAGTAAATCGAAAGTAGCATGAACAGATTTTTCAATAAAAATATCCGTTTTTTCAAAACTCGCCGATGAATCGTCTAACCAAAATTTAAGCGTGAGCAAAAGTTGAATCCAAGCTCCTTCTTCAACAGAATTCCTTTGGATTTTATTTATCTTTTCTTGTTTTAAATCCATTAGATCCCATTCTAAGTGACCGATAAAATCTTTGAACTCAGAACGCATGGAACTCAGTTTTTTTAAATTTTGAAGTCGATTGGTATCACTATTTAAACTAGCCATAATATAGCTACGGTTAGCTTTTAAAATTTCAAAAAAAGTGTAATAAAATGTCAGGAGTTTATTTCTTGTATCGAAAACAGCATATTCCTCACTTTTCTCAATCAGATCAATAGAACTTTGTAAAAAAGTATGAAATATATCTTCCTCCAGGGCGTCAAAATTGCCATAAAAATTATAGAAATCAGTTTCTGTTAACTGATTCGCTTTAGTAAAACTATAAACCGACGCTGGTCTACCTTCCTCTAAAACAGTTTCCATATACTTAGAAACTAGCTGTTCTCTTGTTATTGACTTCTTTTTTGCCATACAAATATTTTTTTGTAAAGATACGAAAATATTTATTTTGTTTAACTTTTTTATTTTTTAGTTAAACAATTATAATAAGAGACCGAAGTATCCCGTTTTTTATAATTCAAGTCAACAAAAAATTTTGTAGGTATTTAAATTTTAGGCAAGAAAAAACCCTGATTTACTATAAATCAGGGTTTTGTGATAAAGAAAATTTGCTTTCTAATTATTCCAAATTAAATAATGATCGATCACTTAAAAGTAATCATTATGCCTTTGGAATTTTATTTAATCTTTTTTCAATTTTACGCTTGATAACGGTTAATCGCTTCATTAAGTCCATGATCTGCTCATCATGTTTTAACTTATATTCTTCATTCAACGATAAAATAATTGATTTTACTTCTCTAGAAGCCAAGATCCTTTCACTTGTTGTTTTGAATTTGAATCTTCTGTTTTCAAATTCATGGGCTTGCATAAAAACATCCATTTTGTTTGATTTTTGGGGGTTATTAATCAATTCAATCGTTTTCAGCTGTTTAGACGTAAATTAAATGATAAATTACAACTAAGCATACTTCTGCGACTTGGATGATTTAAAATAAAGAAATACTTTTTAGTTAACCAAAAATTATTTCGGAAAAAATAAGAAAAATCGAAAATTACTGCATTTTTAACAAAACTTAAAGAAAAAAAGCCTATTCATTAAATAAAAGCTCGTACAATCTTTTTGTAGCCAGTTCTATTTCAAATAAACCTAAATTTCTACTCCGTCTTACCGTTTCCTTTCCATCAAAATAAATTAAGACAGTAGGTTCAACAAACACCTGACAGGCAGCAGAAAGTTCAACAGATCTATTCATATCTATTTGGCAAAACAGAACTTTTGGAAAATGTTCAGCAAATAAAGATTTTAATCTAGGGAGAATTGACTCTCCAACAGAACAACTAATGGTGGAAAAATAAAAAAGTACCGCTACATTTTCCTTTACTAGCTCACTAAAATCCTCAAACGAAATAATCTCCTTTTGTTCCATAAAATATTTTTATCAAAAATACGTAAAACGAATATCCTTATTTTCTGCCAGAATCAATTTTGTTTATTAATTTATTGAGAAAAAAGATGCGGAATCATAGATTAAAAAAACATATTTGGCTAATTTTACAGCAATAAAAAAGTATTATAATGAGTAATGAAATAGAACAAATAAAGTGTCTTATTATTGGTTCAGGGCCTGCGGGTTACACAGCAGCAATTTATGCCGCAAGAGCAGATATGAAACCTGTAATGTATACAGGAATGCAAATGGGCGGTCAACTTACTACCACCACCGAGGTGGATAATTTTCCGGGTTACCCCGATGGAGTTGATGGCAACGTATTAATGGAAGATCTAAAGAAACAAGCAGAAAGGTTCGACACACAGGTGAGATTTGGTGTGGTTACCAGTGTAGAATTTACAAATAAAGCTGGTGGTATGCACAAAGTTACGGTTGATGGTTCTAAATTAATCGAAGCAAAAACAATAATTATTGCTACTGGTGCAACGGCCAAATACCTCAATATCCCAAGTGAACAAAAGTTGATCGGTGGCGGAGTAAGTGCCTGTGCCACTTGTGATGGCTTTTTTTACAAAGCACAAGATGTGGTTGTAGTTGGTGCCGGAGATACAGCTGCGGAAGAAGCAACTTATCTTGCGAATATCTGCAAAAAAGTAACAATCTTGGTAAGAAAAGATTATATGCGTGCATCAAAGGCCATGCAACACAGAGTAAACAATACGCCAAACATTGAGATCATGTTCAATACAGAGATCGATGAAGTATTGGGCGAAAATGTTGTAGAGGGCGTGCGTGTTTTCAACAATATAACCAATGAAAAAACTGTAATTCCAGTGACAGGTGTTTTTATAGCCATAGGACACAAACCGAATACAGATATCTTTAAAGGTGTCTTGGAAATGGATGAGGTGGGTTACCTCATTACGAAAGGAAAAACAACTAAGACCAATATACCGGGTGTTTTTGCCTGTGGTGATGTTCAAGATAAAGAATACCGACAAGCAGTAACAGCGGCAGGAACAGGTTGTATGGCAGCATTAGACGCAGAAAGATATATTGGCGCTTTGATTTAAAGAGATCATTATATTTCTTATCAATAAGAAGAGAGCTATCAGATTGATTAGCTCTCTTTTTTTGACATAAAAAAAACCGTTGTACTACAACGGTTTCTTTAAATTAACATCCCCTCAAATGTTAATTTGGCATTACTACAGTATCAATTGCATGAATTATGCCATTTGAAGCATCTACATCAGCAAGAACTACAGTAGAATGATTTCCTTTAGAATCCATAAGATGAACTTTACCATCACTCAGTGAGGCCGTTAAAGAATCTCCATTGACGGTTTTAATGACAAATTTGCCATTGTTGTCCTTGATTGCTTGAACAACCTGAGCTGCATCAAATTTCCCGGCAACTACGTGGTAAGTCAAAATAGATGTTAAAGCCGCCTTATTTTCTGGTTTTAGCAAATTATCAACTGTACCGGCAGGAAGCTTTGCAAAGGCACTATTTACTGGAGCAAATACTGTAAAAGGTCCATTACCGCTCAATGTTTCAACAAGACCAGCGGCTTTAACAGCGGCAACAAGTGTAGTAAAATCATCATTAGAAGCCGCCACTCCAACTATATTTGGAGGCATTACATTTTTAACGGTAGTGACAGAGTTTTCTTCGTTATTTTTTTTAATCTTTATTTGCTCATCATTGGCAAAAGAAAATGAAATCATACCAACTGATAAGGCTAGAGATAGAATAAATTGCTTGGTTTTCATAAGAATAGGTTTTTATTTTTTGTAAAGATACGTCACCTATTCAGCTTTTAATAAAAATAATGTTTAATGTTTTGTTAATTTTATTAAACAATATATTTCAAAGCAATTCTACCCTTCAGTTATTATTTTGCAGCGAGTTACATCCATTTCCAATTTAGCATTCTTGGGTATCTTAATTTTAAGTATGTAATTTGCTTTAGGCATTTTGTTTCTTTTTTCGATGATCCTTTTTATTTCTCGGTCTCTTTCCTCTAACTCCAATTCTCTTTTAGCCAGTTCCTTTTCCATTTTTTCTTCATGTATTTTCATAGCTTCCATATGTTCTTTTTCCATTTTTTTATGCATTTCTTCTTTTTTTCTAAGGAGTGCTTCGTTCTCTTGCATGGCTTTTTCAATTTGTTTAAATTTTTCTTTGTTCTTTTCCTGCCATTCTTTCATATACTCCTTATCATTTTGAAATTTTTCAAAATCAAAAAAGATAGTATCCGAATCGAAATCAAACTGATAATCGATATTATCAAAAATTTCACCTATTTCGGGCAACAAAGGCATGACCAAGTCATCAATCATTTCTGGCAACATCACAAACTGTTCCGTCATGATCGCCCATTCATCGCCGGGCGCAAAAGCATACTCATATTTTGAATTGTGCTTAGATTCAATTTCGATGCTATTTCCTGTTTTTGTAACATGAATATCCCATCCCTTTTTCAATCTTTCCTCCTCTTCAACAGAAAAAGGTCCGCCTTCAATAACTCCTTCAATTTCAACTTTGTTTTGATTCCACCTTTCAATTTGAATCTCCTGATTTACGGCTTTCAAAACTATATCAACATCATTTTTTACACTGTAACTCTGCATGGGTAAATTGATTTTACTCTCTTGTGCAACAATAATATTTGCGAGCAAAATAAATAGTACGATCACTATGTTAAACTGTTTTGTTCTCATTTGAATTTATTTTTTTAAGTTCATTTTTTAATTCTAACATGAGGCCTAACCTCATTTGCAAGTTATCTATTAAGGCATTTATTAATGCCTCGTCAATTTCATCTTTTTGTAATTTTTTAGAAAGGAGTTTATACGATTGAGTCAATTCGTTCAATTTTTGCAAGTACTCAGCTAAAATTTCCTTACCGCTTTCATCTACGTTTAAATTCGCCAGTTGGTAATTAATGGCTGTGATATAATAATTTTCTAATTTCTTTAATTCAGGTGAGAAATCTCCTACTGAAACATAGTCCGAAACATTTTGCTGAACCTGTTTTTCAGAAGTCGATGAAAAATTATATAGGCCTAAACCAAAGAAAAGTAATATTGATGCGGCAATCAATAGCGGTTTCATCAAATTTTTTTGATGAAAAGCACGATCCAATTTTTGCTCAAAAACTAATTTATGATTCTCAGGCAATGGTTTGGCCGTTTTCTCTAACCTAATAATCTCTTTTATGTCCATTTTATCGATCATTTAATAATTGCAATAATTTATCTTTACCCCTGGCAAGCTTCGTTCTTGAATTAACCTCGGAAATCAATAATATCTCTGATATTTCTGTATGATCATATCCTTCAAGTAAATAGAGCTTAACTACATTTTTATATCTTTCCGGCAATTGTTCGATCATCTTGATCACCATTTTATAAGTAGTGTCATCAGGTACTTGCCAATCTTCTGTTTCAATTAATGATGAACTCACCGATTCTAAGGGTACCAAATCAACTTTTTTTACCTTTAAAACATCAAGACAAGTATTGACAACAATCTTTTTTAACCAAGCCCCAAATGGAGCCTGATAGCTGTAAGTTTCAATATGCCTAAAAGCCTTTATAAAACTTTCCTGCATGGCATCTTGAGCGGCTGCATCATCCGATAAATATCTCAAAGCGACTTGATACATAGCCGAACAATATTGCTCATACAATTGAATTTGAGACCTTCGATCGTTTTTTTTGCATTTTTCAACCAGCAAATTGATTTCTGCCGTTCCACCCATTTCTTAAACTGTTCTACTTTAAATACGAGTAACAAAATTATGTGTTGCACTTTTTTGTTTTTTTTCTTCGCTTTTAATGAAAAAGATACAAACTACATGATATAAAAAAAGAGGAAAACATGTTTCCTCTTTTTTTATATCATTTGTTAAAGAATTATTCTAAAATTTCTAATTCAAATATAAGATTTGCATTTGGTGGGATAACATTACCCGATCCCTGCTCACCATAGCCCAAATGCGATGGAATAAGCAACAATAACTTGTCTCCATAATTCATCTGCAATAACCCTTCTTTAAAACCAGGAATTAATCTGGCATCGGGACTATAATCCATAGGGATAGCGTCATATCCTCTCATATTATCTCTTCGTTTGTCATATTTTCCATTTTTCATGGCGATTTCGCGATTGTTAGAATCGAAAAGATCTCCTGTCTCAAAATAGCCTGCATAATAGACATTCACCTTGCTTCCTATAACAGGTTTTTTACCGGTACCTTCTCCAATTTTTATGATTTTAAGTCCAGATGGCAAAACTACCGCATCAGCTTCCTTTTCTTTAATCAGGGTCAGAAGCTCAGCCTTCACTTTTTCTTTTTCCGCCTCCTCTTCTCTCTTTTTTTCAATTACTTTAGAAAAATAAGTCTCAAATTCTTTTTTGGCATCAAAATTCTGCGCCTCTTTTCCCACGCGAATAATCTCTACCTTTTCTATTACATCGCCTTTCTGAATGGTATCAACCACCTCTTGACCAACAACGACGTGTCCAAATACAGTATGTATCCCGTCTAATCGTTTTGTCTCATTCAGTGTAATAAAAAACTGACTTCCATTAGAATCTGGTCCACCATTAGCCATAGATAATATACCCGCTTTATCATGAGAAAGCAAAATATTTCCTGAGTCATCTACAGGAAATTCATCTTCAAATCTATAGCCCGGATCACCTGTTCCATTACCTCTTGGATCTCCTCCCTGAATAACAAAATCTTTCACTACCCTATGAAACATTAATCCGTCATAAAAAAGCTTGCCCTTAAATTCTTCTGCAACAAATGGATTCGTTCCTTCGGCTAAAGAAACGAAATTTGCTACCGTCACAGGCGTATTTTCATACTCTAAAAACAATAATATATCCCCTTTACTAGTCTGTAAATCTGCATATAATCCATCAGAAAGATCAGGGTATTTGGCCGTTTTACAAGAAGTTAACAAAACGACCATCACTAAAAAACTTAATTTTAGCACGTTCTTCATAATTTTTATCACTTTAATTCTTTTTTAATTTTTTTAAGTTTTACTGTGTAAATTAGCGGTTCATTAGGATTAACACCTTCCGCTCCACTATAGCCGTAGGCTTTATGAGATGGAAAAAGGAAAGTGACAACTTCGCCCTCCTTCATCAATTTAATACCATCTTGTAAACCTGTAATTAATTCCTGTTTATCTACAATATAAGTTTGATCGCCAATCTGACTTTCGCTGTAAACAATAGAATCATTAATTCTTTTCACCTCGTAAGTAAATAAGACTTCATCACCTGTTTCCGGAAAGCCATTGCTTAAACTGTCTTTTTGATTGTAGAAATACCAAAACCCTTGTGCTGAAGCAATATAATTATTAACACTGTCTTTTTGCAGTTTTAATTGCAAGATTTCTTCCTCAAATTGATTGATCTTTTGATTTCTTTCAATTGATTCTTTCATAAATGTACTTGTCTTGCGTATAACAGGCTTTCTCGGCTCTGTCTTGTTACAAGCAACAAGTATTAATGCTAAAACAATAAGTAAACTTAATTTATTCATAACAAGCTAATAAGGCATCTTTATATTTCGGTAAAATAGCTATAAAATCATCAACTGTTTCTCTTAATCCCAGGTCACTCTTGCCACCGGCGGCGTTAATATGACCGCCACCATTAAAATATTCTCTGGCTAATTCATTTACATTAAAATCGCCGGTTGAACGAAAAGAAATTTTGACGATATTTTGCTGTTTATCTTCGATGAAAATTGCGGCTAAAACAACATCGGACAGCGATAAAGCATAATTTACAAAACCTTCTGTATCTCCTTTTTGGTAGTTACATTGTTTTAGTTCATAATTTTTCAGGGTAATAAAAGCAGTTCTGAACTCCTTCAAATAGACCAAATTTTTGAGTGCTTTTCCCAAAAGTTTTAGTCTGTTAATGGAGTTTTCATGAATTTCTCTATATACATTGGTATGTTCAACCCCCAGATCTAATAAATTACCCACTATTCTGTGCGTATCTCCATTAGTATTAGAAAATCTGAAAGAACCAGTATCTGTGAGAATACCGGTATAGATACATGTAGCCATATCTTTGTCGAGAAGCTTCTCCCAACCCATTTGAATTGCCCATTGAAAAACCAATTGACTTGTTGAACAAATATTAGGATCTACATAACTATAGGCAGCATAATCATCGGGTTCTTGGTGATGATCGATCATAATATAAATAGGCTCGATATCCAGCAAAGCTCTTTCCATATCATGTCCTACCCTGTTCAAAGCATTAAAATCAAGGGTAAAAATAATTTCTGCTTTTTGTAAAATTTCCTTGGCTGTTACTGTCTGTTCTTCAAAGATCACGATTTCGCTTTGTCCCGGCATCCATTTTAAAAAATTAGGACAATCATTTGGTGATATAACTGTAGTATAATGGCCTAATTTTTTAAGTAATTGAGCCAATGCCAAACTCGAACCATACGCATCTCCATCGGGATTTCTATGCGAAACAATGGCAATATTTCGCGACTTTTCGAGCAATTTTTTTACTTCTCCTATTTGCTTCTCATGCATAGGTTGCGAATATACAATAAAATTAAAATTTGATTTAAAAACTCATCGAATTATGTAATTTTACTCGCTCTTATCCTTTTCTGCATGACTGCTAAATACTTTTTTATCTTCCTTATCTTTTTTTCACTATCCTCTTGTCTTGGTCAGGAAAAGGAAACATCAGATTTTACCATAGCTTTTGGATCGTGTAATAACCAATTTCTAAAGAATAATTTGTGGGGCGAAATTAAAAAGCACAACCCAGATTTATTTATATGGGGTGGCGATGTGATCTATTCTGATACAGATAAACCGGAAGTGATGATTAAAAACTACGACATGCTTCTTCAAAATGATGATTATAAAGCATTTAAGAACGAATTTGAGATTCTTGGCACTTGGGATGATCATGATTACGGACAAAACGACGGAGGTGCAAGTTATCCTATGAAAGAAAAATCACAAGAGCTATTCTTAGATTTTTTGGGCGTTTCGAAAAATGACCCTCGCAGGGCACAAAAAGGAATTTATTATTCTAAAAATTTTCCCGTAGATAACAAATTGATCAAAGTGATTGTCTTAGATACCAGGTATTTTCGCTCGGATCTGGAAAAGGCAAAAGATGGAAATAAAAGATATATTCCAAAAAATGGAGGTACAATACTCGGTCAGGAACAATGGGAGTGGCTCGAAAATGAATTAAATGATTCAAAAGCAGATTTTCATATTATCATGAGTAGTATTCAGGTTTGGTCCAACGAACACGGTTTTGAGACTTGGGGAAATATGCCAGATGAAGTAACAAAATTAGATATGCTTTTGTCGCGTACTCACGCAAAAAATGTAATCTTTTTATCGGGCGACAGACACATTTCAGAGATTTCGGCTAAAAAAATTCAGGGTGTGAATTACCCGGTAATCGATTTCACTTCAAGTGGGATGACTCATGCCTATACCTCTTATAAAGGAGAACCAAATCCTTACAGAGTAAGTGATGTTATATTTCAAAACAATTTTGGCATTCTTCATTTTGATCTTAAAAACAATTCGGTTCAAATGGAAATTCGGGGAGAAAAGAATCTATTATTACAATCTCATGCTCAAAAATATCCAAAATAATATAGATATAATTTGTTTAGATGGTTAGTTTTCGGGTATTTTTGCACAAAAATTAAAAAATAGATAATGACTACAAATCGAACATTTACCATGTTAAAGCCTGATTCCGTTGAGAAAGGGCATATTGGAGCAATTTTAGAAAAAATTAATGCTGCAGGCTTTCGAATAGTGGCGATGAAGTTAACTCAAATGTCAACCAGAGATGCGGAAACTTTTTATGCTATTCATAAAGAAAGACCATTTTTTAATGACCTTGTAACATATATGACCAGAGGACCAATTGTGGCTGCTATTCTCGAAAAAGAAAATGCTGTTGAAGATTTTAGAACATTAATCGGTGCTACAAATCCTGCTGATGCTGCTGAGGGAACAATCAGAAAATTATATGCTGCTTCAATTGGAGAAAATGCCGTACACGGTTCAGATAGCGATGAAAATGCCGCCATTGAAGGTGCGTTTCATTTTTCTGGAAGAGAAATGTTTTAGTTTTTTTAAATAAATATTTAGTTAAAATCCAATGCAAATGCATTGGATTTTTAATTATAAATAATTAGTTTTTTCTTTATTTCCCCGCCATTTTCAAAATAAATATTTAAGAAAAGTACGGTTCCAGGTTTGAACGATCTAGTTGATAACTGCATACTTTTTTCAGTGCCATTGAATTGACCTAATTCTCTTCCCATCATATCGAATAAATGGACGCGATTTATAACAAAAAGGCTTTCCAATTCTAAACTTTCTGGTTTTTGTTTTATTCTGATCAAATTATCTTCTGAGATTTGCTCGTCAATACCAAGGGCAGCAGTGGTTTGAAATTTCAAGCTAAAACGATCAATAATAGATCCTGTTTTAGTTTGACGAAACTTATAGTCACCAATTTTGAGATTATGCTCTACATTTAATTCATGATCGATCAAATAGATATCTGTCGATTTTAGATCTCCCTCAAATTTTGCCAATCCAATTTGCAAATCTTGTTCCTCATCCGTTGAAAATCCGATTCGAATTTCTTTATTGTCGAACTCTTTTTCGACACTTTGTATTGACAATAAATCATCTCCGGCAATTGAAAATATCCTCAATCCAGCCCCCGGATAAAGCTTAGCATCATAACCAGCGTCATAGGCGGAAGTAGCTTCCTCAAAAAAGCCGATCATGGTTTCTTTTTTCAGTTTGGTTTGATCAATAATTTTTAGCCAAACTCTATCTTTTTCTGCCAAATCATTTTTACTGACCTCTCCTTTATAAAAATATTGATTATTCCCCGACACCCTCATTGCGTTATCAAATTTCAAATAACCCGTTTTAATGGCATTCACCATAAAACCTTGTCCTGAACTGATATAATACGGCGTTGGTACAGAATTGTATTGACTACCAGCCAGGTTATAAACGATATAATCATTTGAAGAAAAATTACCTCCCTGATCGGCGTCTATTTGGTGTGTCCATAAATAGATAGCTCCGTCGAACACATCAGTATTTGTCTGAATCAATTTTATCGGATCAATAGCAGAAGGATATGGATTTCCAACTAAATTAAAATCATTACTCGCCGTGCCAGTTCCATAATTAAAGAAGATTTGAGTTGATATTTTCCCATTATTAGGTTTTCCACTAAAAGTAAAAGTATTGATGCCGATTTGTTTTCCGTCAATTGAATAACCTCTTCCAATAGTCATGTTTCCTGCGGTAACAAACCAATGTTCATAAGCTGTATTTAAATAAACTTGATTTTTCTTTGAAGGGTCTAGCAAAAATATTCTGTTCTTATTAACGCCCGAAAAAACATTCAGTAAATTGGCGTTTTGTACAGGGGACGACCAATAAGTTGCGTCATAAATCCGTTGTAAATTTGTTGTTCTTTCTATTTTATTTATAGATCCTGAGATCGAAGCATAATCATTGTACATCATCAAAGACTCTGTATCTCCAATCGTAAATAGACCGTTTGACACTGTTAAATCTCTAAAAACTTCTATACTTTGATTACTATTGTGATCAAAACTCAAATTCGCATCAACTATTAAGTCACAAGATTTAAAGGGCGTTGACTCATTATAACCACTAGATATTCTAATTGTTCTCGTACGGTCAGGAAAACCGTTGCTCCAGCCATTGTTATAGATAGATTCACCACTAAAATGAACGCCAAGTTTAAGGTTTTGATCATTTCTCGCTGAATTCACTTCTGCTAAAGACAGCTCTTGCCAGTCGGCCAATGAAAAATCTAAATGAGGATCTGTCGATGCACAATCACTCTTAGTTAAAGACTTCCCCTGACCCCAATTTTGATTTATGCTTCCAACCATCTCAATCCTGTCTGCAAAACAATTTCTTCGATTCGAAGTTGAAATTACTAAGATATCGCTCCCTGAAAACGAAAATGGAATTGACTTTATTTCTCCTACTTGAAAAGTCCCTAATGAAACATTGCTTCTCGGATTATTATTAGTATTGTTATCAAACCTTGCTAAATAAAAAGTATTGGATATAACTCCGCTGGAAATATTTTTAACCTCAACAAAATCATTATTTCCATTTTCATAGGTTTGGGTAATCATCAGTTTTCCAAAGTCTCCCGGGATCACTGCACCATTTCCTATAAAATTCATGACAAATGAACCTTCATCTGGATCATTATTCAAAATGGTTAAAGTCGCATTATGAGTATTTGCATTGTTTGGCACATATTTAACCATAAAAGTTTTAGATTCCCCAGGGGCAACAGAATTATTTCCGCTATTTGACAACTGAAAATTATTACTCCCTGTCAGATTCCATTGACTGAGCAGTAAAGGTAAAGATCCGTCATTTTGAATTAAAAATTCACTTGTCTTTGCACTTCCTATACCCAAAGTTCCAAAATCAGTACCATTTTCGGGGGATGAAGGGCTGTTCTGTAGTACTATTTTTCCATTATTCCGATGAACAATCTCGATTTCAGAGGCTAGTCCTACACCTCGCATATTGAAATTATTGTTCGAATTTATTAACGGTTTTAAATCTATGATGATATCCTTTACTCCATCTGACTGGGGTTGAAAAGTAACGGTAAACGAAAATTCTGAGCCTGCGGGAATATAAAATGGATTTGGATTAGGTGTTAAGCCAGATACCACAAAATCATTTCCTGCATATGGATTACTTGGGTTTCCATTGGCGTCATATGTTTGATAGAGTCTTGGTGTTAAAAATGGAAGAAACAAGTTTTCTTCAACTTTAACAACAATCTTAATAGATCTATTATTGCCATAGTTCACATTGCCAAAATGAGTATATGAACCAGGCTCGGGAAAATTTGTACCATCTTCCGGAATCACTTTAATCCCATCATCCTGATAAAATTTGAGCTCCTGAGCTTCACTATTTAGTGAAAAAAATAAAAATACAGCTAGAAGTATACTTACGCTGAGGGTTTTCATAAGAATTGATTTCACTACAATAACGCTTTTGTTCGATGATTATTTTAAGAGAAAAATCTTTTTCTATCTGCTGATTTTTACAATTAACACTATTTTTGTCGACGAATGAAAAAAGGCAACTTAATAACGGTTATTGGTCCTACAGCGATTGGAAAAACTGCTCTGGCCATTGGGTTGGCAAAACATTTTAAAACAGAGATTATATCTGCCGATTCAAGACAGTTTTTTAAAGAAATGCATATCGGTACTGCTGTGCCGACTGCAGTTGAATTGAATACTGTACCGCATCATTTTATTCAGAATTTATCAATCAACAATGACTATTCTGTTGGAGATTTTGAAAGAGAAGCGTTAAAAAAACTCCATGAACTATTTGAAAAATATGCTGTTGTGGTAATGGTTGGAGGCAGTGGATTATATGTAGATGCTGTTTGCAATGGATTAGACGACTTTCCAGAAGTTGACCCTGCAATAAGGAAGAACCTAAAAGCACGACTGGAAGAAACAGGTATTCTTGAACTGCAAAATGAACTAAAAAAGTTAGACTTTGCCACCTATAATCAAATTGATTTGGAAAACCCACAGCGTTTGATTAGGGCTTTAGAAATCTGTTTAGTAAGTGGCAAACCATATTCTTCTTTCTTATCAGAAAACAAATCTCCACGTGAATTTAATTCGATTAAAATCGGTTTAACTGCACCGAGAGAAATTGTATATGACAGAATCAACCAAAGAGTTGATCAGATGATAGAAAATGGTCTGGTAGATGAAGCCAGAAAACTATTTCCATACAAGAATTTGAATGCCTTGCAGACAGTTGGTTATAAAGAGCTGTTTTCCTATTTTGAAGGAGAAATTAATTTGGAATTCGCCATTGAGGAAATCAAAAAAAACACGCGAAGATTTGCCAAAAGACAATTCACCTGGTTTAAAAAAGATCAAGAAATTTTATGGTTTGATTACTTAACAGATCTAGACAAAATCATAAATCAAATTGAGGAAAAGTTAATTACTTAAAACACTCATTTATTAATTATAATTCTCATAAAGCGATTTAAAAACTTTTTCCATTTCTATTTTTCGATCAGTTGAAGAACCCATATAATGATTATTCATATAGCTAAATATCAATATCTTACCACTCTTTGTTTTCAAATAACCACTAATATTGTGGTTATTTGAAAGCGTTCCCGTTTTAGCAAAAATATAGGGCTTATCTTTTTTAAAATAATTCTTTAAGGTTCCCGATTCTCCCCCATTCGGTAAAAATTCAAATAGTTTTTCTTTTGGAATTTCTCTGTACATTCTATTTAATAAATACACTATACTTTCGGGTGTAAATAAATTATATCTCGACAAACCTGAACCATCTACCCAACGAGGTTTTTGAGGAATCTCTTTCAAGTATAAATTCAAAATTGTGTCAATCCCTTTTTCCACACTATAACTTCCCGTTAACGCATTCCCAAC
>CAVQQR010000009.1:0-24902 GCA_963715015.1 uncultured Flavobacteriaceae bacterium
TTGATCTATTTGTGGGAAAATTATTTTGTGCATTCAAAAAAATATCGATGAAACGAATATTTTTAGGGATCCTTTTTAGAAAAAGCTGAAAGATTTCTTCAGTAATTGGTTTTGTATAAAAAACACCCAATTGTTGTACCCAGGGTGGCAAAAAAACATATGTTAAAATATACTTTCTTCTCAAGGGCAATGGACAGACAGCTTCATAATCATTTAAAATCAAACAAGCCCAGTCTTCACAAACGCCATCCAGATACCAGCTAAAACCATAAATGAGTGAGTTTTTGGCATTATCGATGCATCCGTCATATTTGGACGTATCTATTTCCTGTCTGCTAACAAAATTAATCTGACATGTATCATTCGGTAACCTCATTGGCTTTTGCTAAAAACTCTTCAAATTTATGGTTCCAACCTTTCCACCTACCCGTTCCGCTCAATGATTCATTATGAAAAATGGCAATCATGGTACCGTCAACTTTTTTCACTTCATCCATTAATTTATAAATCGTATCAAACGATTTTTTGGTAGTATAATTCAGGTAATCTTTTAGCGTACCATCCATTACGGCAAACGGAAAAATCTTTAGCGGAGTCTGTATTTCAAAGTCCAGGTCATAAAAATAAAAAGGCGTGCAGGTGCCCGCTCTAAACCCAAAATACTTGGCATATCCCATGGTGTAGTCTTCATTTATTTCCAGATCCAACAAATATTGGTAAGTCTCCGGTAGCTCTATACGCAAAAAATGATGTCTTGATTTTTGTGCGGGATAGTTTAGTATATTATCCAATCTTTTCTTTTCCTCTTTTATTTTTTGTTCATCTTTCATTGAAAAGTAAGATGGATGCAATCCGATTGAAACATAATCGGCCAAACTTTTGATCAATTGCTTAAACTTAACATTGTTTACCGAAATATTTTTATCAAAAGAGGTATAATTACTCAATAAAAAGAAAAAAATCAACTCTGTGTTGTGTTTTTTGTGGAGTTCTATCAAGTCTTCGTAAATATCATAAGGATCTTTCCTCAAATTAAACACAATTAATAATCTCTCTAATATTTTAGGAAATTGAAGCTGTGCAGCATCCTTTAAAACACCTCCGATATTTCTGATAAAGCCCTTGTATTTATAGCAATAGGCTAGATCAATATCGATGGTAGAAATAAGTTTAAACTCTCTTTTTTCAAAATTGTAATCCGGAAATTTTTCTTGAAATAAGTCTTTCAACTTGTAAGCCCAAATATCAATTACCGGTTTTTCAATAAATTTTTGCTGGTAGGCAAAACTCTCTGATGCCGGAAACCGTTCAAACTCATCTTTAACATGAGGCAAATACTCTTCGTACCTGCTCAATAAATAAAAACTCGCTGAAAAAATATCAAAAGGAAGCATAGAAGGGGCTGCTACTTGAAAAAAAACAGGGACATCTTTCCAATGGGTTACTTGCGGATCCCAGTAATCAATTCCTTGATCGAACAACAGGTCTGTGCTGCGCACGAAAATTTCATTCCCCAATTGTTGCCTGCCATAAGACATCTTGAGCCCGTCATGTGCTATAAATTCCTCAATTTTCAAGGTAAAACTCACCTGCACATTGAGAATTCTGGTAAAAATATGCTTGAAAATATAGGTAAGTCTTGGGGTGATTTTATGGGTATAGACGAGCAGCATATGGTTATATCTTTCGCTCAAATGTACGTTTTATTTGAGCTTTGGTTCTGATTGAAGTTCGGTTCATCAAATTTTTCCTTCATCTGCAAAACTATAAAAATGATTACCGGTAATGATCAAATGATCTAAAACCTTAATATCCATAACCTTACCGGCATCAGACATTTTTTGAGTGAGATTCAGATCTGCTTGGCTTGGTTTTAAGCCGCCCGATGGATGATTATGGCACAAAATAATAGAGGTGGAATACAATTCTAAGGCCATCTTGAACACTAGTCTGACATCTACCACAGTTCCGGTAATACCTCCCGAACTGATCTTTTGTTTCGACAAAACTTTATTAGAATTATTCAAAAATACGACCCAAAATTCTTCCATTTCCAGGTCGCCAATTATGGGTTGCATCAATTCGAAAACATCCTTGCTCGAAGCAATATTTGTTTTTACTAAGGCATCTTCATGCCTTCTTCGTCTTCCCAGTTCCAAAGCAGTAATGATACTCAATGCCTTCGCTTCTCCAATGCCTTTGAACTTCAATAAATCAGCAATACCCAATTTCCCTAATTCCAACAAATTATGATTGACTGAACCCAAAATTCTCTGACAAAGTGATACCGCATTTTCTTCTCTGTTACCTGAACCAATTAAAATAGCGAGTAATTCTGCATCACTCAAAGCAAGTTTTCCTTTACTCATTAATTTCTCACGTGGCTTGTCGTCAGGCTTCCATTCTTTAATCCCTAAAGATTTGTTTGCGAGGATCATGCTTTTTTTATGCTAAAGATATAAAGGAAAAACTATACATTTGTAGGAAATAATCCCTGAATTTTCGATTTTCATGAAAATTATTATTGCCGGAGCCGGTGAAGTTGGATACCATCTAGCCAAACTGCTTTCTTACGAATCGCATGAGATTACTTTGATCGACGAAAATAAAGAACGTCTGATTTACTCCGACACTAGACTCGATATCAAAACAATTCAGCAAAATGCAACATCCGTTTCCTGTTTAAAAAATGCAGATATCGGCAATGCGGATCTGCTGATCGCGGTTACCTCTTCTGAGACCACTAATATTGCCATCTGTGTGATTGCGAAACAGTTAGGCGCAAAAAAAACGATCGCGCGAATTTCTAATCCCGAGTTAATTGAAAACAAGGAAGAAATTGATTTTACAGCTTTAGGCATAGACGAACTCATTTCCACTGAAGAATTAGCTGCACAAGAAATACAGGGATTGATAGACAATACTGCGTTTCAAGATTCGCATGAATTTGAAAATGGCGCTTTGATCATGTTAGGGATGAAAATTGCAAAAACTGCGCCTATAGAGGGTAAAACTGTCAAAGAGGCCGCTGCTATGTTTGGCGAAATCAACTTTATGCCGGTGGCCATCAAACATAAAGACTCTCAAGAAACCATAATTCCGAGAGGAGATAGTGTTTTTAATCGGGAAGACATTTTATATTTTATTACTACACAGGAGGGTGTAGAACAAATCCAAAAAATTTCCGGCAGTTTTAATGAGGAGATCAAAGACGTGATGATACTTGGCGGAAGCGGAATTGGTTATATCACTGCTGTTGACCTGGCCGAAAATAATTTCAATGTTAAATTGATCGAAAGAGACAAATCCAAAGCCATAGGTCTGGCGGAAAAACTCCCGAACACCCTCGTAATTTATGGTGACGGTCGCGATGTTGATCTGTTGACCGAAGAAAACGTCGATGAAATGGATGCTTTTATCGCGGTTACGGGAAGATCTGAAACCAATATCATGGCTTGTCTGGTGGCAAAATCCAAAGGTGTAAAAAGAACCATTGCTCTTGTAGAAAATATCGACTTTTTTAAGTTGTCGAAAAACATCGGTATCGATACGCTGATCAATAAAAAAATTCTCGCTGCGAATAGCATTTTCAGATATATCAGAAAAGGAGAAGTGCTTGAAATGACCATGTTAAACAACGTCGAAGCCGAGATCCTGGAATTTAACGTTCACGAAGACTCAAAAATTACGCGCTCGCAAATACGCGATCTGAGTTTTCCTAGAGATGCAATCATTGGTGGCGTGGTAAGAAATCAAAAAGGTTTAATTCCTCTAGGTGGTTTTCAAATTCAAAAAGATGATAAAGTAGTGGTTTGTTGCTTGCCGACAGTGGTACCCAAAGTAGAAAAATTCTTTAATTAAGTGCAAAGAATAATTAGAAAACTCAATATTAAGATCATCATTCAAATGATGGGTTTTTTGCTCATATTTAATGGTGGATTCATGCTCATTTCTGCCCTGATCAGTTTTATAAATCACGAAGAAGCAGCAAAAGGCATATTAATTTCCGGTTTATTATCTATCGCGATTGGTGGTGTATCTCAATTTGCAACAAAAGGCTTTAAAAAAGAGATCAAAAAGAGAGAAGGATATCTCGTTGTTGCCCTTGGATGGGTCATTATGTCCTTTTCAGGAGCTCTGCCCTATTACATCACCGGAAGTATTCCGAGTTTTACAGATGCCTTTTTTGAGACAATGTCCGGCTACACAACCACAGGAGCTAGCATTTTAAACGATATTGAATCTCTCCCTAAAGGACTGTTATTGTGGCGCAGTACAACACATTGGATTGGCGGTATGGGAATCATCGTCATGGCGATCGCGATTTTACCATTGCTGGGAATTGGTGGAATGCAAATGTTTGCCGCCGAGGCACCCGGCCCCTCAACTGATAAATTACACCCCAGAATTACCGATACGGCAAAGCGTTTATGGGTATTGTATTTGAGTCTTACATTGATAGAAACGCTTTTCTTAAAACTGGCGGGCATGACTTTTTTTGATGCCATTAACCATGCCATGAGTACACTTTCTACGGGTGGTTTTTCTACCAAAAATACGAGTATTGCCTATTGGAATGATGAACCCTTGATTCAATACATCATTATTTTCTTCATGTTCATTGCCGGAACAAATTTTGTACTGAGCTATTATATAGCCAAAGGGAAGTTCAAGAAAGCCTTTGATGATGAAGAGTTTAAAGTGTATTTGCTAGGTGTGCTGGCTTTGACCGCCATTACTACGTTTGTAATTTACAACTATGCTGACGTCTCCAAACTACCAACAGATATTCAAGTTATTGCTCATCCAATGATTTATGGTGAGTTGGAAAGTGCTTTTAGGCATGGACTTTTTCAGGTCTTGGCCGTAATCACAACTACCGGATTTGTCTCAGCCGATTTTACCATTTGGTCGCCATTTCTAACCGTGATGTTTTTTGTCATGATGTTCTCAGGTGCCTCAGCAGGATCTACAGCGGGTGGTGTAAAAATTGTGCGTCATATTATTATGATCAAAAATGGATTTTTAGAATTCAAAAGAACCATTCACCCCAATGCAATCATCCCCGTGCGTTATAACGACAAACCTGTAACCAGAGGTATCGTATTTAATATCATGGCTTTCTTCATTCTTTATTTGGTGGTGTTTGTTTTTGGCTCCTTGGTTTTCAGTGCCATGGGGATAGATTTTATCACTTCACTTGGCGCAACAGCTTCCTCATTAGGCAATGTCGGACCGGCTTTTGGTGATCTGAGTCCGGTAAATAATTACGACAGTCTACCCCCTGCAGGGAAATGGTGGTCTTCCTTTTTAATGTTATTAGGAAGATTAGAACTTTTTACGGTTTTAATAATTTTCACACCTTCTTTTTGGAAAAACATATAAAGTCTTGTTTTTTTAAGCATTATTTTGCATTATTTCCATCTTATAGTTGATTTTGAATCTATTAAGATGGTCAAATTTTGAGTAAATTGCATTTTCAAATTTTCAAACATGGAAACAGTAAAACCCTATATCCCAAAACATAAAATAAGAATTGTCACCGCCGCTTCACTTTTCGATGGACATGATGCTGCTATCAATGTGATGCGCAGAATCATTCAGGCGACCGGTGTAGAAGTAATTCATTTGGGACACGACCGAAGTGTTGAAGAAGTGGTGAACACGGCCATTCAAGAAGACGCGAATGCTATTGCGATGACCTCGTACCAAGGCGGACATATGGAGTATTTCAAATTCATGTACGACTTGCTGAAAGAAAAAAAAGCATCTCATATCAAGATTTTTGGCGGTGGCGGCGGTGTCATCCTGCCCCATGAAATAAAAGAATTGATGGATTACGGTATTTGCCGCATTTATTCGCCCGATGACGGCAGAGTAATGGGACTTCAAGGTATGATCAATGATCTGGTACAGCAATCTGATTTTGTCTTAGACCATCTTGAAAGTAGTAGTGGTCTCAAAAAACAGCTCGAGAAAAATGATTCAGGAACAATTGCTCGGATGATCACCTTGGCGGAAAATCATCCTAAAAAATATAAGGATTTAGAGAGTCAATTTAGCAAGAAAAAGGTCCCCATTTTAGGGATAACCGGAACAGGTGGAGCGGGTAAATCATCTTTGGTAGATGAATTGGTAAGAAGATTTTTAAATGATTTCGACGATAAAAATATCGCCATACTTTCTGTTGATCCTACAAAAAGAAAAACAGGTGGTGCTTTGTTGGGAGATAGAATTAGAATGAACGCGATTAATAATTCTCGTGTTTATATGCGGTCAATGGCCACGCGCCAGTCAAATTTAGCACTGTCAAAAAATGTAAGCGAAGGTTTAGATGTATTGAAATGGGCCAATTTTGATCTAATTCTCTTAGAATCGAGTGGTATAGGGCAATCGGATACAGAAATATTAGATTTCGCTGATGTGGCTTTATACGTAATGACTCCTGAATACGGTGCTGCAACCCAGCTCGAAAAAATTGATATGATCGATTATGCGGATGTCATAGCTTTAAATAAATTTGACAAACGCGGTGCCTTGGATGCCCTGAGAGATGTAAAAAAACAATACCAAAGAAATCATCAATTATGGACAACCCATTTGGATGAAATGCCGGTGTTCGGAACCATCGCTTCTCAATTTAATGATCCCGGCACGCAGAACCTATATGTTGAGGTTTTGAAAAAGTTGGAAACAAAAACACAAAGTACATTTAAATCGAATGCAAAAAGCACTGCGGTCAGCAGTGAAAAACAATATATTATTCCGCCCAACAGAACGCGTTATTTATCCGAGATCGTAGAAAGTAATAAAAACTACGACAAGCAGGTACTTGAACAGAGCCACATAGCAAATCAATTATTTGGTATTCATCAAACACTTCAGGCACTTACAGGTGTCGAAATCAGCTTACATGAGAACGGAATTGATGAAGAATTTTTAACAGAGATCACAGAAAGTCAAACTGCGAAGGTTTGCAAATCACTTTTAGATACTTTTCAAAAACTAAAATTTGAGCTGAATCACGCCTATTGGCATGAAATTTATCATTTCGAAAAAGAGAAAAAAAGGTATCGCGATGCGTATTTTTCATTTTTTGTAAGAGATAAAAAAATTGAGATTAAAACCCATACAAGTTCCTTATCGCACCTGGAAATTCCCAAAATTTCCGTCCCTAAATTTAAAGCATGGGGCGATATTTTGACTTGGAAACAGCAGGAAAATTTCCCCGGAAAATTTCCGTTTACAGCCGGAATTTATCCATTTAAAAGAACAGAAGAAGACCCTACAAGGATGTTTGCCGGAGAGGGCGGACCTGAGAGAACAAATAGAAGATTTCATTATGTAAGTAAAGATTCTAAAGCAAAAAGGCTGTCAACAGCATTTGACAGTGTCACTCTTTACGGAAACGACCCTGATCGCAGACCTGATATTTACGGAAAAATTGGGAATTCGGGTGTATCAATTTGCTGTTTAGACGACATGAAGAAGTTGTATTCGGGGTTCGACCTCAGTGATCCCATGACCTCGGTTTCGATGACTATCAATGGGCCGGCACCCATGTTATTGGGCTTTTTCCTGAATACGGCCATTGATCAGGCCTGTGAAAAATATATTTTTGACCATGGTCTTGACAAGGAAATTGAATCTAAAATCCTGGGGGCGTACCGGGATAAAGGGCTTGACAGGCCAAATTACCAGGGAGATTTACCCGAAGGAAATAATGGTTTAGGTCTTTTTTTGTTGGGAACCACAGGAGATCAGGTATTGCCTCAACACATCTATCAAAAGATCAAAGCAGAAACAATTTCTAAGGTCAGAGGAACCGTTCAGGCCGATATTTTGAAAGAAGACCAGGCGCAGAACACCTGTATATTCTCAACTGAATTTGCCTTAAAAATCATGGGTGATGTGCAGGCTTATTTTATAGAAAAAAACATTCGAAACTTTTATTCCGTTTCTATTTCCGGTTATCATATTGCAGAGGCCGGAGCCAACCCGATTTCACAACTTGCCTTTACGCTTTCCAACGGGTTTACCTATGTGGAGTATTATTTGAGTCGAGGAATGGACATCAATAAATTTGGGCCCAATTTATCCTTCTTTTTTTCGAATGGAGTAGATCCAGAGTATGCCGTTATTGGCAGAGTGGCACGTAAAATATGGGCCAAAGCGATGAAACTAAAATACGGGGCGAACGAAAGGGCGCAGATGCTCAAATACCATATCCAAACTTCAGGGAGAAGTTTACATGCGCAAGAAATTGATTTTAATGACATCAGAACCACGCTACAGGCGCTATATGCCATCTATGACAATTGCAACTCTTTGCATACCAATGCTTATGACGAAGCCATTACAACCCCAACAGAGGAGTCTGTGAGAAGAGCCATGGCCATTCAATTGATCATTAATAACGAATTAGGACTGGCAAAAAATGAAAACCCTTTGCAGGGTGCATTTATTATTGAAGAACTGACCGATTTGGTTGAGCAGGCCGTTTACATAGAATTTGACAGAATTACAGAAAGAGGGGGCGTTTTAGGGGCCATGGAGACCATGTACCAACGTTCTAAGATTCAAGAAGAAAGTTTATACTACGAAGAACTCAAACATTCCGGAGCTTATCCTATTATCGGTGTAAATACTTTTTTGAGCAGCAAAGGTTCACCAACCATTTTACCACAAGAAGTGATTCGGGCCACCGAGCAAGAAAAAGAACAACAAATAGAAACGGCAGAGAACCTGAAAATTTATGGACAAGATATAACGAAATCACAAATCGAGAAGCTTCAGCTAAGTGCCGTAAATAATGAGAACTTATTTGAAGAATTGATGGAGGCTACCAAGACCTGCACCTTAGGCCAGATTACTCAGGCCCTTTTTGAGGTTGGAGGTCAATACAGAAGAAATATGTAAAATTTTTCTGTAATTTGTTACATTTGATAGATGAACTAAACCTTTTTTGCCGTCATGGATAAACTTTATGAATTCCTGAATATTGCGATCGAAAAAATAATCTTGTTTGTTCCGAAACTGGTTTTGGCCGGAATCATCATTTGGATTGGACTTAAAATCATCGCGAAAATCACCGAAATGGTCAGGGCTTTATTGGAAAAAGCCGATTTCTCGCCCACTATTTCTCCGTTCATTGTTTCAGTTCTTAATGTTTTACTGAAAATCGGTTTACTATTTATTGTGGCTGCCATTATAGGGGCTGACCTCACCGGATTTATCGCCATTTTAGCTGCTGCCGGATTTGCCATTGGTATGGCCTTGCAGGGAAGTTTAGGAAATTTTGCTTCGGGAATCTTGGTACTGTCATTTAAGCCTTATAAAGTAAATGACTGGATAAAAATTGAAGACAATTTTGGCCGAGTTGATGAAATCGGCATATTTAATACTAAAATCATTACACGTGATTTCAATACGCTTATTGTACCTAATTCAAAAGTTACTGATTCGATCCTCACGAATTATTCTGAAATAGGGACCAGAAGAGTTGCGGTGACAATTCCTGTTCCTTATACAGAAAGTTTCCCGCGAGTAAAGGCGCTTTTAATGGATGCGATTTTGGAAATACCAACAGTCTTAAAAGATCCTGAACCGATTATTGAAATTGAAAATTTTGATACACACAATGTCATGATCGCCATAAGACCCTATGCAGAACCGGATAATTATTGGGAAACCGTGCGAGAAACGTATGCCACAGTGAAAAAGGTCTTTCATGAAAATCATATAAAAATTGCCTATGTTGAAGGTTACCAATTAGGTGAAATTGCCGAATAGTTCAGGATCATTCCATACACAAAAACCCATCATTTATGCTAAAAAAAATACTTTCCATATCAGTTGTTCTACTATCGATCATCTTTACTAACTGTTCTAAAGTTGACAAACAACCTCTAAAAGAAACTGCCAATTTTGTTCAGGACAACTATACAAAAAAAGAAGTGACCATACCCATGCGCGATGGGATCAAACTATTCACTTCCATCTATTCCCCAAAAGACACGACAAAGACCTACCCGATTTTGATGCAAAGAACACCCTATAGTTGTGCGCCGTATGGGTTAGATCAGTTTAAAGAAAAAATAGGCCCAAATGAACATTTAATGAAAGATGGCTATATCGTAGTTTATCAAGATGTAAGAGGGAGATGGATGAGCGAAGGGATCTATGACAATATGCGGGCTTATATCCCTCATAAAAAAAGTGACAAAGATATTGATGAAAGCAGTGATACCTATGATACCATTGATTGGTTGGTAAAAAATGTACAAAACAACAATGGAAAGGTTGGGATCTGGGGAATTTCCTATCCCGGATTTTATTCAACTTACGCAACCTTAGATGCGCATCCTGCTTTAGTTGCAGCTTCTCCGCAGGCATGTATTGGAGATTTCTATTTTGACGATTTCCATCATAACGGGGCTTATCTTTTGAGCTATTTCAGAGCGACTTCACTTTTTGGCACCATAAAAGACACACCGACAGATTCTGCCTGGTACAGTATGCCTGATCTTAAAACCAAAGACCAATATCAATTCTTTTTAGATGCCGGACCGTTAAAAAACTTGAATCACTTTTTCCAATATGAAACTCCGGACCAAGCAGCCATCCAGGGAAAAGAAAAAATTGACGATGTCTTTTGGAAAGAACTTACAGAGCATCCTAACTATGATAGTGTCTGGCAGAGCAAAGGTATCATTCAACACTTAAAAAATATTAAACCACATGTGGCAACCATGGTCGTAGGGGGCTTATTCGATGCAGAAGACCTTTACGGACCTCTTGAGACCTATAAAACCATTGAGAAATATAACCCCAATAATTACAATACCTTGGTTTTTGGTCCATGGGACCACGGCGGATGGTCCAGAACAAATGTTGAAAATAAAGTTGGCAATTATTATTTCGGAGATTCTATTTCATTGAATTTTCAAAAACAAGTTGAAACTAGATTTTTTGATCATTTTTTAAAGGGCAATGGTTCTAAAGAAACCGGACTCCCCGAAGCATATGTGTTTGATTCCGGAAAAAAAGTTTGGAGCAATTTTGCCTCATGGCCTCCGTCGAATATTTCAGAAAAACGCTTCTATTTAAATGAAAAAAAGGAACTGACAGAAGATAAACCTGCTCTAAAAGGAATCAAATTTTACAGTGATCTCACAAAACCGGTTCCATATACCGAGGATATTAAAACTGTTTTCACGCCGAGAAAATATATGACAGACGACCAAAGATTTGCTGCAAGAAGACCCGATGTTTTGATTTATGAAACCGATTTCCTTGAGAATGATTTTACCATCATAGGTGATATCATCGCAAATTTACAGGTAGCTACAACAGGTACGGATGCAGATTGGATCGTAAAAATAATTGATGTCCACCCGGCTGATACTGAAGACTTTGAAGGAATGCAGGATCATTTAAAAATGAGTAATTATCATTTGATGGTGAGAAGTGAAGTGATGAGAGGCAAGTTTAGAGATAGTTTTTCTCATCCAAAGCCTTTTGTTCCAAACCAAACGACTGAAGTTCATATCAAACTCCAAGATGTATACCATACCTTTAAAAAAGGTCATAAACTTCAAATTCAAATTCAGAGCACCTGGTTTCCGCTTATCGACCTGAATCCACAGACCTATGTAGAAAACATTTTCCAGGCTGATGAAAGTGATTTTGTGAACCAGACACACACGGTCTTCACTTCGAGTTCTATAAGATTTAACACTTTAAATGAGTAGTCTTGGCAAAAAAGAATGGTCCGGATATCATGGGTTTAGCCATGCTCGATTATTTTCATGGAAAGCACAAGGAAGATATCATTACCTATTCATCAATTTCGGGAGAGGATGTCTTGCCCGTTGCTCATCTATTCAGAAATTTTGACCAAATGCCCCTTTTGGAGCAAATCGCTTTATCATTTGCCAGGGGAAAAATTCTAGATATTGGTTGTGGGGCCGGTATTCATTCTCTTTACCTCCAAAAAAAAGGATTTGATGTACATGCTATAGATACCTCTTTGGGTGCTATTGAAGTATGTACCTTACGCGGAATCAAAAAAGCAACAGCCATGGATGTTTTTGCTTTAAAAAAAGGGAAATATGACACCATATACGCCTTAATGAATGGTCTTGGAATTTGCGGAAAAGTCTCAAAACTCACTGACTTTTTATTTCATTTGAAATCATTACTCTCAGAAAAAGGACAAATCATTACAGATTCATCAGATTTAAAATACATGGTTGAAAATGAACAATACTTTCTGGAAAAAAGTGATCAATACTACGGTGAAGTGGTTTTTGAAATGTTCTATAAATTAGAACAAGGAAAACCGTTTGATTGGGTCTATGTCGATTTTGATACATTAAAAGTTCACGCTCATGAGGCTGGTCTTTCCTGCACCATGCTAAAAAAAGGAAAACACTTCGATTATCTGGCTAAACTGACACCTAAAAAATAATGACTAACTTTATGCTTTAAAATGACCTGACATGAAACAATGTGAATGTACCTGCGAAGCATGTAAAAATGGAAATTGTTCCGGTTGTACTTGTACGAACTGTAGCTGTGAAAACTGCACATGCTAGTTTTTTAAGGCTGAATTATCTTGTCTTTTGACTACCAAGAACAGTATCATGGCCACAAAAAGTAAAGTAGCCATCACGATCCATGTTGTTCTAAATTCGAATTTTTCCGTGAGTTGCATGCCAATATTGGGGCCTAAAATATGAGCAACAGAAAAGCTCATGCTATAAAGAGCCATATAGGCACCTTTGTTTCCTCTTTGTGCTCTTTGCAAGGCATAGGTATTGGAAAAAGGGAAATTTAAAATTTCACCAAAAGTCATTAAAACAATAGCCAATATGGGTATGCCTATCCAAAACGGAATATTCATAGCCAAAAAACTCAATAGCAATAAAAAAGCTCCTATGATTGTCATGTTCATCATATTTGTTTTTTTGACGACCAAGTGGTGAATGATCGGCATTTCTACCAAAAAAATCAATAAGCCGTTTAAAGCTAAAATATATCCTATTTGTTTTTCTGAGAGCTCATAAACTTCGTGAAAAAATAAAGGAACCGTTGCAAAATATTGCATAAAACAAAATCCTATCAAAAACATACCCAGCCAAAACAAGATATAGGTTTTATCCCGATATGGAGATTGATTTATTTGCGGCAGCAAATCATCTAATTGATGAGCCTTTTTAGGAACCAGAAGCTTTAGTAAGAGAAATCCCGCAATCATACAGGTCAATCCATCCACCCAGAATAATCCTTGATAACCTATTCCGGCAATTATTAAACCACCCAACGCCGGACCAATAGAAAAGCCCAAATTTATGGCCAGCCTAATTAAAGTAACCGAACGCGTTCTGTTCTCTTCTCTGCTATTTGCACTCAGTGCCACCCAAATGGCGGGTCGAAATGCATCTATTACGAGGGAAAGAATAAAGAAACCTATACAAACCGCTATTAAACTTTGAAAAAATTGGAGAATAAAAAATACTAATCCCCCCAATAATAAGCTGCTGTACATCACCTTATAATAACCAATCTGATCTGTCAACTTCCCTCCTAAGAAAACACCCAACAAAGATCCAAACCCAAAACAACTCATGATCCATCCGACTTGACTCAAAGAAAAACCGAGATTTTTATTCAGGTACAAGGATAGAAAGGGGATGACCATAGCTCCGGCCCTATTCACAAATGTGATCAGTGCCAATAACCACACTTCCCGAGAAAAGCCTTTGTAAGGTTTGAATAGTCTGTCCAGCATAGCGCAAATATAGAAAACAAACCATCAGAAAATAAGCAAAGTAAAGATTGATCCATTAGATTATTCTAAATTATTATCTTTGATAAAATCATCCTTATGAAAGCTTTATTTCTTATTCTATTTTTATGTGTTCAGGGTATCTCAGCTCAACAAAGTGTCGTGAAAGAGATTAAAAGATTTCAAAAAAAATTAAATGAGGATTTTAAGAATGCAGAAAAGAGTCCGCTAACTGAAAATGATCTTGCAAATTTCACCGAACTTTCATTTTTCCCGATAGACACAACTTATACAGTGAAAGCTAAGATTGAAAGAATTAAGGATGCCAAGCCATTTAAAATGCAAACTACGACTGACAGACTCCCTATTTACGTATTATTTGCTATAGCCAGTTTTGAACTTAATGGGAAAAACTATAGTTTAGAAATTTATCAAAATGAAAATTTAATGAATTCTACTATTGACAAAAACTATATCTTTCTTCCTTTCACTGATATGTCTAACGGGAAGACGAGTTATGAAGGAGGTCGTTATATTGATCTAGAAGTACCAAAAGGAGATGAATTGATCATTGATTTCAATCAGGCTTACAATCCGTATTGTGCCTACAATCCTAAATTTTCATGTCCCATTCCCCCTAAGCAAAATCATTTAGATACTTTTATAGAGGCCGGAGTCAAAAAGTATAAATAATTACCATAGTTTAGCCAGATACAGACCTAAGAAAACCGCTGATATGCCAAGGGTAAAAGTCAGGATAATGTAGGGTAACATGGTTAAATAATCACTTCCTTTTAAAAATATATGATTCTCATAGGCAAAGGTGGAAAAAGTGGTAAAACCACCACAAAAACCTGTTGCTATCAATAAGGTATGGTTTTCATTTAAGGTTCCATATTTTGACAAATAGCCAAAGAAGATTCCAATGAGTAAACTGCCTAAAACATTTGCCAAAAAAGTGCCATAAGGAATCCCGCTTTCAAAATTATTTAACTTTAAACCAAGTAGATAGCGAGCAACGCTTCCCAATCCTCCACCCAAAAAAACGTAAAGCAGTGCTTTCATTTATCTGAATTTTATCTCGTTGAAATCTCTAAAATTCCATTTTCCAACAACTGTCCCTTTATTCAATTCAACCATACCCGGGTTAGCGCGAATGATTGTTTTTAAAGTAGTCTCATCACAAAAAAGTAAGTCAAAATCCCATTCGTATTTTTCCTTAGTTTTATTAAAATCTTCTTCGGTCGAAGCAGAGAATCCATATACGACATACCCCTTTTCCATGGCTTTATCCGTATATTCCTTTACTTTCTTCAAGCCATTCTTTTTTGACTTATCCAGGTTATACATGACAACTAAGAGTAATTTTTCTTCATTCAATAACTCTTCAGAAATATCAACTCCATCCTTCTGCATGGTAAAATCATGTATGGGAGGAACATAGCCTTCACTAATTAATTTTGTCTTTCTATCGACAAAAGTGGCACCATCGATATTCCATGGCTTTTCCTCTGACGCGTATTCCTTTTCAACACCGTTTACCTCGTAGATCCATGTATCTTCATAAACAGATTCCGGAGCACCCTCAGGAATGATCATTCCCTCAGCAATATTATTACCAACAGCATATGGTCTGAAATCAATCATAGGTAAATGTCTTAACACATGAAAAATGATACCCAGGCATATGAATAAGATAACTACCGCCATCCCAGCGACAAAGGCCGGACTCAAAACAGATTGAATTTCAAACACTCTAATCATTAAATAGACGATCAAGACAATCAGAACAACATTCTTATAAAATGTTTCCCAAGGCGTTAAAGTTATGGCATCGCCAAAGCAACCGCAATCAGTAACCTTATCAAAATAAGCAGAATACCAGGTCAGAAACAAGAAGATAAGCGTTAGTACAAATAAACTCCAAACCGTGAATCTTGAGGCTACACCCAGGAGAAGCATCACTCCTAACATCAGTTCCGCGAGAATTAATAAAATTGCCAAAGGCAGTGTATAGGGAAGTAAGAATTCTAAATTCAGCACATTTTCTGCGAAGTAATCCTGAAATTTATAGGCAGAGCCAATTGGATCTACAAGTTTTACAAAACCGGAAAAAACAAAGGTTACCCCAACTAAGATCCTGATAATTTGCGTGAGTATATTTAACATAGTTTAGAAGCTAGGATTAGTTCTCTGACAATAAAATTAAGGCAAAAACAGCGTAATTCACCATATCTTGATAGTTCGCATCAATCCCTTCAGAGGCGATGGTTTTTCCTTGGTTATTTTCTATTTGTTTAACGCGAAGTAATTTCTGTAATATCAAATCAGTTAGAGAACTCAAACGCATTTCCCGCCATGCCTCACCGTAGTCATGGTTCTTATTTTCCATTAAGGATTTGGTAATTTGCACCTGTTCATCGTATAATTTTACAGATTCCTCCAGTCCAAGATCAGGTTGATCGACCACACCAATCTTGAGTTGAATCAAGGCCATTAAACTGTAATTGATAATTCCTTTGAATTCGGAAACTTCATCTTCCTCGACTTTTTTTATTCCAGACTCTTGTAATTGCCTAATTCTCTGTGCTTTTATAAAAATTTGATCTGTCAAAGAGGGAAGTCGCAGAATTCTCCATGAACTTCCATAATCCTTCATTTTCTTGATAAATAATTCTCTGCACTCATTAATGACAGCATCATACTGCTTAGATGTTTTTTCCATAAAGGTCTCTCGTAAATTGAGGAAATGTTAAAGAAACGAATTTATAAAAATTTAGGTAAATAAATGTCTTAATCCCTATTTTTACCATCTAATCCAGTTTGGAAGGTTCAATAATTCAAAACCGTTACTGACCAAAAATAAATGAAATAATGTCAACCATCAATTGCAAAGGAAAACTGATCGATCTTTCTCAGCCGAAAGTAATGGGAATACTGAATTTAACCCCGGATTCCTTCTATGACGGCGGAAAACATACCTCGGAGCAAACGATTTTAGAAAAAGTAGAAAAAATGCTTCTCGACGGAGCCACTTTTATCGATATAGGAGGTTATTCTTCAAGACCGGGGGCAACGCATATAACTGAAGAAGAGGAACTGAATCGCGTTTTACAAGGGATCAATTTAGTTTTGAAACATTTTCCCGATACGCTAATCTCAGTTGATACTTTCAGAAGTTCTGTAGCAAGACAAGCGATTGAATCAGGCGCTGCTCTTGTAAACGATATTTCTGCCGGGAATTTAGATCATCAAATGTTTAGAACAGTAGCAGACTTGCAAGTACCCTATATCATGATGCATATGCCGGGAACACCTCAAACAATGCAAAAACTCACCCATTACGAAGACATAATCCAGGAAATAATTCTTTATTTTTCAAAAAAAATAGTTGAATTAAGAGAATTACACTTAAACGATCTGATTATTGATGTAGGATTTGGATTTGGCAAAACCTCAGAACAGAATTTTTTACTGCTCAAAAATTTATCCGTATTTAAAATCATTGGGGTTCCCATACTGGCCGGTATTTCGCGTAAATCTATGCTGTATAAAACCTTGGGAATAGACGTCGGTGAGGCCTTAAATGCCACAACTGTTGCCAATACTTTAGCTCTGGTTAATGGTGCGGGTATTCTGCGTGTGCACGATGTAAAAGAAGCCGTTGAAGCAATTAAAATATTTCAAAAATACCATGCGTAATTATTTTTTACTCTTATTCATCTTTAGTGTATTCGCTTGCAAGCAGCAATCTGTGGAACTGCCTAAACTGTCTGAAAAGGGTATAACAGACCTATACAATACTTCTCAAATTTGGTTTTTCTTCGAAATAATTGGAAATGACACCATTGCAAAGGTTAACAGCAAAAATAAAATAACGAATACCCATCTTATTTTCAATATTGATAAAAAACTAAAGCTCAAGCATATACTCAAACCTTTACAGGAAATTCAAGAAAAAATAAATGCGAATTCTATTCACAAGAAAGAGGGTATGCAACAATATTTTAGTTATGCTGATACGCTTAATCAAGAATTTTCGCTTTACGACTTTACCGGCACGAGCTACCTCATTGATCAGGACCCGAATACAAGTGACGAGATCGCACTGATCATCTGTGGCAATCAAATTTCATATCAGGGTAATATTTTTGAGATCGGTGACTTAGGTCAACTCTGCACAGAATTGACTGAACAAGAAAATGAAATTTGGCTTTTCTTTTGTCAAAACACTTTTTACAATGACTATCTCTATGTGTTAACCACACTTAAAAAATGTAAAATAGAGGCTAAAAAAGATCAAATGGTCTTCTCAAAAGAATAATTATTACATTTACAAAAACAAGTAAATTTGGAATTTTTCGACTTTTTAAACCTGCGATTTTTAGATATACTGGACATCGTCTTGGTGGCTGTCCTACTTTTTTATATCTATAGACTTATTCGGGGTACTGCAGCATTCAATATATTTTTAGGTATTGCCATGATCTATCTGATCTGGAAACTGACTGAGGCCCTTCAAATGGGATTGTTAAGCGATATCTTAGGAAAATTCCTAGGGGGCGGTTTTATTGCGTTGATCATTGTTTTCCAACAGGAAATAAGGAAATTTTTGTTGATGCTGGGCTCGACGAGTTTAGGATCTAAAAAAGGATTTTTAAAAAATCTCAATTTATTTAGATCCGATTTTATTCAAACGGCTAACGAAATTGATGAAATCGTATCTTTTTGCGAAGAAATGTCTTCGGCAAGGACAGGTGTCTTGATTGTTCTGGGAAAGAGCAATAGCTTAGATTTTGTGAAAGTTACCGGTGATCCCCAGCAGATTTTAGTAAACAAACCTATTTTAAAAAGTATTTTTTACAAGAACAGTCCTTTGCACGACGGTGCTGTCATCATTGAAGAAAATTTGATCACAGCTACCAGAGTTATTTTACCCATCGAAAATTCGGCTGATATTCCATCTCATTTTGGCTTAAGACATAGAGCTGCTTTGGGAATAACGAATAGAACAGATGCCATTGCTTTAATCGTTTCTGAGGAAACCGGACAAATATCTTATGTGAATAACGGAGTTTTTGTGCTTTTTGAAGACACAGAAGATCTGGCTGAAATTATCAAAGAAGACCTTACCTATTAACTCTTAGCTCGCTTCTTTTTGTAAAAATTGAATATTGTATAATTTACTGTAATAGCCTCCTTTTTCCAATAATTCTGCATGTGTACCTTGCTCTACAATTAAACCCTTATCCATCACAACAATTTTATCCGCTTTTTTAATGGTCGCTAACCTATGCGCTATGACTATAGAAGTTCTATTCTTTGTTATTTTTTCTGTGGCTTCTTGAATTAAGATTTCGGAGTGAGAATCTATAGACGAAGTAGCTTCATCTAATATCAAAATACTGGGTTTACTGACAGATGCTCTTAAAAAGGCGATTAACTGTCTCTGACCTGAGGAAAGCATAACGCCGCGTTCTTTTACGTTATAGTCGTAATTATTGGGCAGGCTCATAATAAAATCATGTATACCAATATCTTTAGCGGCAGCAATAACTTGTTCCCTAGAAATATTCGGATCTTTTAAAGTAATATTATTATATATGGTATCTGAGAATAAAAATACGGTCTGAAGCACAACTGCGATATGCTCTCTTAATTCATGAAGCTTATAATCATTAATGGGTATGTCGTCTATTTCTATCACCCCTTTATTGACGGGGTAAAACCTATTCAGCAAATTGATAATCGTAGATTTTCCAGCACCTGTTGCCCCTACAATTGCCACAGTTTCTCCGGGAAGCACTTCCAGATCAATGCCTTTAATGACCTCCTCATCCTTGATATAACTAAAATAAAGATTTTTGATGGTGATCTTGCCCTCTATATTTTCTTTAACAACTTTACCCTCATCCCCTTCTTCATCATTGTTCTCAAGCACATCAAAAACTCTATCCGCTGCCACCATCCCCATTTGCAGGGCCGTAAATTTATCTGCAATTTGTCTCAAAGGTCTGAACAGCATAGTGATCATCATAATAAAACTGATGATCGCACCCGGTTTAATAGAACTGTCAGTAATCGCTTGAAAACCGCCATACCAAACCACCAAACCAGTTGCTATGGAAGGCAATACTTCGGCCACCGGAAAGAAAATTGAGTTATACCAAACCGTTTTTATCCATGCTTTTTTATGTTTATTATTGATTTCTTTAAAATTATCATATTCTATTTTTTCTCTGGTAAACAACTGAATAATTGCCATCCCCGTAATTCGCTCCTGCACAAAGGTATTCAGATTAGCCACCTGAGCCCTCACATCTTGAAAGGCAAATTTCATCGCCTTTTGAAATAATCGAGTTGCATAAATTAAAATGGGTAGCAGTAAAAAAACGATCAAAGCTAATCTCCAATTGATATAAAGCATAACGCCTGCAATCACAACCATTTTCAGTAAATCACTGATAATCGTAAAAAGCCCCTGACTAAAAATACTTTCAATTGTTTCGATATCGGATACAACTCTTGTTACCAATTTTCCCACAGGCTGACGATTGAAAAAACTCATCTTGAATTTTAACAAATCATCAAAAAGTTTGATCCTGATATCGTTGACCACATTTTGTCCCAGCCAGTTGGCATAAAAAATAAAAAGAAACTGAAAAATGACTTCGCCGAGCAAAACCGCAAACATAATGAGTGAAAAATTGAGCAGCATTTCCCAGTTCTTATCTGCCAGATAGACATCGATGATCTTTTGAATTAAAAGAGGGTTTACAGCACCTAGAACGGCCAAAAGCAGTACAGAAACGACTGAAATAAAAAATTCCAGTCTGTACACTTTAGCATACACCATTATTTTTTTAAATACCTGATAGTCAAATATTTTACCCGATACTTTTTCCTTAGTTTTCTCCATTCGTTTTGAAACTATTAGAAGGATAAACGATCTTCGTCAAAAAAAGTCCATGTGCTTTGACCGATGCCCCTGCCTTACTTCTCTCTCCACTTTTGATCGTGTTTTTTAAATCATCAATGGTCATCTTCCCTTGCCCAATGTCTAACAAGGTGCCTACAATAGCCCTCACCATATTCCTTAAGAATCTATTGGCAGTGATTTGAAATACCAATACCTCCCCGTCTTTTGACCAAAATGCCTCCGTTATCTCACAATCGTATGTTTTAACATCCGTTCTGGAACGGGAAAAACATTTAAAATTGGTGTAATTCAATAAGGTTTCAGCCCCTTCATTCATCAAAGATACATCTAAATTCTTAAAAGGAAATAGCAATAAAGTGTCCATGTGAAAAGGATCTTTGCTCAAGGAAATGCGGTATTGATAGGTTCGAGAAATCGCTCCAAACCGAGCATGAAGACTATCATCTGTCGTAACCACAGATCTGATTGCAATATCGGCCGGTAAAAAAATATTTAGTTTATACCTTAAATTACCGGTGTCAATCATTTGGCTTGTATCAAAATGAGCAAAAAATTGTTCGGCATGTACACCGCTATCTGTTCTGCCGCAGCCAACAACAGATATTTTTTCCTTTAATAGAACGGAGAGCGCATTTTCCAGCACTTCTTGAATACTTGAAGCGTTGGGTTGAATTTGCCAACCGTGATAATTGGTTCCGTTAAAAGAAAACTCAATAAAATATCTCAAAAGCAGTACTTTTATTTGCTGAACAAAGATAAGTTTAATTGTATAATTTAGGTCGACTTGAAAATATTACTCCTTTCAGACACGCATTCGTTTATTGATGAGAAAATTTTGAAATATTGCGCTACAGCGGATGAAGTATGGCATGCCGGAGATATCGGTAATATGATTGTAGCTGATAGAATAAAAGAAGTAAAACCTTTAAGAGCCGTATATGGAAATATTGATGGAAAAGAATTGAGGTCAGAATTTCCCTTAGATCAGATCTTTACCCTAGAAGGTGTTAACATATGGATGACCCATATAGCCGGTTATCCAAAAAAATACAATGATCGTGTAAAAAAAATGCTCGGCGAAATCCGGCCAAAACTGATGATCTGTGGACATTCACATATCTTAAAAGTACAATATGATCAGGAGAACAAAATGTTGCACATGAATCCGGGTGCAGCAGGCATTTCGGGATTTCATCAAGTGAGAACCTTACTTCGATTTGACATAGAAAAAGGTGAAATTAAAAATCTGGAAGTGATCGAACTAGGCAAGAGAATCTGAACCGGATTTGGCAAAGATAGGCACCGAAATAAAAATACTTGTTCCTTCTCCCCTTTTGGTATTGATGTTAAAAACACCATTCATATATTTAATTCGGGCTTCAATATGACTGAGTCCTAAACCATCTTTTGACCTGGCCTTTTTAAGGTCAAATCCTTCACCATCATCAATGATCTGAATCACAAGGGTTTTTTCGTTTCTTTCTGACAAGCTAATAGAAGCATTTTTCGCTCCGCTGTGTTTAATAATATTATTGACCAGTTCTTCGATAATATTGTAGATTTTGATCTCAAATTTTTGGTTATATCGCTTGATGCCGTGGTCATCACTGATAAATTCCAACTCCGAATTGGAATATTTTTGACATAAATCGTGTACGGCATAAGCCAGACCAAATTTCATCAACACAGATGAGATCAACTGATGGGAAAGGTCTCTAATTTTTACGGCAGCTTCGTCAATGATCCCCTGCGCTTTTGTAATTTCAGCCGGCACACTACCTTTCATATGAGGTTTAGATGCCTGCAGATGTAAATTAGCAGAGGACAACAAGGCACTTACACTGTCGTGCAAAATTTCGGCAATTTTTCTCCTCTCTTTTTCTTTGGCGTCGATGGTTGCATTGATCACCCTGGATTGGGTTTCATATTGCAGTTGATCAATTTTATTTTGTTGTTTTAATTTGTAGTTCTTATAAAAAATAATACCTAAAATGATCGAAATCATGGTTAGAAATGCCAAACCATAAAAAAGAATTCTGGCTCTTAAAGCTTTATTCTTTTCTATTTCAGTTTGATGTTCCTGTCTTTCTACATTGTATTTTGCTTCAACTTCAGCGAGGCTTTCAGATATGCTATTTTTACTAAATTTTTCGTACAGATCATAACTATGTCTTAAATATCTATAGGCTTCATCATATTTTTCTAATGAATCATAAGCAATCGCAATATTGTTTAGAATCGTTCGTTGCATATTTTGGGTATTCATCGTAGTGTCATACTTAAGAGCAATTAAAGCTAGATCATAATTCTTTATAGCTTCATCATAATTCTTTTCAAAATGGTAGAGATTGCCTAAGTTCGCATTTAATAAGGCAATTCCTAATGAATCGTTTACCTTTTCTTTAATTTCAAGTGCTTGGCGAGCATAAGCTTTTGCGAGATTATAATTATTTTCAACTTGTGCGATGACGCCCAAATTATTTAGTGCATTCGATATGCGCTGCTGATTTCCGCTATCTACGGGAAAGTAGGTTGCTCTTCTATAAAATATTTTTGCGCTATCCAATTTATCATTTATGTAGTAAAAACTTCCTAGACGTACCAAACTTTTAATAATGTTTATTGTATCTCCTTTCTCACGAGCGGTAATTAAAGCAAGTTTATTAAAGTATATTGCTTTATCATAATTCTGAGATTCAGCAAATATTTTGGAAAGAAAACTAACGTAGTTGAGATAAAGATCAGGAAACGTTTTCTTTTTTAATTGTTCAAAATTCTTTAATGCTATTTCAAGTGCCTTTTCCTCTTTACCGCTTCCATACAAAAGTTGAATATATCTAAAATCAATTTCAAGCTTTTCGCGGTCAGAAGGACTGAAGGAAAATGTATTTTCTAAGTTCCGAATAACTGTTAATGCTTCATCATATTTAGGAATTGCCAATAAACTATCTATGGCAATAATCTTTTTATTGATATATAACTGTTTATTACTCTCTTGTTGACAATAAACAAAAGAGTAGCAAAAAATTAATACATTAAATAAAAGACTTCTTGCTATTTTAGTAAAATCAGGATATATTCTATATGACATCAAACAATTAAATCACTTCATTCTTTAATGCAAAAATAGCCAAACCAACACTGTTTTTTACTTTTAATTTTTTCATCAAATTTTTGCGGTGGGTCTCTACCGTACTTTCACTGATATGCAGTTCTTCAGCAATTTCTCTGGTGCTGTATTGTTGGGCTACAAATTTAAGGATTTCCTTTTCCCGTTTGGTCAATGAAGTCATTAACACACCGTCTTGACTACCTTTATCTTTTAAGGGTCTATTGAGCAAGGCCTGCATCATTTTTTCTTTGATGTCATCCGTGTAATACTGCTCGTCATTGGCTACTTTATTGATCGCATTGACAATGTGTTCACCCGCCGATTTTTTTGGTACAAAACCCTGGGCTCCTATCTGCAGGACCTCTTTTACCAATTTCACATCATCATAACTGGAAAGCACAATGATCTTGGGTTTGGCGGCCTTTGTCTCCAACACTTTTAACACCTCAATACCGTCTAGTTCGGGCATATTGATGTCTAAAATCAACACATCTGAATCATTTTTTTCGAACCAATCCAATACTTCCTGACCGTTTAAAGAATAACCAACAACCTCTATATTTTCTTCAAAATTTAAAACAGCGATTATCCCATCGATCAGAATTTGATGGTCATCGGCTATGTGAACGGTAATTGCTTGATTCATGATTTTATCGAGATTAGGGCAATAAAAAAATCCGAGACTGTGTTTTCCCCGGATTTTATATAACGCAAATAAATTGAAATTATTGCTTAATTAATCCCAAATGATAATTCCAGCTGGCCTTTTATCTGGTTCAGCAGCAACTGACAAACCTTCTATAGCAGCCACATCATAACTTCTTTCATAGATATTATTGAATGCAGTAGCTACTTTACCGTTCACTGGTTGTAGGTCTAGAGTAACTATTTTTGCCATGTCAGATCTTCCGTTCTCCAATAAGAAGATCTCGTTAGACTCTCCAATTAAGGCATTTGTAACAATAACGTTCTGATCTACAGAAAAAGTAACTGAAAACTGACCATCGTTATTTTCAATAACTGCAGGTGACTTTAACAGTGTACCGTCAATATCGTCA
>CAVQQR010000010.1:0-185000 GCA_963715015.1 uncultured Flavobacteriaceae bacterium
TTACTGAAACGCTTCCTGCTGCACTGGAAATACATCACTCTCTTCTAACCAAGGCCATTGAATCCAATAATGGTTTTGTATTTGAAATAATCGGAGATGCTTTTTGCTGTTCATTCGAAAAAGCTGAAGATGCTGTGAAAGCTGCAGTAGATGTTCAGATATTTCTGGCAGAAAGAAAAATGGGAAAGCGCGGAGATAAAAGTAAGAATAGGAATTCATACCGGAGAAGCTGAGTGGGATGGCAACAGGTATATGGGTTATATTACACTGGCCAGAACTGCAAGAGTAATGTCCTCTGCTTATGGTGAACAGATAATTATTTCCAAAGATACATATGATCTGGTGTTTGACAAATTTGAAGCAGTCAAAGAAAAAAAATATATCGTTCCCGTGATCTTGGAGAGCGAAAACTTAAAGATGTTATACAGCCGATACGTTTGTTTCAAATTGTTTCAGACAGACTACGCGAAAAAGAAAAATTTTCCTCCCTTAAAAACTCTTGATGCCCGTCCGAATAATCTTCCGGTACAGCTTACAAGCTTTATCGGCAAGAAGAATGAGATAATGCTTGTTAAAGAGTTTCTCAGCCAGACTCATCTTTTGACTATCACAGGACCGGGCGGATAGAGGAAATCCCGGTTGGCTCTTCAGGTTGCTGCTGATGTAATAGATGAATTTTCAAACGGGGTCTGGTTTGTGGAACTAGCCGCAATAACCGAACCTGATTTCTTAGTTCAGGAGATCATGGATGTTTTTGAACTAAAAGAGGAATCTAACAAAAGACCTGAAGATATATTAAAAGATTATTTGAAGAATAAGGAAATACTTATCATACTTGATAATTGCGAACACCTGATCGAAACCTGTGCAGTCTTAGCGGAAAAGCTACTTAGTGACAGCCCAAAACTTAAGATCATAGCTACCAGCCGGGAAGCTCTGCGATGTAACGGAGAGCAGACACACATTATCAAATCACTTGAAGTACCTGATCCTAAACATGAAATTTCTCCCGATAAATTAACTCAGTATGAATCGGTCAGATTATTTGTGGAAAGAGCACTCGCAGTAGATTCAACTTTCAGAATCAGCAAGGAGAATGCAGCAGATATTATGAAGATATGTCATCAGCTTGACGGAATTCCTTTAGCATTAGAGCTCGCTGCGGCCAGGACAAAAGTATTGTCTGTCGAAATGATCAGGGAAAGACTGAATGACAGACTCAACCTGCTGACAAGTGGAAAGCGAACAGCAATGCCGAGACAAAAAACTCTAAGAGCTTTAACAGACTGGAGTCATGATCTTTTAACCATGGAAGAAAAAATAATGTGGAGAAGGCTTTCAGTATTTACAGGCGGCTGGACACTGGAAGCGGCTGAAGAAGTTTGCATGGATGAAAAATTAAAGAAGGAAACCATACTTGAATTAATGGATCAGCTTGTAGAAAAATCTATAATATTATTCAAGAATGAGAAAGAACGATACACAATACTTGAAACCATAAAACAATACGGAGAGGAGAAGCTAATTGAGGCAGGTGAAAAGGAAAGATTTTTTACAAAGCATGTTCAGTACTTTTACGGCACTAACAGAATCTATTGAACCGAAACTGACGGGTAGGGAAGCGAACTACTGGCTTGAAAGGCTTGAATCGGATCACTGTAACTTAGAGTCAGCAATTTACCGTTCAGTATCAGGCGGAGTGCCGGAAAAAGGTGCATTGCTTGCCGGCTCTTTAGGAACTTTCTGGGACATCAGGGGGCATTATTCTACCGGCAAAAAACTATTGGATATTTTACCGGCTTCTGAGTTTAGTAGATTTCTGTTGGGCAAAATTTTGTTGTGCAAAGGTCTTCTCACAATGAAAACCGGACAATATGAGAAAGCCCGGAAGTTTTATAATGAAAGTCTGGAAATATTCCGCGAGGAAGGAGATGACTGCGAAATTGCACAGTCTCTTTACAGATTGGGTCAAATTGATCTTGAAAAAGGAAATTATAAAAGTGCACAGGTTTATTTTGATGAAAGTCTTGAAACAGGCTGTAAGAACAATCATTATCCCATTATAGCTAACTCTCTCAGAGGATTGGGAAATGTTTTTTTTAATACGGGTGAATATGATAAGGCTTTAAAGTTTTACCGGGAATGTCTTGAAACTAACCGTACATCCGGAGATAAACGCGGCTTAGCGCTTTCGCTTTACGGATTAGGTCAGCTTGTTTTATTTCAGGGCAAGCATGAGCAGGCACTGAGCTATTATAAGGAATGTAATGAATTGTTAATTGAGACCGGAGATAAACGGGGTATCACTTTATCTTTATACGGTTTAGGTTTAGTGTCTTTTAATCTGAAAAATTATGAACAGGCGCAGAATTATTTTGAAGAATGCCTGAAATTGTCTCGAGATACCGGATTAAAAATGAGTATTGCGCGATCATTATTTGGTCTGGGTGATGTGGCTAGAGTAAAAAATAAGTTAGATCAGGCAAGAAATTATTATAAAGAAGGTTATGAATTAGCATTAGAAATGGGAGATAAGATCGGCATAGCCTATTCATTACTTGAATTAGGAAATGTTGACAAGGAAGAAGGGAATTATGATCAGGCTCAAAGGTATTTCGAAGAAGGTCTTATTGTCTATAAAGAAACAGAAAATAAAGCAGGGATGATTGAATCACTGCTCAGGATTATCTGGATACTTACGGAAAGTGAACAGCTGGTTAAGTCTGCAAAGCTTTTGTATGCGGTTAAGTCAGAATTAATATTTATGGGAAGAGATTTTGGAAAACGAGAAAAAGAACTCCAATCTAAAATTATTAATAAGCTTAAAGAAAATGTAAGTGAAGAAGAATTTGATAAGTACTGCGAAGAAGGGAAGAAGATGACGCTGGAAGAAGCGGTGCGGTTAGCAGTTAGTAGTTGCTAATTAGTAATTACTAATTACTAATTACTAATTACTAATTACTAAACAATTATAATTTTTATTTTCAAAACTCAAAACTCAAAACTCATAACTCAAAATTCATAACTCATAATTCAAAACTCAAAACTCATAACTCAAACTCATAACTCATAACTCATAACTCATAACTCATTTTTCAGTTTGTATGGAAAATTCGCATATATTATCGTAAATTTAGTATATTTGATTTATTGCTATCAAATTAGAATGCGGGATGAAACAATTTTACTTTATTTTATTTTTCCTCTCTACACTGATAATAGGACTGAATGCAATTTACAGATTAAGCTATAAAGCAGACCTTCCTTTTAAATATCATTCCGAAAACAACAAGATCATTTCTGATACTTCATTCAATGAGATTCGTAAAACTGACCATATACTTGCCATAAACGGTATTCCCGTAAATTCTACATTTGAAACTGAATTCCTGATTGATACAAAACATATTGGTGAAGAAGTTAGATTGACCGTGATGTCAGAAAATGACATTATGTCTTTTGTAAATGTTCGTCTTGGTGAATATTATAATGATATGGTTTTCATTTTAATAACACTGTTTGTTGGTCTTTCTTACTGGCTGACAGGAGTATATGTTTTTATTTTTGGAAAGAAAGAAAACGCATCCAAGATTCTTAGTCTGACTTTAGTAACTTTTTCTCTTGCAATGTTCACTTCGCCCTGCTATTACGGAGCAGGGGATGACTGGATGGGTTATCTGATACGCATATCACATTGTGCAAGCTATGTTTTTGGAAGCATTTTTTTCCTGCATTTTACATTAACATTTCCGAATAAATTCTCTGTCAGGCAGATGCCTGTAATAAAATCCCTGTATGTTTTATTAACGATCTTCAGCATTGTAATGTGCTGGATCCTTTGTTTGTCAATAGGAAGTAATGATAAAAATTATCTGGATACATATTCGGTTCTGTGGGATCTGACACAATTTATTCTGTTGACTTCAATTATCTCCGGAGCTGTTTTGCTGATTTTCAAATACAGAAAACTTACAACCAAAAATGAGAAAGCTAAAGTTGAATGGATCTTCTGGGGACTTGCTGCAGGAGTCAGTCCGTTTCTGTTCTTATGGCTGGTGCCGAGTATATTCGGATTGGAATTTCCGGTGAGGGAAGAAATAATACTTGCATTCCTGATTCTTATCCCGGTTTCATTCTCAATAGCAGTAGTAAAGTATCAGCTGTTTAATATTGAGGTCGTAATAAAAGAAGCATAATATATCTTTCCCTGCTCGTTCTGATGATGTTGCTGTATTTTGGCTTTGTATATGGACTAAGTTCAGTTACGGGAGAATTAATAGGAGAGGATTCCAAATTATTTAATATAATTGCAGTTGGAATTATAGCTTTGGCATTTAATCCGGTAAGGGTAAAGTTAAAAAATTATGTGGATGTTGTATTTTACAGACAGAATTATTCAATAAACAAAGCTGTAAGTGACCTGAACAAAAGCATATCAAAATGTGATACAATTGGAATACTCGGAGAAAATCTTATGCAGGAAATAAGAAAGCTTATACCTGTTAAATCAATAGCAGTTTGTACTCTGACAACTGACGGTGAGAGGCTAAGAGTAATAGCACAGGAAAATTTTGATAACATGATTAAATATATTCCGGCACTGAGAGTAAAAAAAATATTCTCAGAATTTAAGCTTCCGTTTGCAGTAAGCGATAAAGTAGAGAAGGATATTGACGTTGATCTTACTCTGGAAAAAGTTTTTAAACGATGGAATATTGGTATCGGAATACCGCTTCTTCAGGACCCTGGAAATGTTACAGGAATTATACTTATGGGATCTAAATTGTCGGAATTAAAATATTCTCCTGCAGATGTCGAACTTCTGAGTATAATCGGATCAACCGCCTCTCTGGTTTTAAAAAGACTTGAACTTCAGGAGCAGGTTATAAAAGAAGAGCTTGAAATTTCAAACCTGAAGGAAATTAATAAGATGAAATCTTATTTCGTTGCAACTGTATCTCACGATCTCAAAACTCCTCTTTCATCCATAAAAATATTTTCAGATCTGTTGAGTAAAGAGAACATTACCAAAGAGAAAAAACAGGAGTACCTCAGCTATGTAGATGGTGAAACGGACAGACTCAACAGGATGGTCAGTAATATTTTAAATTTTGCTAAAATTGAAAGAGGAATAAAAAATTACAATTTCCGGAGAATAGAGGTAAATAGTATTCTAAAAAAAGTACTAAAAGATTTGAGCTATGATCTGAAGATAAATAAATTTGAAGTCGATATGAACATCTGTGAGGAAGAAATGTTTATTAACGGTGACAATGATGATATCAATTCACTTTTTGAAAACTTAATTTCAAATTCGATCAAATATTCAGGAGATACGAAATATTTGAAAATTGTTTCACTACGGGATGACGGAAATGCAGTTATAATTTTTGAAGACAGGGGAATTGGCATACCGGAAGAAAACCTGAAAGATATTTTTGACCCTTATTACAGAGGCAGAAAAACAGAATTATCAAAAGTTAAGGGCACAGGTCTTGGACTTGCGATTGTAAAGAACGTAGTAGAAGCTCATTCGGGAAAGATAGAAGTCAGCAGTGAAGTTTCGAAAGGAAGTATTTTTAAAATAATTTTACCAATACATAATAATGAAGATTAAAATTTTATCTATTGAAGATGATCTTGCTGTTTCAGCTGGATTAAAAGAAAGTTTTGAAGACGAGGGATTCACCGTTATTACTGAAAAAGACGGCAAGAAAGGAATAGAACTCGCATTAAATGAAGAGCCGGATGTGATCCTGCTGGATATACTGCTTCCTTCAATGTCAGGATTTGAAATTTGTAAGGAGCTGAGATTAAAAAAAATCTACACACCGATCATCATGCTCAGCGCAAAAAAAGAAGACGAAGACAAGATACTCGGACTCGAACTCGGTGCAGATGATTATGTTACAAAGCCCTTTAATATAAGAGAGCTTATAGCCAGAGTGAATGCCATTTTAAGAAGAAAAGAGATGGTGAGATCGGATATGGAAAGCTACTCTTTTGATAATATAAAAATTGATTTTAAAAGAATGGAGCTGACTAAAGGAAAAGAAAAAATTGATATGACTCTGAAAGAATTTGAGATCCTTAAATTTTTTATTACTCATGAAGGAGAGCTTGTATCAAGAAACACTTTGCTCGATAAAGTATGGGGGTATGATGTATATCCAACGACAAGGACAGTTGATAATTATATAATGATGGTACGTAAGAAAATTGAAAAAATCCCTTCACATCCTGAACACCTGCTTACGTTTCATTCTGCCGGTTACAAATTTGTAAAGTGAAACATTATATTTTATCCACTAATAAATTCTAAGTTAAGAAATAATTTTTTTACATATTTTTGACAATTAAAGGATCAGGAATAAATAAATTTGCTCTGAATTAATTAAACAAAAGGAGAAAGAATGAAAAACATTAAAATTTCCGTAACATTAGTTTTTCTTTTCGGTCTATTCGGCAGGGAAGGTTTTTCACAGACAGATGAAGTAAGAACTTATTATCCATTAGGACTTTCGCTCAATTATTCAGGAGCAGAAATGGATAATATATCTGAATTGAAATTTCTTTCTGACAGTCTTATGCAGTTGAAAATTCATTTGGATCCAAATTCAAGTGAAATTTCAGTTGACCGGATCAACAGTATGAGCTTTAAGAACGGAAGTTACGGTTGGCTCGGTGCAGGTGTAGGAGCAGGTGTAGGAGCAATTGTTGGTATTGCGCAAATAATCAGTGCATCAGGCATTAATGATGATGCGACCAGAGGTCTTACAACCATAGGTGTATCTTTCATAGCATTTGCAGAAATTTTAGCTGGAGCATTAGTAGGCGGACTTGTCGGAATGAATGTTGGAAAATATGACAGCTATTATTTTGATAAAGCTGAAAAGGAAAAAGCAAAAAAGATAAAGAATATTTTGAAAGTACAAAAAGTGCAACTTGAATAATTGACCTAAAATAAAATACGGATGCTCAAAATAATGATTGGATTGTTTCGTTAAGTTCATTGATCTTCAGAGATGCAGCTTGATTATGTTAATTATCCTGAAGCTATTTTTTTTATCATTCCGCTGAAGATCAATCCGTGAAAAGGCAGTACAGCATACCAGTACAGTCTTCCCAAAACTCCAAGCGGTCTGAAAGTTGCTGTCTGAGTAAGTACATTGTTATCATCAATTTTAAATTCAAGCCATGCCTCACCCGGCAGTTTCATTTCTGCATACAGTAATAATCTTTTCTCTTGTTTATCTGCCAGCAGGACTCTCCAGAAATCCAGAGCTTCACCTGCAGAAATCTCAGTGTTGCTTTTTCTTCCTCTTCTCATTCCTACTCCGCCGAACAACTGGTCAAGGATTCCTCTTGCTTCCCAAAGCCAGTTACCATAATACCAACCTGTTTTTCCTCCTATAGACCATATCCTCTTAAGAGTTTTTTCTGTGTCGCCGGTTTTTTGACTTCTGATGTCTTTAAAGCAACCGTTTACCGGAACTTCAACATATTGTGAAATTCCCTTCTCCAGAAGTTTACTCGTCTGAGCATCTTTCCAGCTGGACAATACCTGATTTTGTTCAATTTTATCAAAAGCCAGCTTTATTGAAGTTTCATAATCTATTAACTGGATCCCCAGCTTGGCTGCTAAATTATTTGGTTTGCAGATCACTTCAACTTTCATACTGCTTACAAGATTCTTTGCCAAAGCAAAGGAGGTTGCAGTGACAAAGTAAAGCCAGTATGAAGATATTTTCGGACTCATTACAGGGACAACTATGATCCGTCTTTTAAGACCTCTGACTTCAGCAAACCTCAACAGCATTTCTTTATAGCTTAGTACATCCGGACCACCAATGTCATAGCTCTTATTAAATGTTTCCGGATTATCAATGACTCTGCTTAAGAATTCTATGACGTTACGGATTGCTATCGGCTGGCATTTCGTCTTGAGCCATCGAGGAGTGATCATGACGGGAAGCTTTTCAACAAGATCACGGATGATCTCAAAGGAAGCGCTGCCTGAACCTACTATTATTCCCGCTCTTAAAGTAGTGAGAGAATATTTACCTTCACTTAAAATATCTTCAACTTTCTTTCTTGATGATAAATGTTTTGATAGTTCAGCTTCATTAATTATTCCGCTCAGATATACAACCTGCTTTGCTTTCGTCCGGTTTAATCTTTCTTTGAAGTTCTCAGCACAGACTTGTTCCATCTTTTCAAAATCACCTGTCTGTGTTGACATGGAGTGGATAAGATAATAAGCTGTCTCAATATCATCCGGAATATCTTGAAGACTTTCCTTATTCAGAAAGTCAGCTTCGATCACCTGTATCCTGTCATCCCGGTATTGTGTTATGTCAAATCTCTTTTTATCTCTGACACAGCAAATAACTTCGTGTCCGCTTTGGAGCAGAACCGGCAGCAGTCTTTGTCCAATGTAACCGGTCACACCTGTTAAAAGTATTTTCATAATTTAAGCGTTATTTTTTTGAATTCTGAAATTTGCTGTATTTTACTAATTACTATTCTTTCTTTACTAATTACTAATTACTAATTACTAATTACTGATCTCTGAAGGTTCCAATTCTTAATTCTTAATTCTTAATTCTTAATTCTTAATTCTTAATTAGCTAGCCCAGTTCAAAAGTTGTTATCCCAAACACCTTATCAATATCGATTTCTGGTGGCTTTCCATAATACATTCTGGCGCATTCAAACACATATTTCGCATCATATTTTTTGATAAGTTCAACTGCCTTTTTGTTTATTACGGGAATATCGATTGCAGCATTAACTGTTCTGCAATAAAATTATCACTAACCAATAGCATTTCTTTGTATAAAGAGTCATAGGCAACACTGTATAATGGTTTCATCGGTTTATTGAATGTTGAAGGAATTAGCGTGATTTTTCTTTTTAATGTATCACCCAGTATATCGGCCACTAGCTGGTTAGAGGTTTTAAAAGGAACGGCCCGCCCTTTGAAATTGTCATTGGTCTTAACGTAAAATTCATTAGAAGAGTAATCTCTTCTCTCTTGCATCTCATCCTTAACAACAACAGAATTTTTAAAAAAATCAGGAAAAGTCGTGATACTCGTATCCTTTTTAGTCAATTCAACGTAATTGCCATAAATTGGAAAAAGATTCTTTTCTACCATATAAGCATATGGGTAGTCGTTCCAAGCCCAACCATCACCTAAAAAAGGTTCTTCTATTTTGTTGTCGACAATATAAATGTTTTGGCTTTTCGAATTTAAAAACGGAATGGTTTTACTTTCTTCAAATCCATAAAGTAATGAAGGGTCTGCTGTTCCGGAAATGATAAGGGAGTCTTTATTTTCGTAGAACATTAATCCGGCCACCGAGTCAGTAAATGTTTTATAAGCGGCATAAAATGTGAATAATTTTGTATTGGAAGCAGGCGTAAAATACTTGTTGCCATTGATATTCAAAACAGTTTCATTCTTTTCCGGATCGAAGACCACGATACCCCTAAAGAACTCCTCTTGCGCTGATTGATCGACGACATCCTTTTGTATTTTTTTGCTGACCGAACAACTCGATAAAAGTATGATGGCAACAACAAATCCATAGATTCTTAAACTTTTATTATTCATCCTTAAAACCGATTAAAAATAATTTTTCCTGTGCTCGCGTAATGGCGGTATACAACCAACGAAAATATGAAATATCTTGTCCATTTGGCAAATAAGGTTGTTCGATAAAAACATTTTTCCACTGTCCACCCTGAGATTTGTGACAAGTTATAGCATAAGAAAATTTGACCTGCAGCGCGTTAAAATATTTATTCTCTTTTATCGCGAGCATAATTTTGTACTTAGACCTATAATTTGAATAATCTTTAGCCACTTCCTGGTATAATTGGTTGGACTGATCAAATGTAAGTGAAGGTGTTTCACTTTTAAGTGTATCCAAAATAACGACGGTATCAAATGGAGGTTCATTTGGATAATCTATCATTCTCAGCTTAATTTCAGCAAAACGAAAACCGTATAAATCAATGTACTTATATATCTGCATTACCTCGCAAATATCTCCATTGGCAATAAAACTAACCTCATTTGAATCCTGGAGCCAGTAATAATTATTTTTTACCACCATTAAATGATCTCCTGTTGCTATTTCAGTATCTCTATCCAATATTCTGGCTCTGATCTGCTCGTTATAGCTATTTGCTCTTTTATTTGATCTGACAATCAAGCAGGTATCTTCAATTCCCGGAACGGAATAAGAGCCCATAAATGCATCTAAAATATCATCTCCTGTCTGCAGATTTATAATATCAGGGAAATTGAGATCAAATCGAAAAGGTTGAAATATTTCCTTCTCCATGGCCAACCTTAACGAAGTAGCATTAATCAAAATACCTGAATTGATATCTTGCCTTGTAACTTCGGTTAGTTCTGTCTCATAAATTTGTTTGTTGAATTTTGAGTTGAGAAGATCTGCACTTAAAGCAGGACTTTGTTCGATATGGACAGGAGGTAACTGTGCTGTATCTCCGATCAAAACTAATTTACATTGCTTACCCCCGTCTATAAATGTCATCAAATCATCCAAAAGAGAACCATTTTCCCATAGTTTTGATTCAGTCATTTCGTCCGGAATCATTGATGCCTCATCAACAATAAAAATAGTATTACTATGCTTGTTCTTCTGTAAGGTGAAACTTACCCCTCCACCCTTACCCTTTTTAGGATAATATATTTTCTTGTGAATTGTGAATGCCTCTTTCCCTGAATAATTTGTGATCACCTTGGCCGCTCTTCCTGTAGGTGCCAATAAAACCGATTCTTTAAACGCGAATGGAAGCGTTTTTACCAAGGAAGAAATAATTGTTGTTTTACCTGTACCGGCAAATCCCTTGAGTAAAAATATAGAATCCTTTCTGTCTAAAATGAATTCTGCCAACAATCTCAAAGTTTCATCCTGTAAGGAAGTAGGTTCGTATGGGAACCTTTGACTTAATTTAAAATATAATTCTTGCGGCTTTAATACCATAGAACAAATTAAAGAAAAATGCGCCAATAAGCGGTTGTATAAATTCGGGTATATTTTGCAAACAATTGTATATCAAAGCACTAAAAAACACAATAATTACCTATTAATGAAGCCTTTGTCAAATGAGATTTTAAACAAAATTATTTCTTTTATCATAAAAAAATTTTTGTAGATTTGCCTTTGACCGTATAAACAAAAAAATTAAAAAATGACTTCAGTTTTTATTATTATTGTTGCAATCATTGTCGTTTCACTATTAGCGATTCTAATTGTAAATGTAATTCCTCACAAATTAAAACCTTTACTTTCTCTTGTATTGTGGGCATCTATCATTTTCTTGGGCTACAAGATTTATAGCTCGATAATGACTCCGATCAATTTCAATACAGAAAAGAAAGTGAGGTATGCGAAAGTGATAAACAACTTAAAAATGATCAGAGATGCAGAACTGGCTTATGCCGAAGTAAACAGAAGATTTACTGATAATAAACCTGCATTAATTTCATTTATTGACACTGCTCAATTCGCCATTACAGAAGTAAAGAACGTAGTAGTTACAGAGCAACGAGGCAGAATTACGGTCGATGTAGAAAAAAGAGTGGTGGACACCGTAGGTTACAAACCCGTAAAAAGTAGTTTTGAAGGCAGAGATTATAAGAACATGTTTAAAGTTCCCGGAACTGATAAAGAATTTGATCTAAAAGTTGGTTCTATTGAAAAAGTCACTGGTGTAAAGACTCCTGTTTTTGAAGTAAAAGTAGATAAGGCAATTGTTTTAGATGGAATGAACAAAGATTTGATCCGTCAAGAAAAAGAAGCTTTGGGTGGTATAAATGTTCCAGGAGAATATATTCAAGTAGGTTCATTAAACGAAGTTAATTCTAACGGTAACTGGCCTCCTTCTTATGATGGTAAAAAAGAAGATACAGATATCTAGAGGTTCAATAGATCCTGCTAAACTTGACAACATACAATTATCCATCCAAATCAGTTTGGATGGATTTTCTTTTTGTGCCCTAAACAAAGCCACTAATTTTGTAGATATACTAGCTTATACACCTTTTCAGGAACCGTCTGTTAATCCTATAAAACATTTGGAAAACGTTAAAACCGTTTTCAATAATGAACCGCTGCTTCAGCATAATTTTCAAGATGTAAACATTAGCCACTACAATAGTTTATCAACTATAGTTCCAAAAGCTTTGTTCAACGAACATAATCTAAAGGATTATCTCAAATACAATCTAAAAGTGTATGAAAACGACTTCATCGTTTACGACAAGATTGCTACCCACGATATGGTTAACGTGTATGTTCCTTTCGTGAATATCAATAATTTTTTGATTGATAAATTTGGTGAATTTGAGTACAGACATTGTAAGACAATCTTTTTGCAAAACATCTTGAATATATATAAATTAAGTGAGAAACCACACTTTTTTGCACACGTTCACGGTAACCAACTCGATTTAATAGCCATAGCTAACAACCAGCTTCAATTGTCTAATAGTTTTATTTTTCAGAGTAGAACAGATTTTATTTATTATCTATTGTTCTGCGCAGAGCAGTTAAAATTTAATACGGAATATTTGGAACTTGTACTTTTGGGCGAAATCATCGAAAATGATTCTCTTTACAATATCGCTTACAAGTACATCAAAAATGTATCTTTTATTGAAAACAGAAGTTCTCATAGCTACGCTGACGCATTTAATGAGGAAATAAAAAGACAATTTTTTATCCTATTACACCAAAATTAATGCGAATTATCTCTGGAAAATATAAGGGTAAAAGACTGAATGCTCCAAAAAATCTACCGGTAAGGCCCACAACCGATATGGCTAAAGAAGCCCTTTTTAATATCCTTTATAATCGATATGATTTTGATGAAATAAGTATTTGTGATTTATTTGCCGGTACAGGAAATATCAGCTTTGAATTTGCTTCTCGCGGTACAAAGCGAATCACATCTGTAGATCAAAATTCCGGCTGTATTAATTATATCAATAAGATTGATAAGGAACTCAATTTAAACTTGTCCACAGTTAAAAGTGAAGTATTTCGTTACTTAGAAAAAACTCATCAAACTTTTGATGTTATTTTTGCCGACCCACCTTATGATATCCCTGAAGAAGATTTTCAAAAATTAGTTCTCACCATTTTTAAAATGAATTTATTGAATCAAAATGGTCTCTTAATTATTGAGCACTCTAAACAAACAGACCTATCACTGATGGCTAATTTTGTTCAGGTCAAGATTTACGGAAGTAACTGTTTTAGTTTCTTTTCAGCTGTGGAAGAATGATCAATCTAACCACTCTTTAAATTTTTTCACCTTTTCCCTACTGACGATTAGATCGTCCTCTTCCATTTTGTGCAACTTAATTTGTATTCTGCTGTTAGAGTAAGATACCATCTCCTTAATGGCATCCATATTAATAATGTATTTTCTATTGATCCTAAAAAAAAGATTGGGATTTATTTCTTCTTCTACCTGATCTAAAGTTTGCTCCAATAAATAATCCCTATTGTCATTAGTCCTGAAATAGGTGCCTCTATTCTCTGAATAAAAACAACATATTTCGCCTATTGGTATCATTTTTAAATGTTGGCCGATCTTAACAAGATATCTTTTTTTAAACTTCTTTTCTTCGGTTAATTTTAGAGCACCTTTAATTTGATCTAGGTTGAATGTAAGCGGATTAGCACCGCTCCAATTGTTATGAAATTTTTCAATGGCCAATTTTAACTCATCTTCGTCAATGGGTTTAAGTAAATAGTCAATACTATTCAATTTAAACGCTTTCAGTGCATATTCATCGTAAGCTGTTGTAAAAATAATGGGGCTTTCAATGGAGACCTCATCAAAGATTTCAAAAGACAGACCATCCGACAATTGAATATCCAGCAAAATTAAATCAGGATTTTTATGATTTAGAAACCAATCCACCGCTTCACTGACAGAATGCAATGTCATCTCAACGTTAAAACCGAGATTTTCGATCAATCTTACCAATCTTCTTGCGGCTGGCTTTTCATCTTCAACTATAACTATTCTCAAAACTTAACTGTTTTTATTCCCAAAATTCGTTTTTGTCTTTATCCATAAGTTCCTTGATTTTTCGCTCTTCCCACTTCTTACCGAACAGCAAGTTCTTTCCAAATACGTGATACCCGTGAAAAAAGAGTCCGATTCCCCAAAATATAGCGGTCGAAAATGTCCAGAAATTCAGCTGATCTAAACCAATAGAACTTAAAATTCCATAAATGATAAAGGCATTTACAATGATGTAAACAACTAAATGTATGTAAAAACCTTTAATTTCTTCAACTTGTTTTTGTGCTTCTAGATACCTGTCAATTTTATTTCTATCTTCCATTTCTCTTTATTTAATGATTATTGCCACATTGATTTATCTTCTTCATTCATTATTTCTTTGATTTTTCTCTCCTCCCAATCACGTCCAAAAAGTGGAGTTCCAAAGGCCGAAAAACCTTGGAAAACTAAACCGATTCCCCAGCCGAGCATCGGAAACCAAAACCATTGAATGGTAAAAGGAGTAAATCGATAATAAATAAAAATCAAGAAAGGTATAATGATTACATATGAAATTAAACTGGCATAAAAACCCTTAATTTCTTCTACCTTATGTTTTGCTCTTAAATATTTACTTTCTAAAATTTTGTTGTCTGTGCTCATCGTTTTAATTTTTTGTGTTAATAATGGTAAGGTTATTTTAAAATTTTTATTTTTCTCTTCTACAGTAAACGGTCGCTTCGTGATCAGTGCATAACGCTCTCTAATATTATTCAACCCAATTTTTGTACTTTTTTCTAAATTATCTTTTTTATTTAAATTGTTTTCTACCAGCAAATTACCTTCTTCTTCATAAATCTTAACTTTTAAAGGAGACTGACTACTTATCACATTGTGTTTCACCGCATTTTCTAAAAGGATTTGTAATGACAGGGGTACAATTTTTAATTCGGTATTCGAAACTGTCTCCGGAATTTCATACACCACGGCATCCTCAAATCTCATTTTAAGAAGTTCCATATAGGTTTTTGCAAACTCCAATTCCTCACTTAAAGGAATTAAATCCTTATTCTTTTGTTCAAGTACATAGCGATAAACTTTGGATAATTTGGTGGTAAACTTTTCTGCTAAAGCCGGGTTTTCTCCAATTAAAGAAGTCAATACATTTAAGCTATTAAACAAGAAATGTGGATCTAACTGACTTTTAAGTGATTCATATTTAGCCGTCTCCGTTTTTGCAACAACTTGTGACTCAGTTAACTTTTTTTCAGATGTCGCTTTGAAAAAATAAAAAATGTAAAACATCAAAGTCACAATAAAGGTAATATTGATACCGAAATAGAAATAACCTTTTGAATTATCTAAAAATGATTCAGGAGCTCCTCCGAAAAAAACTACACGAACGATAAATCTCAAAATCACCAAAACAAACAGTGTGACCAGTAAAGATCCTGAAAAACCGAAAATGATATGCTTTTTTAAGTTTTCGGAGCCCTTATAATTCCTTGATATAAATCCAAAATACAACCTGTGGGAAAAATACATCGCTATCGAATACATTTCGTAAATGGCCAAAGACTTGAGAAGGTCAGGTATTGGTTGTGTAAAACCGTTTTGATCTAAGAAAGTACCTAATAGAAATACGATAAATCCCAATAAGAATATAGAAAAAACTAATTTTAGCTTACCTGTCATAACCACAGTCTTTAATTGTATTTTCAAATGTAAGACCTTTCTCGAAATGAGCATTCAATTCACAAACCTGAACGATGTCAGAATCTGTAATGGCAAGGTTGTGATAACTTGAGTCCTCAGCCAATTTATCTTGTGCTTTTACAGGGGTAACCAGGGTTATAAGATAGGCTACAATGACTACAACAAATTTCAACATAGTTAGATTTTTTTTGATTTTAACTTTATTTGAAACAAAGGTGCCACTTCTCGACTCCGAGAAAAAAAATAACTGATTGAATTGTCAAATTTTATGTTTGAGTTGTAGTTCCCCTAAAATATTGAATAGGTAATTGTAACAAATACTGTAATTTTAACACTAATCATTAAACATAAATTTGAGTGGATAAAAATTTAGAAAATAAATTTTTGGAAGAGCTTGACAATCATCAAAACATTATTCATAAGGTCTGTAGAACCTATACGAATAATGAATCAGCACACAAAGATCTTTTCCAAGAAATTACCATTCAATTATGGAAAGCATATCCCAAATTTAGAGGAGAATCAAAATTTAGCACTTGGATGTACCGTGTAGCCTTTAATACGGCGATTTCGCTTTACAGAAAAAATAAAAGAGACTTAGATACCGGCCCTTTGTTTGATAATATGAAAGAACTCGAATATAAGGAGTATAACGATGAGCAGGACAAACAACTAGATCTTTTGTACAAGGCTATACATAGCTTAAACGATATTGAAAAGGCCCTGGCACTTATGTATTTAGAAGATAAAAGTTACAGTGAAATAGCAAACACATTGGGTATTACAGAAATCAATGCTAGAGTAAAAATGAACCGAACCAAAACCAAATTAAAAAATATTCTTAATCCTTAATTCATGGCTCAACTAGAGAATTTGAAAAATATTTGGAAAAACCAAGAAGAAGAAAAGATAAAGTTTTCTAAGGATGATATTTTTAAAATGATGCATCAAAAGTCTTCTTCGGTGGTAAAATGGATCTTGGCTTTGAGTATTTTAGAATTCCTTTTGCCTTTACCTAATATTTTTCTATTTTTTTCAGGACAAAAATCTGACAGTGGTTTTATTGAAAAATATGACTTAAATGTCATGTTAAACGTTTATTATATCGTTCACGTCATAATTATCTTAGGCTTTATTTTCTGTTTCTTTAAAAATTACAAAAGTATATCCGCAGACACAAGTGTAAAAAGTTTAATGGACGATATTCTCAAAACACGTAAGACTGTTAAATATTATATTTATTACAATATTATAATGGCAGCCATTATAGGTTTCCACATGTTTTTCAAGGTATTTACTTCAGCCTCCTTTAAAGAAACCATCCCAGAAGATACTAATATGCTTGTGATTTGGATGCTGTCTATCTTAATGTTTTTTATTGTATTGGCGGTATTTTGGTTAATTTATAGATTGATCTACGGTTTTCTCTTGAAAAAATTGTTGCGAAATTATACTGAATTAGAACAGACCAATTAATTCATTTCAAACATATCCAGGCTACCTTTTCCTTCTCTTACTACCTCTATTTCATCTTTTGTAAGGTCGATTACGGTTGAAGGAATATTTCCACCATATCCCCCATCAATCACCAAATCAACAAGGTTATGCCATTTTTCATAGATCAATTCTGGATCGGTAGTGTATTCTAACAAATCATCTTCATCATAAATCGAAGTAGACACAATAGGATTGCCTAATTGCTTTACAATTTCACGTATGATATTGTTATCCGGGATTCTAATCCCGACAGTTTTTTTCTTTTTAAAAACCTTAGGTAAATTATTGTTTCCGTGCAGTATGAAAGTATATGGGCCGGGTAGCGAGCTTTTTAAAAGTTTATAGGTTGGTGTATCTACTTGCTTGGTATAATCTGTAAGATTGCTCAAATCATAGCATATAAAAGACAAATTCGCCTTTTCCAGGTTAATACCTTTTAACCTCGCTACTTTTTCCATGGCTTGGCTGTTAGTGATATCACAACCAACGCCATAAACTGTATCTGTAGGGTATATGATTAACCCTCCCTTTTTCAAAACCTCAACTACCTGAGAAATTTGTCTTGGGTTAGGATTCTCGTTATACAGTTTTACAAACTCAGCCATTGGTTTATTTCTTTATTCATCTACAAGTCGAAATCCTTCGCCGTGAATATTTACAATTTCTACTTTATGATCCGGTTTAAGGTACTTTCTTAATTTAGCAATATACACATCCATACTTCTGCTGGTAAAATAATTATCGTCTCTCCAGATTTTTGTAAGTGCAAGTTCTCTTGGCAATAAATCATTTTTGTACAACACTAACAACTTAAGTAATTTGTTTTCTTTGGGTGATAATTTTCTCGCAGGCTCTCCGTCAAAAGATAACTGCCGTAATTTTGAGTCGAAATGAAACTTCCCAACTTGAAATTCGAACTGATTTTCTTCTTCACTTGTTTCGTTTTCCTTTCTTTGCAGTATGGCTTTTATTTTGTACAATAATACTTCACTATCAAATGGTTTATTGAGATAATCATCTGCACCGGATTGGTAACCTTTTACCACATCTTCTTTCATCGTCTTCGCAGTTAAAAAGATGATAGGAATATCGGCATTTGAAGACCTAATTTCCTTAGCCAAAGTAAAACCATCTTTTTTTGGCATCATGACATCTAAAATACAAATATCGAACTCGCCATTTTTAAAAGTAATAAGCCCTTCTAAACCATCTTTAGCATGGGTTACATGGTAGTCATTTAATGATAAATAATCTTTAAGTACAGTTCCAAAGTTAGGATCGTCTTCAACAAGTAAAATTCTTTTATTTGCCATAATAAGGTGTGTTAGATTAATGGTAATTTTATGGTAAAGGTACTACCCTTACCTTTTTCACTTTCTACAAATACTGCTCCTTGGTGCAAATTTGTAATACTTTTTACATAAGCCAAGCCTAAACCATGACCTTTGACATCATGAATATTTCCACTTTGCTCTCTGTAAAATTTATCAAATATTTTCTTTTGTACATTTCTGTTCATTCCAATACCATTATCGCTTATTCGAATTAATATAAAATTCCCTACATTTTCCGTGACTACATCAATAATGGGTGCATTAGTAGAATACTTTATAGCATTGTCGAATATATTTATGAATACATTGGTAAAATGAAACTTACTAGCCAAAACCTCGCTTCTCGTGGCTTTAAACTCTTTATTTATTTTGCCTTCTTTATTAATGACGATCAAATTCACGTGCTTTAATGCGTCATTAATAATATCATGTATATCTAACACACTCTTGCTAATATCTAACTGGTTCTTTTCAAGCTTTGATATTCTCAACACATTTTCCACCTGTGCGTGCATTCTTTTATTTTCTTCTCTGATCATTTCAGCGTAACGCTTTACTTTCTCCTGATCATTAATAATTTTAGGGTTATTTATGGCATCTATCGCCAAGTTAATGGTAGCGATTGGTGTTTTAAATTCGTGGGTCATATTATTTATAAAGTCTGTTTTTATCTCCGATATTTTCTTCTGTTTAAGCATTTGATACAGAGAACTTGCAAAAACAAAAATAATCGCCAGAATAAAAAGTGCTGCCAAAAGCAAATTATTTGTAATTGTAGATAAAATATAGCCCTTCTTATCCGGAAAACTCACAAATAATTTATAATCACTAAAACCTTCGTTATCAATAAATAAAGGAACTTCATAACTACTCCCATTGGTCATCTCAAAATTATCTGATTTAACCCGAGTAATAAGATCTTCACTAAAAACTGCATATTCAAAAGGAGTATTAATATTCCTGGTACGCAGTTCATTATCTAGATTGAGCCTGATCTCATTATTTGATATTCTATCGGTTATTGGTACACGGGCATTGATAGCATCAAAATACTCTTCAAGGACCAATTTATCATACTTATCTAGTTTGCCAACTTTTACTATTCTTTCCTCCGGACTCAACTCAGCAAAATCTTTCGATTTAAACTCGAGACTTTTGACCTCTGTTTCCTGTTCGCTTAAAATAGTTTTAAAATCGAACGAATCGTCTTCCAAAGGACTTATTTGTGTTCTATAACTATTCTCTAAAACCCTTTGCCTGTAGGTAAATATTTCATTTCTACTCGTGTCAATTTGTTGATAGAAAAAGTCTTTTACTCCTCTTTCTTCCAATTTTGTTAAACTGTCCAAAATAGGCGCGAACCTAGTTACATCATCAGTAAACTCGCGCTTCTGAATGTTCTCAGAAACCTTGGCCAGCGCATATTTAACACTAGTTGAGAATTGCTCCTCTTTAACTTCGACCGTACTTTTTATCCAATAAATTTGAACTGCAATGATACCGATTAAGGCAATTCCCATACAGACAATTAAAAGTACGAATATTTTTCTACTCATTTTAACAAATTTAGATTAACCCTAGCATATTAAAATTAATTTAACATTTGTTAACACTAATTCAAATTAAATTAACAAGTGTAAAAAAACGATTTCAATTTATACTGAAAGCAGTGCTAAAAATACTTCATTGACTCTCCTCTCAGTTTCAAGGATATCAATATTCTCAATCACATAATCGGCACGTGAAATTTTTTCTTTGTCATCTAGTTGGTTTTTCATTCTAGATTCTATTTCCTGACCTGAGCTGCGATCTCTTTTTTTCAATCTCTCAATACGCATCTCTTTCGGGGCTGTTACCAAAATTACCGCATCGAATTTATCTTCCTTTTCATTCTCAAAAATTAAGGCACTTTCTTGCATCACAATTTCAGCGTTTTGCCTAGAAATCCATTTTCCAAAATCGATGGCCACTGCAGGATGAACTAATTCATTTAATTGAGTTAATAATGTAGGATTATTAAATACCAAATCCGCTAAATATGGCCTGTTTAGCTCCCCTTTCTCAAAAACCTTTTCACCAAATAGATCAATTAATCCATTTTTGATCTCTAAAGAATCACGCATGATCCTTTTTGCTTCAAAATCAGAATTATAGATAGGTACTCCCAGCTCTTGAAACATTTTAGCCACCGTAGATTTTCCACTACCAATCCCCCCGGTTAATCCAACTATTTTCAACTTACTTATTTTTAATTAAAAACTCGACTTTCTCCGGAACGATTCTTACAGAAGAAACAAAATCGGGCATTTTGGTCACTTTTGGCAACAAATAATCCAGGTTATTATTTTCGGCCTGTTCATAATCACAAATGATTTCAAATCCCTCTGCTAAAACTTTGTTGTAATTTTCCAGAGAAACCTGATAAATTAATTTTAACTCTTTTGGATAGGTACTTATAATGGCACTGGATGGTACGTTAATTACTTTGTAGCTCATGTCAAAACTTCCTTCCGTAAATTTTTCAACTTTACCACTGACCTTTATTATGTTAGGTTCTATCTCTACGCTACTGCCCGGAGAAATCACCAATAATTCTTGTTCAAAACTATCTGATACATTGGTCAGGATCAAAGGCTTCACTTGCACTTCATTAATCGTATCAATGATTCCCTCAGGCCCTGAAATGGTAACTTCTTTAGGGGTGAATTTTAAATTTTCTGACAAGCCGTATCCAATTTTGTACTGAATCTCCATCTTGGGTAATACTGTGACCTTCTTGAATTTTTTAATTCCAAATTCAAAAAAAAGAGTATCTGGGCTTATTTTTAATATATCTGTTTCCCCTGGAAACTGAGATTGAACAAAGTTAAGATTAGAATTGCTGACGGAATAATAAGATTGTTTACTTTTTCTTTTGATCTCTTTTAAAGAATACTGTATTTTCCTGTTTCTATATTTGTGTTTGAGTAAATTAAAACCAATAGATTTTAACGTGAGCTTGATACTTTCTTCAGACTTACTTTGTAGTTGTAATTTTCCGGGCAAATCTACATACTCAACCTCAAACTCAACATCTGTAATGTAGGTTTTGGACAAGTTTATCAGAAACCAAAAAAACAGAGACAATCCTAAAAACAACAAAAACATACGCAGTTTTTTATTGTTTTGAAGTGACTCGTTTGATTTATTTATGGTTTTGAAATCCAATTAATTTTTCTATAAAGATAAAAAAAAGAGTTCAGCTTTCGCTGAACTCTTAACTCTTCCGTATTGGGATAAATTATGACTTACTAATATCCTGTGTTAGATATTTTTTACTTAATTCCATGGAAATAGCAGATCTTTCAAACTTGATCTTACCAGCACCTGTTTCTATTGTACAAGTATTATCTGCATCATTTAGGTCCACCACCTTCCCATGTATCCCACTGGTTGTAACAACTTTAGCTCCTCTTGAGATAGTACTTTGGAACTTTTTCTCCATCTTTTGTTTCTTCATTTGAGGTCTGATCATAAATAAATAGATCACCAAAAACATTAATGGGATCAAAATAATGTTCCCTAATCCACTGCCACCGGCTTGTAATATAATTGCGTTTATCATCTTGTAAATTAATTTATGAGGCTTTTGGAGTAACTTGAGCTTTAATGAATACTTTTTCTACACCATTTAAGGTATTTGTAGTTAAAGTAATTTCTTTCATTTGCTGATTTGGTTTTCCGGCAGAATTAAATTTTACCAAAATAGTTCCGCTGTTTCCTGGTAAAATGGGTTCTTTTGGATACTCAGGTACCGTACACCCACAACTTGCCTTTGCTGAATAAATAATCAACTCATTTTTACCTGTATTTTTAAAATCGAAAGTAGTTTCAACTATATCACCTTCATTAATTGTTCCAAAATCGTGTTCTGAACGTTCGAAAAAGATTATTGGTGATTCGTTTTTGATAGAGTAGTCTCTCTGCTGAGCGGCTTCGGCATTTTCCTTTTTTACTTTTGCAGTTGGATCGTCCTTACAACTTAATAATATCAAGCCTAGAACAAATAAAATAGCTGTTTTATTAATCGACATAGTTAAAAATTTTTGTCAAATATAAGGATATTTACAACAATCCCCTTCCAATTTTCTTTACCTTATCTTGTTGTTGAAAATCCTTTAAGATCTTATCAAGAACCCCATTTATAAAGAAACTGCTGTTGGCTGTAGAATAATCTTTAGAGATCTCTATATACTCATTGATACTCACTTTTGTAGGGATAGATGGAAATTTAACAAACTCAGTGATGGCCATTTTTATCAGGATCATATCTAGTTCGGCTATTCGCTCATTATCCCAGTTTGGCGTCTTAGAGTCTATTTCATCATCATATTCTTTATGATTTAAAACCGTCTTTCTAAAAAGATCTAACATAAACTCTCGATCGTCCTCTTCAATATTCATATCAGGAACTCCTAATAATTTACCCTTTTTTATATTCTTAATCATTTTTATGATCCAAGTATTCACGTAAGGCAAATCATCAACCCAACCTAAATGCTCACTTTCATAATAATCATTCAGTTTTTCATTAGGAGCCACAACGGATTTAAATATGTCGAGAATAAATTCTTTATCTTCATTAAGTCCCGCCTTAGGCACTTTGAGATAATTTTTATAAGAATCACTCTGTTGAATTTCGTCCCAGATCAGACGGACAAATTCGCGATCATGAGACCAATTATTCAATTTATGACGTTCTATAAAATTTTTTAACGTAACATCATTTTCTATCAATTGAATAACCCTGTTATTAATGAAGTTTAAATTTGGGTTTTTATCTTCGGCAGTGGCTAAATATTTCTTTTTTCTGATTTCTAAGTGTTCCTCTGCCATTTGCTTTATAGCGACAAACAAATCTAGTTGAAGGGCAAAAAGGTCGAAGGTTTTATCTACACTGTTTTCCAGAAATTTTTCCTCTTTGGTAAGATTTTCGCTTCCTGATTGCAAAAAGGCGTATACAGATTGCATCACCTTGATTCGAATATGTCTTCTATTCACCATAACTTAAAGATCGTATCATTTTAAAAAGGTTTGCAAAGTTACTTCTTTTTATGCTATTTATTCAAAATATATTTCCGTTTCATACCAAATTAAAGACCGTAAAAAGAATAGAGACATTAATTCTAAGGCTTTTTTTATACCTAATTTAAACCATATTTTGTAGTGAAACTGTTATCTTCGTTGACGGAAATTCCTGCGACGATTCATGAAAGCCCTAAAACATCTTAATAAATATTTTTACAAATACCGATATAGACTTATTATTGGTGTTTTAATTACTGCTGTAGCAAAAATATTTGCCCTTCAGGTACCGCAACTCATCCGCGAGTCACTAAACGTTGTTGAAGACTACAATAAAAATATCATCAATAATTTGTCAGAGGTCAGACACGAGCTGTTCATCAACATTCTATTAATCATTGGAGCTGCCCTGCTTTCGGGATTTTTTACTTTTTTGATGAGGCAAACGTTGATAGTGATGTCAAGGTTGATCGAATTTGATCTCAAAAATGAAATCTATGACCAGTACCAAGCTTTGTCTCAAACTTTTTATAAAAAAAACAGGACAGGTGATTTGATGAATAGAATTAGCGAAGATGTCGGTAAAGTGAGAATGTACTGCGGACCGGCAATTATGTATACCATGAATATGCTCGTGCTTTTTATCATTGCACTGACAAAAATGTTTCAGATAGATGCGAAACTAACTTTTTATACGTTGCTTCCTTTCCCCATTCTTTCTGCGCTCATCTATTTTTTGAGTAAAACGATTAATAAACGAAGTAATATAGTCCAGCAATATCTTTCTCAATTAACCACATTTGCTCAGGAATTCTTTTCAGGGATCAATGTGGTCAAGGCCTATAGTATAGAATCCCAGACCTCGACAGATTTCAGTGCTTTGGCAACCATAAAAAAGGAAAAGAATATTTCTTTATACAAAGCGCAAGCTCTTTTCTTTCCTTCTATGGTCCTTCTTATCGGGATCAGCAATATCTTGGTGATCTATATTGGGGGTCAGCAATACATCAGCGGAGAAATTGACAATATTGGAATCATTGCAGAATTTATCATTTACATTAACATGCTTACATGGCCGGTTGCTGTAGTGGGATGGGTAACCTCCATTGTTCAACAAGCCGAAGTGAGCCAATTGAGGATCAATGAGTTTTTAGATGAAAAACCGGATATTCAAAATTTGAATCAAAATCATTCAGAAATTGAGGGTAATATTCGATTTGAGCATGTAAGCTTCACTTATGAAGATACCGAGATAGAGGCATTACACGATATAAGTTTCGAAGTAAAAAAGGGCAAAACTTTGGCCATTTTAGGAAAAACAGGCTCTGGCAAAACAACGATAATTAATTTAGTAAGCCGTTTATTTGATACAAATGAAGGCACCATCTATATAGACGATACACCGATAAAAGAAGTCAATTTATATGATCTGAGAGAAAGTATCGGAAGCGTACCCCAAGATGCCTTTTTATTCTCAGATACCATTGGCAACAATATAAAGATTGGTAACGCCAAGGCCACAGAAAAAGAGGTGGAAGAAGCTGCAAAAAATGCTTATATCCATCACAACATAATAGAATTTAATCTTAAATACGAAACGCTAGTTGGAGAAAGAGGTGTTACGCTTTCAGGAGGTCAGAAACAGAGAATCTCCATTGCCAGAGCCCTTTTATCCAATCCTAAAATCTTAATTTTTGACGATTGCCTTTCTGCTGTAGATACGGAAACAGAAGAAATTATTCTTGGTAATCTGGAAAAAGCGAGGCAAGGGAAAACTACGATCATCGTAAGCCACAGAACCTCTTCCGTGAAAAATGCAGATCAAATAATTGTTTTAGAAGCTGGAAAAATTGTACAAACCGGTACACACAATATGCTCATTAGCACCAAAGGATATTACCAAGATATTTATAATCAGCAACTTGAGGAAGAAGCTAGCGATACCATTTAGCCCACCAAAAAAAAAGGATATTTTATTGCGTAGTTCCTTTAATTTTATAGATTTGTCTAAACATATTATTTTATATTAATTGAAAAGAGATTATGAGCGAAAAAGAGTTTATTGAGCAGGATGAAATTTTTTCTCAAGTGTTAAGGGCAGGTCGAAGAACTTATTTTTTTGATGTAAGAGAAACAAAAGCAGGCGATTATTATTTGACCATTACAGAAAGTAAAAAATTTACACATGACGATGGTTCATTTCATTACAAAAAGCATAAGATCTATTTGTACAAAGAGGATTTTGACGTATTTAATGAAATGCTACAAAAATCAACAGGTTACATCGTAGAGGAAAAAGGAGAAGAAGTTATTTCTGAAAGACACCAAAAAGATTTTAACAAGACTGAAGGGGAAGAAGTTGATAATTCAACAGAAGAAAAATCTTCGGGAAGCTTTACAGACATAAGTTTTGAAGATATATAAATAAAAAAAGCTGCAATTGCAGCTTTTTTTATTTAATCTTGTTTCATTAAAGTTGGCGCATTGTAAAGCTGCTTAAACAAACCTTTGTTAAGCAAGTTCAACACAGCGATTTTATCTGTGGTTTTAACCAGAAACGATAAGTTATAATTACTACCACCATATGAAATCATTCTGATAGGTATATTTTCTAGGGTACTAAAAATAGCACCTGTTATCCCCTTTTTATTTTGGGCTATATTACCGGCAATACAAATGATACTCAAGTCAGTATCAACTTCTACATTGCCATATGACTTTAACTCATTGACGATTTCACCTAACCGTTTTGTTTGATCAATGGTGATTGAAACCGCCACTTCAGAAGTACTGATCATATCAATTGGTGTTCTGTATTTATCAAAAACATCAAATATTTTTTTCAAAAAGCCATAGGCCAACAACATTCTATATGATTTTATTTTTACGGCGGTAATCCCATCTTTTGCTGCAATTGCTTTGATATGGTGCTCACGGTATTCGCAGTTGCATATCAATGTGCCTTTAGCCTCTGGGTTAAATGTGTTTTTAACAAGAACAGGAATATTCTTTTCTTTGGCCGGTAAAATACTTTGTGGATGCAGGATCTTAGCCCCAAAATAGGCTAACTCGGCCGCTTCGTCAAAAGAAATTTCATCTATAGAAAAAGTCCTGTCAACATACCTTGGATCATTATTATGCATACCGTCAATATCAGTATAGATTTGAATTTGTTCGGCATCAATGGCAGCACCAATTAGTGAAGCAGAATAGTCGCTCCCTCCTCTTTCTAAATTGTCTATTTGTTTTGAGTAATTCTTACAAATAAAACCTTGAGTTATAAACAAGTTAGTCTCCTTATTTTGATACAATAATTTTGACAATTTTTGAGCGATGAAACTCTTGTCCGGCTCTCCCTTTTCGTCTATTCTCATAAATGTAAGTGCTGGAAGTAACTTCGATTCAACACCGATTTGCTCAAGGTAAAGCTGGAATAAATTTGTTGAGATCAATTCACCTTGCGCGAGTAAAATCTTCTCAACACTTTGAGAAAAAGGAAGATCAAAAAAAGAACGAATATGCGTAAAAAAATAATCGATCAATATTTTTCCTTTTTCAAAATAGTCATCATCATGAAATAAGTCCCCTATAACGCCGACATATTTTTTATAGAGCTGCTGAGCTAAAAATTCAGCCTCCTGTGGATGAAATTCTCTCAAATTCTGTGCAATAGAAACAAGCGTGTTTGTAGTTCCGCTCATAGCCGATAAAACCACAATCCTGGGTTCATTATTTTGAGTGATGATATCCACCACTTTTTTCATATTTTCAGCCGACCCCACTGAGGTTCCACCAAACTTAGATACAATCATTTTCTTTAAATTTTTCGGCAAATATTTAGTAATTCATTTTAAAAACAAAATATTTACTATAAATTTACATTTTGAAACATTTTGTTTAAATTTAAACAATGAAAACAGTACAAGAAGCCGTTGAAGAAATAATTGGGCAGACACCCTTTATTGAAGAAGCTTTACACGATAAGTTAATTAATGTTTCTTCTCTGGCGCGAGACATTCAAACTCAGGTAGAACAAAAATTGGGAAAAGAGGTAAAAACGGGGGCCATCATGATGGCTATAAATAGAGTCTCACCCCTACAGGTATTAAAAATAAGGAAGAACATCAAGTCTTTTTCATTAGACTTAAAAGATTTCATTGTTCGCTCTGACCTGCTCGATTATACATTTAAAAACACTTCATCTCTCCAAAAGAGAATTGCTAAACTGTATGGAAATATTGAAAGCAACAGCGAATCATTTTTCACTGTTTCTCAAGGTATTTTTGAAACAAATATTGTCATTAGTGCAAATATAAATGAGGAGCTCAAAAAACATTTAAATGATGAAGAGTTGATCCACTCCATAGATAAACTTGCCTCTATTACTATAAAATTACCAAAATCAAATTTGGAGCAAAGTGGGGTTTACTACTTTATTTTGAAACAATTTGCCTGGGCCAATATACCTGTTCAAGAGATTATTTCAACAACACATGAAATCACGTTGGTGGTGAAAGAAACAGATATAACCAGGTCTTTTTCTATTCTGATCAACCTGAAACAAAACTGATCTAATTCCACATTCTACCCGGGGCTAAGTTTTGCCTATACCTTTGTTCAAAAAAGTTAAAGTACATATAAAGAAGGTAATTTACTTCCATCCCATAATGAATATCCGGTCTGTAGTCTATGGCCTGGATATACAAATTTGGATCATACCTAAATGGCTGATTCACCCGATTATTATATTCTACAACCCTATAATAATTACGCATTTCTAGCACGGGCAAAGAATAATAACTCGGTGGTCTTTGGGTAGCCAGCCAAGATTGAAATCCAACCTCAAAAATGATAATTTCATATTCAAGAGAATCATTTGCAATTCTAATAGTATCAAGTTGTTCTGAACCTGATTGATCGGTACCATTGTTCTTGACGAGGTTGTCATTTTTTGAAACACCGCAACTCATCAAAGAAATTATAATTAAAACCAACAGAATTCTCATTGCATTCTTTTAAGATTATAAATCAATATTTATGCCAACAAAATGAATTAAACGAAAAAGAGCCCTACGCGGGGCTCTTTTTAAATTTTTATAATCTATACTTTATTCGGCTTCCTTATCGTCTTCAGTCTTTCCTTTGGCTTTATTCCAAACCTTGATCTCATCTTCATTAGTAATGCCAGATAGGATTTCAACATTTACACCATCTGATATTCCTAATTCCACATCTTTCTTCTCAAACTCTTGATCACCTTTTTTGATTTCTACAAAGGGTTTGTCAGTTTCCTTATCGAACTGTAATAAGGCCTCCCTAATAGCCATGATACTGTCCTTTTGCTCCAATATGATTTCCGCATTGGCAGAATATCCCGCTCTGAGAAAATAATCATTTTCTAAATTGACATCTGCTTTTAATGTGAATTGTACAGTACCATTTTCCTCTGTACCTTTTGGCGCTATAAAGGTCAATTTTGCAGGAAATTTCTTATCAGGGATAGCACCTAAAGCGATCTCTAGCTCTGTGTCATTTTTAATTTTACTCACTTCTGATTCATCAACTTTTCCTTCAAAGATCATTTTGCTCATGTCCGCGATCAAAGCGATCGTAGTACCCGCATTGAAATTATTACTTTCAATCACCTGATCTCCTTCTTTAACAGGTATTTCTAAAATAGTTCCCGGTACGGTGGCACGTATATTTGTATTGGCCATTCCGGAAGTACTTACACTACCCTTTTTTATAATTTGAAAATCATTTTGCGCAATGATCACATCCTGTTTGGCCTGGTTATAATCCAATTCAAATTGTTCAAACTCTCTTCTTGATATAACTCCTGTTTCAAATAATTTTTTATTTCTGTTAAAACTGATTTCAGCATTATTCAACTGAATTTTTGCCTTGTTCACCCGACCCATTGCACTGCTAAGTGCCTGCTCATTTGGCACTACCCTAATTTGCGCAATTAAATCGCCCTTATTCACCTTAACACCTTCTTCAAGATAAATTTTATCAATAATACCCGAAACCTGAGGCTTAATTTCTACTTCCTCAAGGGGAGTAACTTTTCCTGTTGCAACAGTCTTTTTGGTTATATTCGTTTTGAATGGTTTTTCGGTATCAAAACTCACAGGTGGTTTACTGTTCATTTTACCGAACCAAATTAATACAGCAATAAATAAAATTGCGATAATGGAAAAGATGATTATTTTTTTCATTTTAATGGTTTATTTACTTTTAATTTATTCTTCTCTTAATGCTTCTATTGGTTTTATCATGACCGCTCTTTGTGCGGGGATCATACCGATTAATGTGCCCAAAATGACCAATGTAAAAACTGCCCCAATGGCAATGGGGATGTTCACTGTTGGATTAGTAAAGGGGAAATCGAGATTTTGAGTTTTTGAATTGATGAACATCAGTAAAAGTCCTGATAAAATAATGCCTAAAACTCCTGCTAAAAGAGTCAAAAAAACAGATTCTAAAATAATCTGACTTTTTACAGCCTGCGGCGTAGCTCCCAATGCTCTTCTAATGCCGATTTCCTTGGTTCGCTCTTTAACGGTAATCAATAGAATACTGGCAATGGCAATTACTCCGGCGATCAAAGTGGCTATTCCTACGAACCAAGTGAGAAACTTAATTCCCTTAACAAATCCGGTAATTTTACCAAACATTTCACCAAAATTAAAAGAACCAAAAGCGCGAGTGTCATCCGGACTTACATTATGTCTCTTTTTTAAAATAGTTTTGACATCCGATTCCACCTTTTTTATATCCACATCGTCATAAGCAGCAATTACCATCCAACCGATGTCATCACCTGTATTGTACATCTGACGAAATGTAGAAAAGGGTATATAAATAGAATCGTCTCCTTCAAATCCCATCCCTGGATTCTGTCTGTAGACCCCAACGATGTTAAAGAAGCTGCCATTTACTTCAACATAATTTCCAATAATCTCTTCATCCTTTTCGAATAAATCATCTACCACCTTTTCACCTATGATACACACCTTTTTCTTATCTTCTATATCGCTGAGATTCAAAAATCTTCCCTCGTTAAGTTTCACTTTAGATACTTCATCCAATATGGGATAATCACCAAAAACTTTATATGTTTTGCTATTCGTATTTCGTTTTACGGTGGCCGGTTCTCCTCCAAAAACGCCACTTACGTTTCGAGGAGCTACAAATGCGATTTCAGGTACTTTGTTCTGAATATCTTCTACGTCCTGAATTTTCAGATTCATCCATCTTCCTCGCTGAAACCCTTTGTAAGGTACTGTTGTACGCTCTCCCCATAAAAAAATACTGTTGGTAGCGAGATTGCTGAACTCTCGGTCAAATCCATTTTCCATACCTCTTGCAGCACCCAACAAGGTTATGAACAAAAACACTCCCCATAACACACCAATTACGGTAATGGCTGTGCGCAGTTTACTTTTTTTGATGGAATCAAAAATTTCTTGCCAGGTATCTCTATCAAAAATGAATTTCATAATAATAATTTTTAGTCTTCTCCTAAAGCGACAATTGGTTTTATGCTTGCCGCTCTTTTAGCAGGAATAAACCCTGCAATTGCTCCAACTACAACCAAAATTATAGTTGCCGTAATTACAGTCGACATATTAACCTGTGGTTCCTTTATAAAATAGTCTTGCAGACTATTCCCTATTCTGCTCAAGACTAGCACCGCGATCAGCAAGCCTATATAACCGGCCAGTGAAGTTATAAAAATAGATTCCTGAAGAATCAACCAAACTATGGATTTAGGCGTAGCACCCAGTGCTTTTCTAATTCCTAATTCTTTAGTTCTTTCTTTTACAACAAAAACCATGATGTTCCCAATTCCAATTGCTCCTGCAAATAGAGTTCCAATACCAATAAAAAGTACGATTAACTGCAACACATTTGCAAATTGCATATTTGCTTCTACATTCTCAAAAACCGAACGAACACGAATACCACTTTGATCATCTCTTGCTACACTGTGCTTTTCCTTTAAAGTTCTAGTGATATCAGAAACCAATTTTCTGGCACCTGGAATGCCAATTTCAAGCTGATAAGTAAGGTTGATCTGGTCTATTTCATCTGTGTTTTTATAGATCAGTTGTGTTGTTGAAACGGGGAGATAGATTCTTCGCTCTTCATTATCACCTCCTGCGTCTTCAAAAACTCCAATCACCATATAAGCCATACCATTTAGGTTAACAAATGTACCTACCGCTTCTTCATTTCTATATATATCTTCTTCTACTAGCCTGCCTATTACCGCATACCTTCTTTTGTTCTTGATATCATCATTATTGATATATCTCCCCTTCGTGATAATCGTTTTTTCTAAAAACTGATGGTCAGGCATGACCGCGGTTGCATTGTAACTTCCCGCTTCATTCTTGTACCTGACATTTACATTCTTGTAGATTCTCGGAGAAATATATTCAATTTTATCGCCGTATTCCTTTTCTATTAGAGCCAGATCTTCATTCTTAAATATGATTCTTCTATTCTCTTTGAATCCGCCGTAAGGTTTTGAAGTTCTACCGGCATATATAAAAATAGCATTGGTAGCATCGTCCATAAAGAATTCTTCAAATTGATTTTTCAAGCCATTCCCCATACCGAATAGCACTGTAAAAATGAAGATACCCAGTGCAACGGTAAAGGCACCCAAAAAGGTGCGAAGTTTATTCTTGCCTATAGATTGAAAAATTTCTCTCCAGCGATCAATATCGAACATAGTTTATGAATTCAGAACGACTTTTTTTACTTTTTCATCACTGGTAATAAGACCGTCTTTTAGACGCACAATTCTTTCTGTTTGTTCGGCGATATCTTCTTCGTGCGTAATTACGAGAATTGTCATACCATCAGCATGTATACCTCTTAAAATTTCCATCACCTGCTCCCCGGTTACAGAATCTAAGGCTCCTGTAGGCTCATCCGCAAGTATCAATTTCGGCTGGGTAACCAAAGCGCGGGCAATAGCAACCCTTTGCTTTTGCCCACCGGATAATTCACTAGGCAAATGATTTGCCCAATCGACTAAACCAACTTTATCTAGGTAATCCATTGCGAGTTTTTGTCTATCTTTTCTATTGACTCCTTTATAATAAAGAGGTAGTGAAACATTCTCTACGGCAGTTTTGTAACTAATTAAGTTAAAGGATTGAAATACGAAACCTAAAAATTTATTTCTAAGCATCGCTGCCTTTTTTTCATCTAACTTTTCAATCTTCAAATCATTTAAATAATATTCTCCCTTGTCATGTGTATCTAGGAGCCCTAAAATATTTAAAAGAGTTGATTTTCCCGACCCGGATGAACCCATAATAGATACAAATTCACCTTCGTTAATTTCTAAATTTATACCCTTTAATACGTGTAAAAAATCTTTCCCCATGGGATAAGATTTATGCAGATCTATGAGTTTTATCATCCTAATTATGAAATTTTAATAACCTTTTTGTCTTGTTCAAAAATCAAAGTTACTTGATTATTGTAATTTTACGCTGTGAAAGAATACAATAAACCGATTATTTTTTTTGATGGTTACTGCAATTTATGCAGTGCTTCCGTAAAATTTATATTGAAGCGAGACAAATCCAATCGGTTTTTATTTTCTTCACTACAATCAGACGCAGCGAAAGAGCTTTTGTTACAATATCATACAAAAAATAATTTAGGAAATTCTGTCTTGTTTTTAGATCGAAACAAGGTTTATGCAAAATCGGATGCCGCTCTGGAGATAATGGCTTATTTGGGTTTCCCTTATCGGCAATTGAGAATTCTAAAAGTAATTCCAAAAGTTTTAAGGGATAATCTTTACGATTTTGTGGCAAAAAATAGGTTCAATTGGTTCGGCAAAAAGGAATTTTGCGAAATGAGCCAAGAAAATTATAGTGATAGATTTATTCAATAAAAAAACAGTTCGAAACCTAAAGTTCCGAACTGTTAATCCCCTTTTTTTAATTTAAATCCCCTTTTTTTTATGAAATTAGCTCCTTTTCAAGGTATAATGGCACTTTTACACGGGTTTCACCCCAAGCTAAAATCATTTGTGTTCCATAATTTTTTTGATCAAACCCTATGGTAAATATATCAATGGGTTGCTCTGCAATAGATGGTACCTGTATTCTAGCCACATCTAATTCTTCATTGTAAAAGAATGAACCCAAAGTATCTGTTTCACTATTTAATATGATCGTCCAATACGATTCACCTGGTATGGTATAAAGAGAATAAGTCCCCTTCTTTACTAACTTATTTCCGAACATTGCGTCCTGATAAAACTTGATCTCTGTTGTTTCATTTGCTCCTGTTCTCCATACTTTTCCGAAAGGTATAACTTCTCCAAAAACTTTATCATTCTTTGTGGCCGGTCTTCCATAAACTACCCTGACTTGTGGTTCACCCGTTTGAACTTTCTTAAAATATGTGATGTCATGTGGAGCGTTGTCAAGATTTTTAAATGTTTGAGCCTGAGCCAAATTAATGGTTGAAATCAACATTGTAAACCACAAGATCATTGCAAAAATTTTTAACTTCTTCATAGCAATTTTTATTTTTTTACGATTTCACAGGGCTAAATTTTTAAATCCGTTTATATTCTACCCTTTATTGAACCACACTAATGCTCTCTCCTTTATCGATGGTTATATCGCTTGTGATCACAAAATCATTTGTATATACTTTTAAGGTGTAGGTTCCATCAGATAGTTTTGATTTATCAATATCACATACCTTTCCATTATTAGTAGCTCCATGAATCAATTCGTGGTTGGCTGGTGCTAAAATTTCATATTTGTAAAAGCTCTCTGCAGATGACAGATTTAATAGATCTGAGCCCGAATTATCTACTATGGTAATGGCTTCTTCTCCGTTAGGAAAAGTAGTGACATACTTTGTTACCTGTCCTTTTTCTTGTGAAAATCCGACAATACTGATCATTAAAATGGCGATGGTGATGATGGTTGTTTTCATAGCTTTTTCTTTTTTTTATTAAATTTTAAAATTCCCTTTTTTTTAATTCCCCTTTTTTTTACTATTTCCCTTTTTTTAAAGACCGATGGTTTATATTCCGATAATGACAGATTCTTGCAATTTATTATTAATGGTAATATCACTTGTGATCACAAAATCGTCAGTATATACTTTTAAAGTGTATGTTCCATCCGATAATTTGGTTTTGTCGATATCACAAACTTTGCCCTCGTTTGAAGAACCGTGAATCAATTCGTGGTTGGCTGGAGCTAAAATTTCATACTTGTAAAAACTCTCTGCTGAAGAAAGATTGAGTACATCAGAATTTGAATTATCCACAATCGTGATGGCTTCTTCTCCGTTAGGAAAAGTGGTTACATATTTTGTTACTTTACCTTTTTCTTGAGAAAATCCGGCAATACTGATCAATAAAATAGCGATGGTGATGATGTTTGTTTTCATAGCGTTTTCTTTTTTATTTTTTTAAATTATATATTGTTTTCTGTTGTTGCTTCATAGTTCACAGCGTATTCATTTAATGAAAAGGCTCCTTCTATAAATTCGAATGCTTCACTGATAATTGTATTTTCATGTATAAATTCATGATCATTTACTTCGAAAGAGGTTAATCCTTCTAAAAAACTGATATTAAATTCATTCTGAGAATTTATTTCAAGAACAACTTCATTACCTGAATGAAAATTTTGAATTTCTTCTTGAAGGCTATATACTAAATCATCATTTAACACGTTTGATTGTTGTGCATAACCAAATAAACCGGCGAAACTAAGTACTAAGATTAAAACTGCGTTTTTCATGATGTAAAATTTTTAAATTATTATTTGCTGTTTAATCAGAGTTTATTTAAAAATTGTAAAAATTGTTTGTTGTTAAATTGTGTGATCCGATATAAATAGAATAGAATAGTAGCTTGCTATTTTATTACTTCAATATGTCATATCACTTTCAGAGGAGGGCTGCATTTAAGTTTGTCACTCAAATACATTTCAAATGTAGCTACAATTGGAAGTATGAAACAATAGATAAAAATGGGAATTTCAAAAATCCCAATATTCCATGATACCTTTTTTCAACCTATTTCTTTAAAATATCCTCATTAAAAAATAATATATTTTATTTATAATCAGGTATTTAAATTTAATTAATACAATCAACCGCCTTTCGTAAAACACCATTTTTTTATTGTGTGACCTTGAAAAAAAAATCAAAATAATTTTTTATTGAAGTTGTTGTACCAAAAATCAGGTATAAGGTCAATCGATAAAAACAGTTGTTTTTTTGCTTTAATTAGGGAGAATTGCCACTTTTAAAAGCATACGTCAATTTCTTTGATCAACCCTTTTTGATGGAATTTCTCAATTTTTATCTGACAAAATGGAGAATTTAAGCCCTTTTTAAATGAAAATTATGACTTGGAAGGAGTAGATTTTCTCTGGATAAGATCTGTTTGAACTATTTTATGTTGCGTTTCTTGATCCAAATAACCCTTTTGAATTCTCGATAGCAAGGTTTGTACCGCACTTTTACCCATTAATTCGGAATGCTGACTGATCGCCGTTAACGATGGAACAGTAAACTTTGTCAATGATCCATTCGTAAATCCGATCACAGAGATCTGATCCGGAACTTTATAGCCAAGATTTTGAACCAAATGTAAAGAAGCTACTGCTGAATGCTCATCTGCGCCAAGAATTCCATCAACCTCCTCAATTTCAAGAAAACTCTTTAATTCAAATTCCAAATTTTCATGGGTCACTTCTAAAAAACGCGTGGCTCCAACCTTTATTTTACTATCCTTCAAGGCCTGTTCATAACCCTTCTTGCGCAATTCGCAAACACTTGTACGAGAGATCGTAGACAAGAAAATGACGTTCTTACAACCTTTCCTCAACAGAAAATAAGTTGCATCGTAAGCACTTTTAAAATCATCTATGGTAATTTTATCGCAATCAATGGCATCTGTGACCCTATCAAATAATACAATTGGAATACCGTGATCCTGTATTTTTTTGATATGTTCATATTGATTTTTTGTTTGGGTTTCACTTGCCAAGGAAATCAAAAGACCATCAACATTGCTGTTCAGAAATATATCAACACTTTCTATTTCGCTCTGCAGCTCCTCATTAGAAATACTGATCAGCGTTTTATACCTATTTTCTTTCGCTTCTTTTGAAATTCCATGTACTGCCCTTGCAAAGAATTCATCCGTAATGTTAGGAATGATCACCCCCAAACTAAACGATTTTTTCAATTTTAAACTTTGCGCAATAATATTTGGCACATAATTCAGTTCTTTCGCCTTTTTCTTTACGCGAACCTTGGTCTCTTCACTTATATCGTAACTATCATTTAAAGCCTTAGAAACAGTTGCAACAGAAACTTTTAAAATTTTAGCTAACTCCTTTAAAGTGACCTTTTTCTCCAAGTTATTTTTCTTTTTGGGGTGAATGCAAATGTAAAGAATCGAAATCAATTGAAATAACGCAAACTATAAATCAATTAACTTTTCTAATTGAATATAAAAACTAAAAAATTTCCCTTGAGCCTCCATTACCGGCTGATTTATATATGGCCTGCACTATGCGTATGTCTTGCATTCCTTCCTCTCCTGGTACAATTGGGCTTTTTCCGTTTATAATGGCCAAAGCATCATCATCCATTTGCTTTGCTTGTTGATTTCCTTGAAACGGTAATAATTCTTCTCCCTTACTTGTTCTTCCTCTAACACCGGAATAGGATTGAAAAGGTTGAAGACTGTACCATCCATTTTCACAATCCACCTTCAGTTCATTGATTTGCTCTGCAAAACTACATTTGCCTTTTGCCTGCAGTCCATTTCTAAATTCTAAATCAAAAGTCATGGTTTCATCAACTCGAAAAATAGAAGGTCTTGAATTTTCACTTTTAGCTACAACTGAAATTGGTTCTAAACCAGAAACATAACGAATCGCATTAAGTGGATAAACCCCCATATCGTGCATAGACCCCCCGCCCAATTCAGGATTAAACTTCCAATAAGAAGAATTACCTCCCCCACTTCTAAAACCTGCTTCGGCGTAAATATTTTTTATACTTCCAAAAGGTTGAGTTTTACTCCATCCTATGATCTTTTGGGTGACTGGTTCGTGCTGCATTCTGTAACCAATGCTCAACTGTACCTTGTTCTTTTTGCATGAACTGATCATTTCTTCGCATTCACGAACTGAAATAGCCATGGGCTTTTCGCACCAAACATGCTTTCCTGCTTCGGCAGCTAGTACTGAAAATTTTTTGTGCAATCCATTAGGGAGAACTATATAAACAATATCAATATCTGTGTTATTGGCTATTTCACCCATATTTTCATAGTTGTACACGTTAGAATCAGGAATACCATATTTCCGTTGCCAGATAGGAATCTTTTCAGGAGATCCGGTTACAATCCCTCTTAATTCACAATGTTGGGTGAGTTGTAATGCCGGAGCCAACAAATCCGTACTGTAATAGCCAAGCCCTACTAAAGCAACTCCTAGTTTCTTTTGAGTAAAAATACTTCGAGCCAATAGTGAATATGGTAAGGTGCCTGCAGCCAAGCTAAGACCCGCATTTTTTAAAAAATTTCTACGACTATTCATTGTTCTGCAATTTACTAAAATTGATCTTCCTTATAAATATATCAATAATAGCCATACTTTTTCTCCATATTATTGAAGTTTTCGAGATAGAATTCGCTTAAGAAATAAGAAACATAGTATCTAAATGCTATCCATATATTATAAATACTAGCTGTCTAAACTCTGCCAAGAAACAATTTTTTCATTGTACATCGCCTCTAAACCCATATTGACACATATAGACGTATTTGCGCCTGTTAAGACATCTGATGCTGGTTGTTTATTATTTTTAATACTGTCCCCAAAATCTACAAGAGCTTGTTTGCTAGGGTCTATATGATCAACGTTAATGGGATAACCCTTATCCTTTTCCCAATTTATTGTGGCTCCGGAAACACCATCTGCTTCTCCAAGTGTTTTTTGTCCACTTGACTCCGGTAAATACCAAGCTTTGTTATAATCTAAAATGATGGTTCCTTTATCTCCCAAAACTTTGATCTTATAACCATCTAATGCATTACTGGTCAAGCATGTGAAAGTGGCTTTTACACCTCCGGGATAGGCATACATTAAATGAATATTATCAAATGTTTCTCTTCCGTCTTTCCAATAATTGATCCCTCCCATTCCCATGACATGATCCGGGGTTTCATCCAAAATCCAATTTGTAAAATCGATTTGGTGAGAACATAATTCTGCGGCCAATCCTCCCGAATATTCTTTGTACATACGCCAATTGATTGCTCTTTCTAATTCTGGTGAAGGCACCTCTCTTCTCCAATTTCCATGTCTATTCCATTGGCATTCAACGGAAGCTATTTTTCCAATTTTACCGTTTTTGATCAACTCTGCTACATGCGTGTATAGCCTCGAGCTATGGTATTGATGACCTGTTTGAAAAATAACGGAAGATTGAGCTACCTTATTTACCATCGCTCGAATTTCGGGGATACCTTTGGCCATTGTTTTTTCACAATAAACGTGCTTGCCTGCATCTATTGCCGCCAAAGCTACTTCATCATGTAAATAAAACGGAGTTGCAATTAATACCGCATCGATATCTTTATTATCTAAGAGTTTTTTGTAATTATCATAGGGTTTTGCTTTAGGTGCCCTCGTCATACCCACAGCTAATCTAAATGGCAAAACATCACAACATGCAGCCACATGAAAATGGTCTATTTCTTGAAGGAAAGGGATAAGGCCTGCACCTCTCTGACCTGTTCCAATGACGCCAATCCGAATGGTTTCATTCGCAGATTTAATACGATTCAAATTTCCATACACTGCTGCTGAAGATAAGCCTAATGCGGCTAAACTTGATTTTACGACAAATTCTCTCCGTTTCATACTATAATTTTGGTTCCCAACCAGGTTGATATTCCCTTTTCCATTGTTTCATACTTTCAGGATTGTTAAGCACTTTCCCAGTCTTTTGATCAATCTGAAGTGTTTTACCTGCATCCTGGGCCATATTGCCCAAATGACATAACATTGTTGAAATACTGGCGTCATTAATATCTGCTCTTAAAGATTTATCTTGTCTAATAGCTTCAAAAAAATTGGCCACATGTGAAACATCCAACGAACCTTCTCCTACTGTATTTGTGGTGGCGCTTTCACCTTTTTCTTTTATTTGTTTGATCAATTTACCATCTAATCCAAAGAGCGAATAATCGTTCCGGCTCAAAGTGATCACGCCCTTACTTCCATATAAAGTAGTTCCACGGCCTGGTTGATTGGGCTGAATCATTCCTCTGCTATGTCCGGTCCAAGTAATAAACCTTCCTCCGTCGTATTCATAGGTCACCTGCTGATTATCGAAAAATTCCCAATCGTCTTGGTAAGTGAACTTACCGCCAAATGAAGTTACCGTCTTGGGTAAATCGACACCCATTGCCCAACGACAAATATCAATTTCATGAGTTCCGTTGTTATGAATTTCTCCTGTTCCCCAATCTCTAAACCAATGCCAATTATAAGGATGAACATTGTCTTTATAAGCTCTTCGAGGGGCAGGGCCTTGCCAAAGTTCCCAATCTAATGTTTTCGGTACGGCAATTTCTTTTCCTAATCCTATTGACCCGCGATTATTGGAGTAATAGGCTTCTCCTTTGTAAATTTCTCCTATAATTCCTTCATTGATCTCTTTTACGGCCTGAATTGAGCTCTGAGCAGATCTCTGCTGGTTGCCCATTTGCACCTTTTTCTTGTATTTGTTTTGAGCAGCTACCAGCAAGTCATTCTCATAAGGATTATGGCTACACGGTTTTTCAACATACACATGTTTTCCTGCCTGCATGGCCAATATGGACATCGGTGTATGCCAATGCTCAGGAGTGGCTATAAATACAGCGTCAACCTCTTTATCTTCAAGAATTTTTCTGAAATCCTTTTCTATTTTAGGCATATACCCGATATTTTCCTGACACCACTTTTTATGTTCTTCTATGATCACATCATCAACATCGCAACTATATAAAATTTTGGCATTCTTGTCTTGATGAATCGCTTTTATATGAGCTTTAGCTCTACTTCTAACCCCAATTACGGCACAATTGATATGGTCATTTGCCCCCAAAATATTGGCTTTACCAAAAAATGGTAAAGAAACCATACCTGTAGTGATTGCCAGGCTACCTAGCGAAGATGACTTTATAAAATTCCTTCTTGATGTCATATCTTATTTAGTTTTGATCTTAATATTTTTGAAAGACACTTTGTTTCCGTGATCTTGTAAAAGGATATGTCCTTTTTCAAGTTCACCAAATTTTGGCCAATCTTTGTATTTACTCTCAGAAACTAATTTCTTAAAGTCATCTGTTCCTCTATCGAATTCAAGTACCTTCATTCCATTCAACCAATGTTCTACATGATTGTTTTTAGAAATAATATGGGCCGTATTCCAACTGCCAATTTCGTTCACCGGTTTTTTTGGATTGGCTTCAATTAAATCATATAAAGAAGCAAGTGTTCTGCTTCCATCGTGGTTACCCAACTTCGCATCAGGATGCCTTTCATCATCCAGTATCTGATATTCAAGGCCAATAGCCGAACCGGATCCTTGATTCAGATCTGTATCTACGTAATATTTTATACCACTATTTGCGCCTTCCGTAATCTTAAAGTCTAACATTAACTCAAAATCTCCATAAACTTCCTCGGTTACAATATCTCCACCGGCTGCTGATTCAGCTCCATCAGAAGCCAAAACAGTTAGAACTCCATCTTTAATTTCCCATCCATTTTTAGGAAAATTATCAGTTTTTGCGCCTCTCCAACCCTCAGTTGATTTTCCATCCCATAACATTCTCCAGCCCGCCTTTTCTTCATTGCTGGTAAGTTGATTATTTTTATTTTTTGGTTCAAGTTCAGATTTCAACACGTATTTCTCCAAATTACTGGTCATTATTTTTACATTTTTCCATTTCACCAACATTCCTTCCTTTTGATCCCCATGAATAGAGTGAACCTGTAAAGCAATAAATCCAGTATTATTGGTATCGTCAATTAAATTGGCGGCAGGCACTCCGTTGATCCATGTTTTTATATTGTTTCCAATTGCTTCAATACGATAATGATTCCAATCATTCTGCTTGAACGCCTTTTGAGCTGTTGGATTATCAGATAAGTCATATAGCCACCCCCTTCTCTGCTCGTCATAAATCCCGCCGCTCCAAGCTCTATTAGAAGGATCTATCTCAATTTGATAACCGTGAACGGCTCCGTCTCGATAATAGGGATAACTATTACTTCTAATTTGAATTCCCGAATTCAACGCCGGATCTACCCAAAAATCCAATTCTAAAATAAAATCAGTGTAAAGTTGATCTGTAACTAAGAATGAGTTCGGTGTATTCTTTACTGTCGATCCAATAACTACACCGTCACTTATTGTGTAATTTGCCTTACCTCCCATTTGTTTCCAACCCTGAAAAGTCGCGCCGTCAAACAGATTTTGCCAATCCTGGCTATTTTGACTTTGAACTAATTGTTGATTGATTAGAAGAAAAAAACTTAGACAGACGGCTAGACAATGAATTTTATCTTTCATAGAAAATGATTTGAAGTGAGTATTTGGTCAATAATTGCCCAATGTAAAAAATAAAATACCCTGCAGTATCCTGAACTATCATGGAATATTTAATATCAGTCATACAAAGGACTATTTGATATAAATGCTAGGTAAATTAATTCTTTATAAAAATCAAAATTCCCAGAAAATGATTTTTCTATTTTGCTCAACCAAATCTTTTCTTAGCCTCCTCCAAAATAGACTCGGTGGCAGAAGCTCCGCATCGCGTACATCCGATTTCCTGAACAACTAGTAACTGATCCAGGGTCCTCACTCCTCCTGAAGCTTTCACTTTTACTTTTGGACCTACACTGCTTTTCATCAATCTCAAATTGTCTGCGGTTGCACCTTCATAACTATACCTGCCGTCTTCACCTTTTACAAAGCCAAAACCGGTTGAAGTTTTTACATAATCGGCACCAACTTTGGTACAGATCTCACAAAGCTTAATAATATCCCTTTTATCTGTGATATAATCTGTTTCGAAGATCACCTTGACAATAGCCCCGTGGTCATGGCAAGTTCTGGTAATTTCTGAAATCTCTTTCTCAACATAATCCCAATCGCCCTGAAGGGCTTTCCCGATATTGATGACCATATCAATTTCAACCGCACCATCCTTACAGGCAGTTTCGGTTTCAAATCTTTTCACCTCAATGGCAGAATTTCCTGCAGGAAAACCTACCACACAACCCACCAGCACTTCAGAATCTTTTAAGTATTTAACCGCATCCTTTACCGCATAGGGTTTTACGCAAACAGAAGCTACGTTGTATTTTTTGGCTACCTCACATTCCCTTTTTAAATCATCATCAGTCATTGACGGATGCAACACCGAATGATCCAGCATTTTTGCCAGTTTGTCTATTTTTCCCATTTAAGATCTTTTACTCGTTTGTTTTCAATTGAAATACATATAAATCCTCACACATTTCAAATTCAACTTGACCTGAAGTGATTAAAACGGCACGACCTATATTTCAGTAAAATTAACGAAATTCTCATGACCGATTGTAGCGAACCGTGAAATATCTGTCATAAATAATGACAAAATCTAATGGAATTTTTTCAAAAAAATGCTCTGCATTTTTAATGAAGACTCTCCTTTTAGCAATTCTACCACATAAAAAAATTGACCGTTGATATCTCAAAGAAAAAACATGAGTATTGCATTTTAAAGAAACACCGGAAGCTCGAATTATCACGAAAATCCTAAGCTTAGGTCGAGGTATATGATGTCAAAATAGGATTGAAGATTGTCATTTTTGTTTAAAAAAAACCTTGGTTGAAGTGTGCAACTCCATCTTAAAATAACTTATTTTGTATACAGTCAATTTAACTCTATTCAATGTCATTCAAACAGATTTTACTTCCTTCCTTATTTCCACTTGTCTTTTTTCATTTTAGTATGGCCCAAAACAGAACTAACCTGGAACTTACTGAAGGTTGGAAATTTAAAAAAGGACCAGTCGAGGATGCCTACAAAGTTTCATTTGATGATACGAAATGGGAAACCGTGAGCGTACCACACGACTGGGCGATTTACGGGCCATTTGATAAAGAAATTGACAAACAAATAGTAGCGATTAGTCAAAACGGCGAAGAAATTGCCACAGAAAAAACGGGTCGCACCGGGTCCTTACCGCATATTGGTGAGGCCTGGTACAGACATCAACTCAATTTGCCTGAAATAGATGAGAACGAGCAGGTTCTTCTTTTGTTCGAGGGGGCAATGAGTGAACCAAAAGTTTATCTCAACGGTAAAAAAGTAGGCGAATGGCATTATGGTTACAACTATTTTTATTTTGATATAACCAAAGACCTCGAAAAAAGTGGTAAGAATACCTTAGCTGTGCATTTAAACAATATGCCTGAATCATCCAGATGGTATCCCGGCGCCGGATTGTACAGAAAAGTTAAGCTCATCATCAAGAACAAAGAAAGCATCGCTCAATGGGGGACTTTTATCACCACACCATTTGTTACGGACAGTCTGGCAAAAGTAAATATAAAGACCAAATTAAGCGGTGAAAGTCTGAAGCTTGTTGTCGATATTTTAGACCTCAACGGAAACCTTATCAGCTCAGAAAAAAGTTCTACAATTTTTGGAAATGAAATAGAACTGAATATTCCATTAAAAAATCCGGCATTATGGAGTCCTGAAACACCTAATTTATATCAGGCTGTTTCCAAACTATATAAAAATGAGACTTTGATCGATATAGTCGAAACACGTTTCGGGGTCAGAGAAATTAAATATGTAGCCAATATTGGTTTCAGTTTAAACGGGGTGAACAGAAAATTTAAAGGAGTTTGTTTACATCACGATCTGGGCCCTTTGGGCACAGCGATCAACAGAGCCGCACTTAAACGGCAGTTGCTCATTTTAAAAGATATGGGGGTAGATGCCATAAGAAGTTCACATAATATGCCTTCGCTCGAACAACTGGAGTTGTGCGACGAACTTGGCTTTATGTTTTTAGCTGAAAGTTTTGATGAATGGGCTCAACCGAAAGTGAAAAATGGTTATAATCGTTTTTATAAAACGGATGTTGAAAAAGATCTGGTGAACCTCATACAGGCAACCAGAAATCATCCCTGTATTGTTATGTGGAGCTCCGGCAATGAAGTATCCGATCAATGGAGTGCCGAAGGGGTTAAACAAGCTAAAAGATTACAGGAAATTTTTCATCGGGAAGACCCAACAAGGCCTGTAACAGTAGGAATGGATCAGGTTGAAAACACCTTGGCAAATGGTTTTGGAGCAATTTTAGATATTCCCGGACTAAACTATCGTTTACACCTTTACGAAGAAGCTTATGAGAAATTTCCCCAGGCTTTTATTTTGGGTTCTGAAACGGCTTCGACTGTTAGCTCAAGAGGGATTTATAAATTTCCCGTCGAAAAGGCATCCATGAAACAATACGACGATTTTCAATCGAGTTCTTATGACCTGGAATACTGCAGCTGGTCGAATGTTCCGGATGATGATTTTGTTTTACAAGACGATAAACCATGGGTAATGGGAGAATTTGTTTGGACAGGTTTTGATTACCTCGGCGAACCCACACCTTATGATGAGAAATGGCCTTCCAGAAGTTCTTATTTTGGTATTTGTGATTTGGCCGGTTTACCAAAGGACAGGTATTATCTCTACAGAAGCAGATGGAATACAAAAGATGAAACCCTCCATATTTTGCCTCATTGGAACTGGGAAGGGCGAGAGGGAGAAATTACGCCGGTCTTCGTTTATACCAATTATGACAGTGCAGAACTTTTTGTAAATGGAAAAAGTATGGGGATTCAACAAAAAAATAAAGAAACCCCTCAAAACAGATATAGACTCATGTGGATGGATGTTAAATATGAGCCGGGAACTTTGAAAGTTATTGCTTTTGATCAAAATGGAAATGTCAAAGCAGAAAAAGAAATAAGTACAGCAGGAAAACCATCTCAGATAGTCCTTAGTGCGGATAGAGATCAACTAAAAGCGAATGGAGAAGATTTATCTTTTGTCACTGTGTCCGTTCAAGATAAAAATGGTATTCCATGTCCAACCGCCATAAATCAACTCAATTTTACCGTAAAAGGAAAAGGTGCTTTCAGAGCGGTCTGCAACGGAGATCCAACTTCATTGGAAATGTTTCACAAGCCCACTATGAAATTATTTAGTGGAAAACTGGTCGTTTTGGTACAATCGGGAATAGAAACCGGTGACATTGAATTGACGGTACAAGGGAAAGGATTAAAGAGCGAAAAACTAAAATTGACCGTGATTCCATAAACCCTCTATTTTTAAAGAATTTATCCTCTATACATCACAAATGAGAATCCCTTCTCTTAATGCGGAAAGCTTGTCAGGATAAGTGGGTATAAATTCCTGTGCTACAAATCCGGTAAAACCAGTATCTACTATTGCTTTGATGATAGCTGAATAATTGAGTTCTTGGCTATTATTTATTTCATGCCTTCCCGGTACTCCTCCTGTATGGTAATGAGCAAAATAAGAATGATATTCTTTGATGGTGGCAATGACATCGCCTTCCATAATTTGCATATGGTAAATATCGTATAGCAATTTAAAATGTGAGGAATCAATTTTGTCAACAAGGTTAACTCCCCAAGGTGTATGGTCACATTGATAATCTTTATGATTCACCTTGCTATTTAGCAATTCCATGACGATCGTAATACCCATTTTTTCGGCCAATTTGACCAAAGGGTCTAATCCCTTCGCACAATTTTCTATGCCAATTGTATCGTCCATACCGTTTCTATTTCCCGAAAAAACGATCACCTGCTCTAATCCGCTATCAGCTGCCTTTTCTATGAGTTCCTTGTAATTTTTTTGTAAATGCCCATGATTTTCCGGATTGTTAAATCCGTTCCCGATATCAACAAAATGATCAGTTCCCAGAGAACAGGTCAAACCATATTTTTGCGCTATTTTCCATTGATCGGGATCTAATAAATCGATTCCTTTTAAACCCATCTCCGCACAGGCTTTGGCAAAATCGTCAAGGGGAATTGTGTTATAACACCAATAACAGGCAGAATGGTTTACATTTCCTTTTAATTGCAATTCCTGTAACTCAAAATCTTTTAAAGATGAAAACCCGCTTACCAGATTTCCTAAAGTTAAAGCTCCGGCTCCAAGACTTACTTTTTTTATCAGATCTCGTCTATTCATGATTATAGGTTTTATTACATTTTAATGTATTAAACACTTTTATCATTGAGCATGTCTTTATAAAAAAGAACTAGAATAAATTCCAAAAAAGTGCCAATCATAAAAGAATTGTAGAACAAAATAAACAATATTATTCAACTAATTTTTAGCCGAATGCATTTTTTCCAACCTGAAATAGTTCATCCCATCTGATCAGAGCAGTAAGGTACTAAAGGAAAGCATGATGTATCCAACCAGTCCTAATACGCCAACGGATACGAATATATCTACCCAATTATAACTCGCTTTGTTTTCTACTTTTTGTTCCGTTGTGATTCCTGCATAGGTTAAACCTCTGACTTTTTCTTCAGAAGGCGCTGCCGTCAACAAACTTACCCCTATGGCAATGGCAATGCAGAGCGCAAAGAAATAGGCACCGAATACCAACCAATTTATGTCGGCCAATTTATATAAAAAACTTCCTTGAGCATAACTGTCCTGAGTGATCTCCAGCGTAAGCTTCATAAATCCGATCAAAAATCCCGCGGTCAAAGTAGCTATAGCCCCACTGGCATTGATCCTTTTATAGAATATACCCAATAAAAAAACAGCGGCAATAGGAGGTGAAATATACGCCTGTACATTTTGCAGGTATTCGTACAACCCATCTGATAACCTTGATATAACCGGAATCCAAAGTAATCCGAGCCCAACTACTACAAATGTGGCTATACGTCCGGTTCTGACCAATGTTTTTTCAGGCTTATTGGGATATAATTTTTTATAAATATCTAAGGTAAAAAGTGTCGAACATGAGTTAAATACAGAAGCCAATGAACTCATCAAGGCAGCCAATAAACCTGCTGCTACAAGACCTCTTAAACCTGAAGGCAACAAATTGCTCATTAACACAGGAAATGCCTGATCAGGACTATCATATTCCAATTTCCCCTGCATTTTTAAAGCCAGCGCAACAACACCCGGAATCAAAAATAAAAATACCGGCATCAATTTTAGCAAAGCGCCAAAAATTGCTCCTCTTCTACCCTCTTTGATATTTCTGGCTGTAAGGACCCGTTGCACAATCACCTGATCCGTACACCAATACCATATGCCAACCACTGTACTCGTAATAAACAAGGGTAACCAGGGATAATCAGGATCTGAATTAGGTCTCCACATATTAAAATAAGAAGGACCCACTGTTTCCTTTAATTCAGACCAGCCTCCCACAGCATCTAAGCCCATATAAGTGAGCACGGCGGCTCCCATCACTAAGATGATTGTCTGAATTGTTTCTGTATAGACCACGGCCCTCATTCCGCCCAAAACGGTATAGATCCCTGTAAGAACGACTGTTGCCACGGCTCCGATCCAAAACGGAATACCAAGGAGAGCAGAAACGACCACCCCACCGGCATAGATGGTTACAGAAACTTTAGTTAAAATGTAAGCGATGATAGAAACCACGGAAAGTACCCATCTCGAACGAGCATCAAATCTCTTTTCTAAAAATTCAGGCATCGTAAACACTCCGCTGCGCGCATAAAAAGGCAAAAACACCCAACCTAACATCAAAACGATCCAGGCGTGCAGCTCATAGATTAGCAGGGGCATTTTATCACCTGCTCCATTCCCTGCAAGTCCAACCACATGTTCAGATCCAATATTAGAGGCGAAAATGGAAGCCCCAACAACGAACCAGCCAATATTTCTTCCTGCCAAAAAGTAATCAGTTGTGTTTTTTTGTTTTTGCATGATCACCCAGGCCGCGATCCCTAACAACACAACAAAATAGGCCACAATAACTATCCAATCTAAAGAATCTAATCCTTTCATCTATTTACAGGTAATTAATTTTATTTGATACACAAGAATACATAAATAGTTGATTCAATATCATTTAAAACTAATTTCTTCTTGTTTTTTTTATGCAAAGAACAGCTTACTTTATTTTCGATTATCATAAAATGTCAAAAGAAAACCGAAAGTAACAACACTATATCCCAAATGTCTTAATTAAATTTTACAGAAATGAAAAAAGTCATTAAAAATATTTTTAGACCTGATACCTTTAAAGAAATTTTATGGCGAAACTTGTCCGCCAAAATAAAACATTAGGTAAATGGAACATGAAAGTTTTAAAAGTGATTGTTTAGCTTTACGCCTTGTTTCCCGTAAAATTGTGGTATGACAAAAAACGGCATTGGATTTCAACATATTTTAGAACTCAACATGGCACTGATCTGTATCAGCACTTCCGGAGCACTTGGAAGATACATAGATATGCCTGTGCCAATTACTATTGGGCTTAGGGCTGTTCTGGGAGGCCTTTTTATCTTTCTTTTCTGCAAATGGAAAAAGTTCGATTTTCATGTAGTCGGTGAAGACAGAAAAATGATTTTGTTAGGCGGTATACTGATGGCCCTCCACTGGATCACCTATTTTTATTCTTTAAAATTATCCAATGTTGCTATCGGCATGTTGTCATTGTTCACCTATCCCGTGATCACTGCTTTTTTAGAACCCCTTCTGTTAAAAACTAAATTTCAGAAAATGCATTTAATCTTAGGTGCCTTAGTCTTAATAGGAATCTATTTTTTAGTACCGGATTTTGACCTGGAAAACGACTATTCAAAGGCCATAGCCTTAGGTGTGTTATCGGCTTTTTGTTATGCACTTCGAAATATCATCATGAAATCCAAAGTAAACAGGTACAACGGATCAATTATGATGTTTTATCAGCTCGTCATTATTGCAATTATTCTGTCACCTTTCTTTTTGTTCTTAGATACTTCGGGCATTATACCTCAATTTCCGGCCAACCTGACTTTGGCCTTGGTCACTACGGCAATTGGACACACTTTATTCTTGTATAGTTTCAATCATTTCTCTACTACTTCTGTGAGTATCATCAGCAGTGCCCAACCAATTTATGGTATATTGATAGGCATGCTTTTTCTTAAAGAATATCCCGATTTTGGCGCAATCATTGGTGGATCTCTTATCCTGCTATCGGTCATTCTGGAAAGTATGAGATCTTATAAAAGCTAATCTAAACTTAAATTTAAATCATACTTTAGCGAGGCGATCTTAGATAGGACATGAAACAGTTTTTATGTTGAATTGCTAAAATTCCAGAAAAATGACTGACCTACTTAAAAATACGGTCTAAATCCTTATTTTAGTAGAGCTTTTGTTTTAAAAACTAAAATAAATTCCATGGCATTCACCTTTTATCAAGGAAAAAAATTCTTAACCCATACCTCACTTATGGTAGAGGATGCGCTCACCGTAGAAGAATCTTTGGAAATGTCTTTGAACGGAACACCTTTTTCAATGACCATGAGAACGCCGGGAAACGACAAAGAGTTTATTCATGGTTATTTGTATACCGAAGATATTTATACGGGAGATCCGGATGAACTCCGGATAAACATCCTTAAAAAAAACGAGGAGGGCATTACAAAATCAGTAGATATTTTAGTTCCTGAACACCAGTTAAAATCGGGCTATCGAAATAGCAGAAACTTTCTCTCACTCAGCAGTTGCGGGATCTGCGGAAAAACTGTACTCGACGAACTGGAGGGAAAAGTGATGGACGGATTGGAAATCGAAGTGAGTCAGATAGAAAATATGTTCGCCATGCTCAACAACAGTCAAAAGACTTTTAAGAAATCCGGAGGAAGTCATGCCGCCGCGGCATTTTCTCAAGAGGGTAATTTACTGAGCGTGATGGAAGATATTGGAAGGCACAATGCGGTAGATAAAGTCATTGGAGACCTTATCATCAAAAAAGAATTAAAAGAAGCGAAAGTATTGACGGTTTCAGGGCGCGTATCTTATGAAATCGTCATGAAAGCTTTTAGAGCTTATATTCCCATTCTCGCTGCAGTATCAGCACCTTCAACTTTGGCTGTTGATTTTTCTAAAGAATTGGGCATTACATTATTGGGTTTTTGCAGGGAAGATAAAGCCACCTGCTATGCCCATACACATAGAATAACGACGAAAAAACAAAAAAATGTCGAAGAATTTAAGTGAACTTTCGGGCAGAAAAGGTATCGTTGACAACCTTTTTGAAAAAATGGGTATGGCATCACAAGTTACCGGTACACCCTCCATTGAAGATCTGGATGACTTAGCAAAGGAGTTCTTAATGGGAAAAGCCAATACTTATGGCACCACCTCCTTCTATGATTTTATGAAGCCTGAAAACAGAGATAAAAAAGTCTATGTCTGCAATGGCTCAGCTTGTTTATGTGCCGGCACACAACCTTCAGTCAAAAAAGCCTTAGAAAAAAAATTCAGCCAGGATGAAATTGGCCATATGACCTGCTTAGGGCGTTGTCATGAAAATGGAGCCTTCCATTTTCAAGGAAAAAATTACTCTGCCAAAACGGAAAGTGAATTATTCAATATCATTGATCAGAAAGGGAAAAGCGTACCTGACAATTACCATATCCAGGCCAATAAAGCCATTCTGACCTTGCCTTTTGCCGGATTCAAAACACATTATGGCTCTCTTAAAAAAATCCTGGACCAAGGACCCAAAGAGGTATTGGAACAGATAAAAGCTTCAGGACTCAGAGGCAGAGGCGGTGCCGGTTTCCCAATGGGCTTTAAATTGGAAGCTTGTGCCAAAGGAACCAAACGGACCAAAGTTCATTATATGCAATGCGGACGAAGGAGATCCGGGTGCCTATTCCGATCGTTTTATTTTAGAGCAAAGACCTCACTCCCTGCTATTCGGAATGATGATGGCGGGATATGCGGCAGGCGCTGAATGGGGTATTATTTATATCCGAGCCGAATATCCGGAAGCGGTGGAGATCGTTGATCAAGCTATTTCAGAACTCAGAACAAATCACCTCTTAGGTAAAAACATCCTGGATACCGGTTTCAATTTCGATCTGAAAATAATTCAGGCCCAGGGTGCTTATATATGCGGAGAAGAAACGGCTTTGATCAATAGTATTGAAGGACAAAGACCAGAAGTGCGCACACGACCACCTTACCCAACAACCCAAGGTCTGTTCAACAAACCAACGGTAGTGAATAATGTGGAAACCCTGGCTGCGCTGCACTTCATTCTCACAAATGGTGGTGAAGCGTACAGATCCATAGGTACACAAAAATCGAGCGGGACCAAATTGATCAGCCTGGACAGCTTTTTTAAAAGACCGGGAATTTATGAAGTTGAAATGGGTACTCCTCTTGCCGAAGTTTTATTTGACATGGCCGGAGGATTTAAAACCTCTGTGAAAGCTTTACACATTGGAGGACCTCTTGGCGGAATTGTCCCTGTGGAAAAAATCAGCGAATTAACCGTTGATTTTGAATCTTTTGCCAATTCCGGATTTTTACTCGGACATGCCTCTGTGATCTGTATTCCTCAGGATTTTCCAATGATCAGGTATCTTGAACACCTCTTTGATTTTGCTTCATTTGAGAGTTGTGGTAAATGTTTTCCCTGTCGTTTAGGAACAAAACGCGCCTATGAATTACTTCATAAAACAGCCAGTTCCGACTATAAAATTTCACGGGAATTATTCGATGATCTGTTATCTACCTTAGAACAAGGATCTCTTTGTGCGCATGGCGGTGGTATACCCCTACCCGCTAAAAATGCCTTACATTATTTTGAAAATGAATTGAAAAACCATTTCGACAAATAAATATCATGACTAAAGTTGCCTATATAAACAATAAACCATTTCCGATCAATCAAGGAGAAACCATGCTTTCTTTTCTGAAGAGAAATCATGGTAAAAAATCCATTCCAACTTTATGTGATGCACCTAACCTGGAACCGTTCGGGAGCTGCCGTGTGTGCAGCGTAGATGTGGCTTTTCAAAAAGATGGAAAAACCAAGGCCATGGCGAGTTGCCATAGCCCGGTCTTCGAAAATGCCTATATCTACCCCGAATCAAAGAACATTCAGAAGCTGCGCAGAAACATTATAGAATTGGTACTGACAGACCACCCACTGGATTGCCTCACTTGCGAAGTAAATGGCAACTGTGAATTGCAGGATGTGGCTGCTCAGGTAGGAATTCGCGATGTGCGTTATCCGGAGGGCGCTAACCATCTGTACAGAGAAAAAGACAAGTCTCATCCTTACATGACAAGTGATTTGAGCAAGTGTATCAACTGTTATCGCTGTGTACGTGCTTGCGATGAAGTGCAGGGTGAATTCGTTCTGAATATGGCGGGTCGTGGATTTGACGCGCATATCATCAAAGGTTTTGACCAAAGTTTTATGGCTTCTGATTGCGTGAGTTGTGGTGCCTGTGCACAGGCATGCCCTACTTCTGCCATCAGTGATGTTTTTGAGTCCAAATCCGTTGTGGCGTCCGGTGAGAAAACACGTACGGTTTGCACTTATTGCGGTGTGGGATGTAATTTAGAAGTCTCGACCAAGAACGGAGAAATTCTTTCTATTCAGGCCCCTTATGAGGCCGAAGCCAATGGCGGACATACCTGTTTGAAAGGGCGTTACGCGTTTAAATTTTACAATCATCCGGATAGATTACGTACTCCTTTGATCAAGAAGAACGGGAAATTTGAAGAAGCAACCTGGGAGGAAGCATACGATCATATCAGCTCAAAATTAGCCGAGATAAAAACGAATTTCGGTCCTGATGCCATTGCCGGAATTTCGTCAGCGCGAACACCAAATGAAGAGAATTACCTCATGCAGAAATTCATGAGGGCTGTGATCGGTACCAATAATATCGATTGCTGTGCCAGGGTTTGCCACTCGCCAACCGCACTGGGAATGCAACGCGCCTTTGGAACGGGTGCTGCGACCAATTCCATTGAGGATCTCGACCATACGGATTGCATTTTAATTATAGGTGCTAACCCTACTGATGCTCACCCGGTTACAGGTGCTAAAATGAAGCAAAAATTAATGAAAGGTGTAACGGGCATCGTCATTGATCCAAGGCGTATTGAACTAGCCAAATACGCCACTTACCATCTGCAATTGAGGCCGGGAACAAACGTTGCCCTGCTCAATATGATGCTGTATTTTATCATTGCAGAAGACGCACTGGACAAAGATTTTGTAGCCAACAGAACAGAAGGTTTTGAAGAGTTTAAAGAGGAGATCTTAAAACTCGACATAGACGAACTGGAAAGAATTACGGGTGTTCACAAAGAGCTGGTTCGCCAGGCCAGTTTAGCTTATGCCCATGCCAATGCGGCCATGGAATTCCATGGTCTGGGCGTTACGGAACATTCTCAGGGAACGTTTACGGTTCAGCTGATTTCTGATCTGGCCATGATCACGGGTAATATTGGAAAAAAAGGAGCCGGCGTAAATCCTTTAAGAGGACAAAATAATGTGCAGGGTGCCGCAGATATGGGTGCGCAACCTCATCAGGGAGCGGGTTATTACGATGTGACCAATCCTGAGATCAATGCGAGGTATAATACATTTTATAATGCTAAAGTGCCTGACCACGTGGGATATAAAATTCCGGAAATGTTCGATGCGGCCATCAGTGGTAAATTAAAGGCCCTGTGGCTGATCGGTGAAGATGTGGTGCAAACAGATCCTAATACCCAAAAAGTGATCCGGGCCATGGAAAATCTCGATTTGCTCATCGTGCAGGAAATTTTCATGACCGAAACCGCCAAATACGCTACCGTTATTCTTCCTGGCACATCATTTTTAGAAAAAAGTGGGACGTTTACCAATGGCGAGCGAAGAATTCAACGAGTGAATAAAGTAGTTGATCCACTTCCCGGCACCAAGACCGATGGTGAGATCATTGTGGATATCATGAATCGTATGGGTTATCCGCAACCCGTCTATACGCCTGAAGGAATGCTGGAAGAGATCTCTCAAATTGTACCCTTCTTTGCGGGAGTTACCTGGGAAAACCTCACAGATAACGGCTTGCAGTGGCCTGTTGCAGAAGGAGGAAAAGATACTAAAATGCTTCATACACAAGAGTTTAAAAGAAGTAGTGGAAAAGGTAAATTTACTTTTATGAACTGGCTTGAAAGCAAAGAGGTTGAAACGCATTCAAAAGATTACCCCTATATCATCACCACGAACAGAGAACTCGAACACTACAATTGTGGTACCATGACGCGAAGAACGGGAAATATTGAAATTCTGACAGAAGATGTGCTGATGATCAACCCTAAAGATGCGGCCGATAATTTAATTGAAGACGGACAAATGGTTTGCGTTGAATCGGCAAGAGGTAAGGTAGATATCAAAGCTTATATCACAGATGAAGTGCGACCGGGTGTATTTAGTTCAACTTTTCATTTCCCGGAGATCATGTTGAACAACATCACCAGCAATGTACACGACAGTGAAGCCATGTGTCCGGAATATAAAGTAGTGATGTGCCGGATTCGCAAGAGCAAAGGGAAATTTAAATCAGAGCCATTTACCATGTAGGTGGTAAATTTCCATTTCATCTATGGCAAACAAAAATGAACTCACCGAGATTGCTAAACTTTTCTTGAAGTTGGGAACCATATCTTTTGGCGGACCTGCTGCGCATATCTCCATGATGGAAGATGAAGTCGTAAAAAAGAGAAAATGGATGTCACAAGAACATTTTCTCGACCTTGTAGGTGCTACTAACCTCATTCCAGGACCCAATTCAACAGAGATGACCATGCACTGCGGTTATGAGAGAGCCGGATGGAAGGGGCTTTTTGTGGCAGGAATCTGCTTCATTTTTCCCGCGGTGATCATCACGGCTGTTTTTGCCTGGTTATATCAGGTATATGGTCAGCTTCCCAAAGTTGAACCCTATATTTACGGCATTAAACCGGCTGTGATCTCCATTATTGCCATGGCTGCCTGGCGCCTAGGAAAAAAAGCGGTCAAAAATGTAGAACTCGCTGTTCTGGGCCTGATCACCCTGATGGCCTGTCTGTTAGGCCTCAATGAAATTGCAGCGCTGTTTGGCTGTGGTCTTCTTGGTTTTCTCTTATACCTGTTCAAACAAAATCGAGATAAAGCAAAAAGTCTTGTCCCGTTATTTCTCTTTCAACTGACTGATCCCATAAGCCTAAGTAGCCTCAAAATATTTTTGACCTTTTTAAAAATTGGTGCCATTCTTTACGGCAGCGGGTACGTGCTTTTTGCGTTTTTAGATGCAGAACTGGTGGCGAATGGCTGGCTCACAAGACAAACCCTGATCGATGCCGTGGCAGTAGGTCAAATGACTCCCGGACCTGTGCTGTCAACGGCCACGTTTATCGGTTGGCAGATGAATGGTTTACCGGGAGCTTTAGCTGCTACAGCCGGTATTTTTTTACCCTCGTTCATTTTTGTTTTACTCTTAAACCCTTTTGTACCGAAAATGCGAAGATCAAATTTGATAGGCGCTGTTTTGGATGCTGTCAATGTCGCTGCTATAGCGCTCATCATTTTTGTATGCCTGGAAATGGCGAAGGATACGCTAACCGATTGGCGCACCATTTTGATAGCCGTGATAAGTATGATCGTCGTTTTTGTTTTTAAAAAATTAAATAGCGCATTTATTGTCTTGGGAGGTTCATTGTTGGGATTCGTTCTCAGTTTACTTTAGCGGATGATCTTAGATTAGCTCAACAAAATGAAAGCAGTAAAAGTCATGATTGATGCGATATATATTCACTATGGATAATATACCTAGAAAAGACCGAAGCCATTTTTTAAGTTCCCATTCTTTTTGAATAAAACAAACCAATATTTATTTAAAGATATAGTTCATTCTATTATCTTTATCCTTGCTTAGGAAAAGGCTCATGCTAAAATTATACCGGGGGATTTTATTTTTGTTTATTGTTTTTGTTAGTCACGCTCAAGAAAAACAGGTGATGGTTTATTGGACAGACCAACCCATTACCCTTGACGGGATGTTAACAGAACCCCAATGGTCCAGAGCTGTACCTGCAACTGATTTCTGGCAATATTTCCCCACAGACTCCGTACTAAGTACGAATAACACGGAAATCAAAATGTTATTCGATAAAAAATACTTGTATATAGGCATTGCAGTAGAAGCCATTGGCAATGATTTTATTGTACCCTCCCTGAAAAGGGATTTTAGAGCCAGAGGTAATGACAATATCACTTTGATCTTTGACACTTATAACGACGGAAACAATGCCTTTGTATTTGGAACTAATTCTGAAGGAGTGCAGCGGGAAGCTTTGTTATCAGGAGGAGGCGCACAAACGTCAGATTTTAACGACAGCTGGGACGTAAAATGGGAGAATGTAACCAAGTTATACGACAATTATTACATTGCGGAAATGAAAATCCCTTTGTCAAATTTTAAATTCAGAGAAGGGGAAACCCGTTGGCGATTTAATTCATATAGATTTGACACTCAATCAAATGAAAGAAGTATTTGGATCAATGTTCCGCAGAATCAAAGTGTGATAAGCTTAGCTTTTGCGGGTGATATGATCTTTGAAAGACCCCTTGAAAAAACAAGAGTGCCTTTTGCGATCATCCCCTATGTTTCGGGTAATGCGACAAAAGATTATGATCTCAATCAAAGTGATCAGTCGTTTAGCTTTGGAGGGGATGCAAAAATACCCATAGGCAATAGCCTGAACCTCGATTTGACCGTTAATCCGGATTTTTCTCAGGTTGAAGTAGATGAACAGGTGGTCAACCTCACCCGTTTTGAAGCTTTTCTGCCCGAAAAAAGACAATTTTTTATCGATAATGCGGATCTTTTTGCCGGCTTTGGCAATTCACAGGCCAATCCTTTTTTCTCTAGAAGAATTGGAATTGCGAAAGACCTGGAAGACGAAAACATCGAAAATTCGATCATTGCAGGTGCCCGATTAAGCGGAAAATTGACCAATGATCTGAGAATCGGCATCCTGGATATCCAGACCGCTGAGGATAAAAAGAATGAAATTCCTACCAATAATAATGCAGTCATCGCACTGCAACAGAAAATACTTGACCGGTCAAATGTCGGATTCATTTTTGTGAACAGACAGGTAACCAATGATCCTGAATTTCTGGCAGAGGAAGAAACTTTTAACCGCGTTCTGGGAATGGACTTCAATTATCTGACCAGCGATAATATTTGGTCCGGGAAAGCCTATGTGCATAAATCCTTTAATCCGGGGGATGACGGCAAGTCATTCTCTTCGGGTGGCTTCCTGGAGTACAATACACGATTTTGGAAATTCAACCTGGGCTCTACCTATGTAGGAAAAGATTTTCAGGCTGATCTCGGCTTTGTAAGAAGAGAAGATATTTTCACGGTAGATCCGGTGGCGACAAGAATTTTTTACCCTGTCAATTCTTCGGTCAATACACATACCCTTGAAGTGCGAAGCAATCTGACCTGGAGTCCGGACCTCGATTTTTTGCTCACAGATGGTATGGTTGATGTTGAGTATCAGATCCAGTTCACCAATCAGTCCAGTATAGAAATGGCCTTAAATCATACCTATACATACTTGTTGGAAGAATTTGATCCCACGAGATCGGACGGTATTCCCCTTCCTGCTTTTACAGATTACAACTACACCAAATTTGATTTTACCTATCGTTCTGATTTAAGAAAAGCATTTAGTTACAGCCTGAGAACAGACCTGGGTCAGTTCTTCAACGGAGAAAAATATTCCTTATTAGGAGAGGCAGGTTTAAGGATTCAACCCTACTTTGTTGCCTCGATCAAATCGAGCGTTAATTATGTTACTCTTCCCAAACCTTATGCCACGGAAACCATTCTGTTTATCGGGCCCAAATTTGACGTGACCTTTAGCAAAAATTTATTTTGGTCTACCTATATCCAATTCAATAGTCTGGATGAAGAGTTCGGATTAAACTCCCGTTTACAATGGCGGTTTAAGCCACTGTCGGACCTGTTTTTGGTATACAACGACAATTACAAAACCACCCCGGTTTCGCCGGGCGGAAGAGCCCTGACGCTTAAATTAACTTATTGGATCAATATTTAAATGTTGATTCACGAGATTCCTTGGAAAAAGTTTGAGATAAACTTGTTGGACCTCCATGATTCTTCTGCAACTTCTGCTGCCCGACTGAGCAAAAACTGATCAGTAGCCTCAAAAAATAACAGAGTGTATCTTTTTGGAATTTATTGCACCTATTCTAAGTAAAAGTATCGTTAAACTTGCTAATTTAGCAAAATTGAATTACTAGAAATCTAAGGCATAACATATGCACACAGTTATTACCGGAATAGGAAGCTATATACCTACCATCATCAAGAAAAATGAAGACTTTTTATCGTCTGAATTTTATGACCAAGAACAAAATAAGCTAACTCACCCCAATGAAGTAATCGTTCAGAAATTTAAAGATATTACGGGTATTGAGGAAAGAAGATATGTATCTAACGATTTAAAAAACAGCGATATAGCCACCTATGCAGCTCAAAAAGCGATAGAAAATGCTGGGATAAATCCTGAAGAAATCGATTATATCATACTGGCACATAATTTTGGGGATGTGGATCACAATTCCAACCAATGCGATATGTTACCCAGTGTTGCTTCACGTGTAAAGCATAACCTGAAAATTAAAAACAACAATTGTATCGCCTACGATATCATCTTTGGCTGCCCCGGATGGATTCAGGGAATTATTCAGGCCGATGCTTTTATCAGATCAGGCCTGGCCAAAAAATGTCTGATCATTGGTTCTGAAACACTTTCAAGGGTCATTGATCCTTTTGACAGAGACTCTATGATCTATTCTGATGGCGCTGGTGCCTGTATTTTAGCATACAGCGATTCTTCCAAAAAAGGTATTTTGGGCCATGCCGCACAAACCTTTACCCTGGACGAAGCTCATTTTCTTTTCAATGGCAGTTCTTATAATCCAAGTGAATCACCTTCTACCCATTATATAAAAATGTACGGAAGGAAAATATATGAATTTGCTCTCAATCATGTTCCATTGGCTATGAAAGCTGCCCTGGACAAAAGTGGAGTTCCCATTGAAAAAATAAAAAAAGTCTTGATCCATCAGGCCAATGAAAAAATGGATGAAGCCATTATCCAGCGTTTTTATAGACTATACCGTCAGAAACCACCCAAAGGAATCATGCCTATGAGCATTCATCAACTTGGTAACAGCTCGGTGGCGACTGTCCCCACACTCCTAGATTTAATTTTAAACAACAAACTAGAGGATCAAAAAATAAAGGAAGGAGATATTATATTGTTAGCCTCAGTAGGTGCAGGAATGAACATTAATGCTTTGGTTTATCAATTTTAATAAGGAGGTTTTTACCGGTAATTAAAGTCTTATCACTGAAGTAGGTAAAAACACCACTAAGGATTTGTTTCAAATAATTTACCTACCTGGTTGAATAAAAACAGCCTGAATTAAGAAGAATTTTTGGATTGATTGACCTTGAAATCCTTTATATTCATAAAATTTTCATTGAGTTTTAACCAATAATTGGTTAAATTAAAGGTCGACTATAACCATATGAAACTCTACATAAAATATATGGTAAGCCAGCGTTGTAAAATGATGGTGCGTGAGGTTCTTGATAAACTTGAAATACCTTTTAAGTCAATTGACTTGGGCTTGATAGAGCTGGAAAGAGGAATTTCCGATGAAAAACGCGAAGAACTTAAAGCGTATTTATTGAAATCTGGCCTTGAATTACTAGACGATAAAAGAAGCATTCTTGTGGAAAGTGTTAAAAACGTGATCACCGAAATGATCCACTACAGCGAAGAGGTTCCTAAAGTAAATTATTCAGACTTCATCAGTGAAAAATTAGGCTATGACTATACCTATCTCGCTAATGTGTTTTCAGAGGTAAAAGGTATAACAATACAACAATTTATCATCATAAATAAAATAGAAAGAGTCAAAGAATTGCTCTTATATGATCAACTAACCCTAACAGAAATAGCATACAGATTGCATTACAGCAGTGTTGCCCATTTATCTAACCAGTTTAAAAAGGTTACAGGTCTTACCGCAACCTTTTATAAAGGAATTGCCGCAAAACGGAGAAAAAATCTTGAGGATGTGTGAAATATGTAAGATATAAAAGCTATTCTGTAATGCTTTAAGGTTCATATAACAACATCTTTGTAGTGTTGTGAAAATTAATTCACAATTTAAACTAATAAAGATGGAAAAATCTCAAATCAAAAAAGAGGAATCATTTAAGATGAGCGGAAATTGGGCAACCCAGTCTAAAGAACTAAAAGGCAAATATGAGCAACTTACCGATGCCGATCTTAAATTTGAAACAGGAAAAGAAGCAGAAATGCTTGACCGCGTTGCATCACGTCTCAATAAAAACCGACAAGAAGTCATCAACATAATTAAAAAAGGTCAACCTCAAACGGTTTAACCTATATTTTATTCCCCTCACCAAGAAACGGGCAATCTTTAGAGATTGTCCGTTTTTTTTTCACTGCTAAGGAGATTAAATGGAGTTTAATTGGTTAACCTAAAATAGCTTTCCCCCGCTCACGTGCAAAATGAAATAATATAGTTCAATGGTTTTATCATTTTATTCAATAAGTCTTCTTTTACCTGTACAGGAGTTAAAAAACCAAAGACATTCCGGGATTTAAACCGGTAAATACTTATTTTAGTAGTGATTAAGAGTTGTGCTTGATACAAGAGAAGATAAATGACACTTGAGGATTTAGGATATAATTTAGAATTAGAAAACTACAGAAAAGAACATGATCTGGATTCTTTTGAAGTGGGACGGGTTATCTCAGAACACAAGGAAAGATATGTTGTGAAAACCCCTGATAAAGAATATGATGGTGAAATAATCGGAAACCTGCGCTATACAGCACTCAATAGGTCTGATTTCCCCGCTGTTGGCGATTGGGTCGCAATTTCATCATATGACGACAATAAAGTACTTATTCATTCTGTCTTCCCAAGAAAAACGATGATTGAAAGACAAGCCGTTGGAAAACAAGGAGAAAAGCAGATCATAGCAACAAATATTGATTATGCCTTCATTGTTCAAGCTGTTGACAGGGATTTTAACATCAACAGAATTGAAAGAGTTTTGACCATTTGCAATACGTCCAACGTAAAACCGATGATCATTCTCAATAAAATTGATTTGATAACGGATAATGAATTATCAGAGTTGGTTAGTAAGGTTCAGGAAAGGATAAAACAAGTCGAGATAATACCCATAAGCAATGAGTCTCAAAAAGGATTTGAAAAACTCAAAGAGCGCATTGAAAAAGGTAAAACTTATTGTTTGTTAGGCTCATCAGGAGTAGGAAAATCTACCTTATTGAACAGCTTATTGGGCAAACAGTTGATGAAAACCCATGCGATTAGTGCAAGTACGAACAAAGGACGGCACGTTACAAGTCACCGTGAATTATTCGTTCTCGAAAAGGGCGGGATCCTCATAGACAATCCGGGAATGAGAGAAGTTGGAATTGCAGATGCTAAGGAGGGATTAGAAATTACATTCGGGGCCATATTTGAATTGTCCAAAGACTGTAAATTTAAAGATTGCACGCACACCACCGAAGTAGGCTGTGCAGTTTTGAAGGCTGTTGAAAGTGGCGAAATAGACAATTCATCCTACGAAAACTTCCTGAAAATGGAACGTGAAAAAGAACACTTTGAATTAACTGTTGCTGAAAAACGCAAAAAAGACAAGGATTTTGGAAAAATGATGAAGAATTACAAAAAAAGTAATTACAAAAAGTACTAATCACTGCTCCCACCCTAAATATAATGATGAAGTAAATGGTTTTTGTATGTTACTCAAATATCTTCTTTTGCCTGTAAAAGCGTTAAAAATCGAAAGACATTACGTGATTTAAATCGGTAAATACCTATTTTAGTAGCATAGATAGTGAGTAAGCCCTCATGATAAAAACCAACAAAGCAAAATGATTCCAATTTTCAGAAAAATACGTAAAAAAATGGCTGAGGATAACAGACCCTTAAAGTATATGAGATACGCCATTGGTGAAATTGTTTTAGTTGTCATTGGGATTTTGATCGCCTTACAGATCAATAACTGGAATCAGGATAGAAAGGATAGAGCCATAGAAATTCAATTGTTAAAGAACTTGAGAAACTCTTTGGTATCAGATATTCAAAATCAAATAGAGCCTATCAAGAAACAAACAGAACTAGATCTCGCGAACATTTCGGATATCAAAAAATTTTTGGACCAAAGTCCAACTTATAATGATTCCATGAATATAAAGTTCAACACACTGATGTACAGTAAAAATTTTACCTACGAAATTACGTCTTATAAAGCATTGGAAAATGCAGGTCTTCAAATGATACGAAACCCCGAGTTAAAGTCGAAGATCCTTAAGCTGTACAACATGGATTACAATGAAATACAGTTTTCGATTTCTAACTTTATGAATAATGTAATTGCCTTTTTCAGACCCAATATGCGCCAATTATTTTTCTTTTTAGACAACAACAGAGAAAACGGGTACACACCTGTTAATTACGAGGAATTGAGGTCTAACAGAGATTTTAAAAACAACTTAATTGTTTGTACGGAAAATTGTACAAATCTGAACGAATCGATCAATGAGGTTAAACAAAAAGTGGAATCATTAATTAGTTTAATCGACAAAGAATTAAAACAATAGGATTTTTAGTATGATCAACTTTTTTACAAGATCAATAGGTGCCAAATTTCAATCAAGTATCATGAGAATAAAAATACCCTTACTAGCTCTTTTGTCCTTTTTAGTGTTTTCAGCGGTTCACGGCCAATCGCCGACCCATGAGCAAAAACTCCAAGGTTATGCCATAGCTAATGATACTGTCCTTTTTATTCTTGATGAAAATATTTATCATATTAAACCGGAAAGGGTATTTGTGACCGGCGACTTCAGAAATTGGGACACCAACCTGGATGTAAAGGAATGGGAGTTAAAAAAAGAAGATTCTCTTTGGCTATTGGCGTTTGAAAACAAAGGATTTTCTATGATAAAGCCCAACTCTCCTTTCAAATTTCGCATCAATGAGGGTGAATGGCTTGAACCCCCAATAGAAGCTCAAAATAAGTCTAGCGGTAACCTGGTCTTTTTAAAACAGGAAACATTCTTAAGGGCTGAATTAAAAAGCGACAATTTAATTTGGGCTGAAATAAGTGCTAACAGAAGCTTAGACCCGGCAGATTATTTAATTACAGATACTTTTGGTAACGAAATAAAAGTCAGCAGTGTCCTTCCAAATGGTGCAAGATCAACATTGATTACTCCTGAAACACCCTTAAATAAAAAGAAAGTGTATTTCCTTGAAGTGCCTGCCAAACAGTGGAAGACCCATTGTTCTTTTGATGGATGGTTTAGAGAAACCTATTCCAGTAAAGAACTTGGAGCAATAATCGATCATGACAAGACCTACATCAGACTTTTTGCGCCAAGAGCAGAAAAAGTAAACGTATACCTTTACAAAGGGAAAGATGATACAACCTGGTATCAGTCTAAAACCATGGTAGAAGATGCTCAGGGGGTCTGGGAAATTGAATTTCCGGAAAACCTTCATGGCATCTATTACGATTTTACTATTCATGGTGCTCAAGATCCGGGCAATCATTTTTATGAAACTAACCCCGTGCATGTGAACGATCCTTATACGCGCGTAAGCGACGATACTTGGGGAAAAGGAAGAATCTGGGAGAAAACAAATCCTGCTGAACCATTAAAAAATGGTATTCCAAAAATGGAAGATGTCATTGCCTACGAAGTACATGTTCAGGATTTTACAGACCTTTTGCCTGTTGATAGTAAGTATAAGGGAACTTTTAAAGGAATGACCCAAAAGGGACTTAAAAATGAAAATGGTCAAAAAATAGGCTTTGATTACCTGATAGATCTCGGGATCAATGTATTGCATTTATTACCCATTCAAGAATTTAGTCAATTTCCCACAGACGATTGGTACGCCTCTTTTAAAGACGATGAGTATATGATCAGTCAGGGTATCAGTGAAGAAAACTATCAATGGGGTTATAGAACTTCCTATGCGATGGCTGTTGAATCAAGGTACGGCACAAAAGGCAGCGAACCGGGTAAAGAAAGAGAAGAATTCAGAGACCTTGTACAAGCCTTTCACCAGAAAGGCATAGCCGTAATTATTGATATAGTACCCAATCATACTGCTGAAAACATGACGGATAAACAGCAGTATTTTAACTTCAATGCAATTGATAAAATGTACTATTACCGAACGAAGGATTTTAACCATATAGGTGAATACGGAAATGAAGTAAAAACGGAAAACAGGCCCATGACACAAAAATGGTTAATTGATCAATGCAAACAATTTATTGAAGAATTTGGTGTAGATGGTTTTAGGATAGATCTGGCAGGGCAAATTGACCAACAAACATTAACGGCGCTAAAAACAGCTATTGGTGAGGACAAAATATTATACGGAGAAGCATGGATAGGATCGAATGATCCAACTTATGAAAACAATCCGGATTGGGATTGGTACAAAGAAGATGCACCGATCACTTTTTTTCAGGACGATAGCAGAAATGCATTCAAAGGGCCTGTTTTTGAGCTTAACTCAAAGGAAAATGACCGCGGTTGGGCAGGTGGAAAATTTGAAGAACGAGAAAATGTATTAACAGGTTTATCCAATACTTTTAAAGAAGATAAAACTCCGCTAAGTGGAATTAATTACTTAGACATCCACGATAATTTTGCATTGGCCGACCAGTTTGGGACCAGAGATTTTGATGGTCGCTTTGCCGTAGACCAAGAGCGATATAAAATAGCGGCAACCCTACTCTACACTTCACTTGGCCCGATTGTAACCCATGGTGGATCTGAAATGATGCGCAGTAAAGCAAGTGCACCGCTCATGGAAGTTGTGAAAGAGACCAAAGGTGGTATTAAGAACTATTTTCATGGCAAAAGGGATACCTATAATTTACGAGCAGCCAATCAGTTCAAATGGGAACAAATAGGTCAGCAGCCAACAAAAGAGAACTCAAATGACTATAAAAATATGGTTGCATTTTGGAAGGGCTTGAACGCTTTCAGACTTTCACCATATGGAAAGGTTTTTAGGGTAAGCGAGCGCATGCCCGAGAATTATTACCAATGGATCTTACCGGAAGATAAAAGCATGCTCGGATATATTGTTGACAATAAAGTGCTGGTGTTAATCAATGCAGGCAATACAAATAATACATTTGAAAAGGTCTCGATCCCCAATGGCCATTGGAAATTAATTGGTACTAATGAAGAGATTGACGTAATAAATGGTATAAAATCATCAAATAATTTGATGAACATAAAAGATGATAAGAAAATTGATATTTCTTTACATAAAACATCGATTCAAATTTGGGTGAAAAAATAAGAGATCACTTAAGATTGTATGTAATCAATAGATCAAAGACTATAGAGCATCACTTTGTTTTCCAACCCGGAAATATCACTCATTTTACTAAATTAGGCGTATAAGCAGAAAATACTCGCCTATGGAGAGCGTCCAGTCATAAACAAGATTGATAGCGCCAACTAATTCTTATAAAATAAATAAACAAAAAACCCTGCTTTTATACCTCAACTCAATTTTTACAACTGCAGTTCTAAGCGGAAATAATGAGATCCGCTGAGTGCAAGTTCGGGTTTCGCACCGGCATTGTGTCCTAATTTCTGGGAAACAGGATCACGACCTAAAAATTATACGAAAATGCGAGAAATAAGAAGCGAGAATCTTGTTCCGGATTATATACATATATAGAAGCATCAAAGTTCCTGAAAGTGCTTCCGAGAACCAGGCCATGTTGTATTTCGGATTCCGATTCAAAAAGTTGTGTACGCTGGCCGCTAATCCCAAAATTCAACCAATCAAGAGGTGCATAGGTAAAATCCGCCCAAGAATAAAAAAAATTATTCTCTTCCGTTTTTAGATCAAAGAGATGTTCTGATTCATTATAAAAAGTAAAACCTCCAAGTGTGAATTCAAACTCTAAACCAAGTGCAATACCATTGGTTAGCCCGAAAACGACACCTGCCATTGGAGTGATCTCATAGGTGAGTTTCTTGCCTCCATAAAAGTTATATCCAGCCCAAACTGAAGCCGTTTCCAGATCTTCGTAATTGTACCTCGCTTCAAGGTGCAGGTAATTTTTGTCTGCGATAAATTCCGGTAAAATGATGAAGTCATCTGAGAAAAAATAAAAATTAGCCGAAGCTGTAAATGACCAGGAATTATCCGCTTCCTGGGCCTTTAAAACTATCGAAACGAGCAAGGCAAACAACAAAAATAACTTTTTCATCCTCGAAGTGCTATAGTGACTGCAACGAACAGCAAGGCCATTGCTGTAAAATTGATGGCTGTGGCCAAGCGTTTGAAGACACGCATGACTCCTTTAATAGTAAGTTTCATGCACAATCCAAAGCGTACTTCGGAGCTGCATTCGATTGGATCTAAAACCGCCCCTTTTTCAAATAGATTTTTCCTAAACTCACCTTTATTCATAGATCAAATAAACGATGATATTTTTATTTTTCATACTACTTTGTACTTTATAAATTCTTCTCCTTATACATTGTGTAAAATCAGTTGATCTTTGACATGTAAAGGTAAGTTTAAACCTCATTCACACGTACCCAAATCTATGGCTCAGCCTCAAAATACGGAGCTTTTCAATTCAATTTGAAAAATTGTTGCAAAATGCGATTGATATGAAATCTGAAAATGACTTAACAATGTAAACTATGTCGATTATGGTAAACTTAGGTGTGATGATGGAGAAACGAAAAATTTCCCTTCGCTACCGCACGATTATCGCTCGCGTGGTTTATGTATCCTTGCTACCGCACCAAATCAAATTCGGCGAAATCAAATCGAATTTTTGCCTGATGTTTTTTACACATGATTCAATTGGTCTTTTTTACCTGCAACGGAGTCAAAAAACGAACAATATCCCGGGATTTAACCATGTAAAATACTTATTTTAGTGCATAGATAGTGAGTGAGCCCTCATGATAATAACCAACAAGGAAAATGATTCCAATTTTCAAAAAAATACGTAAAAAAATGGCTGATGATAACAGACCCTTAAAGTATATGAGATACGCCATTGGTGAAATCATTCTAGTAGTCATTGGGATTTTGATTGCACTTCAGATCAATAATTGGAATGATATGAAGAAAAAGTCTAAGAAAGAATCTACCTATATTAAAAGCCTCAGCAAAGACTTACAATCTCAAGTACAGGTAATAAATAACCAGATTAAAGAAGAGGAAAGATATATATATTCTGGAGAGTATGTACTTGATGTTCTAAATCAAACTAAAGAAATGAATTCTGTTTTTGACCATAACTTTTTTGACCATTTTACAAATTTAACATCAAGAAAAACTTTTCGTACCGTAGATGCAACTTACACAGATTTAATTTCTACAGGTGAATTAAACTTAATTTCAAATAGTCATATTAAAAATGAAATCGTTATTTATTTCCAAGAATTGGAAAGAATTGAATCTATTATTCAAAATAACAATACCAATATTATTGATGGTACGTTTTTACCCGAAGTGCAAAAACAAATATTTTATTATCGTTCCGGAAATAATCTAGATATTATCAACGAGGATAGTGATCTTTTGTATACATATATAGGGGATTTCAACTCAGAAGAAGCAGCATTTGCTTCAGGTTTAATTTTACAGCCAAAGAACAAATTATCACTTAAAAATATTTTAAAGCAGAGGTTATTAGTTGCGACATTTCACTCAAGTTTAATGAAAGAAATGCTTAAAAAAACAGAAATCCTTGCAAGCAAATTAGCATTAGAAGAATAAATTCTAAAACTAATGAATGCCTGCCGGCAGGCATGTCCATTAACTTTTATACCTCATTATCACAAACCACTAATAATGATAAAATTCTTTAAAAAAATACGATTTAGTCTTATGAATGATAATAAGACCAGCAAATATTTGAAATATGCCATTGGAGAAATTGTGCTTGTGGTCATCGGAATTTTGATTGCCCTATCAATTAATAATTGGAACGAAAATTTAAAAAATAAAAAGCTGGAAACTAGTTATCTAAAAAGAATTATTAAGGATTTAGATAATGATTTATTACAATTTGAAAGAACGATAGAATTAGCTCAAGAAAGAAACAAAAGAGTACTGTTTTTAGAATCAGCAATTATAGACACACAATTGGTCAATCAATCTTCTGATTATTTTGTTAAATCTATTGTTTATGCCAATTACACTTACAGACCCGCTATTTCAAATCATAGTTTTGAGGAATTAAAATCAAGTGGCAGACTGGCGTTGATCAAAAATGAGAATTTAAGGGTTTCTACAGCAAAATATTACGACCTTGAATTCAGTTATAGTCAGTTTGATTTTATTAGAGAAGATGTACAACTTAAATATAATGAGTACTCCAGAGGTATTTTGAATCAAGAGCAGTTAAATTGGGTAATAACGACTTATTATTTACCTGATTCTTTATCGGGCATATCTAAAAAAGAATTGGATGATATATACAATAGGTTTTTATCAAAAAAAGAATTTCATTCAATATTACCGCAAGTATTTGAAAGTAAGTATAGCACCATAGAAGCAATGGATGATTCTAAGAAACAAGCCAAAAAACTAAAACGTGAAATTCAAGACGAACTTGCTATTATTTCAAATGTAAAGAAATAACGAAAGCCGGCAGGCACAATAATGGATGGCATTCATTGTATAAAAAAAGATTATAACAGATGAAACATACCCAAAGAGAAATTGCAGAGTCTTTCTCCAATGGAAATTTCGAACTGACATTTCCTTATTTATCAGAAAACATAATTTGGAGTATTATCGGAGAAAATCTGTTTAAAGGAAAATCAGAAGTCGTTGCTAACTGCAGACAAACTTCTGCATATTTCCAATCTGTTCAGACTGACTTTAAGACTGACGATATAATCGAAACTGATCATAAAGTGGTAATAAGAGGAACAGGAGAATTTATTAGAGACGGAAAAAGGGTTAATTTAATTACAGCTTGCGATGTATATGAATTTAATGATCATGATGAATTAGAAAAAATCTCATCGTATTGTATTCCTGAAAACAAATAAAAAGAAATGCCAACAAAGGCTATGAAAAGATAGTGGGCAGCCATGGGATCAATCCTTTCTGAATGATGCACTTATTCATAGAGTAAGCTATTGCGAAAAACTTTATATAGGATAAATTTCTGCCCATAAAAAAGGTTTCAAAATTATTGTTTCTTATAAAGAAATGGTTTTGTAGATTTATATAATTAAAAATTCAATCGATTGAAAGAAGAATATCACAAATGGTACTCACCTACTTTGAGTAAAGACATAGAAATGCTTGTTTTTGGACATGCCGGCTATCCTGTAATTCTGTTTCCTACCACAATGGGCAAACACAATGAATGTAAAGATATGCAACTCATAGAATCTGTCAGGTGGTTTTTAGAACAAGGGCTGGTTCAAATTTATTGTCCGGACAGCATTAATGAATTAAGCTGGTATAACAAAGGCATTCATCCCTCTCAGCGAGCTAAAAACCATGATTGGTACGATCAGTTCGTCATGAATGAGCTGGTAAATAATATTTGTCATGAAAAAGGCTTACAAAAAGTAGCCGTTGCAGGACCAAGTTTTGGCGGTTATCAAGCTGCCAACTTTGCATTTAGACATCCTGAAAAAGTGAGCCACATGTTTAGTATGAGCGGATCTTTTGATATAAAAGATTTTGTTGGTGATTATTATGATGACAATGTGTATTTTAATAATCCTGTAGATTTTTTACCTGATGCTAATCATCCTGATTTATGGCAAATGAAAATTATTCTTGGTGTTGGCGAATGGGATATTTGTTTAGATGCAAATAAAAGATTAGCCAAAATACTCAGTGATAAAAATATACCTTTTTGGTATGATGAACGTAAATGGGCATTACACGATTGGCCAATTTGGAGACAGATGTTTCCACATTACCTATCAAAAATATAACTAACTATAACACAATTTTTATGAAAAAAATCGGAATTTTATTTGGGCAAGAAAATACATTTCCTCAAGCATTTATTGATCGTGTAAACGAAAAAATTGAAGCAGAAGGCATTAAAAACATGATGGCTGAGTCAGTTTCTATTGAAACCGTAGAACAAGGAAAATCTGATGAATACGCTGTTATCATAGATAGAATTTCGCAAGATGTACCTTTTTATAGAGCTTATTTAAAAAATGCTGCCATTACGGGTACCGCCGTTATAAATAATCCGTTTTGGTGGAGTGCTGATGAGAAATTTTTTAACAATGCTTTAGCCGAAAAAATTGGTGTTCCAGTACCGAAAACCTTTATTTTACCTACATCGCACAGACCACCGGATACAACTGAAAATTCATTCAGAAATATGAAATTCCCTTTTAATTGGGAAAAAATGTTTGAAACGATAGGTTTCCCGGCTTATATGAAACCACATGATGGTGGCGGTTGGAAAAGTGTTTATAAAGTTGAAAACCCGGAAGATTTATGGAAAAAACATGGTGAGACAGAACATTTAGTCATGATGCTTCAAGAAGAAATAAAATTTACCGAATACTTTAGGTGCTATGTTTTAAACACAGATAAAGTTCATATTATGCAATACGAGCCTCGAAATCCACATCATCTGCGATATGTTATTGATGGACCCCCAGTAAAAAAAGAAACTTTGGCCTTGGTTGAAAAATATTGTATCCGATTAAATAAAGCTTTAGGTTACGATTTTAATACCGTAGAGTTTGCGGTTAGAGATGGCATTCCTTATGCTATAGATTTTTGTAATCCTGCACCGGATGCCGATATTCATTCTGTTGGTCAAGAAAATTTTGATTGGATTGTTGAGAATGCCGCGATTATGGCTATTGAAAAAGCAAAACAATACAAAAAAGGTAAAATGAATTTAACCTGGGGTACTTTTGTAAAAGATCAAATTATTGGTAAAAAAACACCCTTGAAATAACATGTAACTATGGATTTTACACTAGGCATAGAAGAAGAATATCAGGTGATTGATCCTGTGACAAGAGAACTAATATCTCATGACCAGCAGATAGTTAGTGAGGCAGCAAAAGTGCTCGATGAACAAGTAAAAGCAGAAATGCATCAAGCCGTTGTAGAAGTGGGTACGAATATTTGCAAAAATATTACAGAGGCCAGAACAGAAATTACCTACTTGAGAAAATCAATTTCTGATATAGCAAAAAGTTTAGGATTTAGAATTGGCGCAGCCGGTACACATCCATTTTCGGAATGGCAAAAACAATTGATAACACCTAATCCCAGATACGATGAAATTGTTAATGAACTGCAGGACACGGCACGTTCTAACTTAATTTTCGGTCTGCACGTGCATGTGGGTATTGAAGACAAAGCAGTAGCCCTTCATCTTACCAATGCTATGCGCTATTTTTTGCCACATCTTTTTGCCTTATCTACTAATTCTCCATTTTGGGAAGGTAGAAATACGGGCTTTAAATCGTTTCGATCCAAAGTATTCGATAAATTCCCAAGAACAGGTATTCCTGGTGTATTTGATAACTTAGCTGATTATGAAAATTATGTAAATCTTTTGGTGAAAACCAAATGCATTGATAATCCGAAAAAGATTTGGTGGGATATTAGAGTTCATCCATTTTTCCCAACCCTTGAAGTGCGTATTTGCGATGCCCAAATGACTATAGACGAAACCATGAGCATCGCAGCATTAATTCAAGCTATCGTTGTAAAACTGTATAGACTTAAATTACAAAATCTAAATTTCATAACTTATCATAGAGCCTTGATCAATGAAAATAAATGGAGAGCAAGCAGATATGGTATTGACGGAAAACTGATTGATTTTGGCAAAGAATGTGAAGTTGAAACGCGTCTTCTGCTTGAAGAATTATTATTATTTGTTGATGATGTTATTGATGAATTAGACTCTAGAAAAGACATTGAAAACATAAGAAATATGATAAAAAATGGCACTGGAGCCGATAGACAATTAGCCGTTTTTAATGAAACCAATGATTTGACAAAAGTAGTAGACTATATTATGGAGCAAACCATTTTAGGCACCTAATTGAATGATGATGGAGAATGAAAAAGTAAAATTAGCGATTTTAGATATGAACAACAATGAACCTAATCAAGGTTTGCGTTGTATTATTGATATTGTAAAATCCTTTGAAAATATATTAGATTACAAGGTTTTTGATGTAAGAGCCAAAAATGAATTACCTGATTTAAGCTTTGATATTTATATTTCCAGTGGTGGTCCTGGAAGCCCTTTAGAGAAAGGGAAATGGAGAAAACCCTATTTGAATTTAATACAAACCCTTTGGGATTTTAACTTAAGGTCGCATACTGAAAAAAAGCACGTTTTCTTTATTTGCTACTCTTTCCAGGTAGTTTGTGATTATTTTAAACTAGGTGAAATCAAACCCCGTAAAAGCACGTCGTTTGGGATTTTACCGGTTCACAAAACAGCGGCAGGTAAAAAAGATAGAATTTTAAACGGTTTAAGCGATCCTTTTTACGCAGTAGATTCTCGTGATTGGCAACTTATACAACCCAGGTTAAAAGTTTTTCAAGAACATGGTGCCTCTATACTAAGTTTAGAAAAAATAAGAACACATGTAGAGTACGAACGTGCGATCATGGCAGTACGTTTTTCCGAAGAATTTGTAGGTACTCAATTTCATCCTGAGGCCGACCCTATTGGTATGGCAACCCATTTTTCTGAAAATAGTATTAAACAAAAAATAATTACCAATTTTGGTGAGGCTAAGTATGATCAGATGATGGAGAGAATGAATGATCCTGATAAAATCACGAAAACATACACCACCATTTTACCAACATTCATTAAAACGGCAATAAATCAATTGACGGATCCTTTAATTTTCTAAAATTGTATGATAAAAGAACATCGAAAGTATTTTAATGAAAATTTTACTCAAGAAAATCATGAGGCCATGCTGCGTGAAATTTCTGAAAAATTTGACCATCAACCTGGATTTAAAATTGCTGAAACACCCGTTTTCATTCCTCATATCTTAAGAGATCGACTATTTGAAGCCACGGAAGAAATTATGGGTTTCATCAACAGTCCTGATTTTAAAAAAATAACAAACGACGCATTTTACAGCCCTGAAATTATCATTCCGAATGAAGATGAAAAACCAAAATTCATTCAATTAGACTTTGGTATTACTTTAGATGAAGAAGGAAATCCTATGCCTAAATTAATTGAACTTCAAGGGTTTCCATCATTATATTTTTATCAAGAATTTTTAGCTAGAATGCTGAGGAAATATTACAAAATTCCGGAAGGATTTTCTATTCATCCCAATAGCATTACACATGTAGAATTTATCGAATTATTGAGAGCTGAAATTGTTGGAGATACGGATCCAAAGCAAGTGATCTTGTTAGAAATTGAGCCTGAAAAACAGGCAACAGCTATTGACTTTTATGCTACTGAAGCTATCTTAGGGATTAAAATACTATGTATTACAAAACTTAAAAAAAGAGGGAAACAGCTTTTTTATTTGGATGAAGAAGGCAATGAAATAGTCGTGTTAAAGATTTATAATAGAGTTATTTTTGATGAACTATATCAACGAAATGATCTTAAAAGAGAATTTCATTTTACCGATGAAGTTGATGTAAAATGGATAGGACATCCGAATTGGTTTTTCAGAATTAGTAAATTCATTATGCCTTTTTTAACAGGTAAATATGTGCCTAAATCATACCTTTTAGACAAAATTGAAAAACTACCTTCCGATCTTGAAAACTATGTTTTGAAACCTTTATACTCTTTCGCCGGAGCCGGAGTGCATATTAATGTGACTCCAGAGATCATTCAAAATGTTGTGAATAAATCTAATTATATCCTTCAGGAAAAAGTTATATACCATCCCATAATTGAAACGAAAGATGTTCCTGCTAAATGTGAAATACGAATTATGTTGCTTCACAATGAAGAAACTGATAAAATTCAAGTGATTAGCAACCTTGTACGTTTGAGCAAAGGGGAAATGGTTGGGGTAAAATATAATAAAGATAAAACTTGGGTTGGCGGAACAACCGGCTTTTTCGAGATATAAATCCCTGTATCTAAACAACAAAAATTCACCTCAATTTATCGGGTGCAGGTAAACTTGCATGAAATTCACTGGCTATTCGCTGCGTATAGCTATCCAATAACTCCAAAATACGCTCACTCGAATCTGAAACCACAATGAATCCAATATGCCATTGTTTATGCATACGCCACACAATTTCTTTATCAGTAAAACTAGAAGTATCCGGGTATTCATATCGACTTAAAGACACAACTATACCGGCATATTTATCGATAATTTTTGGCAATACATAGGTTTCATTTTTTAATTGATCTGATTCAATTTTTGCCCATTCACTCCATAAATTAATTCCGGATGCAAAAGCAACCATTTCTGCTAAATTAGCACCGCCAACTCGGGAGGATGTTTCAAGAAAAAACAATTCTCCTGTCTCTTTAGAAGCAATAAATTCAGTATGCGATGCTCCATACTTCATCCCAAAAGCTTTCATCACCTCAGCATTCATTTTACTCAATGCTTTTTCAACTTTATCACCAAGTTTACAAGTTGCAGATCTAAATATACCACCACCATGAGCAACCTCAAAAGGCGTGTCTAAATATTTGCTGACACGCGAAAAAACGACTTTGCCATCAAAGTTCAATCCATCGACGTGATACACATCTCCGGGAGCAAATTTCTCCACTAAAAAATTGTCGCGTTCATCTCCTAAGCTATGGATTACTTGCCAAAGTTCATCTTTGGAATGTATTTTTTTAATGCCGGCTGCCGATGCTTCAGACCTTGGTTTTAATAACCATGGCGGACTTACATTATCTGTATAACTATTAATAACATTATCATTAAACAATGCTGTAAATTCTGGCACGTTAACGCCTTCATTTTTAGCCTTGACACGCATGGCTAATTTATCTCTAAAATAACGTGAAGTAGTACTTCCCATTCCTGGCATTCTAAAATGTTCACGAATAGCAGCCACATGTTCTACATCAAAATCATCCAAAGCAACAAAACGATCAAACTTTATACTTCTATATTTATAAGCTAATCCTTTTATAATATCATTCGTATTCCAATTATCAATATAAAAAGTATCATCTATTGAATCCCATGGCCAATTTTCATGCTCTAACTCTTTCATAGTGAGTAAATACACATTATTGCCTTCAGCTTTACAGCGTTTTATAAAATCTTCACCTTTAAAATAGGTGGAGATACAAATAAAATTAAGTGGTTGTTTTGACAAGATTTTCTAGTTTAAAGACTTGATATAATTGGTAATTAATTTTACCCCAAAACCTGAGGCACTTTTCATTTTTGAATAGGGTGAATCTCCAAAAGAGACCCCGGCTATATCCAAATGCATCCAGCTTTTGTGCGACTCCGTAAAAGCTTCTAAAAATTTTGCTGCATTTATGGCTCCGGCAACTGGCTTACCGCTAAAGTTACGTAAATCTGCAATATCTGAGTGCAAATCTGCTTCATAATCTTCAAATAATGGTAGTTGCCAAACACGTTCGTTGGTTTTAAAACCTAAATCTGACATGGCGGTAGCCATATCCGTATTATTGGTAAACATACCTGCGGCAGCGGATCCTAAAGTTCTTACCACGCTACCTGTTAAGGTTGCTAAATCGATAATTTTTTCCGGTTGAAATTCTTTAATTAAATAACTTATTCCATCGGCCAAAACGAGGCGTCCTTCTGCATCGGTATCAATAATTTCAATGGTTTTCCCGGAATAAGAATTAATTACATCCCCTGGTCTATAACTATTTTTATCAACCGCATTTTCCGCGGAAGCGACAATGCCAACAAGGTTTACATTAAGTTTTAATTTAGCAACTAATTCGACCACGCCTAAAACAACTGCTGCCCCACCCATATCGCTTTTCATGTAGTGCAAATTGGTCGAAGGTTTTATGGAAAGTCCACCCGAATCGAATGTAATACCTTTGCCAACCAAACCAATATCGATTTTAGCATTGGGTTTTGTTATATACTCTGTCACAATAACGACCGGTGGATTCACACTGCCTTTCCCAACTGCTATTACGGCATCAAAACCCTGTTTTTTTAGTTCATCTTGATCTAAAACCGTGCATTTATAATGGTGATTTTTAGCCGATTTGGTTGCCCATTCTCCTAAATATTCCGGGGTTTTATGGTTTGCCGGTGCATCGACCAATGCTTTTATTTGATTGATCGTTTCGCCTGTATATTTACCTTCATTTAATAGCTTTTCAATCTTGTTTTTCGATATGAAATTAATTTCTAAGTCAACTTCTTTTTTTTGCTCAGATTTAAACTGACCCATTTCATAATTCGACAATTCTAAACCAATTACTGCTTGGGTTATCTCTTCATCTGATAATAATTCAGCATACACTTGTATGCTTTTTGTCCAATTTTTTTTGGTATCAAAAGCTAATTTTCTAAAAGCTTCTTCTGTTTTTATAGCGTCTTTTTCTTCTCCTAATCCCAAAAGATATATTCTATCACCTGATGCTCCATAAACGAGTTGATAGGTTGAAAATTCGCCTTCAAAATCAAGGTTTTTTAATGAAGTAAATTCCGCTAGAGGCATTAGCTTTCCTTTTTTACAAGGAATAATAATGTCTTTAGCTTTATCTAAATTTTGAATGTGTTTAAATCTCATGATTGTTTATTAAAAAAAAGCCATTTTATCGCTTCAGGAAATTCCTCTCGCCAATGCACTTCAGAATGATTACCAAATTCATTTACCGAAAAGTGAAAATCTATATTATGCCCTTTCACCATTTTATTCCTAATGAGGGTTTCCATTTGTCTGGTATTTGGCAAATGTTCCTCGCTTTCTTGCCCACCAGAATATAAATAAATTCTAGATTCTTCTAAGGGTGTAAACGTTTTAATATTATTAAAAATCGTTCGCGAAATCCATAAACTAGGTGAGAAAATCATCATTTTTCCAAAAACTCCCGGATTAGATAATCCAGCGTACAAACTTATCAACCCGCCCATAGAACTTCCTCCAATTCCTGTATGTACAAAATCGGTTAGGGTACGATAATGATTATTAATGTAGGGAATTAATTTTTCAATCATAAATTGAATATAAAAAACACCTTTCCCTTGGCCAAAACGCGGGTGGTAATATGGAAGATATTCAATAATACGTTCATTTTCTCCGTGGTCTATGGCAATAATTATAAGATCTTTTAGGCCTTCTTCAGCCAATGTTGCCAAGGATTTATCAATAGCCCAATCACCATATTGTGCTGATGGATTAAATAAGTTTTGCCCATCTTGAAGATATAAAACCGGGTATTTCTTATCGGTTTTATAATAATCATAAGGTAATAATGCCGAAATTTTTCTGGTGGTATTTAAGTGTTGAATTTCGTAAGCCTCTTCTATAACCTCAATAATAGGCTTAAACTCCGTCATTGTCATTTACATAAATTTAGAAAACGAAAATACATTTTTAAGTAGAAAAATGCTATAAAAGTTTACTTAGATATTAACAAAAAGTTGATCTAATGATACTAAACAGCTCAGCCTTATCTTCGCAATTCTATGCCTAACGATTCCCCTGTTTTTAAAGCTTCTTATCGGGAAACAATTGATCCGATATGATTATATAAACTAGGTCAAAAGTAAGATCCATATTTTGGCGGTATACTTGTCATACCCATATATAAACGCCATAAAATTGTGGATTAGCCGCCCTTAACTATTGGTCTATTGACCCCGCGCGCGAAATAATCTTCGAAGAAGTCATTGCTTTTATCATGTAATTCAAACGGTCCTCTATTATTTGCAAAAGAGTTAAAAAACGAAAGACATTCCGGGATATAAAGCGGTAAATACTTATTTTAGTGGATAGAAAGTGAGTAAGCCTTCATGATGAAAACCAACAAAGCAAATGATTCCAATTTTCAGAAAAATACGTAAAAAAATGGCTGATGATAACAGACCATTAAAGTATATCAGATATGCCATTGGCGAAATTATTTTAGTTGTCATTGGGATATTAATTGCACTTCAGATCAATAATTGGAATGAAAAAAGAAAAGTAAATATAGATGAACAAAATGCCCTTTTAAATCTCAAAAAAGATTTTGAGTACAACAAGATTATTATAGATTCTTTAATTAAATCAACGAAATCATCTGTTGAAGGAAATCTCAAAATCTTAGAATTTACAGGTACCAAGGAAAAACCAGATACCGAAATCTATTTTGACAGTTTATTAAATTTTATTAGTGCAACAGAGCAATATTCCCCAAGAAATGGATTTTTAGATGATTTAATAAATTCTGGAAAACTAAGTATCTTCAAAAACGAAAATCTAAGAAATAAATTATCTCTATGGAAACCTACACTTGACATTGTTTATAAACAAGAAAACTCATCTCTTGAATTTGATTATGTACTAATAGATTTTGTTATTAAAAAAGGGAGTTGGTTAAATGCCGATGAAGTTCTTAAAGGCAGAGATATCACATTTCCTGTTTCTGGTTTTGATATAGATAATAGAGACTTGCTTAATTATCCTGAGTTTGAAAATATGGTTGAGAACAAAATTATTTTTGTTAATTCATTAAAAATTAAATTAATAGAAGCTTCAATGTTACTTGATGAGATTTTAGTTTTAATAAACTCAGAAGTAAAATGATTAAATTCTTCCGTCCCGTAGTCAAATCGAAGATTCAGCGTAACTCATGTTTTCGCGTGCTTTTAATCTCTGAGCTTGATATAAAAGAGCTCCCTGACTGCGAATTTCCTTCAAAAACTTTTTACTTCACAAGCAGTTTTTTTTCTCCTTATTTACTCAGGATATGACGACGACATTCCTTGCCGTAAGCACCCCCCCGCTACCGCGCGAATCCTTTCGCGTGGTTATTGACCAATTCTAGTATCAAAAAAGAGTTCATTCAAATTTTTCGCTAAATATTCATTAGGTCCCCCGCTACCGCGCGAATCCTTTCGCGTGGTTATTGACCAATTCTAGTGTCAAAAAAGAGTTCATTCAAATTTTTCGCTAAATATTCATTAGGTCTTCTTTTACCTGTAAATGCGTCACATAAATAAACATCTGGGATTTAAACCGGTAAATGTTTAATTTAGTACTCATATAACAAGTAGTGTGCAACCTAAGAAAAAGACGTAAAATGGAACTTGACAGAAGAATATTATCTTTTTTAAAACCTGATTTGGTTGAAAAAATCCTGCAAGAATCTACCATTAAGGAATTTTCAAAAGGAACTGAAATTTTAAGGGAACAGCAGTATGTCAAAGTTTTACCCATTGTTATTAATGGTCTGATAAAAGTATATTCTAGATTTGACGAGAAAGAATTGTTACTTTATTATATCGAATCAGCTCAAAGCTGTGTTATGACATTCTACGCTGCACTAAAAAACACTCCAAGTAAGGTATTCGCAATAACAGAAGAAGACTCAAAAGTACTCTTAATACCTGTTCAGTTATTACCAAATTGGCTGAAAGAATATCCCGACTTCAACGAACTTTTTTATAATCAATTTAATCTTCGTTACACAGAACTTTTAGATACAATCGGTCATTTGTTATTGGATAGATTGGATAAAAGACTTTATGAACATTTAAAAAAGAAATTAGAATTGACTAATAGTAATTCAATTATAATGAGTCATAACCAGATAGCTAATGAATTAGGAACTGCTCGTGAAGTAATAACAAGAGTATTGAAAAAACTTGAAACTGATGGAAAGCTTATGCAAAATGCAGGTGAAATAAGAATTATTGGCGAGTGGTGACCTCAGTCACTGCACAGCAATTAGGCACCACTTACTTTTGTAACGCAATAATGCAAAAAAAGTAAATTTTTAAAAAATGAAAAAAAATATGGGTTTAGCAGACAGAACTATCAGGGTAATAATTGCTGCAATTATCGGAGTTCTTTATTTTACAGGAACAGTTTCAGGAACTTTAGGAATAGTGCTATTAGTACTTGCAGGTGTTTTTGTTTTAACTAGTTTGATAAGTTTTTGTCCACTTTATGCACCATTTGGAATAAAAACTTGTCCCGCAAAATATAAATAATAAGAAGATGAAAACAATAAAATTAAGATCAATTGTAGTAGGAATATTTAGTTTGCTATTTGTTGTGTCTTGTAGTGAAGATGGCGATGATCCAACTAATAATCCCCAATCTACGGTACAAAGTAATGTTCAAAGTGGAACTTGGAGAATTACGAAATTTATAGACTCGGGAACAGACGAAACAAATCATTTCACAGGTTACAACTTCACTTTTAATAGTTCAGGAGTTTTAAATGCAAATAACGGAACTAATAATTATGACGGCACTTGGAGTATAACAGGTAGTAATAGTAATGATGATAGTCAAGATGATTTGGACTTTAACATCAATTTCAACTTAACCAATGATTTTGAAGATTTAAATGATGATTGGGATTTTATCTCTCAGTCCTCTACAAAAATTGAACTAATAGACGTTAGTGGTGGAAATGGTGGTACTGATTATCTAACATTCCAGAAAAATTAGACCAAAAGTTGACTAACGAACAAACTGCAATACGGACCACATATTTTAGCATAATTGGTAATACCAGTTTAGCATTGATTAAAGGACTTGCGGGATTTTTTGGTAATTCCTATGCTCTTATTGCAGACGCTATCGAATCAACTACCGACATTTTCTCATCACTACTTGTTCTGTTTGGATTAAAATATGCCAAGCGACCAGCAGATGAAAATCATCCCTACGGACACGGAAAAATTGAACCTTTGATAACGTTTTTAGTAGTTGCTTTTCTTGTTACATCTGCAACCGTTATTGCTTATGAGAGCATCCAAAATATTCAGACACCTCATAAAGTTCCAAAGTCTTGGACTCTGATAGTGCTTGGTGCAATTATCATATGGAAAGAAGTGTCCTTCAGAGTAGTAATAAATAAAAGTAAACAGACCAATAGTTCTTCACTCAAAGCAGATGCTTGGCACCATAGAAGTGATGCAATAACTTCTATTATGGCATTTATTGGAATTTCTATTGCTTTAATCTTCGGTAAAGGATATGAAACGGCTGATGATTGGGCAGCCTTATTAGCTTCAGTATTTATTCTTTACAATAGCTATTTGATTTTCAGACCAGCTTTAGGAGAAATTATGGATGAACATCTATATGACGACCTATTAGAAGATATTCGAGAAAAATCTATAAAAGTCAATGGTGTAGTTGGAACCGAAAAATGTTTTATCCGAAAAGCAGGATTGAAATACCACGTTGATTTACACGCAATAGTTGATGGAGAAATTTCCGTTAAGAAAGGACACGATATTTCACATCAATTGAAAGACCATTTGAGAAAAGAAATACCGAATTTAGGACACGTTCTAATTCATATTGAACCGAATGAATAAACAGGCAGCACCCCAGCTACCGTGCGAATCCTTTCGCGTGGTTTTTGACCAATTCTAGTGTCAAAAAAGAGTTCATTCAATTTTTTTACTAAATATTCAATAGGTCTTCTTCTATATTTAAATGAGTTAAATATACCAACCCTATTCCGGGATTTAAACTTGTAAATACTTATTTTAGCAGACATATAACGAGTTAGCAGCAATATAAACAAACTGAATCGCATGAAATTAACTGGACATGTAGCTCTTTCAACCATAGGAGTACTTCTCTTATTTAGTTGTCAGAACAGCAAAGAAACTTTCAGCATTCCCGAGGGATATGTTGGAATGTTTGGTTATGGCTCTTTAACATCTAAAAACTTCATTGAAAGCGGACTACTTAACAGTAGTTACGATGGTCCATTTCTTTCTGCACACCTCAAAGGATACAATAGGTCATGGACATTCGCCTGGCCTGCAGACATTCCTTTTCCAGGTTCTGATGATAATTATTATAAGGACTACCTGCTAATTGATGGGGATACCATCTATCCAAAATACTTACACTATTTGAATATTAGAGAAAATCCGAACTCTGTTGTGAATGGTGTGCTTTATATTGTGCGAAAAGCGGATTTGCCTACATATGATTCTTGGGAATTGGGCTATCAACGATTTGACATAAGCGACAAGATTACGGATTACATAATTGAGGGTGGTCCTGTTTATGCTTATAAGGCCTTACCTGATTTCGAAAAAGAACCGACAAACGATTACCGATTCAATATGATTGAGCAGAGTTATTCAAATATAATTCAAGAGGCTTTTGACTATTGGGGAAAAGAATTCGAGGCAGAATTTAAAGATAGCACAGAACCAATAGATTCCGCGATCATCAGAACGAATCAGAAAGTACTGTGGATTGATCCACCTCTTGAAATTACCGAAGAATTAAGGTCAAGATTTAAATATTAAAGAAACTAGAATAAAACTTAAGAATGGGCGAATACAAGTCGGAATGGATGCAGATATTGTGGTATTTGAATTAAATAATATCAAGGTAAGTGCAAAATATATAGAACCTTAACACCCTTCTGAAGGTATGGCTTATGTGCTGGATATGGTAACACCAATTATTGAGAATGGTAAACTAGTACTCGATACCTCACCTGGATTGGCAATACGAAGTGATGCAATCATTAAATAATACGCCACACATTAAAAAACTTTGTTGAAATACTTTGAAGCCTAGAGAGTATTCTAAAAACAGTTAATCATTTTGAAATCGACGGTTATGGATTGTCAATATTTTAAAGTTTTTGGCAAAACCAAAATTGAACTTTAAAAGCATTAAATCAAATACAACCCTGCCCGGTGTTTAAGGTTCGATCAGAAATTCTTGGGCTTCGGGGCTAAAGTAATAGTTGATCAGAATTTATATCTTTAATTACTAATTACACGAATTCATGATTGGAGACATCATATCAGTGATGGGTCTGTTTGGCAATGCTTTGGAAAAAGTGAAGTCCAAAAAAGGCACCAGGCTGGAGAAAAAAATTACCGCAGTCGGCGATTTGCAAAAAGCAATCAATGTGACAAAATCATATTTGGTGACATCTAACAAAAATTACAGCCCGAATACTGACTTATCAAACTTGTGGAATACGGCATTTACTTCAATGATTCCTTTTGATAAGGTGCTGGCCAATCAATTGAGAGATAAAGGCAGATTTTGGAGTGATCCACAGAGTTGGTTGAATAATCCTTCTTCCATGGAACTCATTCCAAATCTGAAAGATCTGGATGAAAAATGTGAACAGATGATCATAACCCTGGAATTTCGAATATCAAAAAGATAGCAAGATCATTCAACTAAGCCAGGTTTGTTCCATTGAATCCTCAAAAAAATCAACCAAATACTTCCAATTAATTTTAGGGTTTTAAAATTATAATGGGACTCAAGGATACATTTTAAATTTTAGGGTATTTAGGTTCTTCAGCGCCTTGTCCTGAAAAAAGACTGCGTAATTTTAATCAGTTATATATAAAAATGACAAAGTTATCAGACAGTACAGTGAATCCTTTAAATTAAAAATTTTAGACGAACTTCCCATAGGAAAACTAAACGAAAACCAAATAGGGAAACTCTAGGTTTTAAACCCTACTGCCATCCATGATTGCATCAAAAAGTATAACCGAAAAGATTTAATGATTACCCGTGAAAAATTGGAAACTCAAGTCAAAACCTAACATAGTGATTCCGCCCAGCTAAAAAAGCCAGTCAAAGAAACTCAAATGTAAATAACCATCCTTTCTGGAGTCTCAGGAATAACCCCGATCCTAAAAATTTCCATAACTTCGTTCTAAAATTAAAGGCATTGAAGACCAAATCGATCTTACAACATACTTTAATAACCCTGATTTGTTTATTAGGCCCCCAACTTCGGGCACAAAAAGGAGATCACTGGCAGAGAAAACCGGAGCTGCACTTTATGGGATTCGCAGATGTATTTTATGTATACGATTTTAACCGGCCGCAGGGAACCCAAAGGCAGCCCTTTTTATACAACCACAACCGACACAACGAGTTCAACCTTAATTTAGGACTGCTTAGTTTTGGGGTGGATCACGCGAAATACCGCGCCCGCATAGGTTTGCAAACCGGTACCTATGCAAACGACAATTATGCAGCTGAGCCCGGGGTTTTAAAGAACATCTTTGAAGCGAACATTGGAATTTCTTTGAACAAACAGAACAGCCTCTGGTTGGATGTTGGGGTCTTGCCCTCTCATATAGGTTTTGAAAGTGCCATCTCGATGGACAATCTGACCCTGACCCGATCGCTTCCGGCAGAAAATTCACCTTACTTTTTGACAGGAGTAAAAGTCTCCTTCCAGCTCAATGATAAATGGGAATTTGCCGGATTGATGGTCAATGGCTGGCAACGAATCCAGAGACTGGAAGGGAATTCCTTGCCCTCGTTCGGAACACAGGTCAATTTTCATCCTACTGCCAAGCTCACCCTCAACTGGAGTACCTTTGTGGGAACAGACGATCCTGATATCACCCGAAGGATGCGTTACTTTAACAACCTCTATGGCATTTTTAAGCTTACCGAAAAGTTTGAATTGATTGCGGGTTTTGATACAGGATTTCAGCAAAGAGAAAAAGGAAGCGCCAATTACGACCACTGGTTAAGCCCTGTAATCATAGGGCAATATGCCCTTAACCATTCCTGGAAAACTGCCCTAAGGGCCGAATATTATCAGGATAAGACCGGGATCATCATCCCAACCGATGCGGTAAACGGTTTCCGGACCACAGGATTTTCTTTGAATTTGGATCATGCGCCCAACCAAAACATCGTTTGCCGAATGGAAGGACGCTGGATGCATAGCAAAGACGATATTTTTGAAACCAATAACGGTAAGGCCAATAACAATTTTATCCTCGCTGCCTCCGTTGCCATCAAATTCGAGAAAAATTTTGGAAAGTAGTTGGTCTGAAATAAACCTTTGTGAAGCCAAAAAGTGTTTGAATTATGATCTTTATTTTCTAGGATAAATTAATCAGGTGCTACTCATTCATTATGCACTGTTACCCCCACCACCGAACGACATCAGAGATTCAGCGAATTTACATTAAAACCCAAGCCTGATTCAAAAACAAAATCCCTTCTCAAATAACCACCCCGGTTTGCTGCCACCTCTCCTAAAAAGAGGAGAAGCAAATAACCTAAACTTTAATGGGACAATACATAATACCCTTCTGTTAGACAGCAATAGCAGGTAGGACCGAGTCTTAAGGAATTATCCCGGAATTAATTTTATCGACGTGCCAGATGGAGCAAGGTACCTCATCAGACCTCAGTGCTACAGTGGAAATCCAAAAAATCAACAATCTAAACATAAGGATAAGGGCAGCGGCAGGCATGCGGGACTACGCTCTTCGATCGAGGAAAGTGCATGGAGAGTGCATGGAGAGTGCATGGAGAGCGCACGGAGAGTGCATGGAGAGTGCACAAAAAGCGCATAAACCAATACCTTTATCATGGCCTCTCATACCTAAGTTTATGCTCTTTTACTGCCATTATGCATATATAAACCCGCTGTTAGTCTTTCTTTGACTTAGGAACCCCTGTCGAGACAATGATAAAGGGTGTCACTGGCAGGAGCAAAGGAGAAAGTTTCTCCATTATCAATGCTCAAATAACAATGAACGCATACTTACATTTCGTCACTTTTAGCGTTTTTAAGGAAATAGTGATCGTAGAGACCGAAAAATGGTTAAGGATTTTTAACCCGAGCTCAACTAAAATATATGGAAGTTTTTGGCTAAAACATTTCTCCTTTTTTTAAAAGTGCTGGCATAGAATCCCATTATGAATGATGTCTTTTAGGAAATACCCAATTACAGTGATCCATACTCAAGGATAAAGTCTGCCGTGGGCAGGAACAAGGGATAAATTTCTTTGTATGAAGAAAAGGAATTAACTCCGTTGATCCCAAACAGGGAAACGTTCAAACAAAACTCAAAACAAGCTGGCCTGCGCTACCACGCGAAATCAAAGATTCAGCGAAGCTAATCCTTTCGCGCGGTATTTGACCAATTCTAGTATCAAAAAAGAGTTAATTCAAGCTTTTTCACTAAATATTAAACAGGTCTTCTCTTAGCTGCCACAGAGTCAAAAAACTAAAAATACTCCGGGATTTAACCATGTAAAATACTTATTTTAGAGCATAGATAGTGAGTAAGCCCTCATGATGAAAACCAACAAAGCAAAATGATTCCAATTTTCAAAAAAATACGTAAAAAAATGGCTGATGATAACAGACCATTAAAGTATATCAGATATGCCATTGGCGAAATAGTTTTGGTAATGATTGGTATTTTGTTGGCATTACAGGTTAATAATTGGAATCAGAATAGAATAAAATTAAATGAGTCTATTATACAACTAAAAAGCCTGAAATCTGACCTCGAGGTGGACACTATATATTTTAATCAGAAAAAGTGGGAAGCCCAAAAACAAGTAGATGATTATAGAATCTTTTTTAAGAAAAGCTATGAAACGCAAAATGATATTGAAGAAGTAACAGAACTTATTGACCTTGCTTATCCTCTCACCAATTATTTACAAGTACAAAATTCAACGTTTTTAGAAATGGTGAATGCTGGTAAATTAAATGATTTGTCCAATGAAGAATTAAAAAGTAGTATAGTTGCATTATACAGAGATTATGAAATAGCCAAAAATGCTAATCGTGATTACAACGAATATACGGTATCGCTTATGGAAGGATTAAATTTTAACATATGGAAATTCCTATCGGCAAACAGAGAAATTATATTTTATGAAGAGTACATGTTTCACGACAACGATTGGAAGTTTTTAAATAACTATTCTTCTCCCAAATTTCAACAATTTGAGAACATGGTTACACAATATCATGGTAAGCATATGGAAGCGGTTGAAATGTTTGACGAATTAAAAATTAAAGCGAGTTTACTCATAAAAAAAATTAATGATGAATTGAACAGTCATTAATAGATTCATTGATATCTTCTTTATATTAATTTTGAATAAAGAACAAATGAATTAAACTTTAAATCTTATAGAAAAAGAATTAATTAAAAAATAACGAGAGCCTACCTGCGCTAGGCAGGCACAACCTTGGGTATAATTAATTACTACCCATCGCCAACTCGATTTAGACAGCGCTAGATCAACAGGAATTGAATGGGGTTAGAAGGTGAGAGATTAACTCCGTTGATCCCAAAAGGGGAACCGTACAAAACAAAACCCACAACTTTCGTTGTGGGTTTTCCTTTGCGGAGAAAGAGGGATTCGAACCCCCGGAGGTGTGACCCTCAACAGTTTTCAAGACTGCCGCATTCGACCACTCTGCCATTTCTCCAGGTCAAATTTGATTTCTCAAATGCGAGGGCAAATATACTACCTTTTTTGTTTTAGTAAAATATTTTTATTTCTTTTTTCAGATTCCTTCTAAATCATTCTAAAAATCAATAATTGCTTTACATTTGCTGAATAAATGATGTGGCAAGAATATCTTTTATTGTTGGTTATTGGCTTCGTTACGGGGATCATCAATACCATGGCCGGAGGGGGATCTGTTCTGACCCTGCCCCTTTTAATTTTTCTGGGATTGCCGCCCAATGTTGCCAATGGAACTAACCGTGTAGCCATTTTTATTCAAGGTCTATCTACTGCTGCCGGATTCAGATCTAAATCCGTCAAAACATTTCCTTTTAGTATATATTTCGGTATCTCAGCCATGTTGGGAGCCATGATCGGAGCCCAGATCGCTGTAGACATTAAGGAAGAAATCTTTAACAGGATCTTAGCCGTTGTTATCGTACTGGTCGGACTCTTTTTGGTCTTTCATAAAGACCGTTCGAAAAACTTTAATCTGGAAAGGTTAACCGGAAAATACCTGTGGCTGAGTATTACAGCGTTCTTCTTTATAGGAATTTATGGAGGTTTTATTCAAGCCGGAACCGGCTTGATCATGCTCATGGTTCTGTCAGGAATTAATCACTATGCTTTGGTCAAAGCAAATGCGATCAAAAATCTTGTGACCTTGGTTTTCAATATTTCCGCCTTGGCCATTTTTATTTTCAATGATAAAGTAAACTGGGAATACGGCCTGATGCTCGCGGTAGGAACGGCTTTGGGAGGTTGGTTCACAAGCAGGTGGTCAGTCAATAAAGGAGATGGAATAGTAAGGATCTTTATGATCGTCATGATCATCATCATGGCTACTAAACTTTGGTTTTTTAACGACTGATCTTAAAATCTTCAAAACCTACAAAATCTCCTTTTTTTGTGTTGACTTCGGAAACTTTAGCCAAGGGCGGCCCTTCCTTTAGCAGCTTCTTTCAGCTGATCAATTTTACGAGGATCTCCTTCAACTTCCAAATAAACATTTCCATTGGGGAGATTTTTAACAAAGCCTTTTATATTGAGTTCCAGCGCATGATCGCAAACAAATTTTCGGTACCAGACTCCTTGAACCCTTCCTTTTACGGTAATATCAAAATGATTATTCTCCAAATTAATTCAATAATAGATCAAAACTAAACAATAAGTCTGTCTGTTCATTTCATTTTATCAAAATATTTTACCTTTGCCTTTCATTTTTTGAAACTTAAGAATGGGAAATTCTATCGGTAAATTATTTACCTTAACAACTTTTGGAGAATCACACGGAATAGCGATTGGCGGAATAATTGACGGTTGCCCTGCGGGAATTGGACTAGATTTTGAGGCGATACAACACGAACTCGACAGAAGAAAACCTGGTCAGTCCAAAATTACTACCCAAAGAAAGGAACCGGATACGGTTGAGTTTTTATCCGGCATCTATGATGGGAAAGACTACAGGTACCTCTATAGGATTTCAAATTCAAAATACCAACCAAAGAAGTAAAGACTATAGCCACAATACTGATGTCTACAGACCTTCACACGCAGATTATACCTATGCCAAAAAATATGGCATCAGAGACCACAGAGGCGGAGGCCGAAGTTCTGCAAGAGAAACGGCTAACTGGATCGTTGGGGGTGCAGTGGCAAGACAGTTTTTGAAAGGGATAGAAATAAACGCATTTACCTCAAGTGTAGGAGACATAGAAATGCCGGCTCACAACTTGGATTATAACAAAGAAGCGATAGAAAAAAATATAGTGCGCTGTCCGGATGCCGCAACTGCGACTAAAATGATCGAGCTCATCGAAAAGATCAAAAAAAGTGGGGATACCATTGGAGGTGTCATTACCTGCGTCATCAAAAACGTACCTCTCGGATTGGGTGAACCCATTTTTGACAAACTTCATGCAGAACTGGGGAAAGCCATGTTATCGCTCAACGCGGTAAAAGGATTCGAATATGGGAGTGGTTTTGCCGGTACAAAATTAAAGGGAAGCGAACACAACGATTTATTCAATACTGATGGCACCACGAAAACCAATCTTTCAGGGGGTATCCAAGGCGGAATAAGCAACGGTATGGATATTTACTTTCAGGGTAGCATTTAAACCGGTGGCCACCATTATGCAAAAGCAGGAAACCATTGATGCTGATGGCAAACAGGTGGAAATGCAAGGCAAAGGCAGACATGATCCTTGTGTAGTGCCCAGAGCGGTACCCATTATAGAGGCATTAAGCGCACTGGTACTGGCAGATCTGACCCTTCAAAACAGGGCGAGGCAATAGCAAAGCTACAATTTTATCTTTGGTTGAATTTATTTTACTTTATTTAAAAAGTATTTATATATCTGTTTTTCAGATAGATAAGATTTTTAGTTTAAATTAAAAGTTAATTTTCTTAAACTTTTCTAAAAATTCCTGAAATAAAATTTTAATAGTTGCGTTTTAATATTGTCTGATATGCTATGAATGTCTGACGAAAAAAATTGCCCTCACAATAACATTTTACCACATAAATTATTTGTGAATAAAAAGAAAAAATTGCTCATGAAGTACAAATTGTTAGTGCCTAATTTGAAAATATATCTCGATCAGATCTTGATAATTTTTACTCCCCGTAAAAATCAAATTTTAGAAGTTGTTCCAACGGCTAAGAGTCGAATAAAGAACACAAAGCAATTCTAATCATTTACCTATTTTTTACCCTTTTTAACTAGACCTAAAAATTCTGGCAGGTAATGCCTTACGATCCCTTTTTTTTAGACCGCTATTGTTTTGATTGAACGTAGTGGTCTTTTTTTTGTCTAAAGTCAGCTTATTTTGTCTCCGATTTAGTGCTTCCTAAAAAGTTTGCTTAACTTTGGAGCTCTAAAATAATTATGATGAAAGACGGATTATACGCAAAATTTAATACTACCAAAGGCGAAATACTTGTAAAATTGACATACGATAAAACCCCTGGGACTGTGGGCAATTTTATCGCTTTAGCGGAAGGGAATCTGGAAAACTCTGCTAAACCTCAAGGTAAAAAATACTACGACGGATTAAAATTCCATAGAGTTATTGCAAATTTCATGATCCAGGGAGGCTGTCCTCTTGGAACCGGAACGGGAAATCCAGGTTATCAATTTGACGATGAATTTCATCCAGATCTAAAACACGACAAACCAGGTGTTTTATCTATGGCCAATGCGGGCCCTGGTACCAATGGGTCTCAATTCTTCATTACACATGTTCCCACGCCATGGCTGGATAATAAACACACGGTGTTCGGCGAAGTTGTTGAAGGACAGGACGTAGTTGATGCTATTCAGCAGAATGATAAAATTGAATCTTTGGAGATTATACGTGTTGGCGAAGAAGCAGAAAAGTTCAAGGCAATAGAATCTTTTAGAACATTTGAAGGTTCAAGAGAAAAAAGATTGGCCGAAGCAAGAGCTAAAATGGAGGAAGCGCTTGACAAAGTAGCAGCCGGTTTCGACAAAACGGAAAGTGGTTTGCGCTATAAGATCCTTCAAAAAGGAAATGGAGAAAAAGCCCAAAAAGGAAAAAAAGTATCTGTTCATTACAAAGGACAATTGACAGATGGCTCAGTCTTCGATTCTTCCTATACCAGAAAAGAGCCTATTGACTTTATGTTAGGTGTTGGTCAGGTAATTCAAGGTTGGGACGAAGGAATACAATTATTACAAGTTGGTGATAAGGCGCGTTTGGTGATTCCCGGACATTTGGGATATGGCAGTGCAGGAGCTGGAAATGTCATTCCACCTGATGCTACCCTTATTTTCGACGTAGAATTGGTAGCTGTTAGGTAGTGGCGAAAAGGATCATTCCTCTATTTATAAAATAGATGTTACTTTTAGAATTTTCTAACAGCAGGAACAAAAAATATTAAAATTGAGATACCTTTTCTTGAAACCATATTTATTTCTGCTTTTATTTTCTTTGACTTGTTATAGTCAAAAAAATAATAGATATCCATTGCTAGACGATAAATTTTTGGTTACAGTGGGCGTCTATTGGCCGTCGGATGATTACAAAATTGGTGTAAATGGAACTTTTGCCGAAGGACAATTCAATTTTGACGAATCTTTTGATACAAAAAACAACCACGTAACTCCTCTTCTGGCCTTTCATTGGCGATTTACAAAAAAATGGCATGTAAATGCTGAGTACTTTCAACTCGGATATAGACGAAGTACTGAACTTGAAAAGGACATAGAATGGGGTGATTATACGTTCAAAGCAGGTAGCTTCGCAAAAGGAGGTATTTATTTAAACATGTATCGTGTGGTCTTGGGAAGAACCGTTTATAAATCCGATCGCTTTTTGGCCATGGCCGGACTTGGTGTTCACGCTCTAAATATAAAGGCCTTTATTGAAGGATCGGCCTTTCTAAACGACCAAGAATTTGAAGGAGAAAGATTTAGTGTAAGAGGTGTTGCACCATTGCCAAATATAACGCTCTCTTCGTTTTACGCCTTTTCTAAAAAAATTTCCGGTTCTGTCAGAGTAGATTGGTTTGCCTTAAGAATAAAAGAATACAGTGGAGGTCTTTGGGATATCAGCCCTGTTCTATATTTTCAGGCATTTGACCACCTGGGATTTTTTGCAGGATATAATTTTTTCGATTTTAATTTTAAATTTGATAATAAAAGATGGGTCGGCAATCTTGATGCTTCCTACAAAGGACCTTCCATCGGTATTACATCAAACTTTTAAAATGAGCCACAAATTACTTCTTTATATTTCTTTGTTCAGTATTATAGCTACTTGCCATTCACAGGTCACCTTTGTTCTGAATAAGATTCCAAAAACCACAGCTGAAAAGGCCATATACATCACCGGAAATTTTGACGGATGGTCGGGAGGAAAGACCTACCAATTAGAAAAAAACGATAGTGCTTTATTTTCTGTTACATTACCGCGATTTTCGTTTCCACTGGAATTTAAGTTTACCTGTGGAAACTGGGAACTCGTAGAAACCAATGAGCAAGGAGAAGATATAGACAACAGAACCTATCTTTTTCAAAAAGAGAGAGATACCGTTTTTATTGAGATCCAAGGTTGGAAAAATGGCAATCAGAGGCCAAAAGAGACGAAAACAGACAATGTTATTTTATTAGCTGAGGGATTGCCAAATGACCCCTCAGGTCTGATCGGTCGTAAAATATGGGCTTATCTCCCACCCGATTACAACAAATCTGATAAAACCTATCCGGTTATCTACATGCACGACGGACAAAATTTATTTGATGCTTCAACATCTTATGCCGAAGAATGGGGAGTCGATGAATTGATGAATGAATTGTATCAATCTGATCAATTGGAAGTGATCGTCATTGGAATAGATAATGGAGGAGAAAAAAGAATAGAGGAATATACTCCTTGGGAGAACAAAAAATATGGTGGAGGAAATGCAGATGCCTATGTAAATTTTATCATTTCTGAAGTATTCCCCACGGCAGAAAAGCAACTGCGAATTAAAAAAGGCCCTGAAAATACGGCTATTTTGGGTAGTTCTTTGGGTGGCTTGGTTTCTTATTATATTGGACTTACAAGACCAGATGTATTTGGTAAAATAGGCGTTTTTTCTCCCTCTTTTTGGTATTCAGAGGAAGTCAACCCTTTTACTTTATCAAAGGGAAATATCAAAGATCAAAAGATGTATTTGATGGCCTCCTATCAAGAGGATCCGGAGGGCAAAACCGTAAAAGATACCGAAACAACGATCAATAACTTGGTGATTTCGGGATATCCTGAAACAAACATCAAGACAAAGTTCCTTCAGGAAGGAAATCACAACGAAAAACTCTGGAAGCAAGAATTTAAGGATGCCGTTTTATGGCTTTTCAACAATTGATCATTTCCATTTGATATTGCACCCTATACTCGGTTTTTGAAGAGGATCGATCGGTCTTCCATCCAACATATTCTGTACCGCCCTTCTCAGATCTTTACCTGTAACAGGGATACCATTTCCTGGTCGTGAATCATCTAATTGGCCACGGTAAACCAGTAACAAATCTTTATCAAAAACAAAAATGTCAGGTGTACAGGCGGCTTCATAAGCTTTGGCCACTTCTTGAGTTTCATCGTATAAATAAGGAAACTGAAAGTCGTTCTTACTGGCAAATTTCTTCATGTTTTCAGGAGAATCTTCCGGATAATTGACTATATCATTTGACGAAATAGCGATAAATGAAAAGCCAAAATCATCATATACTTTAGCAATATCGACCAATTCTTCAATCGTATGTAAAACGAATGGGCAGTGATTACATATAAAATAAATAACAGTAGCGCGATCGCCTTTTAGGCTAGAAAGTTTTTTTTTCTGACCTGAAATCGTATCTGTTAATTCAAATTCGCAGGCTTTGGTGCCTAAGGCTAGCATGTTAGAGGGAGTCCTTGCCATTTTTGTGTAGTTTTATACAAAAATAACAAAAGATGGAACAACCTTTGGTAGAATTTGGAGATTTTATGAAAATCGATCTAAGACTTGGTACCATTATAGAAGCTAAACTCTTTGAAAAAGCCAAAATACCGGCCTACAAATTAAAAGTTGATTTCGGTGCATTAGGTATTAAAAAATCAAGTGCCCAAATTACCGAGTTATATCAACCCGAAGATTTAATGGGTAAACAGGTGATCGCTGTCATCAATTTTCCACCAAAACAAATAGCAGATTTCATGAGTGAAATATTAATTTTGGGTATAAAAAATAAGAAAGAAGTCGTACTTTTAAAGCCCCATAAACCTGCAAAAAACGGCAACAAAGCTTCGTAAATTTATATTATTTACATGCCTCATATGACAAATTTATTTGAGAATTTATCGTTAAAACTGAGCGGAGAACTACATATTGATCTCATGCATAAGAGTATTTATGCCACAGACGCCTCCGTTTATAGAAAATTACCTTTGGCAGTATGCTATCCCAAGAACAAAGAAGATTTAAAAACGCTTATCGCTTTTGCAAATGAGCATAAACTTACGCTGATTCCCAGAACAGCGGGTACATCGCTTGCCGGACAAGTGGTTGGAGAAGGAATCATTGTAGATACGTCAAAATATTTTACAAATATTCTTGAATTCGATGAAGCTGCGGAAACGATTACAGTTGAACCTGGCCTTATTAGGGATGAGTTGAATATTTTCCTAAAACCTTATGGCCTGTTCTTTAGTCCGAATACCTCAACCTCGAATCGGTGCATGATTGGAGGTATGGTGGGTAATAATTCATCAGGTACAACTTCGATAAAATTTGGCGTGACCAGAGATAAGGTCTTGTCTTTAAAAACAATTCTGTCTGACGGTTCCGAGGTCACTTTTGAGGCTCTTAACGAAGTTCAGTTCAAAGAAAAGGCACGAGGCTCTAAACTGGAGAATAAGGTTTACCAATTCATTGCAGAAAAGTTAGCTCAACCCGACATTCAAAAAGAGATCCATAAAGAATTTCCCAAAAAAAATATTCATAGAAGAAATAACGGCTATGCCGTTGATGCTTTATTGCAGGCCGAGATCTTTGGCGGTCAAGAAAAAGAAATCAACTTATCTAAACTGTTATGTGGCAGTGAAGGCACACTTTCACTTACTACCGAAATCAAGCTACAATTAGATAAGTTACCTCCCGCTCAGAGTGTCATGGTCGCTGCTCATTTTGAATCGATCAAGACATCCATGGAAGCCGTGGTGGTTGCCATGAAACACGATCTTTTCTATTGTGAACTCATGGATAAAACGATTTTGGATTGTACCAAGAACAACCGAGAACAGATCAAAAACAGATTTTTTGTGGAAGGTGATCCCAAAGGTATATTAATGCTGGAAGTATCGGATGAAATATTGAGTGAAGCAGAAAAAAAGGCTGACGAACTGATCAATGATTTACAAAAACACAATCTGGGTTATGCTTTTCCAAAGTTAAAAGGAAATGAGATCAATAAAGCTAATGAATTGAGAAAAGCCGGCTTAGGCTTACTGGGAAATATTGTAGGTGATGATAAGACCGTTGCTTGTATTGAAGATACGGCTGTTGCGCTTGAAGATTTGCCTGCATACATTGAGGAATTTTCCCAAATGATGGAAACCTACGGCCAAAAACCAATTTATTACGCCCATGCGGGTGCCGGCGAATTACACCTGCGACCCATTCTAAATCTAAAGAAAGAAAAAGGTGTACAGGATTTCAGGGCAATTACAGCTGACGTGGCCAAATTGGTAAAAAAATACAATGGGTCTATGAGCGGCGAACACGGCGATGGTATTGTACGTTCTGAATTTATCTCTATGATGATCGGAGAAAAAAATTATGCGCTGATAAAGGGAATAAAACAAGTTTTTGATCCCAATAACATTTTTAACAAAGGTAAAGTGATCGATCCTTACCCTATGGATGAATCATTGCGCTATGTGCCAGAAAGAACAGAACCCGAAATTGAGACCTTATTTGATTTTACTGATTCTCTTGGGATCTTGCGCGTTGCAGAAAAATGTAATGGCTCCGGTGACTGTCGAAAACCGGTTTCTGCCGGTGGAACAATGTGTCCGAGCTATAGAGCGACAAAAAATGAAAAGGATACAACCAGGGCGCGTGCGAATGCACTGAGAGAATTTTTGACAAATTCAGAGCAGACAAATAAATTTAACCATCAGGAACTTAAAGAGGTTTTTGACCTCTGCCTCAGCTGTAAGGCCTGTTCATCTGAATGCCCGAGCAATGTGGATATCGCTTCGTTAAAAGCAGAATTTCTTTATCAATATTACAAAAGCAATCCCATAGATTTGAGAACATCTTTATTTGCTGATAATGTAAAATACAACAAATTAGGCATGCTGTTCCCTTCACTGACTAATGCGGTACTAAACACAAAAGCCACAAAAAAAATCATCGGTATTCATCCCAAAAGATCCATTCCAAAATTACAGAAGAGAACTTTCAAGACTTGGCTGGCAAAAAATAAAAACCGATTAGAAGCGCAATTAGATCAAAATAAGAAGTTTTATCTGTTTGTGGATGAGTTTACAAATTATTACGACGTTTCTACCGGAGTAGATGCTGTAGAATTATTATTAGCTCTGGGTTACACTATTAAAATAGTAGATCACCCTGAAAGCGGGCGCAGCGCCATTTCCAAAGGTTTGATCGACAAAGCAAAAGTAGCAGTAGATGAAAATGTTGCCATATTTAAAGACCTCATAAGTCAAGAGACACCTTTGGTCGGTATAGAACCATCAACTATTCTAGGCTTTAGAGATGAATATCCAAGGTTAGCTGACGACAAAGAGTCCGCTAAAAAATTAGCCAAAAACGCATTGACTCTTGAAGAGTTTTTTGAAAAAGAAATCAAGGCAAATCATATATCATCAAAACAGTTCACCGACAGTAAAAAAGTGATTAAAATTCACGGACATTGTCATCAAAAATCACTTTCTGGAACGGAACCTACTTTCGCTATGCTCAATCTTCCGAAAAATTATGAAGTAGCCATTTTAACGACGGGTTGCTGTGGTATGGCGGGTTCTTTTGGTTATGAAAGAGAACACTATGATCTGAGTATGCAAGTAGGTGAAGACACTCTTTTTCCTAAAGTTAGGAACCTTGAACAGAATGTTGAGATTGCTGCTGCAGGAACAAGTTGTCGGCATCAAATTTGGGATGGCACAAAACGGAAAGCCGTGCATCCGGCAACAATTTTGCGTGCTGCGTTAAAATAAATATTTAATTTTTTCGTTAATTGCATTAGATTTACGGATCTAAAAAATAGCTTAACATTCAATAAATTGCTAATGACTTAAGTATCAATAAAATACTTAAGGGTTTTGCTATAAATAGCGAAATATTTTTTTTGACATTAACATTTAACAATTACAGAATGAAATTTTTACAAAGGCTATTTCTTTTATTTTTTTTAGTATCAACCGTTTCACTATTTTCTCAGGAAGAAGAACCTTCGGCTACATTAGAACAGGGCAATTTAGAGGGGCAGTTTGACTATCTATATAAAAAATCAGGAAAATACCAGGAGTATAAAGTAGTTAAAATTACCAGTTTTAATAAGCTAAAGGCAAATGTTCTTGATAGTTTACAACTACTTAACAAACAAATTGTGGAGTCCGACAAAGTGATTAAAAGTCAATTAGATGAAATAAAATCACTTAAGGATAATCTCAAGACTACCAATGATAATTTGATCGAGATTACCAATGAAAAGGATAAAATAACCGGTTTCGGTATCCCAATGACAAAAGCGTTGTACAATACGATCATGTACGCTTTAATTTTTGGTTTATTAGGTTTATTACTCTTCTTTATTTATCGTTTTAACGAAAGTAATAAGGTGACGAAACTCGCTCAAAAGAACTTGGTAGAAACTGAAGAGGAATTTGAAAACTACAAACGTGTTTCCATTGAACGTGAACAAAAAGTTAGAAGGGAATTGCAAGATGAATTGAATAAACAGAAATATTCAAAAAAAACCACCAAAGAATAATTAATTAGCTTAATATTTTAGTTTGGGCCCGTTTTTAACGGGCTTTTTTTTGCAATAAATGGCCATGCTTCAGAAGATAGTCGTAACTATTAGGGCCTTCATTGAACAAGAGATCTAAAATACTCAAATTGGTAATAAATCCATATTTGTCAGAAAAAACCTGGTGATAAACTTCAAAATCAAATGTTTGTTCTGACTTTGCATTGGCGAGAAAACGGAAATCATCACTTAATTCCTGTTCAAAGACTTGCGTTTTTTTGAAGATTGCATTCAATCCTAATGCCTCAAAGATCACCTCATTTGTATCTAACAACAAATCAATCAAATAGGTGTATTTCTTTTCAAAAATAACGTTGATGTCTTCTTCGTAAAATTCAAAATAAGGAGAAGACCTGTAAGCTGCTTCCAAAGATTTTTTATGTAATAGCTGCCAATTATTTTGGCTATCCAGTTTTACCTCTCTTGTTTTTTGCCGCCTGCCTTTACTCTCATGCAAAATTGGGATATTTAGTAACAACTTACCATTTGCCCCATATACATAACAACGATTTCTATAGGTCTGTTTTTGAAAGTTATCTTCTAATTCAAACCTAAATTCTTCGGCTTGGGCGATAGCAACGTACTGAACAATTGGAGAAAAATAAGTAGGTTGTACAACCGGAATCATTATTTAACTTGTTTTTTCTTGTCTTTAAATTTAGAATAACCATACCAGATTGCTATAAATCCCAAGAACCAATAGAAAAATGAATAAGGTTTTCCACTACCGTGAACAGTAGTAAATAATCTTTCCCATCTCACCTTTTCCATACCTTTACCGTCTGTATTCCAACTAAACCAGATAAAAACCGGTTTACCCACAATGTGGTCGAAAGGTACAAAACCCCAATAACGTGAATCCTCACTATTGTGACGATTATCCCCCATCATCCAGTAGTAATCTTGATGAAATGTATAGCTATTTACAACTTCTCCGTTTATAAAAATTTGATCACCAGATACTTGCAAATCATTTTTTTCATATTCTGTGATAATTTGCTTATAAAACGGTAGGCTTTCTTTTGTCAAAGCAACAGTCTTGCCTTTCTCAGGAATATAAATTGGACCGAAATTATCTTTATTCCAATTTAAACCTAACACATTTGGAAATACATTTTCAGCTTCTCCTTTGGTTGACAATCGCTTTTGCATGGACTGCACAGTTGGATTTTTAGATAAAGCTTGAGCATCTTCATCACATAAATTGAGCACATAATTTCCATCCGCCAAACGGCCTCCTTCTCTTATATGGTATTTATTCTTTAAAAGATTTACATTGATCGCATTACCACCGGTATTTACGTCGTAATAATACTGAGGCTTCGCTCTGTCGGGCATAATAGATTCTTTGCCATTGATATAAACGATACCATCAATTATGGACAAACTGTCTCCTGCTATTCCCACACAACGTTTTACATAATTAGACTTTTTATCGATGGGCTTTCTGATCTTTTTGTCTGTACGTTGAAAGAAAAATTCTACGGTATCTACAGGCCAGCTAAAAACCACAATATCGTTTCGCTTGATTTTTTGAAAACCCGGAATTCGTAAATAAGGTAGCTGAGGTTTTTTAAGATAGGATTTAGTACCAATAAGCGGTAATGTATCGTGTACCATAGGAGCTGCTATCGTCGTCATTGGAACTCTCGCTCCGTAATGGAATTTACTTACAAATAAAAAGTCACCTATCAACAAAGACTTCTCCAAAGAAGATGTCGGAATTGTATAGGGTTGCATGATATAGGTATGTACGAAAGTAGCTGCGATGATGGCAAAAACGATAGAACTGATCCATTCTCCTGCAGAAGTTCTGGGCTTTAAACTTCTGTCTTGAATATATTTGGCATCAGTAAAATAATTAATATAATAGATATAAAACCCTAAAGTTGCAATGACCAAAACAGTATCCTTTGTTGTATGAAAGCCAAAACTCCTAATAGTCTCAACCCAAATGACCATGAACATCAACAAATTAATAATCGGAAAAAACAATAGAATTACCCACCATTTTGGACGGTTAATAATTTGCATTAAAACGATTGCATTATAAATTGGAATTGCTGCTTCCCAAGCTTTTCTTCCCGCTTTGATGTAAAGTTTCCACGTTCCTAAAAAATGTATGATTTGAACTAGAAGAAAAAAGATGAACCACTGTGTGAAGGTCATGTACTAAAAATTTAAATGATTATGTATTTGTATGATAATGGGCATTTTTGTTACATATCGATATTTAAAACATCTTGAATACTGTAAACACCTTGCTTTCCTTTTAACCATTCAGCCGAAAGTACTGCACCCAAAGCAAATCCTTCTCTGCTCTGCGCTCTGTGTTCGATAGAAATGAGATCTTCCTTCGATTTATATGTTACGATATGCGTGCCGGGTACATCATTTTCTCTTTTTACATCGATATATAACTCCTCCTCCACCGGAACTTCAATATTCCAGCCCGTTTTATTCGAGTTTCTTATAATCTGTTCAGCCAACGTGATAGCGGTTCCACTGGGTGCGTCTAGTTTTTGAGTATGGTGAATTTCTTCCATATATACTTCGTACCCTTCTATGCCATTCATCAATTTTGCTAAATATTCGTTTAGTTTGAAAAACAAATTAACACCAATACTAAAATTAGACGCATAGATCAAAGCGCCTTTTTTTTCTTGGCAAAAGTTAACAATCTCATCGTATTTATCCAACCAACCCGTGGTACCGCAAACAACAGGTACACCATTCTCCATACATTTCTTTAAATTATGAAAAGCGGCAGAAGGAACACTAAAATCAATGGCAACATCGGCATCACTTAAATTGTATCCGCTATCGCCTTTATCTATTTTTAAAACGATTTGATGTCCGCGGTCTAAAGCGATCCTTTCAATCACCTTTCCCATTTTACCGTAACCTAATAATGCTATTTTCATGGTAGAGTTTAATTAAAATCATATTTAATATAGATTCCTGCAACGGTCGTATTTTGTACAGGATCATAATAGAAATTAGGCTTCAAAGATAGGTTTTTATTGAATGCCTTATCATCCAAATGGGCATCTACGTTAGCCTCAATGATATTGAGAGCATACAATCCCAAAGTGATAAACAAAGAGAGATCTCTATTTTTGATATACACATTTTGTGCCCTCACCAAACCATCTTCTGAAATAAAAGGATTGCCATCTTGACCATCAAATTCATCAGGAAATCCGTTTATCCTTTGATTGTAAGCTGTTTTATAACGATCTAATTCATTTTTATTTAAGTTGTAGAAATAAACCCCGGTGCCAATTGCTCCGTAAACGATGGGAATTTTCCAATACTTTTTATTGTAAGCCTGGCCTAAACCAGGTAATATGGCAGAATAAAAAGCAGCCCGAGAAGGAGAAAGAGGATCTATTGATTCTATCGTCTGAATAGTATCTGATATGATATTTACATCGGCAATTTTTTCCTGGCTCAGCAATACATTTGTTATCAAGAACAAGCATAAAAAAGCCTTATTTGCCGAGGCATACATTTACTTCAGTAATTTTTTGATTCTGAGAAAATCTTCTTTAGAATGGAAAGGAATGACCAACTTACCTTTATTATTACCAGAAAGTTTAAATTCAACTTTTTGTCCGAAAAAATCATTGATCTCTTGCTCTGCTTCTTTAATAAAATCAGGCGTTTCAGAGATCGAAAAACCTTTCTTGCTAGATTTCTTATCTTCTCGGCTATTGCGAACGAGCTCCTCAGTTTGCCGAACAGATAAATTATTTTCAATTATCCTTTTGTAGATATCTAATTGAATATTTTGGTTCTCAATATTGATCAGTGCTCTACCGTGACCCATGGTTAAAAAACCATCTCGAATTCCTGTTTGAATAATAGGATCCAATTTGAGCAGCCTCAAATAATTAGTAACCGTTGTTCTGTTCTTCCCTACTCTTTTGCTCAATTCTTCCTGAGTGAGCTTAATTTCTTCGATCAATTGTTGATAACTCAAAGCAATCTCAATAGGATCCAGATCGCTTCTCTGGATATTTTCTACCAATGCCATTTCCAGCATTTCCTGGTCGTTCGCGATTCTGATGTAAGCGGGAATCGTTGTAGCTCCTATTTTTTTGGAAGCTCTGAATCTTCGCTCACCACTGACCAATTGAAATTTGTTTCCAGAAAGCTTTCTTACTGTAATTGGCTGAATTACACCGAGTTCTTTGATCGATGCTGCCAGTTCATTTAAAGCTTCCTCATTGAAATTTGTTCTGGGCTGAAAAGGATTTTCTTCTATAGCACTGAGCTCTATCTCCAGTATATTTCCAACCAACTTGTCCGCATTCTTATCTTTTGCCGACATAATATCGTCACTGGTATCTTTTAATAGAGCCGATAAACCTCTTCCTAATGCTTGTTTCTTTTCTGCTTTAGCCATTCAAACTATTCTTTTTGATTACCTCATGGGCCAGATTGATGTAATTTACAGCACCTTTGCTCGTTGCGTCGTAAGCAATAATACTCTCACCGTAACTTGGCGCTTCACCCAATCTTATATTTCGTTGAATAATGGTTTTAAAAACCATATTATTGAAATGTTTCTTTACTTCATTAACAACCTGATTACTTAATCTGAGTCTGGAATCGAACATGGTTAACAACATTCCTTCGATATCGAGATCAGGATTATGGACTTTTTGAACACTTTTGATCGTGTTAAGCAACTTACCTAAACCTTCAAGTGCATAATATTCGCATTGGATGGGTATGATCACAGAGTCTGCCGCTGTTAAGGCATTTAAAGTTATCAATCCAAGAGATGGTGCGCAATCGATCAATATAAAATCGTAATCGTTCTTGATGGGTTGCAATGCCTTTCTCAGCATGTACTCTCTTTCATCTCTATCTACCAGTTCAATCTCTATGGCCACTAAATCAATATGGGCGGGGATCAGATCTACATTGGGAGATCCGGTTGAAATAATCGCTTCACGGGCAGTTACAGCATGCTCCAATACCTGATAGGAGCCTATTTCAACTTTATCTACATCAATACCCAAACCGGATGTGGCATTTGCCTGAGGATCTGCATCAACAAGCAAAACACGCTTCTCTAGAACACCTAATGAAGCAGCTAAATTTACAGATGTGGTGGTCTTCCCTACTCCTCCCTTTTGGTTGGCAATTGCGATAATTTTTCCCATTAAATCTTGCGATATTTCAAGCTGTAAAAATACAATTATTTGTGAGGTATTAAAATGAAGTTTTTAACAATGCAAGACAATTTGGCTCAGTCCTCAAAACCTCAGCCAAGATGCAAACCGTTGCTAAAATGTAATGAATAAAAGCTATTTATTTTTCTTAGATCTGATCATCATTTCTAGCATATCCCACATTTCTTGAGGAATTTCTTCTAACATGTTGAATTCTCCGGCTCCCTGAAGCCACTCACCACCATCGATGGTAACTACTTCGCCGTTCACAAAAGCAGAAAAATCTGACATTAAATAAGCGGCCAGATTCGCTAATTCCTGATGTTCTCCCACTCTTTTAAGAGGGATCTTCTTTTTCATATCAAACTTATCCTTCAAATCGCCAGGTAAAAGTCTATCCCAAGCACCTTTTGTAGGAAAAGGTCCGGGAGCAATGGCATTAAATCTAATGCCGTATTTCGCCCATTCTACTGCCAAAGATCTGGTCATGGCCAATACCCCCGCTTTAGCTGTAGCTGAAGGAACCACATAGGCAGAACCTGTCCATGCATAGGTAGTAACTATATTGAGCACCGTTGCTTTTTCCTGTTTGATTTTAATCCAATGTTTTCCCAATGCCAGGGTACAATTTTTTGTTCCCTTCAACACTATATCAATGATTGTATCAAATGCATTTGCTGATAACCTCTCTGTAGGGCTGATAAAGTTTCCTGCCGCATTATTTAACAGACCATCTACTCTGCCAAAACGAGCCAATGTTTTTTCTAACATGGCTTCAACCTCTTCATAATTCCTCACATCACATTGCACTGCGAGTACTTCACCACCTGTTAACTCTTCCATCTCCTTGGCGGTTTTTTCCAATTTCTCTATATCACGAGAAGTGATCACCACCTTTGCTCTTAATTCTAAAAAATAGGTAGACATGGCCTTACCTAAGCCACTTCCACCACCTGTTACAACAATTACTTTATCCGCTAAACTACCTTCTTTTAGCATGGGTTCAGTATATTTCATCTCGTTCTAAATTCAAATTTTCAACAAAAATACAGTAAAATAAGGGGTTTTCGTTATTCTAAAAATATTTTTCATTTCCCTTTTGTCAGATATAAAAGTCTTTGTATATTTGCCGCACTTTTGACGAATACTGAGCTAAAGCCAATTATAAAGATTTAAAGATAATGAAAAGAACATTCCAACCATCAAAAAGAAAAAGAAAGAACAAACACGGGTTCAGAGAAAGAATGGCAAGTGTTAATGGAAGAAAAGTTTTAGCGAGAAGAAGAGCTAAAGGAAGAAAGAGACTTTCGGTTTCTTCAGATCCAGGACCAAAGAAATAATTGATGCTAGTGATCAACCATATAGAAGGTGTTACTTTTTTAGTAACACCTTTTTTTATATCTACATGTAAAGAAAAAAACTATCGTAAATTTACAAAACTAAAATTTTAAAAATGCCAAAGAACAATTCCCTAAAATCAATCTTAATTATCGGTTCGGGTCCAATTATTATCGGACAAGCATGTGAGTTTGACTATTCAGGAACTCAGGCCATCAGGTCATTACGTGAGGAAGGAATAGAAATCATTCTGATCAACTCAAATCCTGCAACGATTATGACTGATCCTCAAATGGCCGATCACGTATACCTTAAACCGCTCACTACTAAGTCGATCATTGAAGTACTTAAAAAACATAAAGTGGATGCAGTACTACCTACGATGGGAGGGCAAACGGCTTTAAATTTATGTATAGAAGCCGATGAAAAAGGTATTTGGAAAGACTTTGGGGTAAGGCTTATCGGTGTAGATATCAATGCAATCAATATCACAGAAGACCGAGAGCAATTTAGAGAACTTATGTTAAAAATTGGGGTGGGAATGGCGCCTCAAGCTACAGCGAATTCCTTTTTAAAGGGAAAAGAAATTGCCCAGGAATTTGGTTTTCCATTGGTTATTCGCGCCTCATATACCTTAGGTGGTGCAGGTGCATCCATCGTTTATAAAAAAGAGGATTTTGATGAATTGTTAAGTCGTGGTTTAGAAATTTCTCCTATTCACGAGGTGATGATCGACAAAGCTCTGTTAGGCTGGAAAGAATATGAATTGGAGTTGTTACGTGATAAGAACGACAATGTTGTCATCATCTGTACCATTGAAAATATGGACCCAATGGGAATTCATACAGGAGACTCAATTACTGTGGCTCCAGCGATGACCCTGAGTGACACTACCTTCCAAAGAATGAGGGATATGGCCATTTTAATGATGAGGTCCATTGGTGATTTCGCCGGAGGTTGTAACGTGCAATTCGCAGTAAGCCCCGATGAAAAAGAAGACATCATCGCGATAGAAATTAACCCTCGTGTGTCAAGATCATCGGCATTGGCCTCAAAAGCAACGGGTTACCCTATTGCCAAAATTGCTTCTAAACTTGCCATTGGTTATACTTTGGATGAGTTACAAAACCAGATTACCAAAAATACATCTGCCTTATTTGAGCCCACACTGGATTATGTCATTGTCAAAATACCTCGTTGGAATTTTGACAAATTTGATGGAGCAGATAGAACTTTAGGTCTGCAAATGAAATCAGTAGGTGAAGTGATGGGAATTGGAAGATCTTTTCAGGAAGCCCTTCATAAAGCTACTCAGTCGCTTGAAATTAGCAGAAACGGACTAGGTGCTGATGGCAAAGGAATAAAGAATTACGACAGTATAATTTCAAAATTGCAACATGCCAGCTGGGATAGAGTTTTTGTTATTTACGATGCCATTCAATTGGGAATTCCATTGAGAAGAATTCATGAAATCACCAAAATTGACATGTGGTTCTTGAAACAATACGAAGAACTTTACAATTTAGAAAAAGAGATTTCTTCTTATAATAATTTAGCTTCAGTACCCAAAGAAATATTACTGGAAGCAAAACAAAAAGGTTTCGCTGACAGGCAAATTGCCCATATGTTGAATTGTTATGAAAGTGAAGTTTATAATAAAAGAGCTGCTGAGGGAATTAAGAGAGTTTATAAATTGGTTGACACTTGTGCCGCTGAATTTGCAGCAGAAACGCCCTATTACTACTCCACTTTTGAAAATAATATGGTGGTTGACGGACTGGAATTTCCTGAAAATGAAAGCATCGTAACCGACAGGAAGAAAATTGTTGTTTTAGGTTCGGGGCCAAACAGAATTGGTCAGGGAATTGAATTCGACTATTCTTGTGTACACGGGGTCTTAGCTGCCAGAGAATGCGGTTATGAAACGATCATGATCAATTGTAACCCGGAAACTGTTTCTACCGATTTTGACATTTCAGATAAACTTTATTTTGAGCCTGTTTTTTGGGAGCATATTTACGACATCATCCAGCATGAAAAACCAGAAGGTGTTATTGTTCAATTAGGTGGTCAAACTGCTTTAAAACTGGCAGAAAAACTCAATAAATACGGTATAAAAATCATAGGAACAAGTTTTGAAGCCTTAGATTTAGCCGAAGACAGAGGCAGATTCTCAAATTTGCTCCAAGAACTGGGTATTCCTTATCCTCAGTTCGGAACAGCGACCACGGCAGATGAAGCTCAGGCCGTTGCAGATAAGTTGGATTTTCCAATTTTGGTCAGACCTAGTTATGTATTGGGCGGACAGGGAATGAAAATTGTGATCAACAAGGAAGAATTAGAAGAACACGTTATCGATATTTTAAGAAAAATACCAAATAATGTCCTTCTCTTAGATCATTATTTGGACGGGGCTATTGAAGCGGAAGCAGATGCCATTTGTGATGGAGAAAATGTGTATATCATTGGAATCATGGAACATATTGAACCATGTGGAGTGCATTCGGGAGATTCCAATGCGACCTTACCTCCTTTTAATTTGGGTGAATTTGTCATGCAACAAATTATTGATCATACCAAAAAAATTGCGGTAGCTTTAAATACGGTTGGTTTGATAAATATTCAATTTGCCATTAAAGATGATACCGTTTATATTATTGAAGCGAATCCAAGAGCATCTAGAACAGTTCCATTCATTTCTAAAGCCTACAACGAACCCTACGTAAATTACGCGACCAAAGTAATGTTGGGCGTGAATAAGGTAACAGATTTTAAATTCAACCCGAAGTTGGAAGGTTATGCGATAAAACAACCGGTTTTTTCGTTCAACAAGTTTCCGAATGTGAATAAGAATTTGGGTCCTGAAATGAAATCAACAGGAGAAAGTATTTTATTCATAGACAATTTAAAGGACGATCAGTTTTACGAATTGTATGCGAGAAGAAAAATGTACTTGACACGATAACAATAAAAAAGGAGCCTAGCGCTCCTTTTTTATATTTTAAAAGTTGACTACGGCAGACAATCCCCAGACTTGTTTTTTATCGATAAAATCGTATTGTATAGGCATAATGGCAGAAAAGGTTTGAACATTATGCTTTGTTTTCACCCCGACAGCATCTAAAAACTCATTAAAAGGATCCATAATCACCAAACAAGTACCACCCAAAAATCTGGAATTAAGTACCCTTCTGTCATTTCTTACGATCCTGCCTTTCCAATGAAAAAAAACTTCACCAAATACAGATCCAACTGTTGGGGTAATTAAAATATCCTGCCAGGAAGGCACCTCAGCAAATGCTTCAACTCCATACTCCCAAAAAATAGTAGACATAATCGTAGAATACGCAAAAGATTCCCAGGCATTAAAGCCACTACCTCTCGCAGCCATATAATAAACTGCACCTGCCCATGGATGAGCAATCCAGTTAAAAAAGAAATCGTCACTATCCCAGACCGGACCTGCGGTAACATTTTCCTTCCAACGTGAAAAGATACCATCCTCTCTCATTTGGTCTTTATCCCAATTGGTTACACTTTCAGGTAATACCCACAATACCCCAAAGGTAACCACTGCGCCACCAATAAAAACTCCAGTATTATAGAGCAATCTTTTAGGATCTCTGACAGGGTCATAAACCAAATTATTCTGATAAAAATCTCTGTTATATTGCGTTAAATAGCCCTTTTCGACTTCAACATCCGACAATGAAATTGGCTTTTGCTGCAGAAGGTCATTACCGAACTGATAAGATCTCTTAGGATATTCAATGGTACTTACCACTTCCTTTTCCTGTCCTATCAAAATTTGAAAGACAGACAAAAAAGAAATAAAAAACAAAATGCCGACTGATTTATTCATAGCCGGCAAATTTACGGATTAGCTTTGAATAAAATCAAGCTTATAAATTTTTCATCATATTTTGTAATTTTTGCTTAACATCTGCAGCGAAACCTTCCACTTCACTATTATTCGCAGCTGCCATGGCAGAAATTGGATCTACCGCAAAAACATCAATAGACCCATCCTCCAGCTGCTCTACAATAACGTTACATGGCAGGAAAACACCTAATTTAGGATCATTCTGTAAAGCTTTGTAAGCATAATTGGGATTACAAGCACCCAGAATTTCATAGGGTCTGACATCCACATCCAGCTTGTTTTTAAAGGTGGTTTTGATGTCGATATTGGTAAGCACGCCAAACCCTTCTGCTTTCAGCGCCTCTATCACCTTCTGCTTTGCATTTTCAAAGGTGGTGTTCTTTATATTTTTAAGAATAAAATAACTCATGCTATATTTTTTTATCACCATAAATTTACGAAATAAAAGGCTAAAGAATAAAGAATCAGCTAAAAAAGGGCGGACAATTTATTTCGAAAATTTTAGTTATTAATCATGGAAAACTTTTCAATCGGGAAGACTTCCCCCCTCGACCAAATAGTTTTCTATTTGCCACCCTTCGGGGTGGTTTTTTACATTTTAAATTAATCAATTCTGCTCTTAAAATACGAATTCATGCATTTGCAGCCCATTCTTATTTTCTAATTGCCATGAAAGACGGTAGAAGAATAAATAAATCTTTTGATTACAGATCTTTCTAAATGATCATATACCTTACTGAAGAGCGCTAGAATAATTAGCACAAAACGACGTTTATGTATCTTAAATACATAAATTTGCTCACGTAAATCCAGGATGTATTTCATGATGCTATGCTGGATGAGATCAACAAATAAACTAACTCAAACAAAATAACAACGATTTAAAAAGTGGTCTTTGTTGTGTTTTGTTTAAAATAAATATAAATGAATTACATACTGTTCGATGGCCCATCACGCCCCGGACTTCTCCCCCTAACCTACACTAAACCTGTAGCTGACCTTAGAATTGGTATCATGACAATTCGAGAAAAATGGGAGAAACTTTTGGGCAGCACAACTACGACAATTACTGAAGATTATCTATCTGAAAAATTTCCATTGGTAGAACTCGAACAAAATGTGCTTATCAATGCAGCCGTTTTACCTACATTAAAATTAGTTCATAAAATCTTTGAACTTTCAGAAAATCAAATGATCGTTCATAAAGATGAAATCATTGCTTTTTTTTCGAACGAAGACCAAGAAGTTGATTTTGAACAGTTTGAAAAAATAGAGTTCAAGCATGACTTGATCATTATTAAACATACCTGGGATTTATTCCAATTCAATGAAGCTGCTTTGATAGCTGATTTTGACTTATTGACAGAAGGCAGAAAATCTGCGCCAATCCCTAAAAGTGTCCAATGCATGAATAAGGAGCGAATCTTTTTAGAAGAAGATGTTAACATAGATTTTGCCATTCTAAATGCTTCAACAGGTCCGATTTATTTAGGGAAACACAGTGAAATTATGGAGGGAAGTGCCATTCGCGGTCCATTTGCCATCCTTGAACACGGCGTAGTAAAAATGGGATCTAAGGTTTACGGTGCAACTACTGTTGGCCCGAAAAGTAAAATTGGCGGAGAGGTCCATAATGCCATTTTATCAGGCTATTGCAGTAAAGGTCATGATGGTTATCTGGGAAATGCCGTTATCGGGGAATGGTGTAATATAGGTGCCGATACAAATAATTCTAATTTGAAAAATGATTATAGTGAGGTGAAAATGTGGAATTATGAAGAAAATAGATTTGTCAATACCGGACTCCAATTTTGTGGATTGATTATGGGTGACCATTCTAAATGTGGCATTAATACCATGTTCAATACAGGAACAGTAATAGGCGTAAGTGCCAATATTTTTGGAAGTGATTTCCCTAGAAACTTTATTCCTTCTTTCTCTTGGGGAGGATCAAAAGGATATACCACCTATATGCTTCAAAAAGCATTTGCTACTGCCGAGCGCGTAATGAATCGAAAGAATGAAGTTTTTTCAACTTATGATCAAAATATTTTAAAACATATCTTTGAAATAACTTCGGAATACAGAAATTTTAAATAAAAAAAGGCGATTCTTTTTTATTGAATCGCCTTTTTGTTAGACACCTTTTTTAACTTTTTTGAGATCTTTTATCTCGCATAGCTCAACTGATTTTCTTCTAGATCAAAATCAAAGATAATATTGTTGAATTCATTATATTTTTTCAAAGCTTGTGTGTTTTCAAAAGGATCAAAAACAACGGGCAAGTATGCTTTAGTGTCAAAGTCAAAAGGAACATCTGCTTCTTGATTTATTTCTGCATAAGCGGCATCAAGAGCCACATTATTTGCTGCATTAAAGTTTTCTGGTAAATAGCTTTTGGTATCAAAGTCAAATTCCTCATCTGCTTCCTCAAAAAAGCCGGCAATACTGGTATAGGTCAAATGTGCTACAACATATGGATTAAACCCTAATGGCAAATACTTTTTAATGTCAAAATCGAAAGGCGCATCCTCTTCTACTTCTTCTAATTCGAAGATAGATTCCAACAAATCATTTGACATATTTGCTATTGCGATTTGGCTAAATTTTAAGGTATTTCCAAAGTCAAAAGTTCGGTTTTCAATAAACTGCGCAGAAACTGTAAAACTTACAATTAAAAAGCTGGTTAGGATTAAATTTTTCATTTTATTAGGGTTAAATTCTGTTAAACTTTTAAAGTACTATGTATTGCATATTACTTTTGATTATAAGACTATTAAACGTCAAAGTTGTTACACTTATTTTGATATTTTAACAAAAAAATAAGGATTCGCGATGGCGAATCCTTACCTAATAGACTTAAAACATTGATTACATTTTAGTTACCTTTCCAGAACCACTTACCTTCACATCTTGCTTTGCAGGATCACCCTTATATTTTATATCTCCCGAACCTGAAACTCTTGCAAATAATTCGTCAGAAACATCCAAATACGCACCGCCAGATCCTGAAATCCTTAAATTAGCCATCTTACATTTTAAATTTTTTGCATTGATGTCTCCTGAACCTGAAACGGACGCATCAAATTTATTCACGACACCCTCAAAGTCAATATTTCCAGACCCTGATATAGCCACTTCGAGTTCATTGGCTTCTATGGTAAGCATCATATCTCCAGAGCCCGAAACTGAAGTGCTGAAATGATCGCTTATTAAAGGGATTTTACTTTCAATCTTACCTGATCCGGATAAACTCAATCCATTAATTTCTTCTATCGCAAGTGTTACCACAAATTGATTGACTGTATTAATGCTATAACCCTTCTTCCATTTAATTTTTAAATCTCCATTCTTAACTTCTGTTTCCAAATATTCCATTAGATTTTCATCTCCTTGAATGGTCATTTCACCTTCATTGCCCTTGACCAGATAGATGTCAAAAGATCCGGCTGCTTCAACGGCATCAAAAGAACCAACAGATCTTTGCTGTGTAATTACGTTGCCATTTCCTTTCACTTTTTTCCAATTTTGGGCCAGTGCATCGGTAGAATTTAAACTTAAAATGGCGATAATGAATACTATTGATTTTTTCATTTTATTGAGATATTGATTAGTTTTTATAAATTTTTACACTTCCATAACCTGTTTCAATATTAATGGAAGAGGAGGCATTATTATTTCCGGCATAGCCCTCGTAATATTTAGAATTATTTTTTTCAATTTTCTTATCGAACTGCATAAAATCGTCATAACTAAATCCTCCGTAAGAAGTTTTTACGATTACTTTAAAAGCACTTGCTGGATCTACATTTAATCTAACACCGGTATAATCTGCATCTATTTCAACGGTTTCAAAACCCGCCTTTAGTTCCTTTACTTTAATGTCTCCGTAATCGGCAGATACTTTCAATGATTTAAAAATGGTTCCAAATTTCATCGTTAAATAATCTCCATTCCCACTGATCCGATTTCCGTTATCCACAGCAATACTGCCGTAATCGCAATTAAACGTCAGGTTTTCAATATGCTCAAAGGAAGAACTCGTATAATCGGCATTAAGATCTATTTTTTTCGCTTTATCAACTGTAAACCCAGAATAATCAGCATTGATCGTTCCTCCATTGATAAACTCTACGGTAGAATTGTTGGTGTAATCTATATTGATACTATTGTTCTCGTGATGAAGTGAGCCAATGATTATTTTACCGTAATCACAGTTAATATCTGCTTTTCCTTTTAACTCGTTCAGTGAAATACTGCCGTAGTCATTGGCAAAATCTGCACTATTCGTAACTGGCATTTTCACTTTATAATTGATCTCAAAATTAGAATTGTTATTTGAGCCCCACCAGCCTGAACTTGATTTTTGAATGACCGTTTTGGCAAAGACCTCTGTCTGTGAGCTACTGAATTGAACATCAATTTTTTCTAATTGATCTATAACTTTAGATTCACTGTTTCCATTTACAGTAATGGTAATTTCCATTACCACTCTATTTTCCGACCAGGTAACCACATCGAGGTTACCAAATTTATTGTCAATTCTCACCAATGCATTTGCGCTTACTGAAAATTCTTTCTTGATTGTTTTGCTTTTATCTATCTTTCCTTTGGGATTTCCGGCCCAAGTTATCATAGGAATGATGATAAAAAAAGCAAGCCATTTATACATATTTCTTTTCATTTTGTTTTGGATTAAACTTTATTTATTTCATTTTTTTGATTAAAATCTTCTAACTCTTCCAATTGTAATAGAATCGTCTGTAAGACCTCAATTCTTTGTTGAAAATTTGTGATCATGGCAAAAATTACGCGTTTATTTTCACCACTCTCTTTTAATTCTAAGGTCAATTTTTTATAGTTTTCTTCTAATTTATCGAGCTGTTGAAATCCATCCTCAATAATTTTTTGGTTTTCCGGATTCTTAGCTTTTTCAATTTGAGCAATTTCTTTTCGGATGGTAGCTTCAAAAAAACCTTGTGTTTCTTTCATTTCAGACGAAACCTCTGCCAATTCAATACCTGCATTGTTTATTTGACGCATATTTCCTGTGTAAACAAAAAATAACAAAACAATCGATGCAGCTGCCATGAGCCAAGGTAAAATCCTGATCACTCCTCTTGATGAACCACCCTTATCTTGTTCATCCATTCTTTTTTGAAATCTTTCAAAATGTCCAACAGGCGGTTCCTTTTCGTCAAAAAGTGCTCTGTTTTGTTGAATAAAATCTTCTAAATTATTTTTCATCATTTTATTTTTTATTGCGCAAATGCCGTGTGCTGTAAAGCTTCTCTCAATTTTACTTTGGCACGGGAAATGGTAGTTCTGCAATTCTCATTCGTGATTTGCATAATTTCAGCAATCTCTTCATTATCATATCCTTCAAATAAACTCAGTTGAAGCGCGAGTCTGTAACTCTCCTTTAAGCTGCCAATTGCATATTTTATCATGCTTACTTTGTCATTCAATTCATCTTCCGCAACTCCTTGCTCTTCATCTGAAACATTTGTTAATTTATACTCCATATCCTTGAGCTGAACTTCTCCTTTTTTCTTTATTTTCTTCAGACTTGTTAAACTTTTGTTGATCACAATCTTTTTTAACCAGGCTCCAAAAGCAACTTCCCCTTTGTAAGATTCAATTTTTGAATAGCAATTTATAAACGCCTCTTGCATAACGTCTTCTGCTTCAAACTCATCATTTACAATTCTTAAAGCCGTATTGTACATCGCTTTATAGTATTGTTGATACAATTCGAACTGACATTTTCTATCGCCCTTCCTACAACCGGTAATCAACCGATCTATATGTTCACTATTTGCTTTCAATTAGTTCAATCTGTTAAAAAGACCATTTCATATTTAAATTGTTACACTCTGAAGAAAAATTTCTACACGATTTTAGTGCAAACAATTTCTGGTTTAAATTTTGCATCCCTTTTGCTGCATTCATTCTAAATTTAAATAAAATTAGCAGACCTTTGCATTTTAATTAACATTGAAATCAATCGCCATTGTCTAACGATTGGCATGTTAATTGAATTAATTCATTTTAATAAAAATCTGTGCATTTTTAAATTGCTGTATTCCAATATATTAATTACTGATATTTAGTAAATCAAAATTAAAAGCTTTAATAAAAATGCCAAATTGACCTATATAGACTATGAATAATCCGAAATTCCTAAATATTGACAATTTGTCACTTCAACATATGATCGATGAGGAATCTGAACTGATTCCATTATTGTCACCAGAGGATGAAGAGGCGATGAAAAATGAAGATGTTCCTTCCGAATTACCCATTTTACCTTTACGAAACACAGTCCTCTTCCCTGGTGTTGTTGTTCCTATTACCGCCGGGCGCGATCAGAGCATTAAATTAGTTAAGGACGCTCACAAAGCGAACAAACCGATTGGAGTTGTGGCGCAAAAAAATGAAAATATTGAAAATCCCGGGATCAATGATATCTTTAAAATAGGTACTGTTGCCAATATTTTAAAAATGCTAAAAATGCCTGACGGAAATACCATGGTAATTCTGCAAGGTAAAAAGCGTTTTGAAATAGATGATCTGATCAAAGAAGATCCCTATTTAATTGCGAGCACTAAAGAAATCAAGGATGTTGTTCCTAAAAAGAATGATAAAGAATTTTCTGCAATTATTGATTCGATCAAAGATCTGGCATTAAAAATAATCAAGGAAAACCCAAACATTCCCAGTGAAGCTTCTTTCGCTATCAAAAATATTCAAAGCAGTGCCTTTTTAGTGAATTTTGTTTGTTCTAATCTGAATTTGGATACTTCTGGAAAACAAAAGCTTTTGAACATCAACAACTTAAAAGACCGTGCTTTTGAAACGCTAAAAAAAATGAATATTGAGCTTCAAAGATTGGAATTGAGCAACGATATTCAATCTAAGGTTCGTGAAGATATGGATCAGCAGCAACGCGAGTATTTCTTGCACCAGCAGATGAAAACGATTCAGGAAGAATTAGGCGGCGTATCTTATGATGAAGAATTGGAGGAAATGCGATTGCTTGCCAAAAAGAAAAAGTGGAACGAAGAAGTAAATGAACTTTTCAACAAAGAATTGGGTCGCTTACAGAGGATGAATCCGCAAGTGGCTGAATATTCAATTCAGAGAAATTATCTGGACCTCTTGTTGGAACTTCCATGGAATTCTTATACTAAAGATAAATTCGACTTAAAAAGAGCGCAGAAAATTCTCGATAGAGATCATTTTGGTTTAGAAAAAGTAAAAGAGAGAATTATTGAACATCTGGCCGTTTTAAAATTAAAAGGAGACATGAAGTCGCCTATCATATGCTTATACGGACCCCCAGGAGTTGGTAAGACTTCATTGGGAAGATCTATTGCAGAGTCACTTGGGCGCAAATATGTGCGTATGTCATTAGGTGGTTTAAGGGATGAGGCTGAAATAAGAGGGCACAGAAAAACATATATTGGGGCACTTCCCGGAAGAATTATTCAAAACATCAAAAAATCTCAAAGTTCTAATCCTGTTTTCGTGTTAGATGAGATCGATAAGTTGGGTATGAGTCACCAGGGAGATCCTTCTTCGGCTATGTTGGAAGTACTAGATCCTGAACAAAATACGTCGTTCTACGATAATTATTTAGAGGTAGGATACGACCTATCTAAGGTAATGTTCATCGCTACTGCCAACAGTTTGGCAGATATCCCTTGGGCTTTGCGAGACAGAATGGAAATCATCGAAATGACAGGATACACCGTTGAGGAAAAAATCGAGATCGCCAAACGCCATCTACTACCCAAACAACTGAAAGAACACGGCTTAAGTGCAAACGATTTAAAATTAGGCAAATCACAACTGGAAAAAATCATAACGGGTTACACCAGAGAATCGGGTGTAAGAGGCTTAGAGAAAAAAATTGCAAAAGTCGTTCGCTATGCGGCTAAATCAATCGCCATGGAGGAAGCTTATCAAGTAAAGCTGAACAATGAAGATATTGAAACGATTTTAGGTCCTTCTCATCTCGAAAGGGATAAATATGAAAATAATGAAAAAGCCGGTGTGGTTACAGGCCTTGCTTGGACCAGCGTAGGTGGGGACATCTTATTCATTGAGTCTATTTTGTCAAAGGGCAAAGGAATGTTGTCCATTACTGGGAATCTCGGAAAAGTGATGAAAGAATCAGCGCAAATTGCTTTGGAGTACATTAAGGCCAACGCAGATGAGTTGCAGATCGATCAAAAAATGTTTGAGAATTATAATATTCATATCCACGTTCCTGAAGGTGCTACACCAAAAGATGGTCCGAGTGCGGGAATTACCATGCTTACTTCTTTGGTATCTACCTTAACTCAGCGAAAAGTAAAGTCAAATTTAGCCATGACAGGTGAAATTACTTTAAGAGGTAAAGTGCTTCCCGTGGGAGGAATTAAAGAAAAAATATTGGCTGCTAAACGAGCTAATATAAAAGAGATTATATTAAGTGAGCAAAACTTAAAAGATATTAATGATATCAAGGATACCTATTTAAAGGGCCTTACATTTCATTATGTAAAAGAAATGAAAGAGGTCATTGATATTGCCCTTTTGAAGCAAAAAGTAAAAAATGCTAAAGATTTAACTATTGAATAGACAAACGTAAAAGCCGATCTTATTCGATCGGCTTTTTTTATGCACTTTTGTTTATTTTTTTAACTTTGATCAGACTAAAATAATGGTATGCTTTTTAGAAATCCAGCCCTCCTCTTCGGCCTTTTATTATTACTCATACCGATTATTCTTCATTTATTTAATCTGCAGCGATTTGAAACTGTTAAGTTTACCAATGTAAAGTTTCTTAAAGAGATAAAAGAAAAATCTCAAAAACGATCTAAACTTAAGAAATGGTTGCTATTAGTCACTCGTTTACTTGCCCTAGCCTGCCTAGTTCTGGGATTTGCTCAACCCTACTTTCCCGCAGAAAAAAATAGCAGAAAAGACATCGAAATTATCTATTTAGACAATAGTTTCAGCATGCAGTCCAAAGGTGAATTCGGTGAGTTATTGAGCCATTCGAAACAAACTTTATATGAAAACTTAAAAGGTCAGCAAGTTTTTTTGATTACTAATGATGGTGTAAAAAAGGAAAATTTTACAGACGACGCAATTTTACAATTAGAATTTTCACCTAACTCTCTTAATGACGAGCAGCTAAAATTGCTAATAGACCAAATTGAAGCAGGAAACGAAGTCAATAAAAACATAATTATTATCTCAGATTTTCAAACGCTTTCATTCGATTGGGATAAAATAAATCCCAATCATCAATATAATCTGGTAAAATTGAATTCCACTTCAAAAGGAAATGTGTTTATAGATAGTGTTTGGATAAATTCTGACTCACCTGAAAAAGTAGAACTAACCGCGAGAGTTTCTAATGCTTATTCAGCCAAAGAAGATATCAATGTGACACTATGGATTAACAATGAAATACAGGGGAAAAGAGTGGCAAAAGTGGAAGAGAATAAATTTTTTGATATTGATTTCACCATAAATTCAAGGGAATATTTTACTGGTAAATTAACATTGGAAGACAATCGTCTAGGTTTCGACAATGCTTTCTACTTTTCATTGCCTAAAAAAGAAAAATTAAATGTACTTAGTTTGGGTAAAACTACCGACTATTTAAAAAGAATATACCTCCAGGAAGAGTTTAATTATACCGAAATTTCTCTTGCTGAATGGGGAGCAACGGACACCGAAAAATTTGAATTGGTCATTCTCAATGAGTTAGAAAGCATTCCAAATTATTTGGCAGAAACCTTGATTGAATATATAAAAAATGGAGGGAAAGCAGTATTAATACCTGGCAAAACGATTGACAGATCGGAATACAATAAATTTCTAAGTCAAATGAACTTAGGTTCCTTTGCAGATACAATTGGAAGAGAACTAAAAATTACTGATATCAATTACGATGATCCGTTCTTCAAAGATGTTTTTAAACAAAGAGAAGAAAACTTTTCTTATCCCACAGCATCCCTTTCTTACCGAAGCTCTTTAAGAAATTTTATTCCTCTCATGAAATTTGAGAATGATGCTCCTTTTTTAGCAAAAGCAAACATTGACAAAGGCAACATATATCTTTTCACATCTCCCTTGGACGATCAAATGACGAACTTAACTTCATCAACTTTAATAGTCCCCCTATTCTATAATTTTGCCACCAAGGGTCAATCTCAAAAAGGTCTTTTTTACAGAATCGGACGACCGAATGAGATCAGTATCGAAGCGAAAACAAAAAATGACGAAGTTTACCATTTAACCAGCGATGACCTCGATTATATTCCGCTACAAATACGTCAAAATGATAAGGTTATTTTAACAACGAATGAAATCCCGAACTTATCGGGAACTTATGAAGTGAAGTACCAGAATTTAACTCTTGGGGAATTTGCTTATAATTATCCGAAAAGTGAAAGCTCTTTCAGGCAAACAGACATTTCAGAAATTACAAAAAACAGGCAAAACATAACTGTTCATAGCAATTTAGAAGAAGCGATAAAGTTGATGAAGACAAAGGTAAACGACAAAAATTTATGGCAATTATTTATTACTTTTGTTTTGATTTTCCTCATAGCCGAAATGCTTATTCAAAAATTCATAAAAAACTGATTATTATTAAAATACCTACAAAGTGAATGTACTTCTAAAATCAGCCAAGATCATCGATAAAAATTCCCAATTTAACGGCAAAAAAAAAGACATTCTTATCGAGAAAGGAATGATCGTTCAAATTGCAGATAAAATTGTCAACAAGCCGAATTGTAAAGAAATTTCTTTAGAAAATTTACATGTTTCGCAAGGTTGGTTCGACAGCAGTGTATCTTTTGGTGAACCGGGTTATGAGGATAGAGAAACTATTGCCAACGGTATTGATGTCGCAGCTAAAAGCGGCTTTACAGCCATAGCTTTAAACCCAAATACAAATCCTAAAATAGATCATAAATCGGCCGTAGAATTCCTACATAATAAAGGAAACAAAGGAAGTGTTGATGTGTTTCCTATCGGAAATTTAACCGTAAATGCAGAAGGCAAAGAATTGGCAGAATTGTATGATATGTATAATGCCGGAGCAATTGCATTTGGTGATTATAATAAATCATTAGACAATTCAAATCTTTTGAAAATTGCCTTACTCTACGCTCAGAATTTTGACGGAATTGTGATGAGTTTCCCTCAAAACAATCAACTGGCTCAACATGGTTATGTCAATGAAGGAGTCAATAGTACAAAACTAGGTTTAAAATCGATTCCCTCTTTGGCGGAAGAATTGCAAATTGTTCGGGATTTGTACTTATTGGAATATACCGGTGGCAAATTACACATACCTACTATTTCAACGGCCAATTCTGTCAAACTCATAAAAGAAGCAAAGAAAAAAGGGTTGAACGTAACTTGCAGTGTAGCTTCACATCACTTGGTTTTAAATGATGAACTTTTACATGACTTTGATCCGGACTACAAAGTAACTCCACCTCTTCGTTCGAAATCAGATAACAAAGCAATGATCAAGGGGATTATAGATGGCACAATAGATATGATCACCAGTGATCATAATCCAATCGATATAGAGAATAAAAAACTCGAAATGGAAAATGCCTTATTCGGTACAATTGGTTTGGAAAGTGTTTTTGGAAGTTTAGGCTCTATTTTACCCTTAGACACTATTATTGCTGCCTTAACAGAGGGTCCAAGGAAAGCATTCGGACTTTCTTTACCTGTAATTTCTGAAGGTGAAATGGCTAACTTAACCTTGTTTAATCCTGATAAAGAGTATGTTTTTACTTCTGACCAAGTATTATCCAGCTCTAAGAATTCCATTTTTAAGAATCAAAAGATGAAAGGTCAGGTTTATGGTGTTTTAAACAAAAGAAACTTAGTTCTTGCCTAATAATTCTTCATTTTTTTTTGATTGTAAAGTCATTAAGTTTTACTTACCTTTAAGGCATGTATAATTAATTTTAGGATACCTATGGAAGTAGAAAATACCATTCAAGAAGGAAGAACAATAGCCATTATCAGCTACATCACTTTAATCGGTACTGTAATCGCTTTTGTGATGAATCAAAACAAAAAGAATTCATTTGCTGCATTTCATATCAAGCAGGCATTGGGTCTCGTTTTATTGGCCTTTGCGTTGAATTTACTGAGCACCGTAATGGATATTTCTTTATTTTATAAGATCGTTGCGCCTTTTGTTTTTGTTCTCTGGCTTTTAGGATTAATTTCTGCCATTCAGGGAAAAGAAAAAGCAATTCCTCTTCTTGGTGAACAATTCCAGATTTGGTTTAAAAATTTAGGCTAATATTTTTTTAGCGAAGGTAAAAGTGTTTTCTTTATGAGCTCAAATGATAGATCTCAACACTTTTACCTTTTTTAATTTATGAGCCAACCATCCCTTCAATATTTAGTTCGAAAACCCAAATTAAATAGTGGTCCTTCGCCCCTGCTTTTACTTTTGCATGGCTATGGTTCAAATGAAAAGGACTTGTTTTCATTTGCCTCAGAATTGCCCGAAGAACTATTGATCATAAGTATTCAAGCACCTCTTTCTTTAGGTTTTGACAGCTATGCGTGGTACACCATTCACTTTGACCAGAATGCTGATAAATTTTCTGATATTCCTGAAGCTAGAAAATCGTTGATTTTAATAGATGAATTTATTGCTGAACTAAAAACAAAATTCGAAATCAATGAGCAAAAAATTTTCATGCTTGGATTTAGTCAGGGGGCGATTTTAAGTTCGGCCTATGCGCTGAATCATCCGGAGAAGATCCAATATATTTTGGCGCTAAGCGGATATTTGAATACTGAATTAATTAAACAAGACCTGGACCTGGAGGCCATCAAAAAATTAGATTTTTTCGTGTCTCATGGATCTGTAGATCAGGTAATTCCTGCAGATTGGGCGAGAAGAACTCCGGATATTTTAAACACTTTAAAGGTGCCAAATGTCTTTAAAGAATATCCAGTAGGACATGGGGTTGCTCCCCAAAATTTTTATGATTTAAGAAATTGGATCGAAGAAAGGCTTTAATCAATTGATTTTTTGTCTAATTGTTAAATATTGTTTTTTATGAAATATGTATTAATCATAGTTGTTTTGTTTCTTTCTTGTAAGGCAGACAAAAATCAATTGACCAGGGCAAAAGAAGTTAACGACAGCATCAAAAAGACATTTGCCCCTGATAAAAGAGTGGCACTTTACAATATTGAAATCGAAGAAGTTAAGAACAACTTTTTACTTAAAGGTGAAACCAATTTACCCAAGGCCCTCGCTGCTTTAAGAACCGAATTGGCTAAACAAAATTTTACGTTTATTGATAGTATTGAGCTTTTACCGGATACTGAATTAGGCAATTTTACCTTTGCAATAGTAAACAACTCTGTAGCAAATATTCGATCTGAAGGAAAGCATTCTGCCGAATTAGCTACTCAGGCTTTGCTAGGAACTCCGCTCAAAGTTTTAAAAACGAATGGCTCTTTTTATTTAGTCCAAACACCAGATGATTACCTTTCTTGGGTTGACCATGGGGGAATAAAATTGATGGATGAAAAGCAGTTTTCCGAATGGAATGTGGCAACAAAAATTATTTATACAAAACCTGAAGGATATGTATATGCAAATGAAACTGAATCAGTAAAAGTAAGTGATATTGTCATGGGGGGCGTACTCAACTATTTAACTGAAAACGATAAAACCTTTAAAGTGATCTACCCTGATGGCAGAACAGGTTACGTCTTAAAAAATGAGGCAGCTCTTTTTAATAATTGGTTTGATGAGCTGAAACCATCAGGTGAGTTAATTGAGCGCTTGGCAAAAGAGTTTATGGGAGCTCCATATTTATGGGGTGGAACTTCAACAAAAGGTGTTGACTGCAGCGGTTTTACCAAAACAGTTTATTTGATGAATGGTTTTATCATTCCCAGAGATGCTTCTCAACAAATAGAGGCAGGAATTGATGTTGATCCTGGTTTAAACTTTGAAAATCTCGAAAAAGGTGATCTTATGTTCTTCGGTTCAAAAGCTACCGAAGATAAAAAACAAAGAGTGACACATGTGGGAATTTGGCTCGGCAACAGCGACGGACAATTTATACATTCGGCAAGTCAAGTGAGATTGAGTTCTGTCAACCCCGAATCTCCGCATTATGATAAATCTAATACGGCCAGATATTTGGGTAGCAGGAGGTATTTGAATCAAGAAGATCCTAATATCAGATCATTTAAAGAAATTTTTAGTCAGGAAAAAGTATTACAATAACTAGTGCTTAAGCTCCCAGCCAAAAGAAGTTTGCGCTACGTAGTCTGATTTTGAAGCTCCTTCTGTAGGTTTACTGTCGAAGTTATAAGTATAACTCATCTTGATATAAAAATCATACGGTAAATCATACTTTAAATTAAGGCTCATATCTAACCTACTCCTGTCCTTTTCCGTTAGACTATAGTAATACGTGGCATTAGTCATCAAACTAAAATCCCCAATATCATACTTATTAAAGCCCAGTCCCGCATAGGCTTCAGTACTTTGTTTGGTCGGTGCGTTGTCTGTATAAGATTCCGTAGTATGTGCTATCCCCGTTCCAGTGCCAAAGTACATCTCATTAGTCTTGACAAAGAAATATCCACCCCCTAATTTATAGGTCGATCTCAATGCCAATAATTGTTCATCATTTCCTAGATAATCAGCTTCAACAGCGACAAACCATTCTTTTGGCAGAAAATAAATTAAATCTACATTGCCGTCAATTCTTCTTACATCATCAATACCGTCTTGCCTGCTGAAAACCATATTCAAATAAGTACTGGATGACCATTTATCTGCGGCATAATTACCTGAAAAATTGGTAGTCAATTGCCTCAGGTTGTTTGCCTTGGTCACTGTTACTCCAAAATCTATTGCCAAGGATAATCTGCTGAATACATTCTTTCCAATCGGATCTAAGAAAATAATGTTCTTGATATCTTCCTCAAATGAATTCATACCGGCAAACAAATCGACCTTATTCGGATTGTTTGAAACACTATTCACTGTGGTCGACATGCGCGTACCATTATCTAATTCGACAATAAAATAACGGTTACTTCTGATTTCAGTAATTTCATGCCACTTGATCTGGAAATCTTTTTTACTGTAACTCGTTTTAAAGGTAAGTACACTTTGCTTTAATTCCTTTATTTCACCAACCAATACTCCATCATCTCTCAGTCTTATTGTATCTTTTTGGGCAAATACCAAAGCAGAAAATAAAAATACAGCAAGCAAGGTTAACTTTTCAATCATTGGTATTTGGTCAGCTTTAAAATACAAATTAACTAATATTTGTCCAATTCTCTTTATTTAACATGATCTTTTGGTAGGTCTGAGAAATTTGTAAATTATTCGATTCGCTTAAATTCGGATCCTTTTTCAATACATTGATCGCCTCTTCTCTGGCCAAAAATAGCAATTGAGCATCTTTACTGATGTCTGCAATTTTTAGATTTAAAACTCCGCTTTGCTGTGTTCCCGCCAAATCGCCAGGTCCTCTTAACTTCAGATCCACTTCGGCAATTTGAAAACCGTCATTGGTATCTACCATGGTCTGCAATCTCGTTTTGGCATCCTCAGAAAGCTTGCTGCCGGTCATTAAGATACAATAACTTTGATCGGCTCCACGCCCCACTCTACCTCTTAATTGATGCAGTTGAGACAAACCAAATCTCTCCGCGCTTTCTATAATCATGACGCTCGCATTAGGCACGTTTACGCCTACTTCTATTACCGTTGTTGCCACCATGATCTGTGTTTCGCCATTGACAAATCTTTGCATTTCGTAATCTTTATCAACTGATTTCATTTTTCCGTGCACGATACTTATCCTGAAATCAGGTAAGGGAAACTCTCTCGAAATACTATCAAACCCATCCATCAAATCTTTATAATCGAGTTGTTCGGATTCTTCAATAAGCGGATAAACGATATAGATTTGCCTTCCTTTTTTTATTTCTTCTTTGATAAATTGAAAAACTGATAATCTGTTTTTATCAAAACGGTGGACAGTTTTGATCATTTTTCTTCCAGGAGGAAGTTCGTCAATTACTGAAATGTCCAGATCTCCATAAATACTCATCGCCAAAGTTCGCGGAATAGGTGTTGCCGTCATCACCAAAACATGTGGTGGCAAATGATTCTTATCCCACATTTTTGCTCTTTGTGCAACACCAAATCTGTGCTGCTCATCGATGATGGCCAGTCCTAAATTTTTGAATTGTACGATTTCTTCGAAAACAGCATGGGTTCCAACGAGAATATGCAAATCCCCCGTTAATAAATCTTTATGAATTACTTTTCTTTGAGAGGTTTTCGATGACCCTGTCAATAACTCAATTCTAATGTCCATTTTACCCAGAAGTTCTTTTAAGGCATTGTAATGTTGTACAGCGAGAATTTCTGTTGGCGCAATGAGAGCCGATTGAAAACCATTATCTAAAGCCATCAACATACTCATAAGGGCAACAATGGTCTTTCCTGACCCCACATCCCCTTGTAAAAGTCGATTCATTTGAGCTCCTGATGCAACATCTTTTCTAATTTCCTTAAGCACTTTTTTCTGTGCATTAGTCAATTCAAAAGGTAAATGCTTTTCGTAAAATTGATAAAAATGGTCGCCTATCTCTTTAAAAACAAAGCCCTTGAATTTGATATTTCTCAATACTTTTTTACGGATCAACTGTAACTGGATAAAGAATAGCTCCTCAAATTTTAATCGTTTTTGGGCCTCAAATAGTTTTTCTTGATCTTCAGGAAAATGTATTTGAAACATGGCCTCGGATTTTGACATCAACCTGTATTTGTCTATAATATCAACCGATAAAGATTCTTCAAATTTACCATTGATCTCTTTCAGAATTTGCTGTACCAATCCTTGCATGACCCGGTTATTGATTCCTTTATTGGTCAATTTTTCAGTAGATCTGTAAACAGGCTGCAAAGCTGAACGTAAACTTGCTTTATTTACAGACAATAATTCCATTTCCGGATGCGGCATATTGAACATCCCGTTAAAAACAGATATTTTTCCATAGATCACGTAAGGAGTGTTTAGTTTAATCGAATCCTGAATCCATTTTGCCCCTTTAAACCAAACTAATTCAATTCTTCCCGTTTCATCAGCAAAAGTAGCGGTAAGCCTGCTTCCCCTTTTTTGCTTGACCGTTCTTAGATTAGATATATTTCCAATGAGCTGAACCTCAGAAGAATTAGGCAATAATTCCTTAATTTTATAAAACTTCGTCTTATCGATGTAACGGAAAGGGAAAAAATTCAAAAGATCGGCAAAAGTAAAAATGCCTAATTCTTTGCCTAGAATATCTGCTCTGTTGGGACCAACCCCTTTTAAATAGGCAATTGAAGTTTGTAATTTATCCGTACTGCTCATCGCAATACGAATATAGTAAATAAGTCATGTCCTTCAATTTCTTTACTTTTGAAATTCAAGAAAAAACGGACAAAATGACCCAAAGTGAGTTAAAAGAATTTCTAGATTTCAAAGCCGATGAATTCAATCAGCCCAAATTTATCGAATCAGATCCTATTCAAATTCCACATCGGTTTACGAAAAAAGAGGATATAGAAATTTCTGGTTTTTTGTCGGCCACCATTGCTTGGGGAAATCGTAAAAGCATCATCAAAAATGCACTTGTACTAATGGAATTAATGGATGAAGCCCCATTTGACTTTGTGATCAATCACCAAAAAAATGATCTAGAGAAACTCAAAAGTTTTGTTCACAGAACATTTAATGGAATTGATTTAATGCAATTTGTCAAAAGCACACAACATATCTATCTCAATTACGGCGGATTTGAAGCTATTTTTAACAAATACCAAAGAGAAACTGAACTGCAATTTGCCATTCATCATTTTAAAAAACTCTTTTTCGAAATTCCCCATGCTCAAAGAACAGAAAAACATATTTCAGATCCGCTCAAAGGTTCTGCTGCAAAAAGAATAAATATGTTCTTGCGCTGGATGGTGAGAAATGACCAAAAAGGTGTAGATTTTGGTTTGTGGAAAAACATTTCTCCTTCCATCTTATCCTGTCCTCTTGATGTCCATTCCGGAAATATCGCCAGAAAACTTGGGCTGATCGAAAGGAAACAAAACGATGCCAAAGCTTTAAATGAATTAGATTTTCAGTTACGAAAATTAGACTCTAAAGATCCGGCAAAATACGATTATGCGCTTTTCGGGCTCAGTGTTTTTGAAAAGTTTTAAATGACCTCAGTAATTCAAAAAATTCAACCTCACTTCCCATAGAATAAGTATCTTTGCACTTTCAAATTCACACCCTTCTAAATGGAAAATCCCAACGATAAACGATTACACCGAACTTTAGTGATGGCGGTAATAGATGCCTTGTACTCAATCTATAACGAAAATGAGTACGCCGACAAAGTAGTTCAAAAAATCTTAAAAAGAGATAAGCGTTGGGGTGCTCGCGACAGAAAATTTATTGCAGAAACCGTTTATAACATGGTTCGTTGGAAAAGAATGTACAACGAAATTGCAGGGACAAAAGATTTTTATTCTCGCGAAAATATTTGGAAAAACTTTTCTGTTTGGGCTGTTTTACAAGGTTACAAATTGCCTGATTGGAGAGGGTTTGAAGAAACCCCTTCGAGAAGAATAAAAGGGAAGTTTGACGAATTGAGTAAAATAAGAAAATTCAGAGAATCTATTCCAGATTGGTTAGATGAACTGGGGGAGAAAGAGTTAGGTGAAGATTGGACTAAAGAAATTGCTGCACTCAATCAACAGGCAGAAGTCATTTTAAGAACCAATAGATTAAAAACTAGTCCGGAGGCACTTAAAATCTCTCTGGAAAAAGAAGGCGTTGAAACAATCCAAAATCCTCATTTTCCCGATGCGCTCATTTTATCAGAAAGACAGAATATTTTTCAAACGGAGGCATTTAAAAATGGTCTATTTGAAGTGCAGGATGCTTCATCTCAATTAGTTGCTCCATTTCTGCAAGTAAAACCCGGAGATCGTGTTATTGATGCTTGCGCAGGTGCAGGTGGAAAAACACTTCATTTATCCAGTTTAATGGAGAACAAAGGGCAAATCATTGCCCTGGACCTTTATGAAAACAAATTGCTTGAATTAAAAAGAAGAGCTAAAAGAAACGGGGCACACAATATCACGGTTAAACCTATAGAAAGTAATAAAACCATAAAAAAACTTCACAATTCGGCTGATAAAGTCTTAATTGATGCACCTTGTAGCGGACTTGGTGTTTTAAAACGAAACCCGGATGCAAAATGGAAATTACAACCCGAGTTCATAGAAGAAATTAAAAAAACACAAGCAGAAATTTTGCAGAATTATTCGTCTATGGTTAAAGCGGGTGGTCATTTAGTTTATGCCACTTGTTCTATCCTGCCTTCAGAAAATGAAGAACAGGTAAAAAAATTTCTGGCACAAAATTCAGAATTCTCGTTGGTAGAAGAAAAGAAGATATCTCCCGCGAAAACTGGATTTGATGGTTTTTATATGGCCTTACTCGCTAAAAAAGTATTGAAATAAGATATAAAATTTAATACGAAATATATTTATCGCACGAGCTTTTTTAAATTTGTGGCTCATTAAAATCAATCTAAAAAGATGATCTATTTTTTTCAAAAGAACCAAACCATTTATGCTGTAGGTACCACAGCAAATTTTGAACATGAAAGCATAGAAAAGCTTATTTGGCTGTTTGGAAATGCCGAATTGCTATCAGACAAAAGCCTGTCTGGTGTATTTATAGGTCCGAGAAAAGAAATGATCAGCCCATGGAGTACAAATGCGGTTGAAATAACCCAGAATATGGGTATTCAAAATATAATTCGAATCGAAGAATTTTATAAATCGGAGATCGACGGGAAATATGATCCTATGGTTCAGGCATTATATAAAGTTCTTGACCAGACGCTGTTTACGATAAATATTACTCCTGAGCCAATTTTAGATATTGATGATATTGCGGCTTATAATGAAAAAGAAGGTTTAGCCCTTAGCTCGGAAGAAATAGAATACCTTGAAAATTTGACCAAAAAGCTCGGAAGAAAACTGACTGATTCGGAAATTTTCGGATTTTCTCAGGTAAATTCAGAACATTGCCGACATAAAATTTTTAACGGAACTTTTGTCATAGACGGAGTTGAACAGGAAGGATCATTGTTCAAAATGATTAAAAAAACCTCACAGAAGAACCCGAATTCATTGGTCTCTGCCTATAAAGACAATGTGGCTTTTGTAGAAGGGCCTTTGATGGAACAATTTGCTCCAAAAACTTTTGACAAGCCCGATTTTTACGAAAAAAAGGAAATCGAATCTGTAATTTCTCTGAAAGCTGAAACTCATAATTTTCCTACCACAGTTGAGCCATTTAATGGTGCCGCAACTGGATCAGGAGGTGAAATTCGAGATCGATTGGCAGGTGGCAAAGGATCTTTGCCCTTAGCTGGTACTGCTGTTTATATGACGCCATATCCGAGATTAAATGAGGATAAGCCATGGGAGAAAATTGCGGAAAGAGATTGGTTATACCAAACGCCTATCGACCTATTGATTAAAGCATCAAATGGAGCTTCGGACTTCGGCAACAAATTTGGACAACCTCTCATCGCTGGTTCGCTTTATACTTTTGAACACGAAGAACACAACAGAAAACTTGCTTATGACAAGGTCATTATGTTAGCGGGTGGAATTGGATATGGCAAAAAAGTAGATAGCATAAAAGATAAACCAAGTCCGGGAGACGATATTGTTGTTCTTGGAGGAGATAATTACAGAATAGGTATGGGTGGCGCGGCTGTTTCTTCAGCAGATACTGGAGAATTTAGCAATGCAATTGAGCTCAACGCAGTACAACGCTCAAACCCTGAGATGCAGAAAAGAGTAGCGAATACGATACGTGCCATGGTAGAAAGTGATGATAACAAAATTATTTCTATCCACGATCACGGTGCTGGCGGGCATCTAAACTGTTTGTCTGAATTGGTAGAAGAAACCGGAGGTGAAATAGATCTGCACGCTTTGCCCATAGGCGACCCAACCCTTTCGGCGAAGGAAATTATAGGAAATGAATCTCAGGAAAGAATTGGATTAGTGATTCACGACAAGGACATCGACCTGCTCCATCGAATTGCCGATAGAGAAAGGTCTCCGTTTTATACAGTAGGAAAAGTGACCAATGATGGGAAATTTGTATTTAAATCGAACAAATTACCCAAAAACCCTATGGATTTTAAACTTATCGACATGTTTGGTAGTTCTCCTAAGACCATCATGAATGATAAGTACATAATCAGAAAATATGCCGATATCAACTATTCTTCTGAACACATTTACGACTATGTGAAACAAGTGCTGTCTCTGGAAGCTGTGGCTTGTAAAGATTGGCTTACCAATAAAGTAGATCGCTGTGTTGGCGGTAAAGTGGCAAAACAACAATGTTGTGGCGCCCTGCAATTACCCTTAAATAATGTTGGTGTCATGGCCATTGATTTTAAAGGGAAGAGCGGAATAGCCACGTCCATCGGACATGCCCCTGCCATTGCTTTGATCGATGAAGTAGCCGGTTCAAAAATGGCTATTGCCGAATCATTAACTAATATTGTCTGGGCACCCTTAGAGAACGATCTTGAATCTGTTTCTCTTTCAGCCAACTGGATGTGGCCTTGCAGAAATGAGGGTGAAGATGCGAGATTATACCGAGCTGTTGAAGCTGCCTCAGATTTTGCCATTGCATTGGGCATCAATATTCCAACAGGAAAAGATTCGCTTTCAATGAAGCAGAAATATAAAAATGATGAGGTACTTTCTCCGGGAACGGTCATTATAAGTGCAGGAGGTCAATGCCAGGATGTGAGTAAAGTGATTGAACCCGTATTGAAAGTGATAGAAAATAATAAAATTTATCATCTTGATTTTTCTAAAGACGATTTAAATTTAGGAGGGTCGAGTTTTGCTCAGACAAAAAACAAAGTAGGTTCAAAAGCACCTACTGTTAAAGATGATGAATACTTCAAACAAGCATTTAACACGGTTCAAAAATTGATCAAACTGGGATTAATTAATGCGGGACATGATGTTTCTTCGGGTGGTATGATCACAACTCTTTTAGAAATGTGTTTTGCCGAAACCAATGTTGGCGCAGAAATTGACTTGTCATCATTTCATCATAAAGATGCGGTTGAGCTTTTGTTTTCGGAAAACAGCAGTGTCATCATTCAAACTGACCAACCTGAAATTGTTGAGAATATCTTATCAGAAAATAAAATCATCTTCAGACAGATTGGAAAAGCAATAAATGGAAAAACGCTGACCATCAGTAATTTTGATCTTTCTTTTGATATTTCGGAGTACAGAGACATTTGGTTTAAAACTTCTTATTTACTGGATAAAAAGCAATGTAAAAATGATCAGGCAGAAGAGCGCTTCAATAATTATAAAAAACAGCCACTCAAGTATATTTTCCCGGTCCATTTTAATGGAAAACTTCCAGCGATCAGCCTGAAAAACAAACCAAAAGCTGCTATTATTAGAGAAAAAGGATCAAATAGCGAAAGAGAAATGGCACATGCCATGCATTTAGCTGGTTTTGACGTAAAAGATGTTCACATGACCGATTTGATGAGTGGTAGAGAGAATTTAGAAGATATTCAATTTATAGGGGCTGTCGGCGGATTTTCGAATAGTGATGTACTGGGTTCCGCAAAAGGCTGGGCCGGCGCTTTTAAATACAATGAAAAAGCTAATCAGGTACTTAAGAATTTCTTTACAAGAGAGGATACCCTCTCAGTGGGCATTTGCAATGGATGTCAGTTATTTGTTGAATTAGAATTGATCAACCCGGATCATGAAGAAAAACCAAAAATGCTTCACAACGATTCTTTTAAACACGAAAGTAATTTTACATCTGTGAAAATTCAGGAGAATAATTCCGTGATGTTATCTAGTTTAGCAGGAAGTACTTTAGGCGTATGGATCTCACATGGAGAAGGAAAATTTAGCTTCCCATATGCAGAAAAAAAATACAATATTGTAGCAAAATATGGTTATGAAGGGTATCCTGCGAACCCTAATGGCTCTGATTTTAATACCGCAATGATGTCCAGTGATGACGGCAGACACCTGGTCATGATGCCCCATATTGAAAGATCTATTTTCCAATGGAATTGGGCAAATTATCCAAATGGCCGAGCAGATGAAGTGAGCCCGTGGTTAGAGGCTTTCGTCAACGCAAAAAAATGGATAGACAAAAAGAATAAGTAAGAACCCAAACCTAATAGAAATATTAGGTTTTTTGTTTTTGTTTTTTTGCCGCCGGAAACAGAACATTATTTAAGATCAATCTGTAACCCGGAGAATTTGGATGCAGGTCTAATTCTGTTTTGGCATCTCCTACCCTGTGCTGATAATCTTCAGGATCATGACCTCCGTAAAAAGTGAACATGCCCTTGCCTTGTACACCATGAATATATCTTGCTTCCCCATTCACCTTATTCTCTCCCATCACCAGTACATATGGTTTGATTTGCTCCGGATTAAAAGAAGTGGTTTGCCCCATAAAACCTTTCACCATTAAGGTATGATTTTGGCATAACATACTTGGAATTCGATCCCATTTGGCTGAATACTCTTTGAGTTCGAAATAATCCTCAGTTTTAAGGATATTTCTCTTTTGTGTCATATCTATACTCGAAAATTCATAGATCACAGGATTTCTTTCTAATACAAAATCTGTGAAAGCAAACGTTTTTCGGTAATCTATTTTGATTTGATAATCAGGGTCTGATGGATCCCCATCAAAAACCGATTCGCAAATATCAACGCCCTCTGCTGCCAATGCGATATCAAAACTATCCGTGGCAGAACACATTGCAAACATAAATCCACCACCATACACATAGTCTCTGATTTTTAAAGCGACTGCTAATTTTTGTTGAGAGACTTTTTCAAAACCCAATTCACGAGCCATCATTTCTGCTTCTTCTTTTGCTTCTATATACCATGGAGCAGTTCGAAAAGCACCATAAAACTTCCCGTATTGACCGGTAAAGTCTTCATGATGCAAATGAAGCCACTCGTAAAGCAATAATTTATCCTCTAATACTTCTTTGTCGTAAATTATATCATAGGGAATTTCTGCGTATTGCAGAACCAAGGTAACCGCATCGTCCCAGGGCTGATTGGATTTTGGAGAATAAACTGCAATTTTTGGTGCCTTTTCTAAAAGCACCGAAGTTTGATTTTTCGAAGGACTTTCAATCTCACTTAATATTTCGGCAGCCTTATCTAAAGACAATTCATCGTAGGAAATACCTCGAATGATCAGTTCCTTTTTTAAGAAATCCTGATTCTCCAATAAAAAAGATCCACCCCGATAATTAAGTAGCCATTGGACTTTGACTCCATTTTGTAAAGAAAAAAATGTAATGCCGTAAGCTTTGAGATGATTAGATTGAGAAGTATCCATTGGGACAAGCAAAAATGAAGCCTTTGCCTGAATATAAAAAATAAATAATAAAAGGAGAATCAAGTTTTTTCTGGGCTGCATAGCGCATTCTTTAGAAAGGCACATCTTCTTCGTCATCTGGACCAAAAGCATCTTGTGCACTTCCGAAATGAACCGGAGAAACTCCTGCATTAATAGAAGACTGGAACTCTGTATCAAAACCTTCTTCAAGGTTTGCAAATTTCGCTAATTTTCCAACGAATTTAAGGCGTATATTATCCAAGCCACCATTTCTGTGTTTAGCAATGATAAATTCTGCCTGACCCTCACAGGGGGTTCTTTCATCATCATCCCATTCGGTCATTCCGTAATACTCAGGTCTATAAATAAATGAAACAATATCCGCGTCTTGCTCAATCGCTCCTGATTCACGTAAATCAGACAACAGGGGTCTTTTGCTACCTCCTCTTGTTTCTACCGCCCTTGATAACTGGGATAAAGCAATTACCGGAATATTTAATTCTTTGGCCAAAGCTTTCAGGTTTCTCGAGATCATCGAAATTTCTTGCTCGCGGTTACCACTGCCCTTTCCTGTATTACCAACGGTCATCAACTGCAAATAATCAATAACTACGATCTTTACATCGTGCTGGGAAACCAATCGCCTGGCTTTTGCTCTTAGATCAAAAATTGATAAGGAAGGTGTGTCGTCAATATAAACCGGAGCTTCTGATAAATTCTTTACTTTTCTATTTAAAATTTCCCATTCAAATGCCTCGAGATTTCCTTTTCTCAGTTTTTCTGATGATATTCCAGTTTCACTTGAGATCATCCTTGTAATTAACTGAACTGAAGACATTTCCAAAGAAAATATAGCAACGGGAATATTGAATTCTATGGCCATATTTTTTGCCATAGACATCACAAAAGCTGTTTTTCCCATACCGGGCCTCGCTGCCAAAATGACCAGATCAGAAGGTTGCCAGCCGGAAGTAAGATTATCCACTTTTGTAAACCCTGTAGGTACTCCGCTCATTCCTTCTTTATTCGAAATTTCTTCAATTTTCTTAAGCGCCTGACTCACCAAATTTTCTGCCGCCTCAGAACTTTTTTTCAAATTCCCTTGGGTAATATCGAAAAGTTTAGCTTCAGCCTCATCGAGCAGATCAAATACATCTGTGGTTTCATCGTAAGAACTTTTGATAATCTCACTGGAAATAGAAATCAATTGCCTTTGGATATATTTCTGTAAAATAATACGGGCATGAAACTCAACATGTGCAGAAGAAGATACCTTTTGCGTTAAATTGATTAAATAGTAATCACCCCCGGCTGCATCCAATTGAGATTGTTTTCTTAATTGGTTCGAAACAGTCAGCAGGTCAATAGGTTCTGAAGCATTGAATAAATGAAAAATAGCTTGATAGATGTATTGATGCGATGGCTTATAAAAAACATCGGGATGCAGAATATCAATTACGTCATCCACCCCTTTTTTATCAATCAACATTGCACCCAATACAGCTTCCTCTAAATCAACTGCTTGAGGAGGAAGTTTTCCCTGCTCAAGATTGATAATATTCCCCATTTTCATCCCTTTCGACTGTATTACTTTCGCTTTTTCCATTTGGCAAATGTACCTTAATAATAATTTATAAATACTTTTCTAGAAGTAGTATATTTCAACAAAATTTGTTGAAAACTGATTATTTGTTAATAACCTAGAAGCTGAGGTAAATGTATATTTTTTCATCTGTTTATCGAAAAATTTTAACTATAAATTTCCAGGTGTAGTTTCGACAATTTCACAATGTATCTGTAAATTGTGCCGCAATGAAAGATCTTAAAAAATGGTTGACATATGTATTATTGCTCCAAATAGTCTTAGTTTGGCTGAGTTCCTATTTCCCTAAATGGATAGAAAAATATTATAGTCAGGGAATCTATATTGGACTTTCTAAAGTTTTCAGATTTACATATGGCTGGATTCCTTTCTCTGTTGGGGATGTTTTATATGGAGTATCTATTTTACTAATATTCAGATATATATATCTATTTATTTCAAATAAAGATTTTAGAAAAAAATCAAACCTCTATTCTGTTGGAGCCACCTTGTCTATCGCTTATTTTTTATTCTATTTCCTATGGGGTTTGAACTATTCCAGAGAAAATGCCTATGCAAAAATGGGGCTTAAAGAGGAAGAACTCACTGAATCTCAGCTTGAAGATTTTTCAAAATTTATTTTAGATGAAACCACTAAAACGCTGAATCAAATTGTTGTGAATGATACTTTACCCGTTGTGCTTCCCTACACAAAAAATGAAATTTTTAAAATTGTACCAGAAGGTTATAAAAATCTGCAATCAATATTTCCACAATACGATTACAAGCCCATGTCTCTCAAAAAATCTTTGATCAGTCTGCCCTTAACCTACATGGGATTTTCAGGTTATCTCAACCCTTTTACAGGCGAAGCACAAGTAGATCATTTAGTGCCTAAAGTTTCTCTGCCAATGATTTGTTTACATGAAATGGCCCATCAAATGGGAATTGGATTCGAAAGCGAAGCAAATTTCATCGGATTTCTAGCCGCCTATTTTCACGATGATCCCTATGTGAAATATTCGGGATTACTCATGGCTTATCGATATGCACTATACGATCTGTCAAAAACCAATTCTGATAAAGCCCGAGAACTTTTCATCAAAACCCCCAAGGGTATCATCAAAAATATTGAAGAACAAGAATTGTTTTGGTCAAAATACAAAAACCCATCAGAAGCCTATTTTAAAGCCTTTTATGACGGATATCTCAAAATAAATAATCAGAAAGATGGAATGAAAAGCTATTCTAATATGACAAAATTGCTCATAGCTTATAAAGATAGTTATGGGTTATAATTCTTTTTATATATTTACTCAAACCTCATTTATATGTTTAACAAAGCGATATTCTTACTTTTTATTTTACCGTTTTCCCTAATTGCTCAGGAGTATTATCCTAAAAATTACGGGGTAAAAAATGAAAATAAAAACTATACGGCATTTACCAATGCCGTTATTCATATTAGTCCAACCCAAAAAATAGAAGGAACACTGCTAATCAAGGGAGATGACATTATCAGTACTTCCAAAACTGCTGCCCTGCCGGAGAATTGCGTCATTATTGACCTTAAAGGCAAGAGTATTTACCCTTCGTTTATCGATGCCTATTCCGATTTTGGATTTAAAATTGAAAAGAAGTCTTCCGGAAGTTTCAGATCCGGCGGCTCCCCGCAATACGACTCAAAAAGAGAGGGATATTACTGGAATGACCATATTCTTCCTGAAAGAAATAGCGTTTCCGAATTTAGCTTCGACAAAGAAAAAGCGAAGGAACTGAGAAAACTTGGGTTTGGGATTGTAAATACGCATATGCCCGATGGAATTATACGGGGAGCAGGTGCTCTTGTATCATTAAATGATCATGGAACTGATGCCGAAAGAATTATTGATGATCGGTCTGCCCAATTTCTGTCTTTCGAAAAAAGCAGCACGAGCAATCAGATTTATCCAAATTCTATTATGGGTAGTATGGCTTTGCTAAAACAAGTATCCTATGATGCAGACTGGTACAATACAGGTAAAAGTGAAACCAAAGACCTATCACTTGAGGCATACAACCGAAACAAAACTTTGCGACAGATTTTTTATACCGGTGATATAGCAGATGGGCTTAGAGCAGTTCAGTTAGGGAAAGAATTGGGAACTAATTATATCATTGTTGGTGGAGGAAATGAATACCAGCTTGTAGACAAGATCAAAAGCTCTGGAAACAATTACATTATTCCTATCAATTTTCCGAAAGCTTATGATGTTGAAAATCCAATGCTGGCCGATTATATCGCGCTGAGCGATATGCGCTATTGGAATCAAGCTCCTTCAAATTTGGCAAGCCTGCAAAAAAATGGAGTTAATTTCTCTTTGACTTCCTATGGTATCGAAAAGGTTAGTGACTTTAAAGAAAACTTGCTAAAAGCCATCAATTACGGTTTCGATAAAAATGCGGCATTGGCCTCATTGACAACCATTCCTGCCGCTTTGTTAGGCAAGTCTGGCCAAATGGGAACCTTAGAAAAAGGAAAAATGGCAAATTTTATTATTTGTTCAAAGGACATATTCGATAAAGAGACCATTATTTACGAAAATTGGATTCAAGGGAAAAGACATGTGATCAATGATTTGGATCTTAAAGACATTTCAGGGAAATACAATCTATTGGTCAATAACCAGACTTACACACTCCAAATTGATGGATCAAATCCAAATTTAAAAGCAAAAGTAAAACAGGACACAATTAATTTTCCTGCTAAAATCAGTTATACCGATAATTGGCTCAACCTATATTTTAACTCTTCGAAAAAAGAAACTGAATATATCCGATTGTCTGCTAAAGTTGTCGATCCTGCGAAATTCTCGGGAATTGCCATTTTGAGTGATGGAAGAGAAACCAAGTTTACTTCAGTTAAGCAGCCGGAAATCAAAAGTGAAAAAGTTGAAAAGGCAGCAGACGAAAGTCCTTGGGTTACGCCCATTACATTTCCTAATAATGGATATGGCTCAACTCAACAACCTCTTCAAGAAACTTTGCTCATAAAGAATGCAACGGTTTGGACAAATGAATCTGATGGGATTTTAACTAATACCGATGTATTGATCAGGGATGGGAAAATTGATAAAATCGGAAAATCTTTAACCGCTAAAAACGCAAAAGAAATAGACGGCACCGGAAAACATTTAACTACTGGTATAATTGACGAACATTCTCATATTTCTACGGTAAGTACGAATGAAGTTGGTCAAAATTCTACGGCTGAAGTGACCATGGAAGAGGCCATAGACTTTGAAGATATCAATATTTACAGAGCCCTGGCTGGCGGAGTTACCCAAGCGCAAATTCTTCACGGTTCTGCAAATCCCATTGGTGGTAGATCTGCAATTATCAAAATGAAGTGGGGAGAAACACCGGATAAATTAATCGATCCTAAAGCACCCAAATTCATCAAGTTCGCATTGGGAGAAAATGTAAAACAGTCCAACTGGATGGGTGGTCGTTTCCCACAGTCCAGAATGGGTGTTGAACAGGTTTTTATCGACTATTTTCAACGTGCCAAAGAATACGAAGCACTAAAAAAAAGTGGAAAACCTTACCGAAAGGATCTTGAATTGGAAACTTTGGTAGAGATCATTAACAAAGAAAGATTTATTTCATGCCATTCTTATGTTCAGAGTGAAATTAACATGTTGATGAAAGTTGCCGAGCAATTCAACTTTAACATAAATACTTTTACCCATATCCTTGAAGGTTACAAAGTTGCCGATAAGATGAAGGCTCACGGTGTTGGCGGATCAACATTTAGCGACTGGTGGGCTTATAAATATGAAGTAAAAGATGCTATACCCTATAATGCAGCCTTAATGCACAGTGAGGGAGTCATTACAGCCATTAATTCTGACGATGCAGAAATGATGCGAAGGTTAAATCAAGAAGCAGCAAAAACGATCAAATATGGTGGTGTCTCCGAAGTAGAAGCCTGGAAAATGGTCACCCTTAATCCTGCTAAGCTATTACATATTGACACTTATGTTGGAAGTATAAAAGAAGGTAAGGATGCTGATTTAGTATTGTGGAGCGACAATCCACTTTCTGTAAACGCTATAGCAGAAAGAACCATTATTGAAGGTAGAACCTATTTTGATTTAGCATCTGATAAGGCTAAAAGGGCAAATATCCAAAAAGAAAGAAGCCAATTAATCAATGCCATGTTAAAGGAAAAAAATGGTGGTGCGGAAACACAAAAACCCCAAAAAAAAGAAACTAAACTTAACCACTGCGATACAGTAGATTAATCTAATTTAGATATGAAATATTTGTTCTTACATATTATACTTTTCATAGGACTTATTGCCAATGCGCAACAGACTCCTGCGAAAAGGCAAACTGAAAAAGTAACCATCCAAGGAGCTACTTTGCATTTGGGAAATGGAAAAGTGATCGAAAACTCAAACATCACTTTCGAAAATGGATTCATAACCGCAATTGGAAATGAGACCGCTGCACCAAATGGAATGGTGATCAATGCGACAGGAAAGCATGTTTATCCTGGTTTTATCGTCCCAAATTCCACCTTGGGCCTTGGCGAATTAGATGCCGTAAAAGCAACCATCGATGAACAAGAAATTGGAGATGATGTTCCAAATGTGCGAAGTTTGATCGCGTATAACGCAGAATCTCAAGTAGTAGAAGCAAGCCGTTTAAATGGTGTCTTACTTGCTCAAATCACTCCACAGGGAGGGACTATTTCAGGAACATCTTCAATTGTACAATTAGATGCCTGGAATTGGGAAGATGCAGCAGTTAAAGTTGATGATGGTATTCACCTGAATTGGCCTACTCTTTTTAAGTCAAAAAATGAAGGTTTCGGCTCCAGAGTTTTTAGCGAAGAGAATAAAGAATACAGTGAAAAAGTAGCTGATATTACTGATTTATTCCTGCAAGCTAAAAACTATAATCAAAAAAGCAACAATTCTAGGAATCTTGGATTTGAATCTTTGAAATCTTTGTTCTCAGGAGATAAAAAATTATACATCCATGCAGATCTCGAACAAGAAATCATTGATGCAATTCAATTTTCAAAAGATCTAAACATTAAAGATATGGTCATCGTTGGTGGAGGTGAATCCCATAAAGTAATGGAACTCCTCAAGTCATCAAACACCTCTGTTTTAGTGAAACGTGTCCATTCCTTACCAAATAGCGAAGACGATGACTATGATATGTTTTACAAACTTCCAGCTTTATTAATGCAAAACAATATTTTAGTGGGCTTGGAGGCAAGTGGCCAAATGGACAGAATGAATACCAGAAATCTGCCATTCTATGCTGGTCATACAACGGCATATGGTATCGACCAAGAACAGGCCCTTCAAATGATTACAGAAAATACAGCTAAAATCTTAGGCATTAGTGATAAGTATGGTACGCTTGAGGTTGGGAAAAGTGCTACTTTATTTATTTCTGAAGGGAATGCATTAGACATGCGCACTAACCAACTTATAGATGCATTCATTGATGGCCGAAAGATTATTTTAAAATCTCATCAAACAGAACTTTACGAGCGATACCGCGACAAATACTCGAAATAATCAACAAGAGGCTTTCTTTGGAAAGCTTTTTTTATTTTTGTGAAAATATAAACTGTGTATAAAACAATCAGTAGTAGCCAAAATTCTTTGGTTAAGAAAATCCTTTTACTTCAAACAAAATCGAAAGCCCGAAAAACACAAGGTGAATTTGTGATAGAAGGATGTAGAGAAATAGACCTGGCAATTCAAGGGGGGTATCATATTTCGCAGCTTCTTTGGTGTGAAGAATTACTTCCTGAAAAAGAATTTAAAAAAATTGAAGCAAAAATAAAATGCGTGGTAGTGACCGTAACCAAAGATATTTATGAAAAGATCTCACATAGAAAATCTACGGAAGGACTTATCGCTTTGGCTGCCGGAAAGGAACCATTTTTAAGCGATATCATTCTTTCAAAAAACCCTCTCATATTAGTTGCCGAAGCTCCGGAAAAACCCGGGAATTTAGGCGCACTTTTACGTACCGCAGACGCTGCCAATGTTGATGCAGTTTTGATTGCAAACCCGATAACAGATTTGTATAATCCCAACATTATAAGGTCCAGCGTTGGCTGTATTTTTACCAATCAGATCGTGCTAGGGTCAAATCAAGAGATCCTGTCTTTCTTAAAAACTAATAGAATCCGGAGCTATGCAGCTGCATTGACTGACGAAAGCAAGCCTTATTTTTCCTTTGATTTTCAATTGCCAACGGCCATTATAGTGGGTACTGAAGATAAAGGATTGAGTGATTTTTGGCTACAAAACGCCGATGAAAAAATTATTATTCCTATGCAGGGAATGATAGATTCTTTAAATGTGTCTGTCTCTGCCGCCATACTTATTTTTGAAGCCAAACGACAAAGAAATTTTTCTCTATGACAGCAACCTCTTTATTTTCATTAATTATCACCATTCTAATTGTTGAATTCATTTTCGACAAATATTTGGACTTTGTCAATGCAAAACATTTTAAAGATCCTGTGCCTCAGCTTTTAAGTGATGTATATGATGAAAATGAATACAAAAAGTCCCAGGCCTACAAAAAAGAAAACTATCAATTTTCTTTATGGACATCCGTTTTCTCTTTTATCGTTCTCCTCCTATTTTTTTATTTTGAGGGATTTGCCTGGGTAGACAAGTTTGCAAGATCCATTTCATCTAATGAAATAGTTGTAGGTCTTCTTTTTTTTGGTGTGATCATGCTCGCAAATGACATCCTCACAACTCCATTTGCATATTACCATACTTTTGTGATAGAAGAAAAATACGGTTTTAATAAATCTACACCTAAACTTTTTTTTATCGATAAACTAAAGGGTTGGCTATTGAGTATCCTTATGGGTGGAGGAATTTTAGCGCTCATTATTTATTTCTATCAATTGACAGGCGATAATTTCTGGATATATACTTGGTTATTAATCGCGCTATTCACCTTGTTTTTTACTTTTTTTTACAGCAGCCTCATCGTTCCTCTTTTCAACAAGCAAACTCCCTTGGAGGATGGCAGCTTAAGATCAAAAATTGATTCTTTTGCCAAAAAAACGGGCTTTACTTTAGACAATATTTTTGTGATAGACGGATCAAAGAGATCTACAAAAGCAAATGCCTATTTTGCAGGTTTCGGTCCAAAAAAGCGGATCGTTCTTTATGACACTTTGATTGAAGATCTTGAGGAAGATGAAATCGTTGCCGTTTTAGCACATGAAATTGGTCATTACAGAAAAAAGCATGTGATATATAATATGATTTTGTCTACCCTAATCACCGGATTGAGTTTATTCATCCTATCCTTACTGATAGATAATCCAATTTTAGCAGAAGCCTTGTCAGTTCAAAAACCAAGTTTTCATATTGGCTTAATTGCATTTGGGCTTTTATTTAGTCCCATCTCAGAAATAACCGGAATAGCCATGCAGTATTTGTCGCGAAAATTTGAATATGAAGCAGATGATTTTGCCAAGCTTCATCACAATGCAAACGACCTTATTTCATCTCTCAAAAAACTGTCAAAAAAAAGCTTAAGCAACCTAACTCCGCACAAGGCATATGTCTTTTTTCACTATTCGCATCCTACTCTTTTTGAAAGGGTACAAAATTTGTTACTCTAGCATAAAAATTGACCGAATAAAGTAGCTTGTTATTATAGCTTTAATGTATTATTTTTAACGTATGACATATGTTGCAACATTAGAAGATGAAAATAAGGAAATCGCGAGTCGGTATAAAGACATGCTTCGCAATTCTTACCAAACTTTAAGCAGAGAGGATAAGCTTAAAATTAGGAAGGCTTTTGATTTTTCTGTTGAAGCACACAAAGAACAAAGAAGAAAAACAGGCGAACCTTATATTTATCACCCTATAGCAGTAGCTAAAATTGTTGCCAATGAGATTGGATTGGGGGCAAATTCTATTTGTGCAGCTTTACTGCATGATGTGGTTGAGGATACCAAGGTCAGTCTCGAAGATATTGAAAGGATTTTTGGAAAAACCATTGCTAAAATTGTTGACGGACTCACAAAAATTTCTCGTTTAAACCAAGACAAAGACATATCTATTCAGGCAGAGAACTTTAGAAAAATGTTACTCACTTTGAATGATGATGTCCGTGTGATTTTGATCAAAATTGCCGATCGTTTGCACAATATGCAAACCTTAGAGTCGATGCATGAGGACAAGCAAATCAAAATAGCTTCAGAGACATTATACATCTATGCACCACTTGCTCATAGGCTGGGGCTTTACAATATTAAAACAGAACTGGAAGATCTGGGACTAAAATATACGGAGCCTGAGGTGTATCTTGATATTGTAACCGGAATGAAAGAGAGTAAGGAGGAACAGGATCGATATATACAAACTTTCTCTGAGCCAATTAAAGCCTCTTTGGATAAGGAAGGCGTAAAATACCAAATACGCGGTCGATCTAAATCTATCTTTTCTATCAGGAGAAAAATGCGAAATCAATCGGTCACATTTGATGAAGTGTATGATAAATTCGCCATTAGGATCATCTATAAATCCAATTTAAAACACGAAAAATTCAACGCCTGGAAGATCTATTCCATTGTAACAGATCATTACAGTCCGAATCCAAGCAGATTAAGAGACTGGATCACTCAACCCAAAACCACAGGTTACGAATCTCTGCACACCACCGTGATGGGGCAGGAAGGAAAATGGGTCGAAGTGCAGATACGCTCTGAAAGAATGGACGAGATTGCAGAAAAGGGCTATGCAGCCCATTTCAAATACAAGCATGGCGCAGTAAATGAGAGTGGGCTTGAATCCTGGCTGAACAGATTGAAAGAAACCCTAGAAAATCCGGAAGCTAATGCTGTAGATTTTGTAGAGCAGTTCAAATTAAACCTGTATTCAAAAGAAATTTATGTATTCACTCCACAGGGAGATATTAAATCTTTACCTAAAGGATCCACACCGATAGATTTCGCCTTTTCAATACACACGGAAGTAGGCATGCATTGCAGGGCCGCCAAAGTAAATGGCAGGCTGGTCCAGCTCAACCATGAACTCATTAGCGGTGACCAGGTTGAAATCATTACCTCTGTCAATCAAAAACCAAAATTGGCGTGGTTAGACATTGCTCAAACGGCAAGAGCAAAATCTAAAATAAAAGGTATTTTAAAAGAAGAGCAAAAGATTACCGCCAATGAAGGTAAAGAAGTTCTGGATAGAAAGTTACGCCATTTAAAAATCCCAAATTCAGAAAAAACCTATAACGAGCTGGTTAGTTTTTTCAAATTAAAAACAAGTTTTGACCTTTTTTTCAGAATTGGAAATGGCTCGATTGACAATACTCAACTAAAAAAATACGCGAGTTCGCGCTCTAATGCATTTGTAAATTTCTTTAAAAATAGGATCCGAAGAAGTGCAAACCAGGCCAAACCTGTTGCAGAAGAAAACACCAACAATTACGATATGTTGGTGTTTGGAGAAGAAGGAGAAAAACTCAATTATACCTTTGCAAAATGCTGCGCACCCATTCCGGGTGACAAAGTTTTTGGTTTTGTGACTATAAAAGAGGGCATAAAAATTCACAAATACGATTGCCCAAATGCACTGGGAATGCAATCGCAATACGCCTATAGAATTTTACCCGCAAAATGGATCGACTCCTCTCAACAGGCTTACAAAGTAAAAATCAATATTAGTGGCATAGACCGTGTAGGTCTGACCAATGATGTGACCAGGATTATCTCGAATAATTTGCAGATCAATATCCAGAATATGAATATAGCGGCCAACCAAGGAATTTTTCAGGGAAAATTAACGGTTGAAGTAAAAAACAATGAACAACTCAACAAATTAATCAATCAGTTGAGTAAGTTGGATGGAATTGATAAAGTGACGAGAATAACTAAATAATATTCATATTTTTATGACTTTTTCGGCGATTAAAATGTAAATTTGCCATTGAAACTCACAAGAATTAACATGACAGATTCTAAGGACATTGAGGTAGTAAAAGACTATTTTACCAAGTTTTTGGAAAAAAATAGTCATAGAAAAACACCCGAAAGATTTGCCATTTTACAAGAAATTTATGAAAGTGAAATTCATTTCGATATTGAATCTCTTTATATAGAAATGAAAAACAAAAACTACCGTGTGAGTAGGGCAACTTTATACAACACAATTGAATTGTTATTGGATTGTGGTTTGGTAAGAAGGCACCAATTTGGGCAAAATCAATCACATTACGAAAAGTCTTTTTTCAATAAACAGCACGATCATATAATTCTTACCGATACGGGTGAAGTCATAGAATTCTGTGATCCTAGAATTGAAAATATCAAAAAATCTATCGAAGAAGTATTTAATCTTAAAATTGATAGTCATTCTCTTTATTTTTACGGAACCAAAAAAAATAATTAATATATTCATTTATAATGATCGATTTATTACTTGGCCTGCAATGGGGCGACGAAGGAAAAGGTAAAATTGTTGATGTTCTCACAAAAAACTATGACATCATTGCAAGATTTCAAGGAGGGCCAAATGCTGGTCATACATTAATTTTTGACGGAAACAAGCATGTTCTGCATACGATTCCCTCCGGAATTTTCCATGAGAATTCAATGAATATTGTTGGTAATGGAGTAGTAATTGATCCGGTTATTTTTAAACGAGAAATTGAAAATTTATCGAAATACGATCTCAATTTAAAAGAAACCCTATTTATCTCGAGAAAAGCACATTTAATCTTACCAACCCATAGACTTTTAGATGCTGCAACCGAGATCATCAAAGGAAAATCTAAGATTGGTTCTACACTCAAAGGAATTGGACCAACTTATATGGATAAAACAGGGCGCAACGGATTGAGAGTTGGCGATTTAGAACTGGCTGATTGGAAAGAAAAATACAATGCGCTATCAAAAAAGCACTTAAACTTATTGGATTTTTATAGTATTGATCTGGAGTATGACCTTAAAGCTTTGGAAAATGAATTTTTCCTTGCCATTGAAACACTCAAATCTTTTGACTTTATTGATAGTGAAGAATATTTTCACAATGCCATTAGAAATGGCAAATCAATTTTAGCGGAAGGAGCTCAGGGTTCTTTATTGGATATCGATTTTGGAACTTACCCTTTCGTGACTTCCTCAAACACAACAGCTGCAGGAGCTTGTACCGGATTAGGAATCGCACCGAACAAAATTGGAGATGTATTTGGTATTTTCAAAGCCTATACGACAAGAGTTGGCTCAGGCCCATTCCCGACAGAATTATTTGATGAGAATGGAAAAACTATGTCTCGCGTTGGAAATGAATTTGGCGCAACTACAGGAAGACCCAGAAGATGCGGGTGGTTGGATTTAGTAGCGTTAAAGTATGCGGTCCAAATTAATGGTGTTACTCAGTTAATTATGATGAAGGGTGACGTTTTATCTGGTTTTGAGGAAATAAAAGCTGCGGTGGCTTATAATTATAAAGGAACTGAAATAACTCATTTCCCATACAGTATTGAAGAAGAAAATGTTAAACCAATTTACAAAACCTTCCCTGGCTGGAAAGAGGACTTAACCACTATAAAAGAGAGTAAAGATCTTCCAAAAACTTTAAAAGATTATGTAGCATTTATAGAAGAGTTCGTCGGTGCGCCCGTAAAAATTGTTTCCGTTGGACCTGATCGAAATCAAACTATTAAACTGTAATTTTTGTTAAAACAAGCGAAAAGGCAAAGGGTGAACTCTTTGCCTTTTTTGTTTAATTTTGTTGAAAATATTCATGTTGAAAAAAAGTCTTTTACTTTTCTTTTTTATGCTTCCGTTCTTTTTGCTTAAAGCTCAAACAAAAAGAATAGAAATAGTTCATTCAGACAATTCAACCATCGATGAAGAAAGGTTACCCGGTGCTACCATTTTATTAGGAAATGTATTCATAAAACATGAAGGGATATCTTTACAATGTACAAAGGCAATTCATTATACGAAAGAAAACTATATTAAAGCCTTTGGCGATGTCTTACTAAGGCAGGGTGACACTATTTCTCAAACCAGCGATTATACGGAGTACAACGGAAATACAAAAAAAGCGCTTTCTTGGGGAGATGTAGTGCTGCGTGATCCTAAAATGGAACTCAGGACTGATACTTTACATTTTGATCGAACCAGACAAGTTATCTTTTATAGGAATTTTGGCACTTTAAAAGATAGTGCGAATGTACTGACAAGTAATTCTGGATATTACTTTTTACAAACAAATAAATATCAGGCGCTTTCTAATGTTGTGATAACCAATCCAAATTATATTTTAGAGTCTAATCACATGGATTATTATACTAATTGGGGAACTACTTATCTCTATGGACCTTCCAAGATTACCAGTGAAAAAAATTATATCTATAGTGAAAAAGGCTTTTACGATACCAAAAAGAATATTTCCCATTTTACTAAAAATGCCTTAATCAAATATAAAGATCGCGTGATCAAAGCGGATAGCTTATATTATAACAGAAATACTGGCTTTGCCTCAGCCACAGAAAATATCAATATAACCGACACAATTAATCATATCGTTTTAAAAGGTGACTATGCGGAGTATTTCGAGAAAAAGGATTCTGCTTTTACTGTAGGGCGCGCCCTTGCCATTACCAATACAAATGTAGATTCACTTTTTATCCATGGAGATACCTTACTTCTTACCGGAAAGACTGAAAAACGCGTAATAAGAGCTTATCATCGCGTCAAATTTTTTAAAAGTGATATGAGCGGTAAATGCGATTCGATTTATAGCAATCAGGAAACCGGATTGACAGAGATGTTTAAAAAACCTGTCCTTTGGTCGAATGGAAGTCAAATAACCGGTGATTCTATTAAACTTTTAACCAATGTTTTAACAGAAAAGCTCGATAGTTTGAAAGTACTGCAAAATGCTTTTATTATCCAGCAAGATTCACTTGGTTTTAACCAAATAAAAGGACGAAATATTTTTGGGAAATTTAAAGATAATGACCTGCACTTGGTTGACGTTATTGGCAATGGAGAGATCATTCATTATGTACGATCTGAAAAAAAAGAACTAATTGGAATCGACAAAACTACATGCAGTTCTATGCAGTTTACTTTAAAAGATGGTGAAATCCAAAGCGCAAAATTTCTCACTCTTCCTGACGGTGAAACCTACCCCCCATCCAAACTTCCCGAAAATGCAAGGAAACTAAGAGGTTTTGTATGGCGTGAAGATGAAAGGCCAAAAAACAAACTAGATATTTTTCTTAAATGAAAGAGGAATTTTTACAATATCAGGCACAAACTTCACCTCATCCTTTAATTATGGAGGTCAGTAAGGCTCAAGGCTCTTACATTTTCGACACAGAGGGAAAGGCTTATTTGGATTTTGTAGCTGGTGTATCAGCAAATACATTGGGACACAGTCATCCTGTTGTCACAGAGGCAATAAAAAAGCAATTAGATCTGTATGCTCATGTGATGGTCTACGGTGAGTTCATTCAACAACCTCAACTGGCACTCTCCAAAATTCTAGTAAACAATCTGCCACAAGAATTAAATTGTGTTTATTTGACTAATTCCGGGACAGAAGCAACAGAAGGAGCCCTTAAACTGGCTAAACGTGTTACAGGGAGGTTTGAAATGGTATCTGCCAAAAGTTCCTACCACGGGAATACCATGGGTGCGATGAGCGTTTGCGGAAAAGAAGAACAGAACCAGGCTTTTAGACCCTTGATCCCAGGGACTAAATTTATTGAGTTTAATAACATTTACGACCTAGAAAAAATTACTCATAAAACGGCTGGAGTTATTCTCGAAACGATTCAGGGCGGTGCAGGATTTATTGAGCCGATTAATAATTATTTAAAAAAAGTTAAAGATCGTTGTGAGGAAGTTGGTGCATTACTCATTCTGGATGAAATTCAATCAGGAATTGGTAGAACCGGTAAATTCTTCGGCTTTGCAAATTATGATGTCATCCCCGATATCATAATCACCGGCAAAGGTCTTGGGGGAGGTATGCCGATTGGTGCTTTTATAAGTTCATGGGAATTTATGCAAACTTTAAAGAATCATCCTAAACTAGGGCATATTACAACTTTTGGCGGTCATCCAGTAATAGCGGCAGCCGGTTTAGCAACCATTCAGACTTTATTAGCAGAAAACTTAATGACCAGTGCATTAGAAAAGGAGAAACTTTTTAGATCCTTACTCAAACACCGGGCTATTAAAGAAATCAGAGGGCGTGGATTAATGCTCGCTCTTATGTTAGATGATCCGGAGTTAGTAAATAAGATCATTATCAACGGGATGAAAAAAGGAATTGTATTGTTCTGGCTACTTTTTGAACCTAAAGCAATCCGAATAACCCCTCCTTTAAATATTTCAAATGATGAAATTAAAAAGGGCTGTGATCTAATTCTATCCTTATTGGATGAATATGATAATAAATTATAAAAAAAAGCAGACATTCCAAAAAATGCCTGCTGAATAACATATTAATTTAGTAATGGAATTATTAACTTTTCAAATATATATAATTTATTTTTAATATATCTTACTAATTACATTAGAAAGTAATTTACTTCTTAAAATTGTTAATATTTTCTTACATATAATTCATTTTCTGAATTCGATTTGTTAAATCTCTCTTAATTCATTGTCAATTAACAGTTCTTTGTGTAACAAGATAAGACTTAATTGCGTCCTTTATTATATAAATGTCTAATCTATTACATGTTTAACCTAAATCTATTTACCATGAAAAAAGTAAAAATCTTAGTTATCGCCTTGGCACTTTTCGCTATGAATGTATCAGCAGCTGAAATTGCTCCAGTAAAACCTAACTCTCAGTTACGAGCAGATATTGTGGAATTGATCGGACCAAATTGTCCTTATGATTCAGAAAAAACCGAATGTACTGCTGAAGTTATTTTTACAATAAACAGTGACAGAGAAATTGTAATTATTTCTGTGAATTCTGAAAATCCAAACGCGGAAGCATTTTTAAAAAGTAAGTTAAATTACCAAAAAGTGAACTTCAAAGCTAGCCATACCGGTGAATTATATTTATTGCCGCTTAAAATGGTTAAAAACTCCTAAAAAAATCATTGTTTTCATTAGTTAGCAAAAAATGCTGCCCTCACTGGCAGCATTTTTTATTGGCTATCTAAAGAATCGATAAGTTCAATAATTCTTTCACTATCCCAATCTACTGCCCCTACTTTATCTACTACAATATATCCCTGTTTATCAATAATAAAAGTAGTCGGTATTGAATTATTGGACAATTCTATTGGTACCTGGCTTAATGGGTAATAGACGGGTAGATCGTATCCCTTTTTCTGCATAAAAGCTTCAACTTTAGACCTATTGTCCGTTGTTACAAAAAGAAAAAACACCTCATTATTTTGCTTATAATGATCATATAAACTCTGAAAACTAGGCATTTCAGCAATACAAGGCGGACACCAGGTGGCCCAAAAATTTACAATGATAACTTTGCCATTGAGTTCAGAAAAATTTAAATCTCCGCCAGACAAACTTTTTAAAGACCATTCATAACTCTTTAACGCTACTTGTTCATTTTCATCATTTTCAAGAGGTAAGATTCTTGTTGTTACAAAAGCCACTTGTTTAATTAAAAATGATCGAATTGGCATCCCATAAGGAGTAAAAAGCAAAATAATAAAAAGGAAGAAGAGGATGTTTGTAAAATGCTTTTTGATAAATTCTTTCATTGCTCGCGTTTAAAATATCTCGGCCATACCAAAAATAAGACGACATTATTGACAAAAAAAGAAGAGCTGCCCTTCAGGCAGCTCTTCTTAAAAATATCATTCTATGAAGAAGCGTTCTCTTTCTTTATCAGATTAAGTGCACTTCCTTCTTTATACCATTCAATTTGATTTTCGTTATAGGTATGATTCAATTTGATCAAATCTCTACTTCCATCTTTATGAACAACTTCCAGAGTTAATTGCTTATTGGGCGCAAATTCATTTAGATCTATAAAATTGAACGTATCATCTTCTTGAATAAGATCATAATCTTTTTCGTTTGCAAAAGTAAGACCTAGCATACCTTGCTTTTTCAAATTTGTTTCATGGATTCTTGCAAAAGACTTTACTATGACAGCTGCCACACCAAGATGTCGAGGCTCCATAGCGGCATGCTCTCTTGAAGAACCTTCTCCGTAATTATGATCACCAAAAACCAAAGAAGGAATACCAGCCGCTTTGTAAGCTCTCGCCGTATCAGGCACCGTTCCGTATTCTCCAGTTATTTGATTTTTAACTTTATTGGTTTCATTATTAAATGCATTGACTGCACCTATCAATAAGTTATTCGAAATATTGTCTAAGTGACCTCTATATTTTAACCAAGGCCCTGCCATAGAAATATGATCAGTCGTACATTTTCCAAACGCTTTGATCAATAATTTCGCTCCTTTTACATTTTCACCAATAGGCACAAAAGATTCGAGCAATTGTAATCTTTTTGAATCGGGTTTCACTACAACGCTTACTTTTGAGCCATCTTCAACCGGTGCGACATAACCAGGATCATCCACTGCAAAACCCTTTGGAGGAAGTTCAAATCCTGTGGGTTCGTCAAACATAACTTCTACACCATCGGCATTGACTAATTTATCCGTAATAGGGTTAAAATCGAGTCTACCCGAAATTGCCACAGCTGCTACCATTTCTGGAGACGCTACAAAGGCATGGGTATTTGGATTACCGTCGGCTCTTTTAGAAAAATTTCTGTTAAAAGAATGAATAATTGTATTTTTTTCTTGTTTATCAGCCCCAGCTCTATCCCATTGACCAATACAAGGTCCGCAAGCATTTGTGAAAATCTTTGTATTCAAATTTTCAAAAATATCTAACAACCCATCGCGCTCTGCAGTAAATCTAACCTGCTCTGAACCCGGATTAATACCAAATTCTGCTTTGGCTGTCAGTTTTTTATCAACAGCTTGTTTTGCTATTGAAGCCGCCCTGCTAAGATCTTCATAAGATGAATTCGTGCAAGACCCTATTAATCCCCATTCTACATTCAAAGGCCAGCCATTTGCCAATGCTTTTTCCCTGATTTCTCCAACTGGTGTAGCTAAATCTGGTGTAAAAGGACCATTGATATGCGGTTTTAGTTCGGATAAATTGATTTCAATGACTTGATCAAAATACTGTTCAGGATTAGCATAAACTTCATCGTCTCCGGTTAAATAAGAAGCGATCTTATTGGCTTCATCGGCAACTTCATTTCTTCCTGTGGCTCTTAAATATCTTTCCATGGATTCGTCATAACCAAAAGTAGATGTTGTTGCACCCACTTCAGCACCCATATTACAAATGGTACCTTTTCCTGTTGCAGACATGGCTTTGGCACCTTCTCCGAAATACTCGATAATTGCCCCTGTACCTCCTTTAACAGTTAAAATACCGGCAACTTTTAAGATTACATCTTTAGGAGCAGTCCATCCGCTTAATTTTCCCGTCAACTTAACTCCGATTAATTTGGGGAATTTAAGTTCCCATGCCATCCCTGCCATCACATCAACTGCATCCGCACCTCCAACACCAATGGCGATCATACCAAGACCTCCTGCATTTACAGTATGTGAGTCTGTCCCGATCATCATTCCTCCTGGGAACGCATAATTTTCTAATACTACCTGATGAATGATCCCCGCACCAGGTTTCCAAAATCCGATACCGTATTTATTCGAGACAGATGCCAAAAAATTAAACACTTCACTACTGCTATTGATTGCACTTTGCAAATCTGCATCGGCGCCAATTTTTGCCTGAATCAAGTGATCACAATGCACTGTAGTTGGAACTGCAACCTTTTTCTTTCCGGCTTGCATGAATTGAAGTAATGCCATCTGCGCAGTGGCATCCTGACAAGCAATTCTATCTGGAGCAAAGTCTACATAATCAGCACCTCTTTTGAATGCTTTTGTCGCTTTGCCATCCCATAAGTGACTGTATAAAATCTTTTCAGCCAAAGTCAAAGGTTTTCCTGTTGCTACTTTTGCAGCATCTACCCTCTCAGCCATCTGACTATATACTTTTTTAATCATGTCGATATCGAAGATCATATTCTAAAAATTTTAAGTAATTCTTTTATTTTTTCGGGACACAAAAATACGAAAATAATATTGGTAATTCTGCCATAGAATTGCAAAGAAGAGCATTTACTTAAACATTTAAGTAATCAATAATATCAAGGAGTATTATTTGTGTTTTTTAAAGAAAAGTGAGAAAAATATTAGTAAAATAAAAAAGTAGGTCTATAAGCCGGATTCTGTGACGTAAAAATACGTCTCTTATCATTTATCTGCATTGCAAATTACTTTGCAATTGTAGCTGCTTACCCTTTGAAATCGGACGAGTAGCCCTCAAACTTCAATTTACTTAGCATTGCACCGCATAGAGTTTACCTGATTTCACTACAGCCTAACTGTACATTCTTTCTGTTGCACTGGTCCTATTTGAAATTACAAAAATCTCAAACGACGGATGTTATCCGTTATGCTACTCTTTGGTGTCCGGACTTTCCTCTACGCCTAGGCGCAGCGATAAGACGACCTACTTCTAATTTCTTAAGACAAAAAACCCACTCTCGTAAAACGAAAGTGGGAAAATTGCTATGAAAAAGAATATTACTATAAAGTAATATAATTTTGGTACGGTAAAAATACATATATATTTGACTCTTTCTCTACAATTGTTAATTTTTTTTAATAAAATTCATGAAAAAAAATTAACAAATTATTTATCAAGTATTTAAAACAAAAACCCACTCTTTGGAAGAGTGGGAAAATTGCTATGAAAAAGAAAAAGTTACTGAATAGATTCAGTAAACTCAAAGATAATAATATTTTTTATATAAAAATCAGCAATGTTCTAAAAATATTTTCTTTTTCTACTGAGTATGAAATATTTATAGAAACATATCCTTTACTTTATCAAAAAAGGATTTTTCTTTTTCAGATGGATTCGGCACAAAATTTTCATCTTCGATCATCTTCTCAAAGAATTCTCTTTGATTTCTCGATAGTTTTTGTGGCGTCCAAACATTCACATGTACCAGCAAATCTCCCTTGCCATAACGTTCTAAACTCTCTACCCCTTTTCCTTTCAATCTTAAAATTTTCCCAGACTGAGTTCCTTCTTCTATCTTCAACCTAACCACACCCGTTAGTGTATCAATCTCTTTTGTTGTTCCTAAAGCTGCTTCAGAAAAACTGATGTACATATCATAATGCAAATTATTTCCCTCACGCTTTAATTTTTCATGAGGTATTTCTTGAACTACAACTAGAATATCTCCTGGAATTCCATCACCAGGGGCCTCATTTCCCTTTCCTGCAACTTTTAGCTGAACTCCATCTGTAACACCTGCCGGTATATTAATAGAGACGGTTTCTTCTTGCTGAACCATCCCGTTTGCATCGGCGTTTTTCGGACGATTATCCACAATCTTTCCGGCTCCTTGACATGTAGAACATGTTGTGGCCGTTTGCATCCTACCCAAAATAGTATTGGTCACTCTTAAAACCTGTCCTTGACCATTACATGTAGAACAAGTTTTGTAGGTGACACCTTTGGCTTTCACCATACGTTTTACCTTCACCTTCTTTTCTACACCGTTCAGTATATCCTGCAACTCAAGTTTTACACGAATTCGAAGGTTACTTCCCTTCACACGGGCTTGTCGCGAGGAACCTCCTCCAAAACCAAAACCGCCTCCAAAATGACCTCCAAAAATATCTCCAAACTGGCTAAAGATATCATCCATGTTCATGCCACCGCCAAATCCGCCATAACCTCCACCTTCAAAAGCCGAATGGCCATATTGATCATACCTGGCCTTTTTATTCTCATCGCTAAGCACTTCATAAGCCTCTGCGGCTTCTTTAAAACGCTCTTCTGCCTTCTTGTCATCTGGATTCTTGTCCGGATGATTTTCAATTGCCTTTTTGCGATAGGCTTTTTTGATCTCCACTGCGCTTGCCGATTTGCTAACGCCTAAAACCTCATAATAATCTCTTTTCATTTCTTTCTATTTATCATCACTTAAACCTGGTTTTACAAAGTATAAAACCAAGAAAAAAGTTGTGATGAAGTTTATTGCGTTTATTTATAAGCAAGTAACTACTTTTGGAAATCGAACAATGGTTTCACCTAACTTGTAGCCTTTTTCTACTACATCGTAAATTTTACCTTTTAAATCTTCTGAGGGTGCAGGAACCTGAGAAATGGCTTCGTGAATCTCTGGATCGAACGTGTCACCCATTTTCACATCAACTTCCTTCAAACCTTTCATAGAAAGTGTATTTTTGAATTTATTGTAAATCAATTGAACACCTGTAAATAAAGGGTCCTCCTCCGATTTTTCCAACTCTTTGAGGCCTCTTTCAAAATCATCCAAAATCGGTAATAGCGCAGTCATCAACTCCCTATTGGCCGTGCTGTATAATTCTATTCGCTCTTTAGATGTTCGCTTTTTGTAATTCTCAAATTCAGCAAAAAGTCTCAAAAAATTATTTCTTTCTTTTTGAAGCTCCTCTTCTAGATTAGGTTCTGCCTCTCCTTTTTTATCCCCTGCACTATCTTCAATTTCCGATTGATCAAGCTCATTATTTTCATTGAGCTGATCATCAAATTCTGAATCGTATATTTCTTTATCTGATTTATTGTGTTTTGTCATAACTGGTCTATTTTATGCCTCCTACTTAGCAAAAGTATTGCCAATTTATAAATTGTGTCAGATTGTCATTTTAAAATCTAAAAAGAATCATTTATTCTTTCAATTTTTGCGCCTAATGCTTTGAGCCTTTCATCAATTCGCTCGTAACCTCTGTCTATCTGATCAATATTATGAATAATACTTGTCCCTTGTGCTGAAAGTGCAGCAATGACTAAGGCTATCCCTGCTCGAATATCTGGTGAAGACATCACGGCACCCCTGAGTTCAGATTCGTGATTAAGCCCAATAACTGTAGCTCTATGAGGGTCGCATAGTATAATCTTTGCCCCCATGTCTATTAATTTGTCTACAAAGAAAAGCCTGCTTTCAAACATTTTTTGGTGAACCAATACACTGCCTTTTGCCTGCGTGGCCACTACCAAAACTATACTGAGCAAATCAGGAGTAAATCCAGGCCATGGAGCATCAGAAATAGTCAAAATAGAATCATCCATAAAGTTTTGAATGACATATTTCTCTTGTGCAGGTATAAAAATATCATCATCAACTTTTTCAAGCACTATCCCCAGTTTTCTAAAAACATTTGGAATTAGACCCAAGTTCTCCCAACTGACATTTTTTATGGTTAAAGCCGATTTCGTCATAACGGCCATACCAATCCAGCTACCAATTTCGATCATATCGGGCAGGATACGATGAATGCAGCCCCCTAAATAACTTACGCCATTAATGATCAACTTATTCGATCCAATTCCTTTGATATCAGCCCCCATAGAAATAAGCATTTTACAGAGTTGCTGGATATAAGGTTCACAAGCGGCATTGTAGATGATCGTTTCTCCTTTGGCCATCACGGCTGCCATTAAAATATTGGCAGTACCAGTTACTGAAGCCTCATCGAGCAACATATAGGTTCCTCTCAATTCATCAGCCTCAACACCGTAAAAGTATTCTTCTGGATTATATCTGAACTTAGCTCCTAATTTTATAAAGCCTTCGAAATGTGTATCTAACCTTCTTCTTCCAATTTTATCACCTCCAGGTCTAGGAATATAACCTTGACCAAACCTAGTCAGCAATGGACCAACAATCATAATGGAACCTCTAAGTGAGCTTCCATCCTTCTTGAATTTTTCAGACTTTAAATAATCTAAGTCGATCTCATCCGCTTGAAATTCGTAGGTGTTTTTATCAATTTTCAGAACTTTCACCCCTAATTCTCCAAGTATGAATATTAATTTATTCACATCCTGGATATCAGGAATATTACTAATTGTGATTTTTTCCGGCGTTAATAGAACGGCACAGATAACTTGCAAGGCTTCATTTTTTGCTCCCTGAGGATAAATTTCTCCTTTGAGCTGATGACCACCTTCAATTTTAAAAATAGACATGCTTTAAACTACTAAGATGATTATTTCTTTTTGTAGATCTTTTTTTGTTTAGATCCTTTATTACTGTTGTTAAACTTATTAGCGGTCTTTCGGAGGAGATTTTTACTCTCTGCCAATTCATTATCCTTCAAAGTGAGTTTTAATTTCCCTCCAGATAATTCCGTGAGATGATCAATGATAATTTTATCATCCACTGTATCCTTATTCCAGTTGAGATAAGATTTCTTCATATGATTTGCAATCGTCATGACCAAAGCATCCTTTAGATCCCCCTCTTCCCATGCCGCAGCAGTATCTATCATGGTTTGAATATGATTTCCGTAAAAACGGTATTTCGATATTGATTTAGGATAGGGTAATTTTTCCGGTTTAGCCTGCAGATTTTCTCTTAATGGTTTTGGATAGGGAGAATCTGCATCCAATTGATAATTAGACATGATAAATAGCTGATCCCACAGTTTATGTTGAAAATCTGGTACATCTCGCAAATGAGGCTGTAAATTTCCCATTACATCGACTATCGCTTTTGCCATTGTATTTCGCTCTTCTTCATCCTCGATCGCCATACAATGGTTGACGAGTTTTTGTATATGTCTACCGTACTCAGGGATAATAAGTGGCTCCCTTTCAGAATTGTATTCTAACTCCATATCTCTTTTCTAAATTAATAATGCAAAGTAACAATTATTTCACGTAAAGCCTGCGGTTTAATTAACTAATTTGAGCTTAGCAAACTGCAGCAATAATTTTTTCGTTTCGCCATTTTCAAATCTGATTTCTGCTTTTAAGTCATTTGCATTGCCTTCAATAGCTAATACTTCGCCTTTACCAAATTTTCCGTGAACAACCAGATTTCCAACTTGAAGATCTGTGGCAAAAGGACCTTCTGGCAAATCCATTTTCACCTGATGCATTCTTTTAAAATTACCCTGTATCGGGGTAGATTTTTTAATCGGGAGAGGTGCTTGTTTTTTAGAAGTGCTGATCGGCCGTTTGAACCTAAGTGTTTCCGCTGGTGTTTCGTCAAAAATATCAGAATCCAGAAAATTATTTTGCTTGAACTGAGGTTGTTTCGGTGCTAATTGATGTACATATTGCTCGTCAATTTCTTCTAGAAATCGACTGGGTTCACAATCGACTAATTTTCCCCATCGGTACCTTGATTGAGCATAGGAAAGGTAAACCTGTTTTTCTGCTCTGGTAAGAGCCACATAAAACAACCTTCTCTCCTCCTCTACTTCACTTCTCGTATTCATGCTCATGGCAGATGGAAAAAGATTTTCTTCCAGACCAACAATAAAAACATGAGGAAACTCCAAACCCTTTGCCAAGTGAATTGTCATTAAAGAAACTCTCGGTTTGTCATCTTTATCGTTGTCTAGATCTGTAGCTAAAGCGACATCAATTAAAAATACAGCCAAAGAGTCATCTTCCTCTTTTTCTTTTTGTATTTCTATAAAATCTTTGATCCCGTTCAAGAGTTCCTGAACATTTTCAACTTTACTGATTGCCTCAGGTGTTCCCTCTTTTTCTATGTCGCGAACAAGTTTGGTTTTTTTCAAAACCAACTCCGCAATTTCAAAAGCATTTAAAGTTTGCGCCTCTGCCTGGAAACTTTTTATCAACATGACAAAATCACGCAGTTTACTTTTTGTTCCCGCATTTAACTGGAGTTCTAAGGCATCGATATTTTCAATTACCTCAAATATAGATTTATCTAATTCATTGGCAGCCACAGTTAATTTGTTCATTGTGGTATCGCCAATTCCTCTTGCAGGATAATTGATCACCCTCTTTAGCGCCTCCTCATCGTTCGGATTTAAAATCAATCGCAAATAGGCCAGCGTATCCTTTATTTCTTTACGCTGGTAAAAACTCAAGCCTCCATAAATCTTATAGTCGATATTCTTTTTCCTAAGTGCATCTTCGATGGCTCTTGATTGAGCATTGGTTCTATAAAGAACAGCAAATTGATCATTCGATAATTGATGCCTCAGTTGATCTTCAAAAATGGCACTCGCAACAAAACGGCCCTCATCTCCTTCTGATAAAGTGCGCATAATTTTGATCATTTCACCTTTATCATTCTGCGTCCAAATTGTTTTCTCCAATTTGCTCTGGTTGTTCTCAATTACGCTATTAGCTGCATTCACAATGGTTTGCGAAGACCTGTAATTCTGTTCTAGCTTAAAAATACTTACCTCTTTATAATCTCTTTGAAAATTGAGGATATTTTGAATATTGGCTCCTCTGAATGCATAGATACTTTGGCTGTCATCTCCAACCACACAAATATTTTCAAAACGATCTGCCAGGGCTCGCACAATTAAATATTGCGAATGATTGGTATCTTGGTACTCATCAACTAAAATGTATTTGAAACGATCCTGGTATTTTCCCAAAACCTCAGGGAAACGTGTGAGCAGTTCGTTAGTTCTGAGCAAGAGATCATCAAAATCCATCGCCCCCGCTTTAAAACAGCGATCGACATAATTCTTATAAATCTCACCCATTTTTGGTCTGCCCGACATTCGGTCGGCTTCCAGTAACTCAGGGTTACTGTAATAGGCCTTAACTGTTATTAAGCTGTTCTTATATTGAGAAATTCGACCTAATACTTGTTTAGCTTTATACTTATCCTTGTCCAAACTCATCTCCTGAATAATAGAAGAAAGGAGTCTTACGGAGTCTTGCGTATCATAAATAGTAAAATTTGATGGATATCCAAGTTTCTCACTTTCACTTCTTAAGATTCTGGCAAAAACACTGTGAAAAGTACCCATCCATAAATTCTTTGCCTCACTTTGCCCAACAATCTCTGCAATTCGCTTTTTCATCTCCCGAGCTGCTTTATTGGTAAATGTCAGCGCCAAAATGTTAAAAGAATCAACACCCTGTTGCATCAAATGTGCTATTCTAAAAGTAAGCACACGTGTCTTCCCGGAGCCGGCTCCGGCAATAATAATCATAGGGCCATCTTTGTGCAATACAGCCTCTTTTTGAGATTCATTAAGTTGCGAGATATAATTATCCACAGGAAGTTGAACAGATTAAAGATTCAAAAATACAATCCTTAATTTATTCTCACAATAAAAGTTATCGACATAAAAAAAGAGGCTGCTCTTTTTAGGAACAGCCTCTCACACACACAGTAAAAAAATCACTTTTCAGCAAAAATTTCAACTCTTCTATTGGCTTGTCTACCTTTGGAAGTTTTGTTATCTCCAATAGGATTTGATGAGCCATAACCTTGAGCAGAGATCATATCAGCAGGAAAACCTGCTTTAACTAGATAATCCATCACTGCTTCAGCTCTTTCTTTAGAAAGTCTGTCATTTACACTTGCACTTCCTGTGCTGTCAGTGTGACCTTCAACTCTAAATTTAGAAGTTTTATACTCTGCTAAAATCGAATTGATCTGATCTAATCTCACTAATGATTCATCAGTTAAAGTCGATTTTCCAGTATTAAAATAAAGTGCCCTGGCCAAATCTGTTATTTGCTTTTGAACCTGCTCAGTTACTAAAGGACAACCACCGTTTGCTGGATCTCCTGAAATATAAGGACAATCATCTACATCGTCAGCAACGCCGTCCATATCTGTATCTTTCATTGGACATCCTTTGTTTTCTATTAAGCCTGCTTCATTTGGACACTCATCCATTTTATCCATAACGCCGTCACCATCTGTGTCTGGACAACCATTAAACTGCTCTAAACCAGCAATTTCCGGACAATAATCATCTTGATCACTAAATCCATCTCCATCAGAATCAGGACAACCGTTCATCGCTTTAGTTCCTGCAATCGTTGGGCATACGTCCTGTGAATCTGGCACACCGTCTAGATCTGTATCAGGACAACCATTGAATTCCTCTAATCCTGGAACTTCAGGACAAGCATCATCTGTATCCTTGATACCATCTTTATCTGTATCCTTTCCACCAAATCTAAAATTAAGACCCACCATAATCAATGAAGTTGTCATGTCATAGGCTACCTCACTACCCGGAATTGCTCCCAATGGATCATTTTGAGATATCATCATAGGACTTAATAGAGGTCCGCTTGTTTTACCATCACTCATACCGTAGTGATACATGGCATCAAAAACAAAAGAATCACTGAACTCATAACTAAATCCAAATTGAAAAGCATTAGCAATTACTGCTGTTGCAGGAACCGAGAAGAAAGTCAAGTCTTCTTGAATTGGATTTGTATTATAGGTATAACCAAAACGCAATGGCAATTTATTGATGGCCTTTAATTGAAGACCAGCTGATAGGATCGAAATATTTTGCCAACCAAAACCATTTACGGCACCAGTGGGAAAACCGTTGTCTGCAAAAGCCCATCCGCTTTTTTCGAAACCTTCAGTTCCTTCATAATCTACATATCTATAATCAAGGGCCAAATCTATGATCCCTTTTGAGTAACCTATACCAACAGAATAAATAGCCGGATAATCCATAGTAAAGCTCACACCAGGAGCTGAAGAACCATCTAAATAGGAGTTTTTAAAGTCAAATTCGCTAAAGAATTGAGGCGACTTATAAGATGCCCCCAATTTAAATCCGGTTTGAGAATCAAAGAATAAACCTACTTGACCACCATAACCATATGCGGTAGCCATATCAGATTTAGGATATCCTTTTCCCGTTCCTCCCATTTCTGGTGGAAAATCAGGAGATGCTAGTGGATTAGGTTCTAGCTCCAAAGAAGCATAATTAAAGTTTGGCTGGAAACCAATAGAAAACTTTTCAGAAAGTGCGATGGCCCAAGTAAAGCCCACCTGCAAAAGCATATAATCAGACTCTACCCTTCCAAATCCCCCTTGTGATTGAGGGAAATTAATAGGGTTAGTTGAGCTTTCAGGAAAAGTTACTCCAAAACCGCTAATACCAAAAGCAGAAATACCAAAGGTAGATTTACTATCCTTGTCACCCCAGGCAAATGCTAAAGCCGGCATTGGAGAAATTCCTCTGTCGTCTTCAGTAGATCCGCTAAACGGTCCTTGCGGAGTTGGAACTGTTGAATATAATTCAGGTGACGAAGAAAATGCACCAATGTCGAATTTGAGTATTGAACCATCAAAATTCGACAATCCCGCTGGGTTCCACTGCATGGCACCACTAATATCCAAAGGCTGACCTGTAGCAGCTCCACCCATAGACATGTTTACTGCTCCTACTCCCTGCAAAATATGCCCTGTTTGTGCCATTGCAAAAGAACAAATCAAGGAAATAAGAAAACTAATTTTTAAATTTTTCATATCATTAAAATTGAGTTAATTTGAAATATTAATATTCATCTAATATTTCAACTAAAAAAAATCGTTTTATAAGGTCAAATTTATTGACAAAATTCACATATTTTTATGAGTTTTGTCATGGAACGAAATTAGTTTGCATTAATTGTCACAACCGATGGACTCAGAAAAATTATTAGAAATTGTTGCTTATTGTTTGCCTGCCTTAATCACGGGAGCTGTTGCATTGTATTTTTTTAAAGATTTTGTAAAAAACGAAAACCAACGCCGGATTTATTTAGTAAAAAGAAAAAACCAAAAGCTCGCTTTACCTTTGAGATTGCAAGCCTATGAGCGCATGGTCCTATTTTTAGAAAGAATTTCATTCTCTAAATTACTGGTAAGAGTTAAACCTGGAGACACCAGTGTTTCTGAGTATCAGAATAAATTGATTCTTCATATCGAACAAGAATTTGAACACAATTTAGCGCAGCAAATCTATTTATCAGATTCAGGCTGGAATGCCATTGTCTCAGCTAAAAATGCACAAATTCAAATAATTAGAGCAACAACAGCTGATAAAACTACTGAAACAGCGGCGGAGTTGAGAGAAAAATTGCTACAAAAATCAACGGAAAGCGAAAGTCCTACAGCACTCGCACTAACCCTAGTAAAAAATGAAGTTCGTTCCATTTTTTAGGAGGGACTTATTTTTAGTTCAATTGCCAGATATTGCAATAAAATAATCGTTTTAGCGTCTTTAATTTCGCCTGTTACGATCCATTTCAAGGCTGTTTGAATTGGTATCTCCAACACTTCTATTTCCTCGTGCTCTTCTGCCAAACCACCACCATTGGTAACTTTCATTTCATCGGTATACTCACCTATGTATAAATGGATGATCTCCGTTACGGCTCCAGGAGACATATAAGTCTCAATGACCTTTTCAACTTTTTCAATATGATAACCTGTTTCTTCAAATACTTCATTGATGATACAAGTTTCAGGATCCTGACCGTCCAATAATCCGGCACAAGTTTCAATGAGCATACCTGTTTCATTCCCATTGACATATGTGGGCATTCTAAACTGCCTGATAAGTACAACCGTTTGTTTTTGTCTGTTAAATAAAAGGATGCCTGCCCCATTCCCTCTGTCGTAGCTTTCCCTATACTGCCTTACCCAAGACCCATCTTGCCTTTGGTAATCGAATCCGATTTTATATAAGGTATACCAATTATCCGACAGGACTTCCTTTTCAATATTCTTTATCTTCGGTTGGAGCATTACTTATCGCACTAATTTTTTGTATTTGATTCTCTTTGGAACCAAATCTCCACCCAATCTTTTCTTTTTATTTTCTTCGTATTCCGAAAAACTACCTTCAAAATAATACACTTGTGAATCTCCTTCAAAAGCCAAAATATGGGTACAGATTCTATCTAAAAACCAACGGTCGTGAGAAATGACTACGGCACATCCAGCAAAATTCTCCAACCCTTCTTCTAAAGCACGTAACGTATTTACATCCAAGTCATTAGTTGGTTCATCTAAAAGCAAAACATTACCTTCTTCTCTGAGTGTCATTGCCAAATGCAAACGGTTTCTTTCACCTCCGGATAGTGTACTTACTTTTTTATTTTGTTCTGACCCGCTAAAGTTAAACCTGCCTAAATAGGCTCGGGAATTGATCTCCTTACCGCCCATTAAAATAGTTTCTTGCCCCTGCGCAAAATTTTCCCAAATGGATTTTTGAGGGTCTATATTGGAGTGTTGCTGATCTACATAAGCAATCTTAGCTGTTTCACCAACCTCAAAGACACCTTTATCAGGTTTTTCTTCACCCATGATCATTTTAAATATGGTCGTTTTACCGGCACCGTTCGGTCCGATGATCCCCACGATCCCGTTTGGAGGAAGATTAAAGTTCAAATTTTCATACAATAACTTATCACCGAAAGCTTTAGAGACTCCCACAGCATCGATCACATTATTACCTAATCTAGGGCCATTGGGTATATATAATTCTAATTTTTCCTCCTTTTGTTTCTGATCTTCATTGATCAATTTATCATAATTGGACAAACGAGCTTTTGATTTTGCATGACGGCCCTTTGGCGCCATTCTAACCCATTCCAACTCTCGTTGCAAGGTCTTTTGTCTTTTTGATGCCACTTTTTCTTCTTGTGCTAGTCTCGTCGATTTTTGTTCTAACCAGGAAGAATAATTTCCCTTAAAAGGGATTCCTTCTCCTCTATCCAATTCAAGAATCCACCCGGCCACATTGTCTAAGAAATAACGGTCGTGCGTTACTGCGATAACCGTTCCCTGGTATTGTGCCAAGTGATGTTCTAACCATTGCACTGATTCTGCATCTAAATGGTTCGTCGGTTCATCTAATAAAAGTACATCAGGCTGTTTCAATAATATCCTGCAAAGCGCTACTCTTCTTCGCTCTCCTCCTGATAAATTCTTGATCAGTGCATCACCATCAGGGGTTCTTAAGGCATCCATGGCAACTTCTAGTTGATTGTCTAACTCCCAAGCATTTAAGGCATCGATCTTATCCTGAAGTTCTGCTTGTTTGGCCATGAGCTTATCCATTTTATCAGGATCGGAATACACTTCTTCCAAACCAAACATGTCGTTTATTTTATTGTATTCATCTAATATCGCTACAGTGCCTGCAACTCCTTCCTTGACCACCTCAAGTACCGTTTTATTTTCGTCCAATTCAGGCTCTTGTGACAAATAGTCAACGGAATAATTTGGAGAAAAGACAACATTACCTTGATGGTTTTTATCTAATCCGGCAATGATGCGCAGCAAGGTAGATTTACCGGAACCATTCAATCCTAGAATCCCAATTTTGGCACCATAAAAAAAGCTTAGATATATATTCTTTAGAACTTGTTTGTTCGCGCCGGGAAAGGTTTTACTTACACCGGACATTGAAAAGATCACTTTCTTATCATCTGACATATTCAAATTTTTTTGGTTGCCACAAATATAAAACTATTTAAGATGTTCTTAGAACGAAAATAACTGGTCATAAATAAAAAACCCGCATTTAAGCGGGTCATTTATTAGTAATCTAAAGCATTGAGATATTTGAGTTTTCTCTGCCAGACTTTGAGTTCACTTTTGTAATTTTCTATATTATTTAAAACGTTCTTTATTAACGGATTATCTTGTGAAGCATTCGAAATAAAACTTACATTATTCTCTAACTGTTTTATTTCTCTTGTCAATTCATCACATTTTTTTCTCACAAAATGATGTTCAGATTCTAACTTTCTTCCATCATTTTGAGCCGCATAAGAATCGACGATATTTTTAAATTTCAAGAAGTTAGATTCATCTTCATCTAAATCAAGTTTCTTATATGCCGAATCTAACGTTTTGTTGAATTTTGTATTCAAATGTCCCATATTACCAGGGACCTCACCCAGATTTCTCCACTCTTCGACAAAAGTATTTACGGCATTTAAATCAATACTTTCTTCCTGCTTTATTTCTTCTTTAAAATTCCCAAGTAATTCCTTTTTCTGGTCGATTATTTCACTTTGCTCACTGTTGATGCCATCTTGTCTTTGATGTAATCGATCGAAGAAATGATTACATGCACCTTTAAATCTCTTCCAAATTTTATCTGAATCCTTTCTTGGGACATGGCCAATTTTTTTCCAATCTGCCTGAATCTTTTTGAAAATATCAGTGACAGTCTTCCAATCGTCACTATCTTTTAACGATTCTGCCTGCTCAATGAGTTGCATCTTCTTTTTTAGGTTATCGAGCTGTTCCCCTTTGATAGACTTGAAGTAATTGTTCTTTTCTTTATTGAAATTTCTTGTGGCAGTTTTAAAAGCGGACCAAACTTCCTCGTTTCTTGCCTTAGTAACCCGACCTATGTCTAAAAACTCTTTTCTTAGTGCTTCAACTTTTTTTATTGCTTCCTGCCAAGATTGACGGGACTCTAATTTACTAAAATCAATTTCCTCAATTCGCTTGATAACTTCGAATTTAAGATCGACATTCTTCTCTAATTGTTCATCAATAACCTTTTGAAAATCATGACGTTTTTCGTGAATTTTTTTCGTTGCTTCACTAAACTTATGCCAGATCTCTTCTCTGTATTCTCTTGCTACTGGTCCAATTTCTTCTTTCCAAAGCCTGTGTAAAACCTGCAACTCTCTAAAGGCTTTATCAATATCCTTATATTCAGCCAAAGCTTCAGCGCGCTCTACGAGCTTACTTTTCTCTTCAAAATTATGTTTAAAATCGAGGTCTTTAAATTCATTCGACAAATGAAGAAGATCATAAAATCTTTCTACATGGTGCTGATAAGTCTGCCAGATATCGTTGTAATTTGCTTTGGGAATTTGACCAATGTTTCGCCATTCTGTTTGCAGATCTTTAAAATCTTTGTACATGGAGGCTGGTTCAGCATTGTCTATCAGATCTTTTAATCGCTCGATTAATTCTGTCTTTTTTAATAGATTTTCCTTTTGTTCTGCTTCAAGAGCTAAATAGGCCTCTTGTCTTTTTTTCTTAAAACTATTTACCAGTGAGTTAAACTTCGATTTGAATGGTGAAGTAAAATGGAAATCTATTTCATCTCCTCCTCCTTCAATAAATTTCGACTTTTCCTCTTCCATTAACGCTTTGAATTTGGTGTCGAAGGTTTTCTTAAAATCGAAATAATATTTTTTAACTTCATTGATTGGAGCTCGATATAAAATATTTTCAAACTCAACGAGTAAGTCTTCAATTTTTAAAGAAGAAAAATCTTGGGGTTCTTGCTTTTCAACTTTTTTGGAACTTCCCTTGTCATTTTTCTCTGCGATTACTTCTTTTTCTGCCTCATCTTTTACGTCCTCCTTTTCTTCTTCTTTGGATGGCTCGGCTATTTCTGCCTTTATTTCCTCAGGAGCGACTTTGATTTCTGTTTCAACCTTTTCTTTATCCAGATCTTGATTCAATGTTTCTTCAGATGCTAATTTTTCGGTAGATTCTTCTACAATTTCTTCTGTTTTTTCCACAATTTCCCTAACTGCCTCAGCTTTTTTAGGCAATTCCTCTGCAGTTTTCACGGTATCTTCCACAACCTCATTCTCTGCTATTTCTTTAACAACCTCCTTTTCAATATCTTTTGCAGAATCATCTGTTGTTTTTTTCTCGTTCGATGGTTTTTCTTTAGGAAGTTTGGGATCTAAATTTTCTAACATTGTAAAACAAGTTTAAGTTCAAATTTGCCAATCGATGATTGTGAAACAAATGTTACCCATTTAATCGATTGTATTTAACAGATGTAAAATCTGTATTGCCGTTGCGCAATTTACTCAAAATTTTAGTAATTCCATATTTCCCAAGCCTTTTCAGCCTGTAATTCTAGCATCTCTTTTCCGTTCTTTATTTGCGCACCGTAAAACTTGGCCTTTTTCAAGAAAAGAGTTTCAGAAGGATTATAGATCAGATCGAAAAACAGATGATCATGAGTAATAAATTCGTAAGGTAGGTTCGGACAAACATTAATATGTGGAAAAGTGCCCACTGGGCTGCAATTGACAACGATGAGATGTGCTTTGATTATCTCTTCATCCAGATCATCGTAACTTATTGTATTTTCCCCTTTATTCTCTCTAGACACATACTTAAAGTCAATGCCCAGTTTAACGAAGGCATGGGCTATTGCTTTAGAAGCTCCGCCAGTACCCAGAATAAGTCCCTTTCTATGAATGGGTTTAATCAATGGGAGAATAGAGTATTCAAATCCGTAAACATCTGTATTGTAACCCTTAAGTTTATTCCCTTTTAAAAATTTAACTGTATTTACTGCCCCAATCAATTTAGCTTCCTCGTCAATTTCATCTAAAAAAGGTATCACTTTTTCTTTATAGGGAATAGTTACATTAAATCCCTTTACATTGGGTAACGATGTCAATAAAGGTTCTAGATCATCAATTCTATCCAGATCAAAATTTGTGTAATAAAAATCTGTTAATCCGGAATTCGCAAATTTTTCATTAAAGTATCCCTTTGAAAAAGAATAACTAATTTGTTTCCCTAATAAACCATATAGCGATTTCACTTTTTTTATATCCACCTGATCCTTGTCCATATCCATTATAATTGGGATTGACGTTTTCTCATTTTTTTCTCATCATGACGCTTTCCATACCATTCAAGCACCAGTAATATAACTATCCCGAATAGGATATAGCCAATAGCCAGCCAAGTAGATTGATCGCTGAAACTAGGCCAATATCTTTGATAGTTTTCAATAATAACATCTCCCTGACTATCATACATCATCTCTCCCTGTTCATTCAATTTATAGACCACCTCTTTCCAGGGCCAGACAATACCCAAAGACCCTGTAATAAAACCTATGATCACAGCAATTACGGGTTGATGCCATCTTTTGAGCATATATCCCACAATATGGGAAATCACAATCAGGCCTGTCAATGAGCCCAAAGAAAAAAAAGTGATTATTTTTAGGTAGTGCATGCGCACTTCATCGTGAACAAAAGAAAAATCAAATTGAACTATATCGACGATAATCCTAAAAAGTTCATTGACCGAATCGACCAAAAGAAGGACATAGTTACCCAAAAGAATAAGAATAAACGAACCTGATAATCCCGGCAAAGTCATGCCGCTAACGCCAATTACACCGCAAAGAAATACAAACCAAAGCTGATCATTTTCTGTTGCCGGATCCATAAAACTGATGGCTAAGCCTAATGAAATTCCCGAAAGTATAAAGAGTATATTTTTCCAGGACCAGTCTTTAAAATCTTTTAGAATATAATAAATTGAACCTATGATCATGCCAAAAAAAGTACTCCAAACGTACAATTCATGATGTCTTAAAAAATAGTCTAATACCCTGGAAACACTGAAGTAACTAAAAATACTTCCCGCAAATACCAGTACCAAAAACCGGCCATTGATATATTTATAAAAACTTTTAAACCGGCCATCAAATAGTAATTTAAATGCTTTTTTATTTATTTTTTGCAAGGAATAAATCAATTCCTCATAAAATCCGGTCACAAAAGCCACCATACCTCCTGAAACCCCGGGAACTTTGTTAGCTGCTCCCATGGCCACGCCCTTTATAAACAAAAGTACTCTATCAGAAAGTGTCCTGGTGTTTTCCATTTATTCCTTTTTCTTTTTTGCCAATTGCTCTAGTAACAAAATGGTGCCAATTCCAAGTAGAAAAAGACAAATGGCAAAGAATAAGCGGTTGTCTCCTTCAAAGGCAAAAGGTGATACGCTCTCTTCTCTCAAAACTTTCATCTTTCCATCTATCATTTTATAGTCTAATACTCTTTTCCAAGGCCAAATTTTGTTCAAAGATCCAATGATAAATCCTGTTAAAACGGCTAATGTCAATCTTTCGTAATGATCGAACAACCATTTGAGAAGTTTAGAAAAGCTCAGCAAACCGACTACAGCACCAAGTATCAGGAAAAACAATAAACTATATTTTTTATCGTGAATAGCATCTAAAACAGGCTTATAAGCCCCTAATAACAACAAAATAAAACTCCCGGATATTCCCGGTAAGATCATTGCACAGATTGCCAGTGCTCCTGAAAAAAATATAAATAGATTCGTAATTTCGGTTTGTTGGGGAGGAATTTTTGTAATATAAAATGCTGAGATCGCTCCACCAATTAAACAGAGGATCAAACCTAAATTCCATCTGTGTATTTGCTTTCCGATATAGATAACACTCGCTAATACAAGTCCGAAAAAAAATGACCAAACTAAAACAGCTTCATTTTCGATAAGGTATTTTATCAATTTAGCTAACGAAAGAATGCTAATTAAAATTCCTGAGCCGAGTGCTAATAAAAAGTTTCCATTGATATGTTTCCAAGCCTGAACAAAACCTTCCTCTTTTAAAACTTTTAATGCTCCAAAATTAATTTTGCTAATCGTATCAATCAATTCCTCATAAATCCCCGCAACAAAAGCGATAGTCCCCCCGGAAACCCCGGGGACAACATCTGCTGCACCCATGGCTATTCCCTTGAACGTTATGATCAAATAATCTTTTAAATTTCGAACCATTGAGAAATTACAATTTTGAATTGCCAAATATAACCATTTATGACCATCATTTTTCTGTCATACGGCAAGTAAAATTTAGGAAAATCCGTTTTTAAATTAGATTAATTTTCTTCCCGATTTACTTTTTCGATCGAAAAAGCTGGGAAACAGATGGAAATGTACTCGCAAGGTTCTAAAAATGGGTTTGAATATTGAATTCTGACACCGGCTTCAATTTTAATTGATTCCCCTTTGCTCAGAACAACAGTTTCATTTTCGATGACAAATTGCTTTCTACCCTCAATGACAAACGTATATTCATCAAATTCGGGAGTTTGAAAGGGCTCTGACCAACCGGGTGGTGCAATCATTTTTGCAATACTTAAATTTCCGGGAATACTGGCCAATCCAAAATGTTCCTCAATAATTTTTCCGTCATCTGTAGGAACTAAAAAAGGTGTGCGTTGAACATTAAATTTTTTCATGGTTAGAATTTAAATAGGGTTTAGAATTTTACCATCTTCCATAGTGATGATTCGGTCTGTGTTTTTCGCAAAATCTTCGTCATGGGTTACAACGAGTAAAGATAAGCCTTGTTCAGTCGATAATTTTCTGAACTCATCAAACACTTTGTCAGAATTATAAGAATCTAAATTCCCTGTAGGTTCATCTCCCATAATAATGAGTGGATCATTGATAAGCGCGCGAGCTATGGCAACTCTCTGCTTTTCTCCTCCTGAAATATTAAACGCTTTTTTGTCGGCCAATTTTTCAATTCCGAGTTTTTGCATTTTTTTCATGGCATTTTCTCGAATCTGCTCTAAGGGATACGCTCCTAATTTTTTTGCAGGGATCATCACATTTTCTAAGACACTAAATTCAGGTAACAAATAATGAAACTGAAATACAAAACCAATATGCTTATTTCTTATTCGAGCCAATTCATTTGAACTCCTACCTGTGACCAATTCATTCTTAATCAATAATTCTCCTGAATATTCCGTGTCCATGGTAGATAAAATGTATAGTAAAGTAGATTTTCCACATCCCGATTTTCCCATGATCGAAGCAAATTCTCCTTGCTTAATAAAAAAATTGATGTCCTTTAGAACATGGAAATTATTCGGTTTTTTAAAGTATTTGTCGATATGTTTGGCCTCTAAAATCTTTTCCATTTTTACTGACCTCTTATAATTTTGATCGGATCTACTTTTTTTGCTTTTTGCGAAGGAAAATAACCTGCGAAAAAAGTAGATATTAAGGCAAAGCTAAATCCTATGATGTAATACAAGATTTTAAAATTAACCGGGAAAGTTTTGATTGTGGGCAATGCCTCCGTCTCAAAGGGGACTTGATCAATTATACGCGCCATCATATATCCGATAATTAGCCCCAAAACTCCACCCACAAAACCAATAATTACCGCCTGGGTCATAAAGATCATTTGCACATCTTTTCCGGAAAAACCAATCGCTTTTAGAATGGCTATGTCGTTCATTTTTTCATAAATAACCATATTCAAAATATTATAAATTCCAAATCCGGCCACAATTAAAAGAGTGATCGAAACTGCATAGGTGATAATATTCCTGATATTAGTTCCCGTTTCGAATTGTGCGTTGGCAGTTTTTACATCAATAGCAGTTACATTAAACTGATTTTCTATTCGCTTTGAGAGCTCCACAGATTTGTCAATTTCATACATTTTTACATTGATATCTGTGATGTAATTAGACGATTCTTGCAACATTTTTTGAGCAGTTCTTAAGTTTACAAAACTTTGGATATTATCAATTTCTGCTATCCCGCTTTGATAAATCCCAACAACTTTGAGATAAAAGGGATCTCCGTTAACCGTGCTGATCTGAACTCTGTCACCCAGGTCGAGCGACATATTTTTGGCAATCCCTGCGCCAATTAAAATTCCGTTTTCATTTTTAACCAGATCTTTTACACTTCCACTTACAACATAATCTCCAAACTGAAAAAAATCGGCTTCTTTGATCGGCATAATTCCACTTAGCGTACCTCCCAAATCTATAGAGCCAGATTTGTAGAAAATTTGAGTATTTACTTGAGGAATGGCTGCTTTTACATCAACATTTTCCTCTAAATGCTTAATGAGTGGAAGTGCGTTGTAGATTTTCTTCTGACTCAGTTTGGGTTTTACAGAATGAACAATCTTCATCGTATTTTCTGACCCAAAAAGATAATCAACCGGCTGTTTTTCTGTTGGTTTAATTTCATTGTAAATATGCACATGGGGTGTTCTGTTTAGAACCAAACCGTCTAACATTTCATTTAACCCGGTCATAAAACTGACCAAGGTAATGTAAGCGGCAATACCAAAAGTCACACCCAAAGAGGCAATTGTCGTTTGTTTAATTTTTGAAAACAAATGAGTTTTGGCAATGGGTAAGATGATTTTCCAATCTACCATTATTCAGATTTTATGATCGCGGTTTCTTCATTCAAACCTTCTAAAATCTCTACGTATTCTATATTTATCAGACCGGTTTTCACATCCACCAGTCCATTTTCTGTAAGCACTTGACTGTTATCTAATAGAAAATCTCTAGGAATTGTAAGTGCCTTCTCCTTTTTTCGGATGATTATATTTGCTTCACCTGATAACCCGGGATACAGAATTTTAGGAGGAGCATCGAGAAAAGCATCTACGATAAAGGCATTCGATTTTAGATCTTTTTGTGGATAAATTTTACTGATCTTGCCTTTGAACAATTCTTTATCATATGCGTCCAAAGTTATTAATACAACTTGATTCTTTGCCAATTTCACGATATCCACTTCGTCTATCTGCAGTTTCAGAACAAAGGTAGAATCTTTACCAATTGAAGCGATCGGCTCCATTGAATTTACAATTTCCCCTTCTTCTTTATATAAGGCATAAATCTTACCCTTTATTTCGCTTTTTACCGTAAAATCTTTTGAATTATAGCTGGCAGTTTCCAGATTGTTCTGTGCTTGCCTATAAGAAGTTTCCAGCTCAAATTTGGTCCTTTCATATCTCTGTTCCAGCAACTTCAAGTTATTTCTTGACAATTCAAATTGAAGCTGCCTCGAATCTAATTCTATTTTTGATCCAACTTGTTGGTTCCACAGCTTTTCCTGTCTGAAAAAATTGATCGAATCATTGCTGTACTTTAATCGTGCGGCATCTATTTCCTTTTGTAAATCGGATAAAATAGCAGAACTTCCTTTGTAATTTTCCCTAGCCACCTCTAACGATAACTTGGCATTTTCCTCATTTAATTTTGGTGTGTTATTTCTGATCTGAACGATAGGGTCTCCAATATTCACCAGATCACCTTCCTCGACAAAATAAGTTTCACAAATTCCGGCCACTGAGCTATAGGCTTGGTAAAGGCTGTCCGGCTCAACAAGCAAAGAGCTGTAAACAGACTCGATAATATCCCTTCTTTCAGCATAAATTTCATTTTTTTCTTGTTTACATGAAAAAATGACTAAGAAAAAAATATAGGGAAGAAATAAAACAGACTTATTTGGTGAAGTGCCAAAATACTTATTCATGACAGATAAATTGTACCTTAAAATTAATGATTTTAAAACGAATTCTAGTGAAATTTGAAACTCATTTAGCGATAAAACAAAACTTGATGCAAAAAAAATGGGGCTTTTTAAAAGCCCCATTCTTCACAAATTCTAATTCGTTTTTATTCAAACCAAATCGAAATATATTTAATCCGCGCGAGATCCGGAATCTGGTCTTTCGAGATCGGATCCAGATTATCTTCAGACAAACCTAGATCGCTCTTTTCCAATACGATAGATCCATTTATTTCATCTACATAAATAATAGCCGATGTAAAAGTCGGGTCTATTTTTGTAAACGAATAATTAGAAGCAACATCACCGTAATTCGAGGCCACGGAAATTCCTTTTTCCGTTTTAAACAAGGGGGAATAAATTTGTATTCTTTCGATGTAGTTAAGTGAATCTTTAGGAATGCTAGGGTAAATAGATAATAAATGTTTTCCCTTCTTGTCGTAAACCACAAATTCATTTACAAAATCTCTATCTGGCGGAAGCATGACGACAGAATCATTTATAAAAAAACTTAAAATATCTTCTTTAGAAGTGCTTTTAGTGATTGGTCCAACCTGGTCTTTAGTAATTTCAAATTCCTTTTCCTTACTGCATTGCCAAAGGAGAACGGTCAATAATAATAGGAGTAGTTTTCTTGTCATATATAGCTATTTTTATTTCTTCATCATTTTATTTAATATACCAAAAACACCTCTCACAAAAGTAGCACTTGTCACCACTTTAAGCAAGGGATCCATAGCTGATTTATTAGTTTTGGAGCCACTTGCACTTTTTTGATTCTTGACTGTTGAGGTATTCTCTAATTTTTTAGTTAATATTTCATAAGCGCTTTCTCGATTTATCGCGTCATTGTACTTCGGCACCAATTTTGAATTCGAAATCAATTCATCCAACTCTTTATCCGTCAGGATATCCATTCTGCTCATCGGCGCACGAAGCAAGGTTCTGGCCAACGGAGTTGGCATTCCCTTTTCATTCAAAACCGTTACAAGAGCTTCACCTGTTCCAAGTTTCGTCAATTCTTGATCCACTTCATAAAAATCCGAAATAGGATAATTCTGGGCAGCTAATTTAATACCTTTTCTGTCATTTGCAGTAAAAGCACGCAAAGCATGTTGAATTTTTATTCCGAGTTGGGATAATACATCGGAAGGAATGTCTTTTGGATTTTGTGTAACAAAATAAATACCAATGCCCTTGGATCGGATTAATTTAATAATACTCTCTATTTGATCCAGTAAAGTTTTTGTGGCATTTTCAAAAACCAAATGGGCTTCATCGATAAAAATGACCAACTCCGGCCTGTCGGGATCCCCAATTTCAGGAAAAGTATTATAAATCTCCGCTAATAATTGCAACATAAAAGTTGAAAACAACTTTGGTTGATCTTGAATATCTGTCAGTCTTAGCACAGATATAATCCCTCGACCATTCTCATCAATTCTTACTAAGTCGTTAACATCAAATGATTTCTCACCAAAAAATAAATCTCCCCCTTGTTGCTCCAACTCTACAATTTTTCTCAAAATTGAACCTGTAGAAGCGGTGGAGATTCTTCCATATTTTTTCTCAAACTCTTCCTTTCCTTCATTAGTAGCAAATTGAAGGACTTTTTTAAAATCATCTAAGTCTAAAAGTGGTAATTTTTCGTCATCACAATATTGAAAAACAATAGCCAAAATACCCGTTTGAACATCGGTTAAATCCAAAATTCTCGAAAGTAATGTAGGTCCAAATTCCGAAACAGTCGCTCTGAGCCTTACCCCCTTTTGTTGGGATAAACTGAGAATCTCCACAGGAAACCCCTTTGGCTCATAAGCTAAACCTATTTGAGCATGGCGCTTAGTAATATGATCATTTTCCGCACCTGACTTAGCTATTCCACTTAAATCTCCTTTGACATCCATCAATAAAACAGGTATTCCATTGTCTGATAAGTTTTCAGCAAACACCTGCAGAGATTTTGTTTTACCTGTCCCGGTAGCACCCGCGATTAGTCCGTGTCGGTTAATTGTTTTCAGTGGAATCTTAACAAAGGCATCTTTAATTGGTTCTCCGTCAAGCATAGCAGCCCCAAGTACAATGGATCCTCCTTTCATTTGATATCCTTGATTGATTTGAGCGATAAAATTATCCCTTCGTGCCATATCGATATTTTTGATAAAAATAGTTTAAAACCTCATAACATAAAAATTGTTCTAGTTTAAATATCTTTGCAAAAATTTAAAATTTGGAAGCCAAAACACAAGAGTTGATCAATGTTGGAAAGATGCTCCCCTTAATGGAGGAATTTTACACCATACAAGGAGAGGGAGCCCATACAGGGAAAGCCGCTTATTTTATACGAATTGGAGGTTGTGATGTTGGCTGTCATTGGTGTGATGTAAAAGAGAGCTGGAATGCAAAACTGCACCCTGCTACGCTAACAGAACTTATTATTGAAAACGCTGTTAAATACTCTGATACCGCTGTAATTACAGGAGGTGAGCCCTTGATGTGGAATTTAGATTTTCTGACCGAAACTTTGCAAAGAAGAAATGTAAAAACCCATATTGAAACTTCGGGAGCTTATAAACTATCTGGTGTTTGGAACTGGATCTGTTTATCTCCTAAAAAGAACAAATTACCCTTGAAAGAAGTGCAGGAGCGGGCGGATGAATTGAAAATGATTATTTACAATAAAAACGATTTTAAATTTGCAGAAGACCAGGCGGCAAAAGTGAATCAAAATTGTACGCTTTTTTTACAACCCGAATGGAGTAATCGAGAAAAAATGACTCCATTGATTGTTGAATACGTTATGAAAAATCCTAAATGGAAAATTTCATTGCAAACCCACAAGTATTTAAACATTCCCTAACAAGGTCAATTGAGTTTCGCTATTTTATCTTGGACTAAATTCAGGATATAATGAAATTGTTCGTCTTTCTTCATTTCTGAATTATCTATTTCAATAGCGTCCTTGGCCTTAATTAAAGGAGATATTTTTCTATTTGTATCTAGATCATCTCTCATGACCACATTTTCCAATACTTCCTCATAGGAAACTTCTTCATTTTTACCAGTCATTTCTTTGAACCTTCTTCCCGCTCTTACTTCGGGCTTCGCACTCAAAAACAATTTAATTTCAGCATCAGGAAATACAACAGAACCTATATCTCTGCCATCCATAACCAAGCCTTTGTTCTCGCCTAATTTTTTCTGATAGCTTACTAATTTTTCACGTACTTGTGGGATAGTAGATATTTTACTCACCAGATTCGAGATTTCAAGTGATCTTATTTCGCTTTCTACATTTTCACCATTTAAATACATTTCCGAAAATCCTATATCAGGATTAAAAGCAAAGTCCAAATCAATTTGATCCAAACCGTTTACAATACTTTCAATTTTCAGATCATCTTCATTAACCCATCCCTTGCGATGGGCATACAGCGCAACGGCTCTATACATTGCTCCCGTATCTACATAAATGTATCCCAATTCCTTTGCCAACATTTTAGCGATGGTACTTTTTCCTGTAGATGAATAACCATCTATGGCTATAATAACTTTTTTATCCATTTTAAAATCCTCGTCTATTTAAATCGATGAGCAATGAAAACGTACTCGAATTAGTCACCGGATGATATTTCGTAAATGCGTATTCAAATGTAAGCCTTCCTGTTCTTAATCCAAAACCCGCACTTAATCCTGCAAATGTTCTGGTTTCTGTCAAATTTAGTTCAGCCGCTCTTCTAAAATTATAACCCAATCTGATATTAAATGCCTTTTCGGGGAAAAATTCCGCCCCAATTACCACGTGCCTGATGGCCTGATCAAAGAAATTAATGGTTTCATTGGTAACATCTCCATCTAAATTACTGGAACTATTAGAGGGATTTGGCTCTGCAATGTACCAACTTTGTAAACTATTAATTGTTAAGTACCATTTTAAAGGTACATCTTGTAACTGGTAACTCGATGCGATGGCAATTTCAAGTGGAAGTTTTTCTCTAATTTCATCAAAAACAGTAATTTGATATCCTAAATTTCTCACTACAGCGGCAAAAGTGTATGGTTTTTTGTCATCGTAATAATAAATTCCAAAATCAGCAGCAAGTCCGGCAGAGTGATAATTTTCTATTTTCGAACTGAGATATTTCATGTTTGCTCCCAAATAAAAGGCCGAATAGGGTATTTGATAAGCATATCCCATAGAAATAGCTATATCTCGCGCACCAAATTCTCCCGTTTCAATACCTGATTCATCTGCACCGATAAAATCTCCGTAATCTAAATATTGAATCCCTCCATGAAGTGTACCAAATCTTCGATTTACCAAATGGGCAAAGGTGACTGAGCCCATGTTCAAATCGCCTAAATAGTTGATGTAATTAACTCCTAATCGATTATCTATAAATCTATTGATACTAGCCGGGTTCCATAGTGGCTGATTGACATCATCATTCATGGTATAAATATCGCCACCCAAAGCAGCTTGACGTGCCGAGACAGGAATATTTAAAAAACTAAAAACACGCTCTCCTCCTACTTGCGCAAGGGTGAAACTCGAAAACATCAATAATATAATTAACAGCGCGCTTTTCATTCAAACGCAAAGAAAATGCAAAAAAAAAGGATAACCTAATTGATTCTTTTTGAATCAACGGGGTATTTCATTTTTAATGGCAGGCAAAGTTTGCAAGTAGGTATAGATTGCATCTACTTCTTTATCTGTCAGATCTATATAGGGAACCATAGGATACCTTAAGGCTATTTGACCTTCTACAATACCTGATTTTAGTGCATTCCTAAATTTTTCTTTAGACCAATTTCCTATCCCTGTCTCCTTATCCGGGGTGAGATTTGAAGAGAGTATAACTTCTCCTTCCATAGTTAAGAGCTTATTCCCTCCCCCAAAATAACCAGGACTTTTATCTGGTTCCAAGAAGTTATTTGTCTTAAAATCAGCAGAATGACAAGAGAAAGCAATCTAAATTATGAGTCAAATATTTTCCTAATTCTATGGGATTATTCTCATCTGGCATGCGTATTTTTTCCTTTGGGTAGGGAAATGGCTTGAAAACAGTATTGGTCAAAAATTTCGTTAAAAATGAAGGTTCAACTGGAATGGTTGGCGTTGAATTTGCTTTAACATAGGGATGATCAGAACGAAGAAATGACAAGATCGCATTGATATCCTCGTCGGCCATGGTGGGCAATTTTGCCATATAAGGGGGTGCGTATTTCCCGTCTCTCTTAATACCGGTTCTCAATAAATAGACAATTTCACCATCGGTCCAATTTCCAATTCCGTGTGTTTTGTCATTTGTGATATTTGCAGAATAGATGGTCCCAAATTCCTCGGGTGCATCTCTCATAAATTTCCCCGTAAGTTGGCCGGTTTCCTCATTTAAATGACAGTTTGCGCATAACACTTTGGCCAGCTTCTCTCCTCTGGCAATTGTTTCAGGAGTACTGTGGACGACAAATTTGATCTCTTCCGTTTTATAGGAGGGTATTCCTTTTATTTGAATATAAAGTCCTGCACATACAATAAGAACAAGGAGAACGAGTAATAATTTTCCAAGAAATTTAAATGTTTTTTTCATGAATATTAGATTTAAGAGTTGACGTGATATTACAAATAATCAATTTAATATATTGATTTACAATTGAATAAAAATTAAAATCAATTATCCAAGAAATACTCCCTTAATCTTCAAATATTATCGGTACCTCCAACTTTTTAAGTCAGCATTTTTTGGAGCAGATTTCTCAATTCTTTCCATTATTTTAGGAACATACATAGAGTTATATCTCAAACGACTGATGTAATTTGGGTTTTCCTGATCTCCGTTCCAACAATGCTCTGCTCTATCCCCGTAATCAACCTCGCCTTCATAATAAGGATTTGTTGTTGATTCAAGAAAATCTTCCATCAAATAAACCGCATTATTGAGATAATAATTATCCATATCTCCACAATAAATATGAATTTTACCTCTCAATTTTTCTCCCAATTTATCCCAATCTCGCTCCAATATATAACGCAAATCGTAATTTTCTTTCCAGTAATTGGCCACAGTAGGATTGATTTCTCCGGTCATTTTATCCCAAATACGCTCGGGATAACCATCCTCACCTTGCGGTGAATAGGTAGCCTCCCATATATCCCATTGCTGACCGGATCTTGAATGATCACCTAAAACCAATTCGTAATGATTGGCTCGTTTTACAGTAGAACTAATCTGACCCAAATAGTCTCTTTTTGCAGGGATTTCTAGGGAGTTAAAATCACTTTCGTAGTAATAAGCATTTTTATCCTCATAAATATTATTCAAACAATAAGCTCTAAAATCGATGGGGTCAGGACAAGCAGCGAAACAACCATTGTATTCATCCGGGTACATGACTTGAACGGCAAGTGCCTCCCAACCACCTGTGGAACCACCATAAAGAAAACGCGCCCATCCCTCGCCCATTCCGCGAAATTTTTGTTCAATAAACGGAATGAGTTCAAATGTAATCGCATCTCCATATGGGCCTTGTGAAGCTGAATTTACCGCATATGAATCATCGTAGTAAGGAGTTGGATGCTGAATTTCTATAATGATAAATCTGGGAAAATCAGGTTCGTTCCATCGCTTATAAAAATCATATGCCTCTTGTTGCTGAATGATGTTGTATCCATTCACATTAAACCTCTCTGCAAAATCGGGCTCCAAATCTGGGTCAGGAGGGCTAGTTCTGAATCCACCAAAATCTGCGGGGAAATGACCGTGAAAAATCATGATGGGATATTTTGCTTCCGGATGTTCTTCAAAACCTTTTGGTAAAAGTACATGAGCTCCTAAAAAGATATCTCTACCCCAAAAAGAAGACAGCTTCTCCGACTTCATTTTCACATGCTTAATCCATTCTGTATCTTGAGGTTCTTCTATGGGTTCAATCTTCTCTGTCATCACGATCTGAAGATCTTTAATTCCCTCATTGTCTATCTCAATTTTCAACGGTTTGCTATAAAGATTCCCAGGAGATAGATTCCATTGTTGTCCCTCCCCATTGTCCATCGGTAACTTTACGGTATGTCCGGTAGAGAGCTTAAAATCCTCGTAAACATGCAGCAACGCCTGAACATAATAAGTCCCTGGCTTTATATCCTTCAAATTCGAAATTGGATAGCCAAATGCTTCTTGATCAAATAATTGACTCTCAGAAGGTTTTAAGTTTTCCACATTCATCCCAAAGATCAATTGAGTATGTAAGCCATCATTAATTTGAAATCTGGGTTCTTTTTCATCATTATTGGAAAACATCAATAACAACCTGCCTTGCTGATTTTCTTGGGAAATGGACGGATCGACAGAAATGCGAATTGAAGTTTTACTAACCGAATTGTTTTCATTTTTACAAGCAAAAAGAACCGTAAAAATTAGCAACAGAAAGCTCAATTTTTGCATAGGAAAATAATTTAATTAGACTAAAGATATACTTTTTAAATTGTTTTTAACCAACCGGCTATGCTTAATCTTTTTCTGTTGTGAGATGGATGCACTTCATGTTCTAATTCATCGCTTTTAAAAAATACAGATCTTCCCCCATAGGGAAATACATTTTCTATTTTTTCATTATCGAGGTAGAGACTTAGATTTCCTCCGTCAGTTACTTTCCAATTCTCGTTTAAATAGGTAACCAGTGAGTATTTTCTTCCTCTGTCACTTTTAAACTGATCTAGGTGCTTCTTATAAAAGCTGCCAACATCGTACATGGCATAATGAAATTCAAAATCATTGATAGAAGTGTAGCAGGTGGCATTGAGGTGCTTTATAAAATTTTGAACCTGATTTAAAAAAGCCCTTTCATAGGGGTCTTCACTTTTATTATCTAACCATTTAATAAGATCTCCTCTTACCTCGGTATTCTTTTGATAATCAAACTTTTTTCCAATTCCGGCAGGATTCATTTCACTATTTTCATAGTATTTGGCTAAATTCTTTCTTAATCCGAAAACGACTACGTCATCCAAAAAATGATCAACAAATCCAAATTTTTGGTCAATTAGACCTTGAATTAAGACCTCGTATTTTTCGGTCTCAGACACCAAATTTGTCACTGCCATATTTTAGGGGTTTGTTGTAAATATCGCGAAGAAATCAATACAAAATCTATTTATTTTTGCGGATTAAATTCCTTTAAAACGGGAAGTGATTTTAGACTAAAATCGAACAATGCCTGGTTTTCCCATGGAGAACCATTTTGAGATGTTGGCCCATCAAAGGCAACCAATTCTCCTCCCCAGTAACATATACCTATACCAGTTTCAACTTCTAAAACTCTTTGGTATATTTCGTTAAAAAAATTAGCTTGTCCGATTTCTGTTGAAGGATAATCAGGTAAAATAATTTGACTTTCCAGGCCTACGATATTATTGGTATAATCATTCCATTCCAACGTAAATGGATATGACGTTTCTGCAATCAAAATTTCCTTTCCAAAACTATTTGAGAGATCTGACATTTGGTCGGATAAAACATTAAGATCCTTTCCATGCCATATAGGATAATACGAAAGCCCTATGAAATCATAATCTATACTTGACATTTTTTGAAAAAAAGACTTTGATCCACTGTGGCCCGCATAATGAATCATAATCTTAGATTCAGAATTGCTCTGTTTTACTGCCTGAGAAGCGGCTTGCAACAGCTCAAGACACTGTTTTTCATTACTGTACAAATTTCCTTCAGGGAAAAGAAATCCATTGTTAATTTCATTCCCAATTTGAACTATATCAGGTCTAATCGAACCCACAATATTTGTTGTATATGCTCTTACTGAATCTCTTAGCTGTTGAAATGACATATTCTGCCATGCCTTTGGCGTATCTTGATGTCCTGGATCTGCCCAAGTATCAGAATAATGTATGGTGAGCCAAATTTGATACCCTCTCGATCTTAATTGTGCCGAAAAATTTTTAACTTCTGTAAAACTAGCAGCAGTACCTTCTGGGTTAACCCATAATTTTAAACGGATAATGTTGATGCCATTTTTCTTTAAAATGGATAAAAAATCTTCTACATCTCCATTTTCATTCAGAAAATTCAAATTTCGCGTTGCTATTTGTGGATAAGCAGATAAATCAGCACCACGATATTTCATTTTTTTGGAAGAAACGGGTGGTGGTGCCTCTTCATTCTTGCTTTCTGAGCAAGATATTAGGAAGGAAAATAATAAAATAGAGATTGTTTTTATAAGACTCATACATTTATTTATCTTATTATTAATCAATTGTTCTATCCGGTAATTCCAACACATTAGATGTTTCCAATTCATTTCCGGCTATTCCTTTGATACTGCCAAAAAGAGCCGAAATATTTTCCTGAACCACCCAAATCTGTTTTTCCCGGACGGCCCATAACTTAAGCATCGCTTTCTTTTCAGAATTTAACTGATCGATCATTCCGTCATAATTCTCTACAATTCGCTTGATATTTTGTACAAATTCATTGGAAGTTAAATAATGATAGAGCAATTCCATCTTATCACCCTTATTTTCCTGCGATAATTTGGCTGCATAAGTTTTAATCAGCATCTCTCGCAAAACAAAAGAAAGGCTTTTCACTTCGTGATATCCGCAAATCCACACTCCGTTTTTTTCACCAAAACGTTCCATATCAGAAGGCATCGTTTCGGTCACTAATATCGCAACATCAGCCTTACAGGTAACCTGATCCTGTTTGAGTTTATCAATCCAATCATTTGCGAAATTTTTTGTGCGTTTGCTTTCATAAACTATTGATCCACAATTCTGCTGCAAAGAATTAACTACGTATTGAATACAATCCGCCCCCCTAATTCCCTTTGGTACTTCCGCTATTTTATCAAAAGGATAATTTCTCATCAGTAGGTCTTCCAAAGCTAATTCCTGAACTTCGCCCTGTAACTGCATGGAACCTTGTTCAGCCTTTCGTTTCATTTCTTCTGCCAATTTTTTATTATCCTCAATTTGTTTGAGCAATTTTATCTTTTCTAATTCAAAGTTTTCTCTTTCTTTTGCCCTAGCCTTATCCTCAATTTCCTTTTGTCTTTCTAACAACTGCTTCTCCACATTTAGCTGAAGCTCTTCTTGCTTTTCTTTTAAATCTGCTTCCTTTCTCATTAATAGAACCTCCTTCTCTTTGAGCAATTTGTTTTCCTGCTTTCTTTTATCGTTCTCCTGCTCCAGTGAATTCATCTTCTCTTCATAATATTCCATCGCTCTTTTTCTAATTTTGATAGATTCTTGTTCGAGCGCCTTGTTCAGTTGAATTTTTAGAATATCTTCTTGTTGTTCCTTTAATCGTTCCAACATTTTTTTCTCGTCTTCTAACTTTTCCTTTTCATGTTGCATTCTTTTGCCTTGCTCCTCCATTTTCTTTTCAAATTCCGCCTT